>NZ_LPWF01000001.1 GCF_001723305.1 Methyloceanibacter superfactus
GACCTCTCGGCGCCCCGCATCCGGCGATGGTTTTACAGCCCCCTTCCGCACGGCTTCTCACCAGTGGCACAGATGCGCGCATAGAGATCGCGCACCTCACCCGACGACACACGCGTTACAGCGCAGGTGGGCGAAGCGGGGACCCCCGAGGTTGGTCCGTTAGCCGTGGCGCGGTGGTCCGGGCCTATCGGGAATCTTCGTCCGAGATCAGCCCATCCGTACCGCGCCGCCCCGGGCGCCGTGTCCCAAGTCCCGAACGACAGACGGTCTGCAGCTCGCGTCCTCATGGACGAGGGATG
>NZ_LPWF01000002.1 GCF_001723305.1 Methyloceanibacter superfactus
GGCCTCCGATAGTGCTCGGCATGCTGTACCGGACGGTGCTCGGCCTCGGACGCTGCGGCAGGGGCGCCTGTCGGCGCGGTTCGGCCTCAGGCGGTGCCGCGCGGCGGCGCTCGTCTTGCACCGGCGCCGCACTGGTCAGCCGCCGATACTCGACCTCCATGAGCGTCGTCACGGCCTCGAGCTCGGCCTGAAGGTCCTCGACCTTGGCTGATGCTCCCGCTTCAACTGCTCGATTAGTTTTTCGAATTGTGCCTGTGCTCCATTTATTTGCTCCTCGAGGAAGCTGGCACGGTCTTGTAGGTCCCCGCGAATATCACGCATCGAATCGCCCCCTAGTAACTGACCTCAACAGAACAGAACGCCATGCCGAGGAGGGGAATGACCGCAAGCCCTTAGGCCCGCCGACCGCCGCCCGGCAAGTACGCAAAAACTGATACGGAAAAGCGCCAAACGCAGCCTCAGCCTTGGCGCTCGGCCGTCATATTACCCCCAACCGACTGTCGAGTCTCGCATTTGCGGACACGGCCCGACTCATTCAACATTGGCGCGAGCCTTAGAGAGAAGCGCCCGCTCCTGGTCCCGCCCTGAGAGAAGACCCCTAAGACAAAACCAAGACGCTTTTTGAACAGAAGCGGCGGGCGCAGAAGATGAGGCGTCGTTATCTTGTCAACTGGCGGGAGACGATCGCCTCGGTCCCCGCATTTTTCTCGTGTTTGGGCGGCTTTGGCTTGGCGGTCTCTGGCAGGAAGGCCGCGAGCAGACCGATGGCGGGCAAAAAGGCGCACACATGGTAGACGAAGGTGATGGAGGTGGCGTCGGCGAGCCGGCCGAGAAGGGCCGCGCCGATGCCCGCGATGCCGAAGGCGAGCCCAAAAAACAGCCCCGCCACCATGCCGACCCTGCCCGGCAAGAGACTTTGCGCGTAGACGATGATGGCCGGGTGGGCGGAGGCGAGGATGACGCCGATGATCACGCTGAGCACGGCTGTGCCAAATAGCCCCACATACGGCAGCGCCAAGGTGAAGGGCAGCACGCCGAGGATCGACCACCAGATCACCCGCCGCGTGCCGATACGGTCACCGATCGGGCCGCCGATCACCGTGCCAGCCGCGACCGCGCCCAAGAACAGGAACAGATAAAGCTGCGCGGTCTGCACCGGCAGGTCGAAGGTGTGGATCAAGTAGAAAATATAGAAGCTCGTGATCGACACCAAGTAGAAGTGCTTGGAGAAGGTGAGCGTCACCAACAGGCCGATCGAAATCGCCACCTTGCGGCGCCCAAGCGCGGCGATGGCCTCGCGCTCCTCGGCGGGCGCGGCGCGCTTCAGCTTCAGGGTCTTGCCATACCAGGTGCCGACGCCCGTCAGCAGCACCATGCCGAGCAGCGCCACCACCGAGAACCAGGCGATGGTGCCTTGGCCGTAGGGGAGCACGACGAAGGCGGCGAGCAGCGGCCCGAGCGCCGTGCCGAAATTGCCGCCCACCTGGAACACCGACTGTGCCATGCCGTGGCGGCCGCCCGAGGCGAGGCGCGCCACGCGCGAGGATTCCGGGTGGAACACCGAAGAGCCCATGCCGATCAGCGCCGCGGCGACAAGCACGGCCGCATAGGTGGAGGCGAAGGCGATCAGGATCAGGCCGAGGAGCGAAGACCCCATGCCGACCACCAAGGAGTAAGGAGTCGGGTAGCGGTCGGTGATGTAGCCGACGAGCGGCTGCAGCACCGAGGCGGTGGCCTGGAAGGTGAAGGTGATGAGCCCGATCTGCGCGAAGTCGAGCGCCAAGCCCGTCTTCAGCATCGGATAGATCGCCATGATCAGCGACTGGATCACGTCGTTCAGCATGTGACAGACGCTGATGGCGGCGAGCACAGCCACCGCGGTGCGGGGGGCCGCGCCGGTTGAGGGGCTGTCGTTGTGCGCTTCCGTCGACATGACGCGTGAGCCTTTGCAAGACTAAGGCGGGCAGACGTGACTGAGTTGGGGAGACTTGGGCCAAACGGCGGGGTTGAGGCAAGGGGGCAATTTGCCCGTTTGTCTCGCCGCGCCAGCCCCGAGGGGCCATATGCCCTAGAGACTGGTGCCCTAGAGACTAGCGACTTGAGCGATCGGACGAGGCGGGTTGGCCGGCGAACCAGCAGGGATCTCCTCCATGCAGCCAATGTTGATCTTCGAGCTTCTCGTGCTGGTGACCGTGGCCAATGCCGCGCCGCCCCTCGCCAAAAGATTGCTCGGAGATACGCTCGCCCAGCCGCTCGATGGCGGCGCCAGGTTCGTCGACGGGCGGCCTCTCTTTGGATCCACGAAAACCATCCGCGGCATTGCGGTTTGTCTCGTGGCAACACCCATCGCCGCCATGCTGCTGGGAATGGGCTGGGAGATCGGTTTGGTGGTCGCCATCGCGGCCATGGCCGGAGACCTCGTCTCCAGCTTCACCAAACGGCGGCTGGGACTTCCGTCAAGCAGCCGGGCGATCGGACTCGATCACATTCCGGAATCGTTGTTTCCGTTTATCGCGAGCCGGCTACTGCTGCCGGTGACCGTTCTCGACATCGTGACCGGTACGGCGATCTTCTTCGTCGCTTCGCTGATCGTGTCCCGCATCCTGTTCAAGCTCGGCATCCGCGACGAGCCTTATTGACCGGCGCGACCGGCGTCCGTCCGGGTGAGCCGGTGCAGGGTGATCTCGGGCGGACAGTTGAAGCGCACCGGCACGACGGACGAGCCGGCGCCGACGGCGGTGTAGCCGATCATCTCGTGGTGGCGCCAGGCCCCCGAGCCCAAGCCGCGGGGCAGCACCGCGCTCAGCGTGATGGGGATCCCACCCGGAAGGCAGATCTGGCCGCCATGGGTGTGGCCGCTCAGCAGCACGTCGAAATCGGCGTGCGCGGCCTGCCGGTAGATCTCCGGTGTATGCGTGACGAGGATCGAGAACTCCTCGTGGGGAATGGCGTCCGCCGCCTTCTCGATATTGTCCATGCGATAGAAATGCGCGTCGTCGACGCCGGCGAGATGAATGCGCTTGCCCTCACGCTCGACGATCTCGGCCTCGTTGAGAAGCATCCGCACGCCCATCTGCTCCAGACCCGGCACCATGAGAATGGTGTCGTGATTGCCGAGCACGCCATAGACCGGGCCCTTCAGGGCGGCGCAGACCTTGGCCATGCCGGCGAGCGACGCCTCATACGGGCCCCAAGTCTTGCCGCGATAGTCTCCGGTCAGAATGCAGAGATCGTAGTTGAGATCTTTGACGAGCTCGATCACGCGCGCCATGGCGGCCTCGCTCATGTCGACATGGAGGTCGGTGAGCTGGAGGATGGTGAAGCCGTCGAAAGCCTCGGGCAACCGCGGGACACCAATGACATTGCGCTTGAGCTCGACCTTCGCCGCGTTGCGCAAGCCCCGCCAATAGAGACCGGTGGCCATGAGCACGGCGCGGATCGCCATGTGCCCCAGGGTCAGGTTCTCGATATGGAAGAAGTTGATGCCTTGGCCGAAGACCTGCGCCTCATGATCCCTCTCGATGCCGAGGCGCTGGCGCGCGTGCCGCCGGCCGAGGCGCTTCTCCAGGATCGCAAGGACATCGTCATCGGTCATGGCGGGACACATGTCACTTCAGCCCAGATTTGTCATGGGCCGAAAGCCTGGGCGTGACAATCGCGCGGCGATTGAATTTTGCCAATGCAGATCGAGGAAGAGTGCCGGCGCCCTTTTGGCACGATGCCCGGTCCCGGCCGTTGGCGGCGTCTCGGTTCTCTGTCACAGCACAAAGGTCCCGCAAGAGGGCTTCCCGCAACAATCACGAGGGCCGCATGAGACATCTTCTGTTTGGCGCCGCGCTCTGCACGGCCCTGCTATCCGCCGCTCCGCTTCACGCGGCCATCGACGCCGTACCGTCGCGCAAGCCCGGCTATTGGGAGATCACCACAGTGGCGCCCGTTTCCGGCATGACCAAGATCAAAGTCTGCATCGGCGAGGACGACGACATCGTGCGGCCCGAGGGCGGCGATTGCACCGAACCCAAGCTGACGCCGCTCAACGAGGGCGTCATCGTCGATGTGGTGTGCACCACCAAAGAGGGCAAGCAAACCATCAGCACCACCTTCACCGGCGATTTCGACACCCGCTATCACGCCATCCTGAAAACGACCTTCGATCCGCCGCTGGGCGCCATAAGCCACATGGGCGTGAATATCGACGGCAAGTATCTCGGGCCCGACTGCCCCTAGGCGGGGGGCGGCGGCCGAGTAGGCTTCCACACAGAACCTCGCGCGCCCTGCTTGCAACCGCTGGCACATGCATTGCACAACTTGCTCCGGTTGTAGCGCAAGCGCGATGTCGCGTTTGCGCTGCACAAGAATGCGGCGATTTTCCCGGGGCGCGCCTCAGCTGTAGTCATTCCGCCCCCCGGCACACACTGAAGTGGGGGTGACCGTGGACGCCATGACCAAGGAAGCGAAGAAGGCCAAGAAGCAGAAAAAGAACGGCAAACATCTCTCTGACGAGGACCTCGCCGCCGCCGACCTGCATGTCGGGGACCTTAAGGCGAAGACCAAGAAGATCAGCACCAAGGCCTATGAGAAGGAACTCGCGCGCCTTCAGGTCGAACTGGTCAAGATGCAGGAGTGGATCAAGCACGAGAAGCTGCGTGTCGTGGTGATCTTCGAGGGGCGCGACGCCGCCGGCAAAGGCGGCGTCATCAAGCGCATCACCGAGAGTCTCAATCCGCGTCTGTGCCGCGTCGTGGCGCTGGCGACGCCGTCGGAACGCGATAAGACGTCATGGTACTTCCAGCGCTACGTGCCGCATCTGCCGGCCGCCGGCGAAATGGTCCTGTTCGACCGCAGCTGGTACAACCGCGCCGGCGTCGAACGGGTGATGGGCTTCTGCAGCGACATCGAATATCAGGAGTTCCTGCGCAGCTGCCCCGAGTTCGAGCGCATGCTCGTGCGGTCCGGCATCATCTTAGTCAAATACTGGTTCTCGGTGAGCGACGAGGAGCAGGAGCGGCGCTTCCAGAAGCGCATGAACGACCGCACTCGCAGCTGGAAGCTGAGCCCGATGGACGTGGAGTCGCGGTCGCGCTGGGTCGACTATTCGCGCGCCAAGGACACCATGTTCGCCCATACCGATATCAAGCAGGCGCCCTGGTATGTGGTGAAGGCCGACAACAAGAAGCTGGCGCGGCTCAACTGCATCACCCATCTGCTCAGCATGGTCGAGTATGGCGATCTCACGCCGACCCCGCCGCAACTCCCGCCGCGGCCCAAGGCCGACGACTATGTGCGCCCGCCGATGGAGGACCAGAACTTCGTGCCGGACTACTGGTAGGACGACCTCAAGCGACCCAGCGAGCGATCTCCGTCTGCTCCGGAAAGAATCGCTCGGCCATGCGTCCGACATAGCGCTTGAGATTGCCGTGGCCTTCGACCGCGCCGCGCAGCGGCGTCTCGAAGGAAGGACAGAGCCCGCCGACGACAAAGGCGAAAACGGTGGCATCGAGACCGGTGGGCTCGGCGCTCATCATGAATGGCTTTTCGGCGAGGAACGTCGCCGCGGCATCGAGCGACCGCGTACCGAGCGCGACGATCTCCTCCGGCGTGTGGCGCCCCATGCCATGGCCCTGGATCTCGGATCGAATTTGCCGCCGCGCCATACGCCGGACGACCAGACGCATAGGCATCGGCACCCGATCGAAGTAGCCCGACGTGACGCGGAAGTTGTTCTCGTCAACCCAGCGGGAGTGCAGGAACGCCCAATAGGCGTGGTCCTCCAGCATCTTCTCGAAGGCCCAAGCGACGGCGCGCTGCTCGGCGTCTAACCCGCGATCGAAGTCGATGCCGTATTTCTTCTCCAGGTGTTCGCGGATGAAGGTCGAGTCCGCGATGACCTCGCCGTCGTCCTCGATATAGGGCAGCTTGCCCTTCGGCGCCTTGTTGAAGCCTCCGGTCTGCACTCGATAATCGAGCCCGGCCATCTTGAGCAGAGTCTCGACCTTGGTCACGAACGGGCTCATGTCGGGGAGCCCGAACGCCTCGCCGAATGCGTAAAGGGTGATCATCGAGGCCATCTCGTGCTGGCGCGGCTAAGCTGGCAGCGATTGTCCCGACCGCTGATGTCAGGAGTGAGGCATCGGGCACGGCACGGCGAACCGCGGGCATTGCAGGCGCATTCCTGGCGGAGAGAGAGGGATTCGAACCCTCGAGACGGTTACCCGCCTACACGCGTTCCAGGCGTGCGCCTTCAACCACTCGGCCACCTCTCCCAGAATAGGAATGCTTCCGGAAAGCGGCGCACTATACCGAAGCGCCCTCCCCATTCAAGCGAGCCTTGCGAGATCGCCGGAACGTGACCAAAGCACCGTTTGAACGTGATCGGACGATGGCTTATGTAATCGGAAACTCGCGATTGGCCACTTATCGCTCATGCTTCTGATCCTTCGCATTCTCGGCGTCTGGCTGCTGTTGCTCGCCATGGTCGCCGCCGTCGTCGACGCCACCAAGAGCCTGGCGGGGGGCGGCGCGTGGGTGGTGACGCCCATGGGCGAGCAGTGGCGGCAGCTGGCGCCCGACACGCTGACCGTCTCGAAGACCTGGATCGAGACCACCGTCGGCAAATGGCTGTGGGACCCGGTGATCGTCGCCATCCTGAGCGCGCCGACCTGGGTCGTGTTCGGCATTCTCGGCGTGTTCCTCTATTGGCTCGGCCAAAAGCGCAAGCCGGTCGAGGTGTTCATCAACTAGCCGGACGTTCGGGGGGACGGCCAAACGGAGACCTCCATGTTCAGCTTCTCACGCAAACCTCTTTCTATTCCCTCGCCCGACGAGGCCCTGCCCGGGCGCGCCGAGCCCCTGCCCACGGCGGAGCAGCATTACGTCCTCGGCGGCGCCCTGAAAGGCCCCTACCCGGAAGGCGCCGAGACGGCGATCTTCGGCCTCGGCTGCTTCTGGGGCGCGGAGCGAAAATTCTGGGAGCTCGACGGCGTCACCGTGACGGCGGTGGGCTATGCGGGCGGATCGACGCCCAACCCCACTTACGAGGAAGTGTGCTCCGGGCGCACAGGGCATACCGAGGCCGTGCTCGTGGTCTTCGACCCGAAGCGCATCGGCTATGACGAACTGCTGAAAGTCTTCTGGGAGAGCCACAACCCGACCCAAGGCATGCGCCAGGGCAACGACGTCGGCACCCAGTACCGCTCCGGCATCTACTACACGTCCGAGGATCAGCGGCGGGCGGCGGAAGCGTCCAAAGCGGCCTATGAGGCGGCGCTCCGCGCGAGCGGCATGGGACCCATCACCACCGAGATCAAGCCTGCGCCCACGTTCTATTTTGCGGAGGGCTACCACCAGCAGTATCTGGCCAAGAACCCGGCCGGCTATTGCGGGCTCGGCGGCACGGGCGTCTCCTGCCCCATCGGCACCGGGGTCGAGGCTTAGGCTCTAGCTGCGGATGAAGCCGACGATGTCCTTGGTCTTGGCCAGGATCGGATCGGCAATGGCGTGCGCGCGAGAGGCGCCGTCGGCGAGAATCCGGTCGATCTCGACCGGATCGGCCAGGAGCCGGCGCATCTCGTCGCCGATGGGCGTGAGCTTCTCCGTGGCGAGCTCGGCCAGCGCTTCCTTGAACTTCGAGAAGGGCGCGCCGCCATATTGACGCAACACCACATCTTTTTGCGTGCCCTGAAGCGCCGCATAGATGCCGATGAGGTTGTCGGCTTCCGCGCGCGCCTCGAGCCCCTCCACCTCGGACGGCAACGGCTCCGGATCGGTCTTCGCCTTCTTGATCTTCTTGGCGATGGCATCGGCGTCATCGGTGAGGTTGATGCGGCTCAGATCCGACGGGTCTGACTTCGACATCTTCTTGGTGCCGTCGCGGAAGCTCATGACCCGCGTCGCCGGTCCGGCGATCAGCGGCTCGGGCAGCGGGAAGAAGCCGCCCGGATAGTCGGCGCGCGCAATGGTCTTGGCGAAGTCGTTGTTTGACTTCTGGGCGATGTCGCGGGCGAGTTCGAGATGCTGCTTCTGGTCCTCGCCGACCGGCACATGGGTCGCGTGATAGAGCAGAATGTCGGCCGCCATGAGGTTCGGATAGACATAGAGACCCGCGCTCGCGTTCTCGCGGTCCTTGCCGGCCTTCTCCTTGAACTGGGTCATGCGGTTCAGCCAGCCGAGGCGGGCCACGCAGTTCAAGATCCAGGCGAGCTCGGCGTGCCCTGACACCTGGCTCTGATTGAAGATGATCTGGCGGGTGGGATCTATCCCTGCGGCAATGAAGGCCGCCGTGACCTCGCGCGTGTTGTGGGTCAGCTCGTCCGGGTCCTGGAACACGGTGATGGCGTGGAGATCGACCACGCAATACAGGCACTCATGCTCGTCCTGAAGCGCCACGAAGCGGGTGATGGCGCCGAGATAGTTGCCGAGATGGAGATTGCCCGTCGGCTGGACGCCCGAGAAGACCCGGGGCTTATGTTTGCTGTTCTCTTGCATGGCCCGCGCGTTATGGCTTGGGGCAGGCTTTCGCGCAAGCGCACTCAGCGCAAGGACCAGACAGCTAGCCGCAAGCCTTCTCCATCTGGCGGATCTGCTCGGCGATGGCCACGGTGCGCTGGGCCATGGCGAAATGCAGCCGCTCCACCATGTGCCCGTCGACCACGATGACACCCTTCTTCTCGTTCTCCGGCTGGCCGAAGGCGTCGATGACCTGACGCGACCAGTCGACCTCCTCCTGGGTCGGCGAGAAGATCTCGTTGCACGGGCCGACTTGGCTCGGATGGATCAGCGTCTTGCCGTCCATGCCGAGGATGCGGCCGCGCTCGCACTCGTCGCGCAGGCCCACCTCGTCGCGGAAGTCGTTATAGACGCCGTCGATGATGTCGAGCTTGTAGGCGCGCGCGGCGACGAGCGTCATGGCGAGCCAGGGCACCACGGCAAAACGGTCGTGGAGCGCCCGGGCGCGCGATTCCTTGATGAGGTCGTTGGTGCCCATGACGAGGCAGGAGAGGCGGTTGTCCTTGTAGACGGCGGTGGCGGCGATGGTGCGCGCGTTGAGGATGGCCATGGGCGTCTCCATCATGGCCCACAGCCGCACCTTCTCCGGCGCGTGCACGCTTTGCAGGAGCTTGGCGGCGGAGATGATGTCGCCGGAATGGATCACCTTGGGCACGAGGATCGCGTCGGGCGCGGCCTCGCACGCGGCGATGATGTCTTGAGCGCCCCAGGGCGTCTCCAGCGCATTCACCCGGATCACCACCTCGCGGCCGCCATAGCCGCCTTCCTTGACGGCGGCGCAGACTTGCTCGCGCGCTTGGATTTTGGCATCGGGCGCCACGGCGTCTTCGAGGTCGAAGATCAGCGCGTCCGCCGGGATGGCTTTCGCCTTTTCCAGCGCGCGCGTGTTGGAGCCTGGCATATAGAGCGCGCTACGGCGCGGCCGACCTTCCATGGCAATTCCCCGCTTTTGTTGCGCTGCAACATAGCGGAGAGCGGCGCGGAGGCAAACCACGCTTTTTTGGCGGAAATCAGCGGCCGAGCAGGTCCTTGAGCAGGGTCCGGGGCTTCAGCGCGCCAGCGAAGGCGCCCACGACGAGATAGGTCCCGAGCCCGACGCCGATCAGCCCTGCGAGCGCGAAAATCTGCACGAGCAGGCCGCGATCCGGCGTGAACCACGGATCGAGCCAGGCCGTCAGGCCCCACAGCACGGCTCCCATGGCGAGGCTGGCCAGGACGATGCCGACGAAAGCACGGCGGAATTGATCGTCGAGCTCGAATTCGCCGCGGCGGCGCAGCTCGGCCGCGAGCAGCACCACGTTGATCCAGCCGGTGAGGCTCGTGGCGATGGCGATGCCGACGGCACCCAAGATGACGAACAGCGCGTAGCTCAAGGCCGCGTTGGCCGCCATGGCGATGCCCGCGTAGATCATCGGCGTCTTGGTATCCTCGCGGGCGAAGAAGCTCGGCTGAAGCGCCTTGATCAGCACATAGGCCGGCAGGCCGATTGCGAGCGCGGAGAGCATGCCGGCGGTGGCGCGCGCATCGACCGTGGTGAAGGCGCCGCGCTCGAACAGCACGCGCATGATCGGCCACGAGGCGATGAACAGGGCCACCGCGGCGGGCACCGTCAACAGGAGCGAGAATTCGAGCGCGCGGTTCTCGCTGTCGATGACCGCTCTATGATCGCCTGTGCGGAGCTTGTGACTGAGGTCCGGCAGCAGCACCACGCCAACGGCGACGCCGATCAAGCCAAGCGGCAGTTGGAAGATGCGGTCGGCGTAATAGAGCCACGACACGACGCGGTCCTGAAGGCTCGCGATGATCGTCGAGATGACGATGGTGATCTGCGCCATGCCGCCGGCGATCATTCCGGGCACCGCCAGTTGGAGCAGGCGCTTCATGTCCGGCGTGAATCTGGGCCGTTCGAGCTTGAGACGGAGCCCGGCGCGGATCGCGGCGAAGGCGACGACCGCGACCTGAAGCAGGCCTGAGACCACGACACCCCAGGCGAGTGCCACGCCGGCGATGGTCTGCTCGCCGGTTCCCGTCGCCACCAGCCCGAGCAATACGAGGATCAGCACGACATTGAGCAGGCTCGGCGCGAAGGCAGCCGCGGCGAAACGGCCGAGTGTGTTGAGGAGCCCGGTATAGAGCGCAACCCACGACATGAAGACGAGATAGGGGAGCGCGATGCGACCCAAGAGCACGGCAAGGCGGAACTTGTCCGGGTCCTCGGCGAAGCCCGGCGCCAGCAACAACATGAGCCAGGGCATGGCGATCTCGGCCAGGATTACGAAAGCAAAGAGCACCAGCGTGAGCCCGCTCAGCGCCAGCGCCGCGAAGTCGCGCGCCGCGGCGTCACCTTGGGCGTGAAGCTTCTTCGTGAAGAGCGGGATGAATGCCGCGTTGAAGGCGCCCTCGGCGAAGATGCGCCGGAACATGTTGGGCACGCGGAAGCCGACGAAAAAGGCGTCGGTGATGGACGAGGCGCCCAACACGGCGGCGATGAGCATGTCGCGGACAAAGCCGAGCACACGACTGATGACGGTCATGCCGCCGACGGTGGCGAACCCGCGATAAAGCTTCATGGCGTACTCTGATGCGCCAGGCCTTGCGGCCCGGCAAGAGGAAGGACAACGCGGCTACATGGAGGCGAGCGCCGATTCCTGGCGTGTCACGAGCACCTTGGTCAAGCGCTCGCGGATCAGCGACTCGCGGCTCGAGCTCGTGATCTTCTTGCCCTTGAGGTCGGTCACGTAGAAGACGTCGACGGCCTTCTCGCCAAAGGTGGCGATATGCGCCGAGGCGATGTCGAGATTGAGGTCGGAAATCTCGCGGGTCACGTCATAGAGCAGGCCGGGACGGTCTAGACCGTTGATCTCGATGACCGTCAGCGCATCGGACAGGGTGTTGTCGAACACCACTTGCGGCTCGACGGTAAAGGCGGACAGCCGCGACTTCGGCTTCCTCTTGTTCTCCATCACGTCGGCGGCGCGAGCCTCGCCGCTCAACAGGCGCTCGATATTGACGGCGATCTTGCGCGCGCGGCGCTCTTCGTCCTCCGCCTGGTCGAACTCGCGCTCCAGATGAATCGTGTCGAGCGCCATGCCGTCACGGGTGGTGGAGATCTGCGCGTCGACGATGTTGGCGCCGGCGCCGGTGCAAGCGCCCGCGACCATCGCCAGGAGCCGCGGATGGTTGGGCGCGAGCAGCGTCACCTCGGTGACGCCCCGGAAGGCGTCGGTGGAGATATGGGTGACCACGGTGCGGTTCTGCGCCTCGGCGTCGCGCACCAGCTTGGCGTGCTCGGCGATGACGTCGAGATCGGTCCGCAGCCAATAGGCGGGGTAATGCCGGTCGATGAAGCGCTCGAGGTCCTGATGGGGCCAGCCGGCCAGGCGCTCGCGCAAGGCGTCCTGCGCGCGGGACATGCGCTCGGTGCGGGTCAGGGTCGTGTGGCCGCCGCCGAGCAGCGGCTCGGTCTCGAAATAGAGCGTGCGCAGGAGCTGGCCCTTCCAGCCGGTCCAGGTATCGGGGCCCACGGCGCGGATGTCGGCGACGGTGAGGATCAAGAGGAGCTTCAACCGCTCGCGGCTCTGCACGATCTCGGCGAAGTCGCGGATGGTCTTGGGGTCGTTCAGGTCGCGGCTCTGGGCGAACAAGCTCATGGTCAAGTGATGCTCGACGAGCCAGGCCGCGGTCTCGGTCTCCGACGCGTTCAATCCCAGGCGCGGCCCCAGCTCTCGGGCGATGCGGGCGCCGGCGATGGAATGATCTTCGTCGCGGCCCTTGGCGATGTCGTGCAGAAACGCCGCGACATAGAGCGCGCGCCGGTTGTCGATGGTGCGCACCACCTCGCTCGACACGGGATGGTCGATCGACAGGCGACCGCGCTCGATGCCGGAGAGGAATCCCATGGTGCGGATCAAATGCTCGTCCACGGTGAAGTGGTGATACATGTTGAACTGCATCATCGAAACGACGCGGCCGTAGTCGGTGAAGAAGCGGCCTAGCACGCCCGCCTCGTTCATCTTGCGCAAGGTCCCTTCGGGATCGCGCCCGTCGGTGATTAGCTTCAAGAATAAGCGGTTCGCGGTCGGGTCGTTGCGCAGATCGTCGTCGATCAGGCGGAAATTGGCCCGGAGCTGCCGCAGCACCTCGGGCGAGAACGCGGCTTGGTTCTCGTCGGCGAAGACGAACAGGCGGATGAAGTTCACCGGGTCCTTGACGAAGGCGTCCTTGTCGACGGTGGAGATGCGGCCGTTCTCGATGCGAAAATCCGAGGTGCGGCGGAGCTTGGCGCGGCGGCGCCAGCTCAAAGGTCCGAGCAGGGTGTCGAGGCTCGGCACGGACTTCAACTGCTTGATCTCGAGCGCCGAGCAGACGATGCGCGTCAGCTGCCCCACTTCCTTGGCGACGAGGAAATAGTGCTTCATGAAGCGCTCGACCGCGCTCAAGCCGGCATGACCGCGATAGCCGAGACGGTCGGCCATGGCACGCTGCAGGTCGAAACTGAGGCGTTCCTCGGGCCGGCCGGTGAGGAAATGCAGATTGCAGCGGACCGTCCACAAGAAGAACTCGCAGCGGCGGAAGCTGCGATACTCATGGCGGGTGAAGACGCCAGCCTCGACGAACTCTTCCTCGGCCTTGTCGGGATAGAGATGCTTGGCGAGCCAGTGCAACGTGTGCAGATCGCGCAAGCCGCCGGTGCCTTCCTTGATGTTGGGCTCAACAAGATAGCGCGAGGCGCCGGCGCGTGAATGGCGGGTGTTCTGCTCGGCGAGCTTCGCCTCGATGAAGGCGCGGGCATCGGCGTCCAGGACGTCCTTGCGGAAGCTCTGCTGGAAATCGTCGAACAACTGCTCGTCGCCGAGGATGAGACGCGCATCGAGCAGCGCCGTGCGGATGGTCATGTCGGCGAGGCTGAGCCGGACGCATTGCGCGATGGTGCGCGTGGCATGGCCGACCTTGAAGCCGAGATCCCACAACAAATAGAGCATGTATTCGGCGACGCTCTCGCCCCAGGCGGTTTGCTTGTAGGGCAGCAGGAACAGGAGATCGATGTCGGAGCCCGGCGCCAGAAGTCCGCGGCCGTAGCCGCCTTGCGCGACCACCGCCATGCGCTCGGCGGTGGACGGGTTCTTGGACTGATAGACGTGCTCCGTGGTGAAATCGTAGGTGAGGCGGATCAGCGCGTCCTGGAAATCGGACAGGCCTTGGGCGCAAGCGCGGCCGTCGCCGTCCTGCTCCAGTTGCCGCTTGGCGGCCGTATGGGCTTTCTCGACGAGCGGCTTCAGGTAGCCGACCAGCGCCGCGCGGAGCTGCGTATCCTGCGGCTCATGCGCTTTCGCCAGCTTCGCGGTCTCCTGGCGCAGGAGATCGAAGTCGAAATAAGGCGCCGGCAGGTGAGGCGCGGATTTTGGTGCGGTTTGGTCCATGGCGGGCGAAGACTCTAGCACATCACCGCTTTACGCTTCGCTTTCAAGCATGGTCTTAAGCCGGTACAGGGCCTCGAGCGCCTCCTTCGGCGTCATGGCGTCGGGATTGAGGGCGCCAAGCGCCTGCTCGAGCGCCGAGGGCTCCGACAGGCCAGGCGCCGGCTTGGTGGCCTGGAACAGCGGCAGATCGTCGGCCAAATCGGTAGGTTTTGGCCGTCCGTCGGCCTTCTCCAGCTCGTTCAGCACCTCGCCGGCGCGGGCCAGGACAGGCGCGGGAAGCCCGGCGAGCTTCGCCACATGGATGCCGTAGGATCGGTCGGCGGCGCCAGGCACGACGCGATAGAGAAACACGATCTCGTCCCGCCACTCCTTGACCTCGACCGTGGCGTTGGCGGCATGGGCGAGCTTGTCGGCGAGCGCGGTCAGCTCATGGTAGTGGGTGGCGAACAGCACGCGCGAGCGGTTCACCTCGTGCAGATATTCGAGCGCCGCCCAGGCGATCGATAGGCCGTCGAAGGTCGCGGTGCCGCGGCCGATCTCATCGAGCACCACGAAGGATCGCTCCGTGGCTTGATTGAGGATCGAGGCCGTCTCGACCATCTCCACCATGAAGGTCGAGCGGCCGCGCGCCAGATCGTCCGCCGCGCCGACCCGGCTGAACAGGCGGTCGACGATGCCGATATGGGCGGATTTCGCCGGCACGAAGGAGCCGGCCTGGGCGAGCACCACGAGCAGCGCGTTCTGGCGCAGGAAGGTTGACTTGCCAGCCATATTGGGGCCGGTCACCACGAGGATGCGCGTGCCGCCGCCGCTTTCCTCGCCCAGCCGGCAATCGTTGCCGATGAAGCCGGCCCCCTGCCCGCGCCGCAAATTCTGCTCGACCATGGGATGGCGGGCCTCGTCGACGGCGAAGACGAGGCTGCCGTCGATCTTGGGCCGCACATAATTCTCCTCCGCGGCCAACTCGGCGAGCGCGGCATAGTGATCGAGCTCGGCGAGACCGGCGCCCGCCGCCGACAACGCCTGCTCCTGACCCAGGACCTCGCCGACGAGCTTGGCGAAGATGTCGAGCTCGAGCGCCAGCGCGCGATCGGCGGCGGAGGTGATGCGCGCTTCGAGCTCGGCGAGCTCGGGCGTCGAGAAGCGGACGGCGTTCGCCATGGTCTGCCGGTGGATGAAGGTCTCCACATGGGGCGGCTTGGTCAGCGTCGGGGCATGCAGGGCGGTCACCTCGACGAAATAGCCGAGCACATTGTTGTGGCGCACCTTGAGGCCCTTGACGCCGGTGGCGTCGGCATAGGTCGCTTGCAGACCGGCGATGACTTGGCGGCTGCCGTCGCGCAAAGCGCGATGCTCGTCGAGATCGCCGTTGAAACCTTTGCGGATGAAACCGCCGTCGCGCGCGTTGACGGGAAGCTCCTCATGAAGCGCCGCCGCCAGCGATTGCTCGATCCCGATCGGTGCGGCGGCAAGCCGTTCAACGATCCCCATCAGCTCGCGCGGCAGGCCCAGGCCTCGCCGACGCGCAACACATGCGCTCCAAGATCGTGGGCGGCGAGGATGGCGGCACCGCACCGCGCCGAGATCGCGCGGGCCGCCGCGGCCGAGCGCCAGCCGCGCCAGCGCGCGGGCAAGGTCGGGCGCCGCCTTCAACGCCTCGCGCACGGCTTGGCGGAGGCGCGGCTCGCCGGCGAGATAGGCGACGGCGTCGAGGCGCGCATTGACCAGGTCGATGTCGGTCGATGGGCTGGCGAGGCGGCTCGCCAATTCCCGGGCGCCGGCGGCGGTCACCGTGCGGTCGATGGCCGCCAAGAGACTTCCCGCCCGCGCGCCTTGGTTGGAGCGGGCGAGCTCCAGATTGGCGCGGGTGGCCGCATCGATGACGAGAAGACTGCCGGCGATCTCCTTGCGCGGCGGCCGCAGCAGCGGCGCCCGGCCGACCTGGGTGATCTCCACATAGGTCAGGAGGCCGGCAAGCGCAGCAAGCTCGGCGCGGGTGAAATCGCCGAAGGCATCGAGCGCGGCCACGCCGAGCCGTTCCTTCAAGGCGCGCTCGCCGCGCACGGAGTCGAAATGCGCGCGCGGGCTCGGCGTCATTGCCGCTCCCGCCTCGTCAATGAGACGGCGTATCTCGGCATCGCCCGCCATGTCGTCACCGACCAAAACCTCACCGGGCTTGATGCGGGCGAGCTCGCCGGGAAGATCGCTCAAGCGCACCGAGGCGGCGATCAATTCGCCGGTCGAGATGTCGATCGAGGCCAGCGCGCACGAAGGCTCGGCGTTCTCCTTGGCAGGCGCGCGGAACAGCGCGGTGAGAAAATTGTGTGCGCGCGCGTCGAGCAGCGACTCCTCGGTCAGGGTGCCTGGCGTCACCAGCCGCACCACGTCGCGCCGCACCACGGATTTGGGCCCGCGCTTCTTGGCGTCGGCCGGATCCTCGGTCTGCTCGCAGACGGCGACCCGGAAACCTTGGGCGATCAGCCGCTGGAGATAGTCGTCGGCGGCATGCACCGGCACGCCGCACATGGGAATGTCCTCGCCGCCATGCTTGCCGCGCTTGGTCAGCGCGATGCCGAGCGCGCGCGAGGCGACCGCCGCGTCGTCGAAGAACATCTCGTAGAAATCGCCCATGCGATAGAATAGGAGGCTGTCGGCATTGGCCGACTTGATCTCCAGATATTGCGCGATCATCGGCGTGGCGTCGGCTGCGGGCGCCGGCGGTGCGCTGGGCGTCGGTGCGCCGTCCGCCATTTCCGCGCCCATCACTGGACTTCGCCTCTCGCCTTTTCGAGGCGCTCGGTCACCTCGGGGCTCATGCCGTAGAACCAGACGCCGCAGAGCAGGTTGCGGAAGCGGAGATCGCGTTCAGCCTCGGCGACGACGGCATCGATGACGGGACCGTCCTCATCAGGCAGCAAATCCTCGAGCAGGCCTGCGGCAAGCAGGCCCAGCACGTTCTGGTTCTCCTCGATGGCCAGGATCGCCTTCACCAGCTCGAGAGCCGCCAGCGGATCATTGCTGACGAGGTCGCTCTGGAAATCGAACAGCGCATACCAATTGCGGTCCCGCTCCCTATCACGGTCGGACCGCACGGTGATCTCGACCCAGGCGGCGGCAAGATCCTTCAGTGGCAGAGCGGCGAAGTCGGTCGGCTCGTCGTCGCTGAGACGGCTGTCGCGCCATTTCCGGAAGGCCGGCTCGTCGGCGATGGCGAGCAGGCGCCGCTTGGCCTCGGAGCTCACGACCAGGCCGCCGGCGATCGATCCCGCTAGGCGCCCCATCAGCCAGCGCAAGCGCGGCTGCCGCAGGGCCAATTCCTGCAAGCGGCCGGCGACGCGCGGGGCATGGACGTTGAGAAGCTGGCCGAGCAGCTTGCCTTCGGCCAGCAAGGCCACGATCTCGTCGTCGGGCTCATCGTCGAGCTCGTCGGCGGCGATGAACGCGACCGCGCGCTCCGGGTCATCCTGGGCGAGGCCGTCGAAATACATCTCGAAGCGTGGTTCCGTCGGTCTGGTGGCGCAGGTCGACGAGGCTCACCTCCCGCCAGGCGCGCACCAGATCAGCGACGGGCACCGAGGCGAGCCGCGCCTCCACCTCGGCGCTGGAGGGTAAGGCTTCGGCTTCACCGCCAGAGGGGTCGCGGAATCCAAGAACTTCGTCGCACCAGCCCATCTTTACGGTCGTATCCGCTCCCTCAGGCCCGCACAAGGCTGGCCCCCGCAACAGTTGGGGAAAGGACTTTTCCCCCGGCGGAGCGCCCTATAGGGTGCGCGGCTTCAGCCAGGCTTTGAGGAGACCTCGTTATCATCCGCCCGTCCAAACGCGCCTACGACGCGCTCCGTCCCATCAGCCTCGAACGCGCCGTCTCGCGTCATGCCGAAGGCTCCTGCCTCGTCCGCTTCGGCGAGACCCATGTGTTGTGCACGGCGACGGCCGGCGAATCGGTACCGCCGTGGCTGAAGGGGTCCGGCCGCGGCTGGGTGACGGCCGAATACGGCATGCTGCCACGGGCCACCAACCAGCGCACGCGGCGCGAGGCGCCTCCGGCAAGCAATCGGGCCGTACCCAGGAGATTCAGCGGCTAATCGGCCGTTCGCTGCGCGCGGTCACCGACCTCAAGGGCCTCGGCGAGAAGCAGATCATCGTCGACTGCGACGTGCTTCAGGCGGATGGCGGCACGCGAACAGCTTCGATCACCGGCGCTTGGGTGGCGCTGCACGATGCGCTGGCCTGGATGGCGGCGCGGAACATGACCAAGGACGGGGTGCTGCGCGATCACGTCGCCGCCGTGTCCTGCGGGCTTTACGGCGGCGAGGCGGTGCTCGACCTCGACTATGCCGAGGACTCCGAGGCCGACGCCGACGCCAATTTCGTGATGACGGGCGCGGGCGGGATCGTCGAGGTGCAAGGGACGGCGGAGACCGATCCGTTCAGCCAAGAGCAATTCGACTCGCTCATGCTGCTGGCCCGGCAAGGCATCGCCGAGCTGGTCGAATTGCAGAAGCTGACCGTTGCTTAGTCCCGGCGCACTCCATCGCGGCTCGAAGCTCGTCATCGCCAGCCACAACGAGGGCAAGGTGAGGGAGTTCGGCGAGCTCTTCGCGCCGTTCGGCATCGAATGCGTGGCCGCCGGCAACCTCGATCTGGCCGAGCCCGAGGAGACGGGCACCACGTTCGAGGCGAACGCACTGCTCAAGGCGCGGGCCGCCGCCGCCTCGGGCCTGATGGCGATCGGCGACGATTCCGGGCTGAGGGTGGAGGCGCTCGGCGGTCAGCCGGGCATCCACTCGGCCCGCTGGGGCGGTCCCACCCGCGATTTCGGTCTCGCCATGGACCGGGTACATGACGAGCTGGAGGCGACCGGCGGCGCCTACCGGCGTGCCAATTTCACCTGCGCGCTGGCCCTAGCTGCGCCCAACCGCCAGGATGTGGTGTTCGTCGGCAAGGTGTTCGGGTCGATCACCTGGCCGCCACGCGGGTCACGCGGATTCGGCTATGATCCCATCTTCGTGCCGGACGGCCACAACGAGACCTTCGGCGAGATGGAGCCCGCGCTCAAGAACGCGCTGTCCCACCGGATGCGCGCCTTCGAGCAGATGATGGACGCAACCTATTCCAATGCCGAGTAGCGAGCCGTTCGGCGTCTATGTGCACTGGCCGTTCTGCCAGGCCAAATGTCCGTATTGCGACTTCAACTCTCATGTGCGCCACGGCGGCATCGATGAGGCGCGGTTCCTCGACGCCTATCTCACCGAGCTTGCGCATTTCGCGGCGCGCGCGCCCGGCCGTAGCGTGTCCAGCATCTTCTTCGGCGGCGGTACGCCGTCGCTCATGCAGCCGCGCACGGTCGAGGCGATCCTCGCGGCCATCGCCGCGCATTGGGCCGTCGACGGCGACGCGGAGATCACGCTCGAGGCCAATCCCACCAGCGTCGAGGCGGAGAAGTTCGCGGGCTATGCCGCCGCCGGCGTGAACCGGCTGTCGCTCGGAGTTCAAGCGCTCGACGATGCCAGCCTGAAGGCGCTGGGGCGGCTGCATACGGCGGACGAGGCGCTTGCCGCGCTCAGGATCGCCCACAAACATTTCGGCCGAGTGTCGTTCGATCTGATCTATGCGCGCGAAGGCCAGAGCGCGGAGGCTTGGGCGCAAGAGCTCACGCGAGCGCTTGAGCACGCGGGTGATCACCTGTCGCTCTACCAGCTCACCATCGAGGACGGCACGCCATTCGCCGCGCGCCACGCTGCCGGAACCCTGCACGTGCCCGGCGCCACGAAGGCGAGCGCGCTGTATCTCCTGACCCAGGAACTTTGCGAGGCGGCGGGCTTGCCGGCCTACGAGATCTCCAACCACGCGCGGCCCGGCGCGGAATCGCGCCACAACCTGCTCTATTGGCGGGGTCACGATTATGCGGGCATCGGCGCCGGCGCTCACGCACGCATCACCGAAGGCGGCGCCAAGCGCGCGCTGTCCACGATCAAGTCGCCGGAGAGCTGGCTCGCCCAAGTCGAGGCGCGCGGTCATGGCCTCACCAGCGACGAGGCGCTGAGCACCGCGGAGACCGCCGAGGAATATCTGTTGATGGCCTTGCGCCTGGCCGAGGGCATGGATCTCGCCCGGTTGAAGGCGCTCGGCGGAAGGGCGCTCGACGAGGCGCAGCTCAACGCCTTGGAGGGCGATGGGCTGCTCGCCCGCGACGGTACCCGGCTCAAGGCGACGCAATCCGGCCGGCTCGTGCTCGAGCGGCTGATCCTCGAGCTTGCCGCCTAACTAATAAGTCGATGCGGTGGCGAAGCTGCGCGGCCGGCGTCGATCATTCGCGGGCCGCCGTCCTGCACTTCGAGAATGGCGAGGCCGCGCTCGGAGGTGCCGTCCGGCAGCAAGCGGAACAAGCCGTCGACGCCGGCAAAGCCGCTGGCGCGGGTGAGCTGCGAAAACGCATAGCGCTGACCTTGCGGGTTCTGCGCCAGGGACACGGCGAGGCTCATGGCGTCATAGCCGAGGCTGGCGATGCGCGGCGGCGTGCCGCCGAAGGTCTTGGCATAGCTCTGGGCGAAGTTGCTCCAGCCCTTGGGGTCCGGCGCCGGATACCAGCCGCCGATCAGCGCCTTCTCGCGGCCGACATTCGGATAGTCCCATTGGCCGGTGCCGACGAATTGCAGCTTGGCGCTGGTGATGCCGGCCTGGGCCAGCAGCGGCGCCAGCGACGGCAGCTCCTCGCGCCCAGCGGGCAGGAACAGCGCATCGATCTGCCGGCCCGACTTGACGGCATTGGCGATCTGCTGAACCGCGCCGGACATGTTGCCGGAACCGAAGCTGGCGCGGACCGGGGCGGACCCGCCACCCGACGCCACGGCCTTGGCAAAGGCAGCCTCGGCGATGCGGCCGTAAGCGGTTTGTGGCACCAGGACCGCGAAGTTGCGTTTGCCGCGCGACATGGCGAAGGAGACGATGCGCGGCACGTCGCGCCCCGCCAGGAAGCTCAACAGAAAGACGCCGTTGCCGGCGACCTTCTCGTCGCTCGAGAAGGCGATCATGGGTATGCCGGCGCGGCGCGCCACTTGTGCGGCGCTGCGGACCTCTTGGGCGAAGAGCGGGCCGATGATCAACTCGGCGCCGTCCTTCACCGCGTCCTCGGCGGCGATGCGGGCGCGTCGGGCGTGCCCTTGGTGTCTTTCGGCACCAGCGAGATGTTCGGGTTATCGAAATCGAAGAGCGCAAGCTCGGCCGCCTGCTTGATCGCCTTGGCCACGTTCCGCGTCGAGCCGGGCGCGGTGATGGGCAGGAGCAGCGCGATCTTGACCGTGCCCGGCGCGTCCGTGACGGTACCGCCGGGAAATGTCGGGCCACCGCCACCACCAGGTGCACCGCAGGCGGCGAAAAGGGCCGCCACCACCATGGTGGCGAGCACGAGCTTGATGGCGCCGAGATGCTGACGAAGAGTTTGTGGAAGCCGCATGGCCCCTTCTTGTGCTTAGCGGGAGAGCGCTTATCGCGCCCTTGGTGCCGGTCCATCGTTACGCCCGTCGCAGGTGGCCGATGGCGCCGGACGAAGCCTTGACCGCAACTATGGCTCAATCTTGATGGACGCGGGCGGACTATATCACGTAACGTTTCGGCGACCAGGGCAAGGCGCGCTGCTCCTTGACGCAGGATAAGTCCTTGGAGCGGCCGGCAAATGCAGGCGAGCGCGTGCAAGATCATCAACCAGATCATCGCCATGACGACGCCGCGGCGCGGACGATCGCGCGCGCTTCTGAGTCGCTTGCCGAGCTGATGGCACGGCCGCTGCCGCCCGGGCTCTATCTCGTGGCGACGCCGATCGGAAATCTCGCCGACATCTCGCTCAGGGCGCTGTCGGTGCTGGCGCGCGCATCGGTGATCGCCGCCGAGGACACTCGCCACTCCTTGCGGCTGCTTTCGCATTTCAACATCCATGCGGAGATGACGCCGTATCACGAGCACAATGCCGAGCGGGAACGGCCCAAGCTTCTCGCCCGCATTCGCGGCGGCGCCGCGGTGGCGCTCATCTCCGATGCCGGCACGCCGCTCGTCTCCGATCCCGGCTACAAATTGGTGCGCGAGGCGCTCGACCAGGGCTTGACGGTGACCAGCATTCCCGGCGCCTCCGCCGTGCTCGCCGGCCTGACCAGCGCCGGCCTGCCAACCGACACCTTCCTGTTCGCCGGCTTCCTGCCGCCGAAATCGGGCCCGAGGCGCGCGCGGCTCACCGAATTGAAAGCCGTGCCGGCGACGCTGATCCTGTTCGAGACGGGACCGCGCCTGGCCAAGAGCTTGGCCGAAATGACGCAGGTGCTGGGGCCGCGGGACGCGGTGATCGCCCGGGAGCTCACCAAGCTCCACGAGACGGTGACGCGCGGGCGCTTAGACACGCTCGCCGGCGAGACCGAGGAAAGCGAGACGCAGAAGGGCGAGTTCGTGGTGGTGATCGCGCCGCCGACCGAGGAGGAGAACGAGGTCACCGACGAGAAGATCATCGCCGAGCTCAGCCACGCGCTTCGATCCTTGAGCTTCCGCGATGCGGTGCGCGGCGTCACCGACGCGCTGCAGGTCAAGCGCGCCCGCGTCTACGAGCTCGGACTGACGCTGACGCGCAAGTCGGACTGATCATGCGGGCGGCGCGGACGAGAGCCTATCGCCGCGGGGTCTTCGCCGAGCGGCTCGCCGCGGCGCTGTTCCGCCTCAAGGGCTACGCAATCGTGGCGCGGCGCTACAAGACGCCGGTAGGCGAGATCGACCTGGTGGCGCTGAGAAACAGGAGCCTCGCCTTCGTCGAGGTGAAACGGCGCAAGTCCCAAGACGACGCGGCGTGGACGTTGCCGACCCGGCAGCGGCGGCGCATCGTGCGCGCCGCGCAATATTGGCTCGCAAGCCATCCCGAATTTGCCGGATACGACATGCGCTTCGACGTGGTGCTGACCGCGCCATGGACCTGGCCCCGCCATTTGGAAAATGCATTTCCTGTTTGACGTGGACCGCCCTTTGGCGCGAGCCTCCCCGCGCATTCACGAGGAACCCATAGACCGCCATGGCTCTCAAAGTCGCCTTTCAGATGGACCCCATCGAGCGCATCGATATCCGGGGCGATTCCACCTTCGCACTCCTGCTCGAAGCGCAATGGCGCGGGCACGACGTGTTCTACTACACGCCCGCCGATCTCTCGCTACGCGACGGCAAGCTCATGGCGCAAGGTCACAGCCTGACGGTGGAGGACAAGCCTGGCGCCCATTATCGCCTGGCGCATCCGCGTAGCGTCGATCTCGCCACGTTCGACGTGGTGCAGCTGCGCCAAGACCCGCCTTTCGACATGGCCTACATCACCACGACGCATCTGCTGGAGCGCTTGCAGCCGCGGACGCTGGTGGTGAACGACCCGGCGAGCGTGCGCAACTCGCCCGAGAAGGTGTTCGTGCTCGACTTTCTCGATCTCATGCCGCCGACGCTGGTGACGCGCTCACCCGATGAGATCCGCGCCTTCCGCGACGAGCATAAGGACATCGTGGTGAAGCCGCTCTATGGCAATGGCGGCGCCGCCATCTTCCGCATCGCCGAGGGCGACACCAATCTCAACTCGCTGATCGAGCTGCTCGGCATGACGTTCCGCGAGCCGATCATGGTGCAGCGCTATTTGCGCGAGGTGCGCGCGGGTGACAAGCGCATCATCCTGGTGGACGGCCAGTTCGCCGGCGCCATCAACCGGGTGCCGGCCGCCGACGAGACGCGCTCCAACCTGCATGTAGGCGGCACGGCGGAGGCCACGACGCTGACGCCACGCGAGAAGGAGATTTGCGCGCGGCTCGGGCCGGAGCTCAGGAGGCGCGGGCTGATCTTCGCCGGCATCGACGTGATCGGCGACTACCTCACCGAGATCAACGTGACCTCGCCCACCGGCATCCGCCAGGTGCAGCAATTCGGCGGGGCCGACATCGCCGCTATGATATGGGACGTGATCGAGAAGAAGGTCGCGGCCAGGAGCGCCTAACGTCAGGGGAAATCATGAGCCAGGCGTATGATGCGATCGTTGTCGGCGCCGGACATAACGGATTGACCTGCGCCTGCTACCTGGCACGCGCTGGGCTGCGGACACTCGTCCTCGATCAGTATCATACGGTCGGCGGCATGGCGACGACCGAGGAGCTAACGCTGCCCGGCTTCAGATCGGACGTGCACGCGTTTGGCTTTCAGTTCGCCAACCTGTCCCCCGTGCCCGCAGAATTGGGGCTGTCCGATTATGGCCTCGAGCTCATTCGTCCGGATATCAACTATTCCCACGTGTTTTCCGGTGGCGGGATGATTTCGATGCATCGTGAGGTGGAGGATACCGTCGCCAGCATTGGCCGGTACTCGAAGGCGGATGCAGAAGTATGGAGACGACTTGCAGGCGATTTTGTTGAGGCGAAGGACGACATCGCGCGTTGGATGAACTCGCCGCCCACTCCGCTCGCGGTTGAAGTCGACGACTTGGCGTCGCGCCCCGGCGGAATGGATACGTACCGCGCCGGACTGCAAAGCATTCGCTCATGGAGCGAGGAACACTTCGAGTGTAAGGAAACGCGCTTGTTTATCGGCGCGTGGGCCTGTCATGTCGGCCTCGCGCCGGATGACGTCGGCGGCGGCCATATGGCCTGGCTGTTCGCATCGCTCATTCAGGAGCTGGGTAGCTGGGCAGTGAAGGGCGGCATGCACCATCTGCCGCTGGCGCTCGCGGGATATTTGCGATCCCACGGCGGCGAGACTCGCACCGGCGTCCGCGTTGCAAAAATTCTAGTCGAGAATGGCCGGGCAACAGGGGTGCGGCTGACGAGTGGCGAGGACATCGGCCTCACGCCTCAGGGCGTCATCGCGTCCAATGTCGATCCGCGCCAACTCATCGTTGAGCTTCTCGGCGAGGAGGGCGTCGGACGCGATCTTGTCGCCAAGATGCGGCGTTACGAATGGGGCGATGCGTATCTGGTCATCTATCTGGCGCTCGATGCACCCGTGACATACGCGGCCGGACCGGATGCGCAAGCCAGCGCCTATGTGCACACATCGGAGCCGTCGTTCGAATATTTGTCTCGCATCTACACGGAATGCCGGAGCGGCCAGTTGCCTGCTCATCCCTTCGTGGCAATGATGAACGACTCGACGATCGATCCCAGTCGAGCGCCGGCCGGCAAGGCCGTCATGAAACTCCTTGTGCACAACGTGCCCTACGACATTACTGGCGACGCAACCGGTAAAATCGATGGTCGAACATGGGATGAGGTGAAGGAGCCCTACGCCGACTATCTCATCGACTATCTCACGGAAACATATGCACCGGATTTGAAGGGTAATATCCTCAAGCGGGTCGTGCATTCGCCCGTCGACATCGAACGCCTGATGGTGAGCGCCGTTCATGGCACGGTGACGCATGGCGCGATGCTGCCCTATCAGATCGGCTCAATGCGTCCACTGCCAGAGCTCGCGCAGTATCGGGCGCCCATCCCGAACGTCTATCTCTGCGGTTCGGGCAGTCATCCAGGCCCGGGCATCACCATGGCGCCTGGACGAAATTCCGCTCAGGTCATGCTGGCAGACTTGTCCGCTTAGAAGCGCCGAGGTTCAAGCAGGACGCGCACGCTTCCGGCCGAACACGCCCCAGGCGTTCGCCGCGAGGCCTAGGCCCCAACCGAGCGCCACCCAATACCACCACCATGAGTCGGGCGTGGTGATGAGATTGACCACGATAAGGAGCGCAATCACCGCCACATAGGCGAAGAGGTGGACGGCGAAGCCGCGCACCTTGGGATCGCTGAATACGCGTTCGGGGCGGTTCGTCTTACGGAGCAGAAGCGCGAGCCCGTGCGCGGCCACGCCGATGCCCCAGCCGAGCGCCACCCAGATGACCCAGAGATTGTCCGGCGATCGCCAAAAATTGAGCGCCGCCAACAGGGCGACCACAACGACGTAGACGGCGAAGTTGATCAGGAAGGCGCGGACGCGGGGGTCCTTGGTCATGGCGGCGATACCTCTGAAGGGCGATACCTCTGAAAGGAGCGGCGTCCGGATGCGAATCGCTCAGTTGCGCGACGCCGCCCTAACCAACAACAATAGCGGCCCCGGTGCAATTTCGGCGAGCATACGCCATGCAGAGTTGGGTCGTTCTCATTGCCGTCGTCGCCGTGATGATCGCCAATATTCCGGCGGTCATGCAGCAATGGCGTGACGATCGGCCGGGCTTCATTAAGACGCTGTGGATGGTCGTGGCTATCTCGCCTATGTGGCGCTCGGCATCTGGCTCATGCTCGCCGTCATGGCTCCCGTCGGCGCGAAGGGTCGGGCGTGCTGTTCGCCATCGGCTTCCTGCTCTCCTGGATCTTCTATGGCGGGCTCATGCTGATGCGCGCCGTGCCGCGTTATCGCGAGCCGCCGCGTTGGCTCATGCATTTCGGCATCGCCGACATCGTGCTGCTGGGCGTGCTGCTCGGCTGTCTCGCCGGCTATCTGCTGACACGATAGATGTTCCCTTATTGTTCTTGCTGGACGCCCTGGCTTTGGCTACACTCGCCAGAGGCCGGAAACGGGGGGTTTCATCATGTTCGCGCGGGTCACCACGGTCGCCTTTGAAGGCATCGAGGCGCGCGCCGTGGACGTGCAAGTCCAGATCAGCCCCGGCATGCCCGCCTTCACCATTGTCGGCCTGCCGGACAAGGCGGTGGCCGAGAGCCGCGAGCGGGTGCGCGGGGCCCTCAACGCCATCGGGCTCGCGTTGCCGCCGAAACGCATCACCGTCAATCTGGCGCCGGCCGACCTGCCGAAGGAAGGCAGCCATTACGACCTGCCCATCGCGCTCGGTGTGATGGCGGCCATCGGCGCGGTGGCGCCGGACGCCATCGAGAGCTATTGCGTGCTCGGCGATGGCGCTGACGGCTCAATTGCCGCGGTCGCCGGCGCGCTCCCTGCGGCCATCGGGGCGAATGCGCTGCGCAAAGGGCTAATCTGCCCGGGCGCGTGCGGGGCGGAGGCGGCCTGGGCTGCGGCCGATATGCCGATCCTAGCGCCCACCAACCTGCTTCAGCTCATCAACCACTTCAAAGGCCTCCAGAGTCTGCGGCGGCCCGAGCCCATCCCCGATCCCGGCGATGCGGCCATGCCGGATCTCGAGACATCAAAGGTCAGGAGACGGCCAAGCGCGCGCTGGAAGTGGCCGCCGCCGGCGGTCATCACCTGCTGCTCGCCGCCCGGCGCGGGCAAGTCCATGCTGGCGCGGCGGCTGCCCTCCATCCTGCCGCCGCTCGAGCCCTCCGAGATGCTGGAGGTGAGCATGATCCGCAGCCTCGCCGGCGACCTTGCCGGCGGGCGCATCGGCCGGGCACGGCCGTTCCGCGCGCCGCATCACTCGGCGAGCATGGCGGCGCTGGTGGGCGGCGGCACGCGTCCCCGGCCGGGCGAAGCCGCGCTCGCCCATCTCGGCGTGCTGTTCCTCGACGAACTGCCCGAGTTCAATCCGCAAGTGCTCGACGCATTGCGCCAGCCGCTCGAGACCGGCGAGACGGTGATCGCGCGGGCCAATCACCGCATCGCCTACCCCTCGCGCATCCAGCTCATCGCCGCGATGAATCCGTGCCGTTGCGGCCACGCGGGCGAGCCCGGCTATGTGTGCCGCCAGGGGCGGGGGTGCGCCGAGCGCTATCAGGCGCGCATCTCGGGGCCCATGCTCGACCGGATCGATCTGCAGATCGAAGTGCCAGCCGTCTCGGCCGCCGATCTCGTCCTGCCGCAGTCTAGCGAAGACAGCGCCGCGGTGCGGGCCCGAGTCACGGCAGCCCGGCAGGCGCAGACCGCGCGTTACGCGGCACTCGGCCTCCCGCGCATCCGCACCAATTCGGACTGTGACGGGGCACTTCTGGAAGATATCGCCGCACCCGGGGCCGAGGGTCTCCGGCTGCTCCGCGATGCGGCGGGTGCGCTGTCCTTGAGCGCGCGCGGCTATCACCGGACCTTGCGCGTCGCCCGCACGCTGGCCGACCTCGACGGCGCGGACAAAGTCGCCCGCATCCATGTGGCCGAGGCCTTGAGCTATCGCGGCGAGACCTTGCGCCGGGCCCAAGCGGCGGCCTGAACCGCCTAAACCCGCCAAAAACGCGTCCGCTAAAGCCTTTTTCAAGCTTTCTCTGGTCTTCTGGCGCCAATGAAACCGCCAGGGCAAAAGCCCCGGTGATAATCAAACGGCGTCAACAGTGCAGCGTAAGATACGGCAGAGCTTCGGCGCTGATTGCGCCGGCGGGATTGGCTTGCGGGTGGCGCTTGCGGTCCTCGGCGTGGGCCTCATCGGGCTCTCCGCCTACATGCTCGGCCTCACCACCACGCTCGTCCTGTCGCCGCTGGTCATCGGCGTGGTGATGCTCGCCTTTCTCGCTGACCGCAAATCCGAGACCGGCAATGCGCGGCTCGAGCAGTTGGCGTCGCGTCTCGACTCGAGTCTTGAGTCCCTCAAGGATCTGCAATGGGAGGTGCGTGAGCGCGAAACGCGCTATCGCGACCTGCTCGACCATCAGGCGACGTCATCCTGCGCCGCGATGCGACGAGCGGCTGTCCTTCGTCAACGACGCCTTCTGCCGGACCTTCGGCATGGAGCGCGAGGCGGCGCTCGGGCAAGTGTTCCATCTCCCGGTTCTCGACGATCGCGACGAGCAAGACTTCCCCGAGGGCGGCTCCGAGCGGAAGAGCCGGGTGGTGGAGCTGTCGACCGCCGCCGGGCCCCGCTGGTTCGTGTGGGAGGACTTCGCCGTGGCCGGCCACGACGGCGGCGTCAGCGAGATCCAGAGCGTTGGCCGCGACATCACCGAGCAGCGGGCCGCGGAGCTGGCGCTGGCGGACGCGCGCGACCACGCGATGACCGCGAGCCACGCCAAGTCGCGCTTCTCGCCTCCATGAGCCACGAGATTAGGACGCCGATGAACGGCATCCTTGGCATGACCGGGCTCCTGCTCGATACCGAACTGTCGCCCGAGCAGCGCACCTATGCGCGGGCCATCTCCACCTCGGCGACGACGCTGCTGTCGCTCATCGACGAGTGCTCGACTTCTCCAGATCGAGGCTGGCAAGATCGAGCTGCGCTCGGCGCCGTTCGACATCGCCGACGCGGCGCAAGGCGTGGTCGAGCTCTTGGCGCCACGCGGCCGGGACAAGGGTCTGGAGATCGGCTGGTACGCCGCGCCCGACCTGCCGAAGACGGTGATCGGCGATGAGATGCGCGTGCGGCAGATCCTGATGAATCTCATGAGCAACGCCATCAAGTTCACGGACCTTGGCGGCGTGGCCCTGACGGTCGGGCTCGTACCCGGCGAGCCGCAGGGCGGCAAGGCCGTGTTGCGCTTCGCGGTGCGCGATACCGGACCCGGCGTGCCGCCGACGGCGATCGAGCGAATCTTCTCCGAGTTCGAGCAAGGCGAGCAGGGTCCGGCGCGGCGGCATGGCGGCACCGGGCTGGGGCTCGCCATCTCCAAGCGGCTCGTGGAGGAAATGGCCGGCCGCATCGACGTCACCAGCGTGCCCGGCGCCGGCGCGACCTTCACGGTCGACCTGCCCTTCGCCACCCCGGCGCACGTCATGCGCGTCGACGAGGCCTGGCCGCGGCCACAGGCGGGCGAGCGCGTGCTGCTGGTGCTCGACGGAGCCATCGAGGCGGCTCTGGTCGGCGACCTTCTCGTCGCCATGGGCGCCAGCGTCGCCCGCGTGAAAGCGAAGGACGCCCCACGGGTGGCGGCGGACGCCGCCGAGAACGGCATGCCATTCAGCGCGCTTCTCACCGACAAAGCCAATGTGGAGGCCGGTGCCGGACAATTGCTGCCCCTACTGAGCCCCGCTTCATCCAAGCGGCCGACGGCAAGAGCGGTGGTGATCATCGATCCGAGCGAACGTAGCAACCTTCCGCGATTTCGCGCTCATGGCTTCAACGGCTATCTGGTGCGGCCGCTCCGGCCACTGTCGACCTTGACGCAACTCTTCGACGGCGCCGGCGCGGCGCACACCAAGCCTGCCGCGGAGACCGGCTTGCTGCGGCTCCATCCCCTGCCCCTGGGCGCCGACGCGGCCGCGGGGCTCGCCGTCCTGCTCGCCGAGGACAACGACATCAACGCGCTGCTCGCCACCACGGTCCTGGAGAAGTCCGGTGCCCGCGTCGTGCGTGCCCGCGACGGCGCCGAAGCGGTCTCGAAGGCCGCCGACGATCACGCCGACGGCGGCGGGCCGTGGCTTCGACGTAATTCTGATGGATATCCACATGCCCGACATGGACGGGGTGGAGGCGGCGCAGCGGATCCGGGCCCTCTACCCGGCGGCGGCGCAAGCCGGTACGGGCCGGCCACCGATCGTGGCGCTCACCGCCAACGCTTTCGCCGAGGACAAGGCGGAATATCTCGCCGCCGGGCTCGACGACTATCTGGCCAAACCCTTCGAGAAGCAGGATTTGGCCGCGCTGCTCGCCCGCTGGCGGGCCGGGGCGGCGCATGGCGGGCGGACCGGCTCAGGCGCGGCCTAGCGCCACGGCGTAAGCGGCCGTTTCCTTCGCTATCCCCAGGCTGTCACATAGACTTCGAATTGGTTTGCTAACCGGCTACCGTTGTGGCCGAATCGGGACGACCGTAGGCATTGCGCTGTGTCGGTGGCTGCGCAGTCCCGTGGCGCGTTACTCCCAATTTGCGAAGCGGGCTATTGCATGACGATGAAGCCGACGTCGGGACGCTTTACGGGCAGAATTCGCGGTGGGGCCATGTTTCCAGGGCTGATGTTCAAGCCCGGCCAAGGCGCCGGTCTGCCGTTCATGGGACGGCGAAAATTCCCCGCTGCCGGTCTTCGCGGCCGGTTCCAGCCGCCCAAGGTTTATGGCCGAATCGGTCAGCTCGAAGTGCGGCTCGCCCGCAAGAAGAGCGAGATTCGCCGCGCTCAACGCCTTCGCTACAAAGTGTTCTACGAGGAGATGTCGGCCGTTCCCGGCGCGCTCGCCCTGTTGTCGCGGCGCGACGAGGACACCTACGACCCGATCTTCGATCATCTTCTCGTGGTCGACAGCGGCGATCCCGCCAAGCAGGGGCGCTGGCGCCGGTCGCAGGTGGTCGGCACCTATCGCGTGCTGCGCCAAGACGTGGCTGAGCTGCATGACGGCTTCTACACGCAAGGCGAATACGACATCGCGCCGCTGATCCAGGCCAAGCCGGATTACAGCTTCATCGAGCTCGGCCGTTCCTGCGTGCTCAAGCCGTATCGCAACCGCCGCACGCTCGAGCTTCTATGGCAGGGCGTCTGGTCTTATGTGCGCGAGCACAGCGCCGACGTGATGATCGGCTGCGCCAGCTTCCCGGGCACGGACCCCAAAGCGCACGCGCTGGCCTTGAGCTTCCTCCATCACAACTCGCTGGCACCAGAGGACTGGCGGGTGCGGGCGCACGATCACTTGCGCGTCGATATGAACATGATGCCGCGCGAAGCGGTCGACATGCGCGCCGCGCTCAAGGCCCTGCCGCCCTTGATCAAGGGTTATTTGCGGGTCGGCGCCTTTGTCGGCGACGGCGCCGTCATCGATCACCAATTCGGCACCACCGACGTCTTCGTCGTCATGCCGGTCGAGGCGATCAAGACCCGCTATTTCGCTCATTTCGGCGCGCCGGATGAGTTGAACGGGCCGGCGGCGCCGGAGTTCGGTCCCCTTAACTAGAAGTTTCAGCGCGTTTGACGGCGACCGGGGCGGCTCCTAAGTTCCCCGGCATGGGTCATCCCGACGTCAAAGGTATCCTTGCGGCCGAGGCCGCGGCGGGCTTGCGCCAGCTCAACGAGCGGTCGCGCGAGATCTTCAAGCGTGTCGTCGAGACATATCTGGAGACCGGCGAGCCGGTCGGCTCGCGCAATCTGAGCCGCGCCCTGCCGATGACGCTGTCGCCCGCCTCGGTGCGCAACGTCATGTCCGACCTAGAGAGCCTCGGCCTCATCTACGCACCGCATACGAGCGCCGGGCGGCTGCCGACCCAGACGGGCCTGCGCTTGTTCGTCGACGGCCTGCTGGAGATCGGCGACATCACCGAGGCCGAGCGTCACGAGATCGAAAGCCGCATGGTCGCCGGCGGGCGCCGGCGCGGCGTCGAGGATTTCCTGGCGGAAGCCGGCGAGATGCTGTCGGGACTGTCGCGCTGCGCCGGCGTGGTGCTGGCCGAGAAGCAGAGCAAGAGGCTCCGCCAAGTGGAGTTCGTCAGTCTCGGCCAAGGCAAGGCGCTCGCCGTACTGGTCGGCGAGGACGGCGACGTGGAGAACCGTATCGTCTCGGTTCCCGAAGGGCTGCCGCTGTCGTCGCTCACCGAGGCGACGAACTATATCAACGCGCGGATCGGCGGGTTGACGTTGGCGGAGGCCCGCACCCGCATCGAGGCCGAAATCGAGGCTCGGCGCGCGCAGCTCGACGAGCTGACAGCCAGCGTGGTCACCGACGGGCTCGCCACCTGGTCGGGCGACGGCGACGACCGCCAGAGCCTGATCGTGTGCGGCCGGGCGCATCTCCTGGAAGACGTCAAGGCGATGGAGGATCTGGAGCGGGTACGGCATCTGTTCGAGGATCTCGACGCCAAGAAGGACCTGATCCAGCTACTCGGCCTGGCCGAACGGGCCGAGGGCGTGCGCATCTTCATCGGCTCGGAGAACAAGCTGTTCTCCCTGTCGGGCTCGGCGCTCATCGTGTCGCCGTTCGAGGACAGCGAGCAGCGAATTGTCGGCGTGCTCGGCGTCATCGGGCCGACCCGCCTCAACTATGGGCGCATCATCCCCATGGTTGATTACACGGCAAGGTTACTCGGCCGGCTTGTTCCTTGAGCGCGGGGCACCCATGTTCGGTGCCTTGTCCCTTGATTTTTGCCCGCTCACGGTTGATACCCCGAACAACCCAACTGAACTCCAATCGCCGAGGCTAGACCATGCCCGACGACACCAACGATCCGCGTGAGGCCAACGAGGATCAGGCGAAAGCTGCCGAGTCCGCCAAGGCCGAGACGCAAGACATGAGCGACGATGCAGGCCTCGAGGTCGGCGCCGATCTCGAAACGCTGCTCGCCGAGAACGCCGACATGCGCGACAAGCTGCTGCGCACCATGGCCGACATGGAAAACCTGCGCCGCCGCACCGAGCGCGAGAAGGCCGACACGGCGCGCTACGCCATCTCCAATTTCGCCCGTGACGTGCTGACCATTGGCGACAATCTCAAGCGGGTGATCGAGCACGTGCCGGCCGATGCCGCAGCCCAGGACCCGGCGCTCAAGAGCTTCCTCGAAGGGGTCGAACTCACCGAGCGCGAGCTGCTCAACATGATGGAGCGCCATGCGTCACCAGCCTCGAGCCCCTCGGGCCAGCGCTTCGACCCGAACTCGCAGCAGGCCATGTACGAGGTGCCGAACACCGACGTGCCGGAAGGCACCGTGGTCGAAGTGATGCAGGCCGGCTACATGATCGGCGACCGCTGCTTGCGCCCGGCGCTGGTGGCCGTGTCCAAGGGCGGCGCCAAGCCGGCACCGCAAGCCAAGCCCGGCAACGGCTTCGGTCCAGGCGGCCCGGCCAATGACGACTTCCCGGCCGGCGGGGACTAGAGCAGGTTTAAGCTCAACCTAGCCTGGTCACCCGCCGCAAAGTGAGGTTGAAGCGGCCGCCTTCATCGAGAAGGTTCGAGGTGCCGGGAAGCACCCGGTCGATGCCGTGAAAGGCGAGCCGGTCTTCGCCACCCAGCACGAACACATCCCCGGACTTCAGCTCGAATTTTTGCGTCGGACTTTTGCGGGTGGTGCCGCCGACGCGGAAGATGCCGGTGTCTCCGAGCGACACCGACAGCACCGGGGCATCGAAATCCGCCTCGTCCCGGTCCTGATGCAGCCCCATCTTGGCGGCGCCCCCATAGTAATTGATGAGGCAAGCTTCCGGCGGATGCGGGTAGCCGGCCACTTCGTTCCACAAGGCGAGGAGCATTGGCGGGATGGCCGGCCAGGGCTCTCCTGTCACCGGATGGGTGGTCTGGTAGCGGTAGCCGCGCTCCTTGTCGGTGACCCAGCCGAGCGGGCCGGCATTGGTCATGCGCACCGACATCGGCTTGCCCGAGCGCGGCATGGTCGGCGTGTAGAGCGGCGCTTGGGCGATGATCCGCCGAATCTCCCCCAGCAGGATGCTTTGCGCGCCCGGGTCGAGCTGTTGCGGATAATATGTCACCCGATCTTTGCTCCGCCTCAGTGCTGTCCTACGGTCCCGCGTCATAGCGCATCGGCGCCGCATGAGGACCCCTTTGACGAGGATGCATGGGAAACCCGCAGACCAGCAATCCTGACGGCTATATCCACACGCGCGATGCTGACGAGTATCAGCGCCTGCGTGACCAGGCGGCCATGTGGCAGGGCGCCACCGAGGCCCTACTCGATCGGGCCGGGCTCGGCCCCGGCATGACCTGCCTGGACGTGGGCTCGGGCCCGGGCTCGGTGATGCGGCTGATGGCGGACCGGGTCGGCGCATCGGGCCATGTCACGGGTCTCGAGATCGACGGAAAGTTGGGCGCCCAGGCGCTGGCCGATCTGAAGGCCCAAGGCGGCGCCGAATTCGCCCATGTGGAGGCCGACATGCTTCAGGCAGCGGCGGTCCCCGGCGGTCCGTTCGATCTCACCTATTGCCGGCTGTTCCTCATGCATATGCAGGACCCGGTCGCGGTGCTGGAGAAAATGCTCGCCTGGACCAAGCCGGGCGGCGTGGTGGCGGCGCAAGAGTTCGACTTCGGGGCGATCGCCGTCGAGCCGCTCTGTCCCGCCATGGGCGAGTTCAACCGCCTGTTCGAAGGCGTGTTCAGAGGGCACGGGCGCAATCTGAGGGCCGGGCGCCAGCTTCCGGCGCAGTTCGAAGCGGCCGGAATCGGCGCCCCCAGCGGCACGCTGGCGGAGGTCAAATACATTCCGCTTGGTCAGATGGCGGCAATGCTAATCGGCGTTTACCAAGGACTTTTCGCCTCAGCTGCCGAACTTGGTATCGCCGATACGGCAAGAGCCGAGGCATTCAAACGGGACATGGCCGAGGCCGCCGCCGATGGGCGCTATTACTGCCTGACGCCAATCCTCATCGGAGCGTGGAAGCGCGTGCCGTGAATTCTCATTTTCGGACGCTTGTGCGCGACCCGCTTCTCCTTGCGGGCCATAGGGTTGCCACCTATATAACCGCGGAGCGCCGCCGGGTTCAGTCGGCGGGTGCGGCGAAACGATGGGGACCGACCCGCGCCAATCGAAATGCGAAGCGCGTGAGATGATCCCGGGTGCCTCGATAGGGCCCGGACGGTTTGCCAGAAAGAGAGGCTCGCAATGGCGAAAGTAATCGGAATCGATCTCGGCACGACCAACTCCTGTGTCGCGGTCATGGAGGGGAAGAACCCCAAGGTTATCGAGAATGCTGAGGGCATGCGCACGACGCCGTCCATGGTGGCGTTCACCGACGACGGCGAAGTCCTCGTAGGACTGCCTGCCAAACGCCAAGCCGTCACCAATCCCGAGAATACCTTCTTCGCCATCAAGCGCCTGATCGGCCGCCGGTGGGAAGATCCCACGGTGGCGAAGGACCAAAAACTGGTCCCCTACCAGCTGGTCAAGGCCGACAACGGCGACGCCTGGGTCGAGTCCCACGGCAAGAAATATTCGCCGTCGCAGATCTCCGCCTACATTCTGCAGAAGATGAAAGAGACGGCTGAGTCCTATCTCGGCCAGACGGTCGAGCAGGCCGTCATCACCGTCCCCGCCTATTTCAACGACGCCCAGCGCCAAGCGACCAAGGATGCCGGCAAGATTGCGGGCCTCGAAGTGCTCCGCATCATCAACGAGCCGACCGCCGCGGCGCTGTCCTATGGGCTCGAGAAGAAAGAGGGCCAGACCATCGCCGTCTATGACTTGGGCGGCGGCACCTTCGACGTCTCGGTGCTCGAGATCGGCGACGGCGTGTTCGAGGTGAAGTCGACCAACGGCGACACCTTCCTCGGCGGCGAAGACTTCGACATGCGTATCGTCGATTACCTCGCCGACGAGTTCAAGAAAGAGAACGGTATCGACCTGCGCTCCGACAAGCTGGCGCTGCAGCGTCTGAAGGAGGCCGCCGAGAAGGCGAAGATCGAGCTGTCCTCGACGCAGCAGACCGAGATCAACCTGCCCTTCATCACCGCCGATGCATCGGTCCCGAAGCATCTGACCATGAAGCTCACGCGGGCGAAGCTCGAGAGCCTGGTCGACGATCTGATCCAGAAGACCATCGGCCCGTGCCAGGCGGCGCTCAAGGACGCCGGGCTCAAGCCCGCCGAAATCAGCGAGGTGATCCTCGTCGGCGGCATGACCCGCATGCCGAAAGTGGTCGAGACGGTGAAGACCTTCTTCGGCAAGGAGCCCCATAAGGGCGTGAACCCGGACGAGGTGGTGGCCATCGGCGCCGCCATTCAGGCCGGCGTGCTACAGGGCGACGTCAAGGACGTTCTGCTGCTCGACGTGACGCCGCTGTCGCTCGGCATCGAGACCTTGGGTGGCGTGTTCACCCGTCTGATCGACCGCAACACCACCATCCCGACGAAGAAGAGCCAGGTGTTCTCGACCGCGGAAGACAATCAGAACGCGGTGACCATCCGCGTCTTCCAGGGCGAGCGCGAGATGGCGGCCGACAACAAGATGCTCGGTCAGTTCGATCTCGTCGGCATTCCGCCGGCGCCGCGCGGCGTGCCGCAGATCGAGGTTACCTTCGACATCGACGCCAACGGCATCGTCAACGTGTCGGCTTCCGACAAGGCCACGGGCAAGGAGCAGTCGATCCGCATCCAGGCGTCCGGTGGCCTGACCGACGCCGATATCGATCGCATGGTGCAGGAAGCCGAGAGCCATGCCGAGGACGACAAGAAGCGCCGCGAACTGGTCGAGGTCCGCAATCAGGCCGAGGCCCTCGTCCATTCGACCGACAAGATGCTGAAGGACTTCGGCGACAAGGTTTCGGCCGAGGACAAGGCGGCGGTGGAAGCCGCTGTCGCCGAGCTCAAGACCGCCACCGAGGGCGAGGACGTGGAAGCCATCAAGCAGAAGGTCGACGAGGTGGCACAGGCCTCCATGAAGCTCGGCGAGGCGATGTATAACGCAAGCCAAGGCGCCGCCGGCGCCGAGGGCGAGGCCGGTCCGTCGGCCGATGCCGGCGGCTCCGACGAGAAAGTGGTCGATGTCGACTTCGAAGAAGTCAAAGACGACGACGACAAGAAATCGGCCTAGTGTAAGAAATTGGCGCGGAGCCCTCTTCGGAGGGTTCCGCCTGACGCCCAACAAGAGGCTTGTGCGCCGCCGCCGCGAGCGGTTCGGCGGTGTGAAGGTCCGGAGGGGTGATGGCAAAACGGTGCTACTACGACATACTGGGCGTTGATCGCGGCGCCGGCGAAGGCGACATCAAATCGGCCTTCCGCCGTCTCGCCAAGGAATGCCACCCCGACACGTGCAACGGCGACCCCACCGCCGAGCAGCGCTTCAAGGAAGCCAACGAAGCCTACGAGGCGCTGAAGGACCCGCAGCGCCGGGCGGCCTATGACCGCTTCGGCCATGCGGCCTTCGACGGCGGCGGCATGGGCCCGGGCGCGCATAATTTCGGCGCGGACTTCTCGGCCTCGATGTCGGCCATGTTCGACGATCTGTTCGGCGAGTTCATGGGGCAGCGCCGGCCGCGGCAGCGCTCGGCGCGCGAGCGCGGGGCCGATCTGCGCTACAACATGGAGATCGAGCTCCGCGAAGCCTATCAGGGCAAGACGGCGCAGATCCGCGTGCCCACGTCCGTCACCTGCGACGATTGCTCCGGCTCGGGCGCCAAGACGGGCACGTCCCCCACGTCGTGCCGCACCTGCGGCGGCATCGGCAAGGTGCGGGCGAGCCAAGGCTTCTTCACCATCGAGCGGACCTGTCCCAGCTGTCAGGGCGCGGGCGAGACGATCGAGACCCCTTGCCCGTCCTGCAACGGCGCGGGGCGCGTGATGCGCGAGCGCACGCTGTCGGTGACGATTCCCGTTGGCGTCGAAGACGGCACCCGTATCAGGCTCGCCGGCGAAGGCGAGGCCGGTGTGCGCGGCGGCCCGCCGGGCGACCTCTACATCTTCCTATCGATCAAGCCGCATGAGTTCTTCCAACGCGACGGCGCGGATCTGTTCTGCCGCGTGCCGATCTCGATGACGACGGCGGCGCTTGGCGGGCAGATCGAGGTGCCGACCATCGACGGCGGCCGCAGCCGGGTGAAGATCCCGGAGGGCAGCGAAAGCGGCAAGCAATTCCGCCTCAAAGCCAAAGGCATGCCGGTGCTGCGCTCCAAGCAGCAAGGCGACCTCTATATTCAGGTGGAGGTCGAGACGCCGAAGAACCTGTCGCGCAAGCAGCGCGATCTGCTCAAGGCCTTCGAGGAGGCCTCCAATCCGAATACGAGCCCGGATTCGGCCGGCTTTTTTGCCCGGGTAAAGGAGTTCTTCGAGGGTATCGGCGAGTAGCGCCTATCCCTTCTCGGCCCCTTTGACGTACATTGGGGCGATCCTTCCGCCCCGCGCGCCCGTCCCGCATCAGCTCTTCGCGCGCCTCAAGCGAGATGACGATGCCCGGCGATCCTGCCAAAAACAGCCCGGCGAAGTCGCCCGACTTCCACGAGCCCAAGGTCACCGCGCGGGCGGCCAAGGCCACGGCCGGCGCCCTTGCGGTCGTCGCACTCGCATTCGTCCTCTGGTACGCGCAGACGGCGATCCTGCTCACCTTCGCCGGCATCCTGCTCGCCATCGTGCTCTATGGCGCGAGCCGAGCGCTTGCCGAACTCACCGGCCTGCCGCGCATGCTGATGCTTGGCGTGGTGGCGCTCGCCATTCTGGGCGGCCTCGTCCTTGCCGGATGGACCGCGGGACCGACGCTCGGGACCCAGGTGGCGCTGTTGGCGCAAAGCATCGCCACCGGGGCGACCATGCTCACCTCCCAGCTCGCGAGCTTCGTCGACCGGACCGCGTTCCTCGAGAAGATCGACTTGGTTCAGGTCCTCGGAAATTTCATGAGCCAGTGGGGTATCGCCACCGGCGCGACCTCGGTCGCCATGTCCGTGTTCGGCTTGTTCAGCGCCGGGCTGATCGTGCTGTTCTTCGGCGTGTATCTCGCCGCCGATCCGCATACCTACGTCAATCTGGTGTCGCGGCTCGCGCCGGAGGACAAGCGGCAGACGCTCATCGACCTGCTTCACGAGACCGGCGACCTGCTTCGCCGCTGGCTGATCGGCCAGTCGATCACCATGTCGGTGACCGGCGGCTTCACCTATCTCGGACTGCTGATCCTCGGCGTGCCGATCGCCTTCGTGCTGGCGCTGTTCGCCGGGCTCGCATGCTTCCTGCCCTATCTCGGACCGATCATCGGCGCCATCCCGATCATTCTGGTCGCCGGCGGCGAGAGCTTCAACATGGCGCTGTGGGCGCTCGGTCTCTATTGCTGCGTCCAGTTCCTGGAGAGCTATCTGCTGACGCCGCTGATCCAGGCGCGCGCAGTGTCGATGCCGCCGGCGATGGTGATCCTGAACCAGCTCGTGTTCGGCGCCGTGTTCGGACTTCTCGGCTTGGCGCTCGCAACGCCGCTCGCGGCCGCCGCAACCGTGCCCTTGCGTCATGTGTTCAATAAGGGCGAGGACGGAAACAACGACGGCGCTTGACGCGCGAAGCAGGAGATTTGCATGCGATTGTTGTTTTTTGCCGGTAGCGCCCGGGAGGGGTCGCACAACAAGAAGCTCGCCCAGCTCGGTCAGCAGATCGCGGCGGCCAACGGCATCGAGGCGGTGTTCGCGGACCTGGCCGACTATCACATGCCGATCTATCACGGCGACCTGGAAGACGACCAAGGCGTGCCGGATCGGGCCCTCGCCTTCAAGGCGCTGCTGGAGGCGTATGACGGCGTGCTGATCGTGACGCCCGAATACAACGCCTCCATCCCACCGCTGCTGAAGAACACGCTCGACTGGGTAAGCCGCGTGAAGTCCGCGGAGGACGTATACAAGACCCGTGTGTTCGCCATCTCGGGCGCCTCGCCCGGCTATTACGGCGCCATGCGGAGCCTGCTCACCTTGCGGCAGATCCTTGAAGTCGGCCTCGGCGCCACCGTCATCCCGCAGCAGATGGCGCTGCCCCGCGCCAGCCAGGCCTTCGAGGCGGACGGCAGCCTGAAAGACGAGAACCAGCAGAAGATGTTCGCCAGCGTGATCGAAGCGCTCGCCGTTGCCGCAAGGAAATTCGCCTCATGAGCCAACAAGCCCCGACCCTCAACCCCAAGGACCGGATCATCGTCGCGTTAGATGTGCCCGACCTCGATGAGGCGCGCGATCTCATCGCCAAGCTCGGCGACAGCGTCGGCGTCTACAAGATCGGGCTGGAGCTCATCTTCGCCGGCGGGTTGACGCTGGCGCGCGCGCTCGTCGACGACGGCAAGCGCGTGTTCCTCGACGCCAAGCTCCTCGACATCGAGGCGACGGTGGAGCGGGCGACGGCGGCGATCGCCAAGACGGGCGCGCATTTCCTCACCGTGCATGCGACCGACCGCAAGACGCTCGATGCGGCGGTGCGCGGCCGGGGCGACAGCGGGCTGAAGCTGCTCGGCGTCACCGTGCTCACCAATCTCGACCGCGCGGACCTCTCGCAACAAGGGATCGAGATGCCGCCGCTGGCGCTCGTGCAAGAGCGCGCGCGGCTGTCGCAAGACGCCGGCTTCGACGGCATTGTCGCCTCGGGCAAGGAGGCGGCGGCCTTGCGCGAGCGCTTGCGCAATTTCCTGATCGTCACGCCCGGCATCCGCCAGGAAGGCACGGACGCCCAGGACCAGGCGCGCGTGGTAACGCCGAAGACCGCCGTCGAATCGGGCGCGATTATCTCGTGGTGGGACGGCCCATCACCCGCGCCCTCGATCCGCGCGCGGCGGCGCTTGCCATCGCCAAGGAGATCGCCGGCGGGGCGAGAAGCTGATCTGAATCAGAGCGGTCTCGCCAAACTTGGCTATGCCGATCTTCGCCAACCCCAATGGAGGAGATCGTCATGGGTAAGAAGGAAGGTGCTACGACCTCTGAAAACATCAAGATCCTGACGGACAAGGACCAGCTCGGCTCTGCGGGCGCAAGTGGCACGACTACGTCGGCCGGGTCCAGCGGCACCACGACATCGGCAGGGCCAGCGGCAGCACGACCGGACCGGCCGCTCAGTCGGAGAATGTCCTCGATCTTTCGACCGGCGATCAGCCGCCGCATGAAAAACCGCAGAAGAAATAGCACCGGCGAAGGCTGGAAGCGCTAGCCCGCGCGCAGCGCGGCAACGCTGCTCTCGATCGCTTCGGTCAGCGCATCCGGCGCGCCGTCGATGGCGACTTGCTTCAGGCGGGACTTGCCGCCTTGGGCGACCTTCACCGCGGACGGCGGCAGCCCTAGCCATTTGGCGATGAGCTTTTCGAGGCTCTGGTTGGCGCGGCCATTCTCTGGCACCGCCCGCACGCGCGCCTTCAGCACCGCTTCGCTGCCGAAGTCCTCGACGCCCACGACCTCGTCGCGCCCGGATTTCGGCGTCAGCCGCACAGGGACCAGCACGCCCGTGGCGGTGTGGCGGACATTGAGGCGCAGACCCACCCGGCTAGAGGAAGGCCGGCAGGATCCAGCCGAGCAGCACCACGTCGCGAATGAACAGGAGGAACAGGATCAGAATCACCGGCGAGATGTCGATGCCGCCGAGATTGGGCAGGATGCTGCGAATCGGCCGCAAGGCCGGCTCCGTCACCCGGTAGAGCATGTCGGCGAGGGTGTAGACGAAGCGATTGCTGGTGTTCACCACGTTGAAGGCGATCAACCAGCTCAAGATCGCGCCCGCGATGATGACCCAGATATACAGGTCGATGACGAGTACGATGAATCCGATCAAAGGCACCATGAAAAGGCCCCTCCGCACGCGGCCCGGCCACCATGTAGCGGAGACGCCCCGCCAAGGGCAAGTCTTGGCAGGCCCGTTGGTTAGCCATCCCGGGCAAAAAGTCGGGCGCGCCCCTCGTCTTTTCGGTTGCCGAATTCCGGCTTGCGCCCGAATGACGCGGTCCGCCCGCCCCCTCGCTTGACAGGCATGGAGGCCGCTCCCTAAATGCGGGCTGTCTGGGGCCGTAGCTCAGTTGGGAGAGCGCAGCAATCGCACTGCTGAGGTCGTCGGTTCGATCCCGTCCGGCTCCACCATTCCACTCTGATATTGTTAAAAAAAGTAGGCTTCTTTGGCCTGAACCAATCTGCCTACCAACTATTTTCGGCGGACAGCACGCGCCGCCAACGCTGCCCTCGCCCGGCGGGCACGCGGGATAAAAGAAGCCAAGCGGCGCTACACAGACAACGGCAAGGCGGACACCCGCATTTGTACTGTCCAAGGCGCGCAGCTGGGCCGCGGACGGCGCGCTGCGTTTGTCTTTAAGTCCTCTCACAACCAGACGAGTTGTTTCCCGTCGCGTGCTGTGCATACTTGCTCAGCCTCGGAAGGGGATCCCGCCACATGACCGCGACTTCAGAGTTGTTCGAGAGCGTCGCATGCCCGTTTTGCGGCATGATCTGCGACGACCTCTCGGTTGAGCGCAACGCCGATGGGCTCAAGGTTCGCAAAGCCGGTTGCGGCCGTGCTGTCGCAGGCTTCGAGCGCAAGCTCCCGGCCGCCAGTCCGCAGGTGCGAGGCAGGGATGTGCCGCTCAGCGAGGCCGTCGCGGCCGCGGCCGATTTGATCGGCAAGTCGGCGTTGCCGCTCTATGGCGGGCTGGCCACCGATGTCGAAGGCATGCGCGCGGCCATGGCGCTTGCCGAACGCTCGGGCGGCGTCGTTGACCACGCCTTGAGCGAAGCGCAGTACCGCAATTTCAAAGTGCTTCAGTCCGTGGGCTGGACTTTGTCGACCTTGACCGAGACGCGTAACCGCGCCGATCTCATCATCATCGCCGGCACCGACGTCGCGGCGCTGCATCAGCGCTTTTTCGAGCGGATCGTCGCGCCCAAAGAGTCGATGTTCGGTGTCACGGCGAAGAAACGCACCGTCGTCATCATCGGCAAGGGGCTCGACCAAGCGGCGCGGAAAGCAAGCGTTGGCAAGGTGGTGACGCTTCCCTGCAAGCCCGACCAGGCTGGCGAGGTCATCGGCGCGCTCCGCGCGCGGCTGCGCGGCTTCAGTTTGGACAAGCTCGACATCGGCGGGGTGAAGCTCGCTGACATCGATGCGCTCGCCGAGCTCTGTCGCGAGGCGAAATACGGCGTTGTGGTCTGGGCGCCCGCCGCCTTCGACGTGCCGCACGGCGAGATGTCCGTCGATCAGATTGCCGGGCTCGTGAAGGACCTCAATACGACCTCCCGGTTCGCGGGACTGCCGCTTGGTGGTGCGGAGGGCGCCACCACTGCGGCGTCCGTCGCCACTTGGCAGAGCGGCTATCCCTTACGGGTCAGCTATGCGAGCGGTGCGCCGGAGTTCGATCCCTATCGCTATTCGATCGCTCGCATGCTTGAGGCGGGCGAGGGCGATCTGCTGGTCTGGACCTCCTCCTATTCGCCGGAGCTTGCGCCGCCTGCGACCAAGCTCCCGGCCATCGTGCTCGGCACGCCCGGCATCAAGCTGCCCCAGTCGACCGAAGTCTTCATTCCCATCGGCACACCGGGGGTCGACCATGCCGGCCGGCTGATCCGCGTCGATGCCGTGGTGTCCTTGCCGCTGAAGAATCTCGGCCGCAGCGATCTGCCGTCCGCCGCGGACGTGCTCTCGGGCATCGAAGCCGCACTTTGGGTCTGGAGTCTTCCATGCTGATCAAATTGACGGGTGGCAAAGTCTACGATCCTGCCAACAAGGTGTCGGGCGAACTCCGCGACATCTACGTGGAGGACGGCAAGATCCTGGCTGGCGTGCCTGACGCCCGGCCCGATCAGACCTACGACATCCGCGGCAAGGTGGTCATGGCCGGCGCCATCGATCCACATACCCATATCGGCGGCGGCAAGATGACCATCGCCCGCATGCTGCTGCCTGAGGACCATCAGGGCGATCCCGTCGCCCGCACCGAGCTGACACGCGCCGGCTGCGGCCATGCCGTGCCATCTACCCATCTCACCGGCTACCGTTATGCCGAGATGGGCTACACCGCCTGCTTCGAGCCGGCCATGCTGCCGGCCAATGCGCGCCAGGCGCATATGGAGATGGGCGACACACCCATGGTCGACAAAGGCGCCTTCGCCATGCTGGGCAGCGACGACTTCTTCCTGCGCCAGCTCTCGGAGAAGAAGGATTTCGAGGCCATCAAGGATTACGTCGCCTGGACCATGCACGCGGCGCAAGCCATCGCGGTCAAAGTGGTCAATCCCGGCGGCATCAGCGCCTTCAAGTTCAACCAGCGCAAGCTCGATCTCGATGAGGAGCATGCTTATTACGGCGTGACGCCGCGGCAGATCATTCTCAATCTGGCGCGCGCGCTGAAAGAGCTCGGCGTCACCCATCCGCTTCATATCCACGGCTGCAATCTAGGCGTGCCCGGCAACATGGAGACCACGCTCGACACCATCCGCGCGGCGGATGGCCTGCCCATCCACCTCACCCACATCCAGTTCCATTCCTACGGCACAGAGGGAGATCGCAAATTCTCTTCCGGCGCGCCGCAGATTGTCGAGCTTCTCAACAAGACGCCGAACATCTCCATCGATGTAGGCCAGGTCCTGTTCGGCCAGACCTGCACGGCGTCGGGTGACAGCATGCGCCAGTATGCCATCGGCAAGAGCGCGCACCCGAAGAAGCCCGTGACCATGGATATCGAATGCGACGCGGGCTGCGGGGTGGTGCCCATGCGCTACAGAGACAAGAGCTTCGTCAACGCGCTGCAATGGACGATAGGGCTGGAGACCTTCTTATTGTTTGAGGACCCGTGGCGCCTCTTCCTCACCACCGATCATCCGAACGGCGCGCCGTTCTACACCTACCCGCATCTGATCCGGCTGCTCATGGACAAGAGCTTTCGTGACGAGATGTTCCAGAAGCTCAACGCGGACGCGCAATCGCAGAGCATTCTGCCTTCTCTCAAGCGTGAATACACGCTCGACGAGATCGCCATCCTGACGCGCGCCGGCCCGGCACGGAGCCTGGGCCTCAAGGATCGCGGGCATTTGGGCGCGGGCGCCGCCGGCGACATCACCGTCTACAAGGACAACAAAGACCGCGAGGCGATGTTCGCTACACCCGAGCTGGTGTTCAAGAACGGCGAGCTGATCGTCAAGAACGGCAAGGTGGTGAAGGTGGTGCAAGGCGCGACCCATGTGGCCCGCCCCGACTACGATCGCTCCATCGAAAGGCCGCTGAAGGATTATTTCGAGCGCTTCCACACCGTGTCGCTGGAGAACTTCAAACTTGCCGACGACGAGATTGTCACCGGCGACAAGGGTTCAATCGTCGTCCAGCCCACCGCTGCGCGGATGGCTTAGCCAAAACCTTATCCCCGCCCACGAAATCGCGCTTTACATTCATACGGTGTTTGGCTCTTGGGGATGCGTAACCGGGATCGTGTGCCCATCTGGGGCTTGGCAGAGCTGTCGCGGCGTCGCTCCCTTCTAGGTCTTCGACTTGGGCTCGGAGCCGGGCGGTTTCCAGCCCTTGGGCCATTGCAGATTGCCTTGCGCATCGCGCACGCGGAAGAACCAGCCGACCGCCGGAATGAGCATGACCCCCGGCACGAAACGCACGCCGTTGGCGATGATGCGGTTGATCCAGCCTTCGATGATCACCCAATTGCCGCGCATGAAGCGCCGATAGGCGGTGGCGGCCATTTCGTCCGGAGTCATGCGCGGGAGAAAGACCATGTAGCGCGAATATTCGGCGCCCGCCTTCTCGTGCATCGTGGTTTCGATCGGACCGGGCGTGACGACGCAGATGCGCACATTGGTGCCGAATACCTCCCAGGCCAGCGCCCGGCTCCAAGAGATCATGAAGGCCTTGGTCGCGGCATAGGTGGCCTGATACGGCACGGGCATGAAGCCTTCGACCGAGGCAACGTTCAGCACGCCCCCCTTGTCCCGCGCCAGCATGTCGGGAAGGAGACGGCGCGTCAGATCGACCGCCGCGCGGATGTTGAGATCGACGATCTTGAGCAGCGTCGCCGGGTCCTGCTCCTGGAAGAATCCGGCGATCATGATGGCGGCGTTGTTGACGAGGGACTCGGCATAGAGCCCCTTCTCGCGCAGCGCCTCGACGACGCGCTCGCAGCCCTCAGCCGTGGACAGGTCGCACGCGACAGTGTGGACCGGAACGTTGTATTGCGCCGAGACCTCGCGCGCCGCCGTGGCGAGCGTCGCTTCGGTGCGGGCGACGAGGAGCAGCGTGTGGCCCGTCTTGGCGAACTCGTTGGCCAGCGCGCGTCCGATGCCTTGCGTGGCTCCGGTGATGACGGCGGCCGGAGCCAGCGGCTTCGATCTGTCGTCACTCACGTTCATGTCCATCCAATGCCATTTTCTGGGTGCCCAATGCGCCAGAAGCCAGCCGCGCCGGCAAGCAATCACCTAACACGCGATTCTGCAAGTGGATGCGGCGCGTGGCGCCGGTAACCGTCACGCCGTCGCGCGTTTGGGCGCTGCCGCCGGGCCGCGTTAGACTGATTTTGGGCCCGTGGCTCCGACGACTCGTATCAAGGAAGTGTTTGCGTATGTTTTCATTTGGTTCCCCGCGTCTCCCCCTGCTGGCGCTGTTCGGCCTCCTTGCCGGCGTCGCCGCCGCCGAAGCTGCCGAAGCGTCCCTCGGCGCGGCGGTCAAGAAGGCCGACGGCAAATATCTCGAAGCTCCCGAAACCGGGATGGTCGACAGCTCGCCGACCATCGTGGTCGGCGGCGGCGAGGACGGCCTGCCGCCGCTCGACGAGGAAATTTCGCTCGGGCCGCTACGGGTCACGCTCACCTATGTGGAGGTCGACCCGGAGGAGGTAAAGGCACCGCACCCCACTGAGCTTCCCGGCGACGCGGACGAGATGGCGCCCGAGGTGGTCCCCGGCGAGGAGGCTGACGGCGAGGACCTCCCGCCTGTCGAGGATATTCCGGAAGAGGCGATGCTGCCCGATGAGACCGGGATCGGCGAGCGGGTGTATCGCGCGCCCGTGGTGACCGTGTATTTCGACGATCCCAATCCGCCGGCGCCCCCGGCGGCGGCGGATGCCGGAGGCCCGGCGAGCGGTGAAGGCTCCGATCCCGGCGGTCAGACTCCCGATGCGGGCGATCTCGGCGACGAGACTGACACAGATCAGAAACCGACCGGGAAGCCTGCCGATGCGCCGGCCGAGACGGCCGAGGCCCAAGTCCCCGCCGGTCCCCGTGTGGTGGCCAGACTGCAAGGCGACAGCGCTGGCTTCTCTGATCCGCCGGTGAGCGTGCAGATCGCGCAGCTCGATGCCAGCACGCCCTATCCGGAAGTGATCGTGTCCTTCTTCACCGGCGGCGCCCATTGCTGCTCGGTGACCCATGTCATCGCCGGCAACAAGGACGGCTCGGAATGGCGGACGGTGGATGTGGGTGAGTTCGACGGCGGGCCGATGCTGTCGGTCGATCTCGACGGCGACGGCACTCACGAGTTCGAGACCCGCGACAATGCCTTCCTCTACGCCTTCGCCTGCTACGCCTGCTCGGAAGCGCCGCTCCAAGTGCTGGGATTCGAGGACGGCAAGGTCAAGGACGTCAGCGCCGAGCCGCGCTTCAAGCCGGCGCACGCGCCTGGCTCAAGAATATGATCCTGGGCGTTCCGGAGCAGGAGGTGAACGGCTTCCTGGCGGGCTACGTGGCCCAAAAGATCAGGCTCGGCGAAGGCAAGGAAGCCTGGGCCCTGATGAAGCAATATTACGACCGCAACACGGATTGGGGCCTCGAGATCTGCGATCAAGAGCTTGATGGCGAGACCGGCGAATGCCCGGGCGAAACGCAGAAGGTGACGTTTCCGGAAGCCCTCGAACGTATGCTTAAGAAAAATGGATATATGATCGGGGGCTGAGCCCGGACCTCCCGAATTCCGCCAGGAACGCAAAATCCGACCGGAACACAAGGGGCCTGGGCGCCGTTTGTCCTGTCTGGCCCCTTTTTCCGGGTGCCGGACCGGCTCTACGCGTTTCCGAGGAGTTAAGGCGCATGGCACCCCGCGCTTTCTGGACCGGCCATTTGCGGCTGTCGTTGGTCAATATCCCGGTCAGGCTCTATCCCGCGACGAACTCGGAGCGGGGCATCGCTTTTCACCAGATCCACGAGCCGTCGGGCAAGCGCATCCGCTATCAAAAGGTGGCGCCGGGCGTCGGCCCCGTCGAGAACGAAGAGATCACCAAGGGCTATGAGTACGAGAAGGGCAAATACGTCCTGATCGATCCCAAGGAGATCGACGATCTCAAGCTGGAATCGAAGCAGACCATCGAGCTCGTCCGTTTCGTGGACGAGGACGCCATCGACGACCGCTATTTCCAGACGCCCTATTATCTGATGCCCGACGGCGACATGGCCGACGAGGGCTATGTCATCATCCAAAAGGCGCTGAAAGAGACCAAGAAGATCGGCGTTGGCCAGTTCATCCTGCGCGGCCACGGCAACATCGTCGCCATCAAGCCGTTCGAGAAGGGCCTGCTGCTGGAGGTGCTGCGCCACGCCAATGAGATCCGCCCCGCCGACGTGCTGTTCGACGACATCCCGACGGTCAAGGTCGATAAGGAAGCGCTCGATCTCGCCAAGGAGCTGGTGACGCGCAAGGCCGGCAAGTTCGAGCCTGAGCAGTTCAAGGACGAGTATGTGGAAGCGGTCAAGGAACTGATCCAGGCCAAGCTCGAGGACCGCGCGCCCGACATCGTCACCGAGGAGCCCGGCGGCGCCAAGGTCATCAACATCATGGACGCGCTGAAGAAGAGTGTGCAGCAGGGCAAGGGCGCTCAGTCCAAGTCTGGCGGCAAGAAGGCCGCCCCGCGCGCGGCCGCCAAGAAGACGGCGCGGACCCCGAAGCGGAAGTCGGCCTAGACAATGGCGCGGGCGCAAGACGACGACCTGCTTGCCACCTACAAGGCCAAGCGGGACTTCGCCAAGACGCCCGAGCCTGGCCCGAAACGCGCGCGGAAAAAAGGCAACAGCTTCGTTATCCAGAAGCATGCGGCGCGGCGCACCCATTTCGATTTCCGGCTGGAGAAAGACGGCGTGCTGAAGAGCTGGGCCGTGACCAAGGGACCGAGCCTCGACCCCAGCCAGAAGCGGCTCGCCGTCCGCACCGAAGACCATCCGCTCGAATATGGCGGCTTCGAAGGCGTCATTCCCAAAGGCGAGTATGGCGGCGGCCCGGTGATGATCTGGGACGAGGGCACCTGGGAGCCCATCGGCGATGCGGATGAGGGCCTCGCCAAAGGCGATCTCAAATTCAGGCTGCACGGCAAGCGGCTGAACGGCGACTATGTGCTGGTGCGCATGAAGAAGGATCGCACCGGGGGCAAGCGCGAGAACTGGCTGCTCATCAAGAAGCGCGACGACTATGCCGGCGACGGCGATGAGCCGACGGAAGCGTTCGACACCAGCGTGAAGACCGGCCGCAGCATGGAGCAGATCGAGACCGGCGCCGACTCCGCCGTGTGGAGCTCCAACAAGGCTCAAAAAAAAACTCCGGTGAAAAAGCGCGCGGCACCGGCAAAGAAAAAGACGGCGGCAAAGCCGAAAGCCAAAGCAAAGCCAAAGGCAAAGCGCGCCGCAAAATAGCCGCCGCTCCGTTCGTCGAGCCGGAACTCGCCACGCTCGATAGCGACGTGCCGGACGGCACGAACTGGCTGCATGAGCTCAAATATGACGGCTACCGCATCGAGGCGCGAAAAGCGGGCGACGACATCACGCTGTTCAGCCGCCGCGGTCTCGATTGGACCGTGCGCTTTCCGGCCATCGCCACGGCGCTCGAGACCCTGCCATGCGAGGCGGCGCTGATCGACGGCGAGGCGGCCTTCGTGCTGCCGTCGGGCGTCACCGATTTCAAATCGCTGCAAGCTCACATCGATACGCCCCATCCGGCGATCCGCTATTTCGCCTTCGACCTGTTGTCCCTCGACGGCAAGGACCTCCGCAAAGAGCCGCTTCTCAAACGCAAGGCGCGGCTGCATGCGCTCCTGTCGGCGAAGGGCGTCTCCGACTATCTCGTCTATTCCGACCATGTGCTCGGATCGGGCTCGGCATTCTTCGCCAAGGCTTCCGAGGCCCAGCTCGAAGGCATCATGTCGAAGCGGGCGGACTCGCCTTACCGCTCGGGGCGCGGCAAGGACTGGCTCAAGATCAAATGCACGCGGTCGCAAGAGTTCGTCATCGGCGGCTATGCAAAATCGGACGTGCGCGGCAAGCCGTTCTCCTCTCTGCTGCTCGGGACATTCGACGATGGCAAGCTGAACTACGCGGGCAAGGTCGGCACCGGCTTCAACGCACGCGTCTCGGCCGAGCTCGCCGAGCGGTTCTCGAAGCTCGTCCGCAAGACCTCGCCCTTCGCCGACGTGCCGGCAGCCGAGCGCAAGGGCGCGGTGTGGCTGGACCCGGAGCTCGTCTGCGCGGTCAACTACGCCGAATGGACGCGCGACGGACGGCTCAGGCATCCGAGCTTCCAAGGTTTGCGCGAGGACAAGGCGGCACGCGACGTGCGCCGCGAGGGGCAAGAGCATCAGGAGGCCGATATGGCCAAGACCGCGACCAAGCAGACAACCAGCAAGGCTGCCACCAAGACGGCTTCGACCACAAAGACGGGCGACGTCAGTTTCGGCGGCATCACGCTCACGAGCCCCGACAAGGTGCTCTATCCGGATATCGGCTTCACCAAGCTCGATCTCGCCCGCTATTACGAGGCGGTGGCGCCCGTGATGCTGCCTTACGTGGTCAACCGGCCGATCAGCCTCGTGCGATGTCCCGAAGGCTGCGCGGAAGACTGTTTCTTCCAGCGCCACGCCATGCGCGGCATGAGCGATGCGATCAAGGAGATCGCCATCCCCGGCGGCAAGACCAAGAAGAAATATCTCTATATCGACGGCGAGGACGGGCTGTTCGGTCTGGCGCAGATCGGCGTGCTGGAGATCCACGATTGGGGCGTGAAGCTGCCGAAGGTCAGCGAGCCCGACCATATCGTGTTCGATCTCGATCCCGACGAGGGGTTCGACTTCGACACGCTGAAAGCTGCCGCCATCGAGGTACGCGACTTCCTCGACGCGCTCGGCCTCACGTCCTTCCTCAAGGTGACGGGCGGCAAGGGCTTACACGTGGTCGCGCCGATCGCGCCCAAGCTCGGCTGGGACGAGGTGAAGACCTTCTGCAAGGCGGTCGCCGACGCGCTCGTCACGGTGCGGCCAGACCGCTACACGGCCAACATGGCCAAGGCGGCGCGGAAGGGAAAAATCTTCGTGGACTATTTGCGCAACCAACGCGGCGGCACGGCGATCTGCAACTATTCGACGCGCGCCCGGCCCGGCGCCACCGTGGCCTGTCCATTGCGCTGGGATGAGCTCAAGACGCTCGAGACGGCGGCGCCCTATACCGCGCAAAACCTGCCGGCGCGACTCAAGCGGCTCAAGAAGGATCCGTGGGAGGGTATTTCGCGACCCGCCAGTCGATCACGGTCAAGGCGCGAAAGGCGCTCGGTCTCGCCTGAGGCTTGGTGTCCGCTTTGCGTTCGATCAAGGACGCCCCGTTGTCCCTCGCCTCTTGTCGTGACCGTTTCGCCGCCGCCCCCGTCTCCCCCGATCCAAGGCCCGCATGTCCCAACTCACGCCCTGGCTGATCCTCATCGCGCTCGGCGCCTTCCATGGGCTGAATCCGGCCATGGGCTGGTTCTTTGCCGCCTCGCTCGGTCTTTACCGCAAGAGCCGCCGGGTCGTTCTCATCTCGCTGATCCCCATCGCGCTCGGCCATGCGGCGGCCATCGCCGTTGTCGTCTTCGCGGTCGTCGGCCTTGGCATGGCTATCGACGCCGGCACATTCCGCATCGTCTCGGGCCTGCTGCTAATCGCCTGGGGCATCTATCATTGGCTTTACGGCCATCAGCATCATTTCCATATCGGCGTGACGACCGGTCTGCTCGGCCTCGGCGTGTGGTCCTTCCTCATGGCCACGGCCCATGGCGCCGGCATGATGCTGATCCCGGTGCTGATGCCCATGGAGCACGCGCATCACGCGGGCCACGCGGGCGGACATGCCGGCCACATGATGGCCACCGGCTCCTTTGCCGTGGCGAGCTTGGCGGTGCTGGTGCACACGCTGGCCATGCTCATCGTCACCGGGGCGATCGCGCTCCTCGTCTATCAGTCGTCGGGCTTCGAGATCCTGAAGCGGAGCTGGATCAATCTCGATCTGGCCTGGACCATCGCCCTGATCGGCATGGGGGCCTGGCTGCTCTTGTTCTGACGGCCTCGCGTCTGCCCCCCTTTGCACGGCGCCGAAATGACGCCGTTCCCTTTTTGTGCCGGGCGCCCTATATTCGGCCTATCCCATCAACAATCGAAAGGAGGTGATCCAGTGTCTCATTGTCATAGCCCGCGGTCGCAGGCGTCGGTGACCTGGATGCTCGCCTCTGGTGAGGTCTAGGGCGTCTAACGACGCTTGAATCAGCGGTCCTTCGCGACCGCGGCCGACAATGGAAGGGCTGCCCGGCAACGGGCGGCCCTTCTTTTTGCCCAAAATCTGATCTGCCAAAGACCTCTCGCATTGAAAGATTGTTCAGACCCTTGGCCCCATGGTTACGCCCATGGTGGGGGTTCGTATTGCGTATTTGGCCGCATTGCTCGCGGTCGCCATCCTTCTGGAGCTTGCGCCGGCGGCGGCGTTCCGCGCGAGGAACGCGCCGAGTGGCGTGACAAGGCCGAGGCTCAATGCATGGCCTCGGGGCGCGTACGCGCGTCGTCCTACGTGCAGTCCGCCTCGCCGATCAACGGGCCGAGCGCTTGCGGCATCCGGGCGCCGCTGAAGGTCTCCGGCGCGCTTGGCGGCCGGGTCAAGGTCACGCCCACGGCCACCATCGGCTGCCCGGTCACCGCGCATCTCGATCGCTGGCTCAACAATTCCGTGCAGAAGGCCGCCTATCGCCAATTCGGCAAGCCGGTGGTGGAGATCCGGCAGATCTCCTCCTATAGCTGCCGCGGACGCAACGGCCGCCATCGGGGGCCGCTATCGGAGCATGCCTACGGCAATGCCATCGATGTCGCCGGTTTCCGCCTGTCGGACGGCACCGAGATCACCGTGGTCAAAGGCTGGTGGCGCGGCAGCCGGCGGGAGAAGGCCTTCCTGAAAGAGGCGCTCGCCGGGGCGTGCGACGAATTCTACACGGTGCTCGGCCCGGGCGCCGACCGCCACCACTACAATCATTTCCACATGGATTTGTTGGTCACCAACGTCTCCAAGGGGCGCCATTTCTGCCAGCCCCGGCCGAGCCGCGGCTTTTTTGCCGAGGCCGAGGGCGACCCGGTGTCGACCGCCTCGATCAAGCCGATCCCCTTTACCGGGCCTGCCGGGCTGGGGTTTAGCGGCGACTAAAGGAGAAAAGATCGCACTGTGGCCCGTCGGCAACTTCGCATCTGCGAAAGACGCAGTAAGATCGTCTACGGGGAATCGCACCAGGGGAAGCGACACGGACGTGACCGGAGCATGGGTCTTTAGAGACTCGGTTCGATTGGAGGGGCACGATGGCAGCAGAATCGTTGGTGCAAATGCTTGAAGAGATCGCCGTCGGCCTCAAGGCCGGCGACGAGGAAGTCTACGGCTGGCTGCGCGACCAACTCAAAGAGTGCGGCGCCAGCGAGATCTCGGTCGAGCTCGCCATGGGCGTGATCGCCAGGCTGTTGCCGGAAGAAGCTCAAGGCAATCTCGAGCTGGCCGAGCACTATAATCGCCGCTGGGCTCACTAGCCTCGCCGAGACTCCCACCTGTGGTCCCGCGCGACTCCGCGGCGGATGGAACAGCCCTCGCGACCAGGCGTTAGTAGGCCACCATGCGCGCGCTTGTGGTGCACAATCCCTCTGCCGGTTCAGGGCATCCAAGCCGCGACGAGCTGCTTCGCCTCCTCGACGAGTCCGGTTTCTCTACACAATATTTCAGCTCCAAGGACGACGGCTATAAGACGGCGCTCGCGCGGAGCGACGCCGAGATCGTGATCGTCGCCGGAGGTGACGGCACCGTCGCGAAGATTGCGCGCAACATCCACGACCGGAAAATTCCCCTGGCGATCCTGCCACTCGGCACGGCCAACAACGTCGCCCGGAGTCTGGCGATCAATGGCGAGATCGGGAGATTGGTGCCAGCGCTTCGCGAAGCCCCCCTTAAACGGTTGGACGTGGCTGCGCCGCCGGGCCCTGGGGCGAATGGAACTTTTTGGAATCCGTGGGCTGGGGCGCGCTCGCCAAAGTCGTGGATATCGGCGTTCCGGACGATACGCGCGAGAAGCAGATCGCATCGGGCCGCGAGCTGTTCGCCGAGATCCTCGAAGCAGCCGCGCCGACCTATATATGTCTCGAGATCGATGGGCATCGCATGGAAGGCGACTTCGTCTTCGTCGAGATTCTCAATATCGGCATGACCGGACCGCGCGTGCTGATCAGTCCGTCCGCCGAGCCCGGAGACCAGCTGCTCGACATTGTCATCCTGCCGGCCGGGCGCAAGCAGGAGATGATCGACTGGCTGCGCGCGGCGCCGGAGCACACCCCGATCCCGCTCACCGAGATCAAGGCCAAGACGGCGAAATTCGTCTGGCGCGAAGGGCCGCTCAGGGTCGACGACGAGGTATTCGATGCCCCAGACCACGCCGCGGAGGTGCGCGTCGAGATCGAGCCCCACGGGCTCCATGTGTGCGTGCCGGTCACCGGCGACTAATCCTGGAGCGCCGCTTCGAGCCGTTGCCACTCTTGCTCGGCGCCGGGCAATCCGAAGCGCAATAGATCGGGCCGTTCGGGAAAGCGGCGCACGAGGATGCCGGCGCGGCCAAGCCGGTCAAAAAGCTTCGCCGCCTTGGCGCTGCGGACCAAGCGGAACAGGGACGCGCCCCCGACGATTTCGAGGCCGGCCCCGCCGAGCAGCGTATCGAGACGCTCCGCCGCCGCCGCGAGCGAGAGTCGCGTCGCATCGATCCACGGTTGATCGCTCAAGGCCGTCGTGCCGATGGCGAGCGCCTCGCCGGAGACCGGCCAAGGCCCAAGCGCGGCGGCAAGCTGCGCGGCCAATGGCGGTGAGGCGAGCGCGAAACTGAGCCTCAGACCTGCGAGGCCGAAGAACTTGCCGAAGGAGCGCAGCACGACGACCGTCGCGGCCTCCACTTGCGCGCTCAGGCTCTCACCGCGCGGTCCGGCATCCATGAAGGCCTCGTCGACGATCAACAGGCCGTCATGGGAGCGCTGCCGCTCGGCGATGGCGAGCAATTCGTCGCGGCTCAAGATCCTGCCGTCGGGATTGTTCGGATTGACGGCGATGGCGAGATCGGCGTCGCCCAACGGCTCCAGCGCGCCGACGGTCGTCGTCTCGTGTTCGGCGGCGGCGGCGGCGCGGGCATGCTCGGCATAAGTCGGCCCGAGGATCACGGCGCGGCCCGGAAGCAGGAGGGCGGGCGGCGAGCGCACCAGCACCTGCGAGCCCGGCGCGACGACGACGCAGGCCGCCGACGGCGCGTCATAAGCCGCGGCGGCGCGTTCCGCCAGGCGGCGGAGGTCCGCGGGCGCCGGCAGGCGCGAAAAAATCTCCGGCGCGAGGGGCGGGATGGGGTAGGGATGGGGATTAATCCCCGTCGACAGGTCGAGGAACGGCTCGGGCGCGCCGGGGAACAGGTTTCGCGCCGCATCGAGATCGCCGCCATGCAGAAGCGGCGCAGGCATATTGGGAGGGATCATGGCCGCACCGTTAGCGCTTCTGGCTTTGCTGATCGAGCTCGTCGCCGGTTATCCGGACTGGATCGCCAAGAGCATAGGCCATCCCGTCACATGGATGGGCCGCCTTATCGGCTTTCTCGATACACGCCTCAACCATGAAGGCGCCGAGCCCGAGAGCCGCCGCCGGGCGGGCGCCATCGCGCTGTTCCTCCTGCTGCTCATTGTCGGCACCATCGCCTTCGTGGTCGAGACCGCGTTTCTGCTTCTGCCGCTCGGCCTGATCGTGGTCGGCCTCTTGTGCAGCACGCTCATCGCCCAGCGCAGTCTTTATATGCATGTGGCGAATGTGGCCGACGCGCTCGACAGTGGCGACCTGATCAAGGCCCGCGCGGCGGTCGCCCATATCGTCGGCCGGGACACGGGCGATCTCGACGAGGCGGGCGTGGCGCGCGCGGCCATCGAGAGCCTGTCGGAGAATTTCTCCGACGGCGTCGTGTCGCCGGTGTTCTGGATCTGCCTCGCGGGCCTCACCGGCGGCGCGCTGTATAAGGCGATCAACACCGCCGACAGCATGATCGGCCACCGCAACGAACGGTACGAGTCGTTCGGAAAATCGGCGGCGCAGCTCGACGACCTGGTCAATCTGCCAGGCGCACGGCTGTCGGCGCTGCTGATCGTCGCCGCATCGGCGCTCGGCGGTGGGGCCTCGGCCGGCGGCGCCTGGCAGGCGATGACGCGCGACGCCGCCAAGCATGCCTCGCCCAATGCGGGCTATCCGGAAGCAGCCATGGCCGGCGCGCTCGGCCTGTCGCTCGGCGGCCCGCATGCGTATGACGGCGTGGAGACCGACGCCGCATGGCTCGGCGACGGACGCCGCGAGGCGAAGGCGTCGGATGTGCAAGCCGCGCTCGCCGTTTACGGGCGCGCCGACGGCCTGCTGATCGCCATCGTGTTCGCGCTGGCGGTTTTCACCGCGATACTGTGAGCAGGCGATCGATGTCGACATGAGCTTCGAGATGCGCGGCGAGACGATCGAGACCGTATCCACCGCGGTTTCGTAACAGACCTGGCTTTCGCCCGCCGCGAAACGCTGGAGCCAGGCGGCGCGCTGGCGGTCGTCGGCAAACAGACCATGGACGTATGAGCCGATGACGCGGCCGTCCGGCGACATCGCGCCTTCGGACGACCCATCGGCAAGACGGGCAAAGGGGCGGTCCGCGTCCGGACCTTGCGTCATGCCCATATGCATCTCGTAGCCTGAGAAGGGCGCGCCATCGAAGGCGACGCCCGCAACCGCCTCGAGACGCTTTTCCGACGACAAGGTCGTCTCCACGTCCAGCAGGCCGAGGCCTTGCGCGGTGCCGCCGGCGCCCTCGATGCCGTCCGGGTCGTGGATGGCGCGGCCGAGCATCTGATAGCCGCCGCACAGCCCCAGCACCGTGCCGCCACGGCGTAGGTGTCCGGCAATGTCGATATCGAAGCCGGCGTCGCGCGCCGCCGAGATCGGCGATGGTGGCCTTGGAGCCCGGCAGGATGACGAGGTCCGCATCGCCGGGGAGCGCGTGACCGGGCCGCACCCGCACGAGATCGACTGCGGGCTCCGCCTCCAGGGGATCGAGATCGTCGAAATTGGCGATATGCGGCAGCAGCGGCACCGCGACCTTCAGCGCCGCGCCCGCGTTCGCCGCCCGCGCGCCGTCGAGCGCCAAGGCATCCTCCGCCGGCAGCGCGCGGGCCTCGGCGAAGAAGGGAACAAGACCGAGCGCCGGCCATCCGGTGGCCTCGGCAATTCTCGTCATGCCATCGGCGAACAGCGCCGGGTCGCCGCGGAACTTGTTGACGAGGAAGCCCACGATCAGCGCCGCATCTTCGGCATCGAGCACCGCCTTGGTGCCGACCAGGCTGGCGATGACGCCGCCCCGGTCGATATCGCCGATCAGCACCACGGGCACGTCGCAAGCGCGGGCGAAGCCCATGTTGGCGATGTCGTTGGCGCGAAGATTGATCTCCGAAGCGCTGCCGGCGCCCTCGACCAGAACGATGTTCGCTTCGTCCTTCAGCCGGGCGAAGCTGTCCCGCACGAAGCCCATCAAATCCGGTTTCAGGTTCTGATAATCGGCGGCCTTGGCCGTGCCGTAGACGCGGCCCTGCACCACGATCTGCGCGCCGATCTCGCTTTGCGGCTTCAGCAGCACGGGGTTCATGTGCACGCATGGCGCCACGCACGCGGCGCGCGCCTGGAGCGCTTGCGCGCGGCCGATCTCGCCGCCGTCGATGGTGACCGCCGCGTTGTTCGACATGTTCTGCGGCTTGAACGGCAGGACCTTGAGCCCGCGGGCGTGAAGCGCCCGCGCCAGTCCCGCCACGATCAGCGACTTGCCGACGTCGGAGCCCGTGCCCTGGAACATGAGCGCCCGGGCGGCCATCGCTAGAATTCGATGCCCGGTTGCGCCTTCACGCCGGCGGCGAAGTGATGCTTCACCAGCGTCATGTCGGTGACGAGGTCGGCGGCCTCGATGAGATCGGGCTTGGCGTTGCGGCCGGTCACGACGACGTGGAGGCGGGGTCGGCGTGCTTTCAACGTGGCGATCACCTCGTCGAGCGGCAGGTAATCGTAGCGGAGCGCGATGTTCAACTCGTCGAGAATGACGAGGCCGAAACTGTCGTCGTTCGTCAGCTCAACCGCCTTGGCCCAAGCGCGCTCGGCGGCGGCGATGTCCCGGGCGAGATCCTGGGTCTCCCAGGTGAAACCCTCGCCCATGGAGTACCATGCGACCTGGTCGCCGAATTTGGCCAGCGCGTCGCGCTCGGCGGTGTGCCAAGCGCCTTTGACGAATTGCACGACGCCGACCCGCTCGCCGCGGCCGATCATGCGCAGCGCCAGGCCGAAAGCCGCCGTGGACTTGCCCTTGCCCGTGCCGGTATGGACGATGAGCAGACCCTTCTCGTAGGTCTTGCCGGCGACCTCCTCGTCCTGCACCGATTTGCGCTTCGCCATCTTGGCGCGGTGGCGCTCGGCTTCCTTATCGTCGACAGGCTTGGTCATGGCGATCCCTTCACATAGAGCGGCAGGCCGGCGACCATGAGGATCACGCGGCCGGCATGGGCGGCGAGGCGCTGATTGAGCACGCCTTGGGCGTCACGAAACGCGCGGCCAAGCTCATTGTCCGGCACGAGACCCAAGCCCACCTCGTTGGATACGACCACCGTCGGGCCGACACGTTCGGCTAAGGCCTGTTCCAACCGCTCGGTCATCGTTTCGATCTTGAACTTCGCGTGCATCAGATTCGACAGCCACAGGGTGAGGCAGTCGACCAGGACCGCGGCGCCATGCGGTGAGGCACGAAGCGCGTCGGGTAATTCGTGCGGGGCTTCGATGGTTTGCCAGCCGGCTTGGCGATGCGCCCTGTGCGCGGCGATGCGCGCGGCCATCTCGCCGTCCCGCGCTTCAGCCGTGGCGATATAGACCCACGGATGCGGCCGGGCGGTGACGAGACTTTCGGCGTAACGGCTCTTGCCGGAGCGCGCGCCGCCGAGGACGAAGGTCGTGCCTTCGTCCCCGGTTGTGGCTGATTGCGCCATCATTACGCCGCGTGGATGAAGCGCTCCCGGAAGAACCCGGCGAGCCCGCCGAGCAGCACCCAGAATAGAAGCGCGGTCATCACCACGGCGACAACGAAGCTGTGGTGCAGACCTTCCGGGATTGGGCTCTCGTAGCTCACGGGCTGGGGCGCGCCGATCACGTGAGGCGCGACCAGCAGAGCGATGGCCGCGAGCACGGCGACGAGCGACCGGCTGTAGAACAAGAGGCCGAGCGCAATGGCCGTGGCGAGGACGGTTCCAAGCCACCAAGCCTGGCGCGCACCGAGCTCCGCCGCTGGCATGGCCGGAAGCTCGGGCGGAAGACCGAGACCGGGCGCAAGTGTGAACACAACAAAACCGGCGAGACCCCAGAACACACCCTGGCGCCAATTGGCGATGCCGCCGAACAGTTCGCTCACCGCGACAAGAAGGAGAGCGAAGCCCACGCCGGTGACCATATTGGCCGCGAAGGTGAAGAAGGTGCGCTCAGCGCCGTCGGCTGGAGCCCAGCCTTCGCCGTGATCGTGGTCGTGCGCCGCCGTCTCCGCCCCATGCTCGTGGGCGGTAGCGGTGGCGTCGCCTTGCTCCTCATAGACCTCTGCTTTGACGATCATAGGCACGGTAGTGAGCTGTTGCGCGACGGTCATGGCTAGGCCGGCAAGCGCGCCGGCGATGGCTGCAACGATAACGATGTTGCGGAAGTAATCCATCTCTGCGCCCCCCTAATGACAGGGGAAGGACATCGAATGCCGGTAGTCGTGCGCGGCATTGTGCACCGCCTCGATGCGGGAAAAGCCCACACCGCCAACGATGAAGATGCCGAGCAGCGCGGCCATGAAGATCGGCACGACGCGCGAGGCGGTTAGCGCGGCGGTGTGGATGCCGTCGCCTTCGGGTTTGGTCGAGAACGTATTCATATCTAAGTCCCCCATGCGCCCTCCACCCGAGGGCGCGGTTCAAGGTTGAGCCGGCGGCAGGTCTCCTGGCTCGCGGGTCGACGCCTTCCCTCGGCCTTCCCGGAAGCTTCGCTCCAGTGGCCTTACGGAGGGGTGCTCGCCGCTTACAGTTGCGGGGGCAGCCGCGGAATCGGGGAAAATCCCTCACCGCGTTCCCTTTTACGTCCCACGGAATGTGGGAACCGACGACGGGGCGACTATAGCGGGCTGGGCCCGCGCCGCAAGCGGGCGATCGGGCCCGCATTGACAAAAAGGCGGCACGGCCTCTTTAGTGGGCCCATCGACGGTCTCTCGAGGACGAGAGCGAACAGGGAACGCGGTACGGATTTTGGTCCAATTCCGCGGCTGCCCCCGCAACTGTAAGCGGTGAGCCCGAACCACATTGCCACTGGGGATACCCGGGAAGGCGGTGAGGGGCTGGAACCGCGAGCCAGGAGACCTGCCGTCGATCTGGTCGCTCGCCCGGGCGGGGTGCCTCGGTGGCGGTTAGTTCCGTGGCGCGGACCGATTCGTCGGCTCTGTGCCTTATCGCACCCCCAAGCGCGGACGGCCCGAGGAGCGGCTTCAAAGGGGTGACTCTCACCGACATCGAAGCGGACGAGGACGTTGCGGTCCGAACCGGGGCCACCGTCTATGTCTGCATCACTTGCCGCCGGCCGGACGACCCCGAGGACGCCGAACGTCCCGGGCTCGCCTTGGCGCGGGCCACGGCGGAGGCCGCCGGCGGCACCGGCGTGTCGGTCTGCCAGGTCCAGTGCCTCGCCAATTGCAGCCGGAGCTTGAGCGCCGCCATGCGCTGCGACGGCAGCTGGACCTATGTGTTCGGCGGGTTGGAGCCCGGCCGGGATGCCGAGGCCTTGATCGAAGGGGCACGGCTTCTCGCCCGTGCCGAAGACGGCATCCCTGCCTTGGCGGCGGACGCCCCGAGATCTTGAAGAAGGGCCTGATCGCCCGCGTGCCGCCCCTCGATTTCACACCCGAGATTTCCACGGAGGACACAGAATGACGTCGCTTGCCCGCATTCCCTGCACCATCGTCACGGGCTTTCTCGGCTCGGGCAAGACGACCCTAATCCGCCATGTGCTGGCCAACGCGAACGGGCGCCGGCTCGCGGTCATCGTCAACGAGTTCGGCGACGTCGGCATCGACGGCGAGATCCTCAAAGGCTGCGGCGACGCTTCCTGCCCCGAGGAGAATATCGTCGAGCTGGCCAATGGCTGTCTCTGCTGCACCGTGGCCGACGAATTCGTGCCGGCGCTCGACGCCATCCTCGCCATGGAACCGGCGGTCGAGCATATCGTCATCGAGACATCCGGCCTGGCGCTCCCCAAGCCGCTGGTGCAGGCGTTTCACTGGCCAGCGATCAAGAGCCGCGTCACCGTCGACGGCGTGGTGGCGGTGGTGGACGGCGCGGCGCTCGCCGACGGCCAAGTGTCCGCCGACCTCGAGGCGCTGTCACAGCAGCGCGCGGCGGACGATGCGCTCGATCACGATGACCCGATCGAGGAAGTGTTCGAGGACCAGATCGCCTGCGCCGATCTCGTGGTGCTCAACAAGCGCGACCTGCTCGACGCGGGCGGCCTCGAGCGCGCCATGGCCGCGGTGACCGGGGCGCTGCCGCGCGCGGTGGCAATCGTCACCGTGGCCGACGGCAAGGTGGACCCGATCGCCCTGCTGGGCTTGGGCGTCGGCACCGAGAACGACATCGAGAACCGCATGACCCATCACGACACCGAGCTCGATCACGATCATGACGACTTCGATAGTTTCGTGGTGCCGCTCGCCGAGATCGGCGATCCCGATACCATCTCGACGCGCATCGCCGAGCTCGCCAAGTCTCACAATGTGTTGCGGGTAAAGGGGTTCGCCGCCGTCACGGGCAAGCCCATGCGGCTTCTGATTCAGGCGGTGGGACCGCGCGTCAGCCATTATTATGACCGGCCCTGGGCCGCGTCGGAGGACCGCCAAGGCAGCGTCGTCGTCATCGGCCTCAAAGGTCTCGACCGCGAGGCCGTGACCAAGTCTCTCGCCGGGTAGACCGCATGCATCTGTTGCAGACATCCTCCACGACGCTCGACGACATCGTCGAGCCGGTCGATCTCGGCCAGACGCCGGGCGACATCGTGGTGGTGTCTTTCGTCGACAGCGATCTTTCTGGGTTGGCGGCAGCCTGCGCGGCGGAGACCGAGGCGCTGCCGAGCCTCCGGCTCGCGCATTTGCGCGATCTGCGCCATCCCATGTCCATCGATCTGTGGATCGACAATGTGGCGCAGCACGCCAAGGTGATCGTGGTGCGTCTGCTCGGCGGTCTCGACTGGTGGCGCTACGGCGTCGAGAGCCTGTCGGCCTGCGCGAAGAGCAAAGGCATCGCCCTTGCCGTGCTCCCGGGCGAGGACCGCGACGACGCGCGGCTGTTCGCGGCGTCGACGCTTTCGACCGCTGAGTTGCAGCAGCTGCTGCGCTTCTTCCGCGAGGGCGGAGCGCAAAATTTGCAAGGCCTGTTGCGCCGTCTGGCCGCGCATGCGGGTGCGACGCTGGCGGTGCCGGAGCCGCAAAGCGTGCCGCGCATGGCCGGCTATGTGCCGGGCCAGGGTGCGGTGCCCTTGGAGGCGCTGGCCGCTACGCTTCTTCCGGACCATCCCGTGGTGCCGGTGATTTTCTACCGCTCGGCCCTGCTCGCCGCCGACACCGCTCCCATCGATCATTTGTGTGGGTCGCTTGCCGCGCGAGGCCTCTCGCCCGCGCCGCTCTTCGTGCCGAGCCTCAAGGACAAGGCGGCCGGCGCCTTCGTGCGCGAGGCGCTCATGCGGCTCTCGCCCGCCGTCGTCGTCACCACGACCGCCTTTGCCGCCGGCGACGGCGAGACCTCGCCGCTCGATGCGGTGGACGCACCGGTGCTGCAAGCGGTGATCGCCACCACGCGGCGCGACGCCTGGGCGGAAAGTCCGCGTGGACTCGGGCCGTCGGACCTCGCCATGCATGTGGTGCTGCCCGAGCTCGACGGCCGCGTGCTCGCCGGTGCACTCGCCTTCAAGGATGCCGCCGCCAAGAACGACACGCTCGGCTTCACCGCCTATACCAGCCGGCCCGAGCCGGACCGGATCGACGCGGTCGCCGATCGCATCGCCGCGCTGTCGCGCCTGCAAGCGACCCCGCGCAGTAAACGCCGTATCGGCGTGGTGATGCCCGACTATCCCGGCGCCGGTGGCCGCACCGGCTATGCGGTCGGCCTCGACGTGCCGGCGAGCGTGCTTGCGCTGCTCGCCGATCTCCAAGCGGCCGGCTACGCCGTCGCGGACATGCCGGACGGTTCGCCCGAATTGCTCCAGCACCTGGAGCGCGGCGCCGAAACGCCTGCTCTGCCGCTCGCCGACTACGAGCGCCTGCTCGCTCAGCTCCCGGCCGCCATCGCCGATGAGATCACGACGGCCTGGGGCACGGCCGAAAGCGATCCTGATTTCCGGGACGGCGCATTCCGGTTTCGCGGCGCGCGCTTCGGCAATATCACCGTGGCGCTGCCGCCGGACCGGGGTAAGACCCGAGATCGGCGCAGCGACTATCACGATCCGACGCTGCCGCCGCGCCACGCGCTGCTCGCCTTCGGTCTATGGCTGCAACATGCGGTCGAAGCGCATGCGCTGCTGCATCTCGGCGCCCATGGCACACTCGAATGGCTGCCGGGCAAGGCCGTGACGCTGTCGCATGCGTGCTTCCCCGAAGCGATCGTCGGCGCGCTGCCGGTGATCTATCCCTTCATCGTCTCCAATCCCGGCGAGGCGGCGCAGGCCAAGCGCCGGGTCGCCGCCGTCACCATCGGCCATTTGCCGCCGCCTTTGGTCGGCACGGAGCTTTCCGGTCCGGCGCAGGAGCTGGAGCGCCTGGTGGACGAATACGCCATCGCCGACGGGTTGGACCGCCGCCGCCGGGAGCGTCTCGCCAAGCTCATCGTCGACAAGGCGCAAGGCTCGGGGCTGGCGCGCGAAGCCGGCATCGGCGCGGAGGATTGCGCCGACGGCGCGCTGCGCAAGATCGACGCTTGGCTGTGCGACCTGAAGGATCTCGCCATCAAGGACGGCGTGCATATCTATGCGCGGCCGCCGCAAACCGACGATCCGTTGTGGCAGGCAAGCGCCGAGGCCGAGCGTGAGGCGCTGATCGCGGCGCTGGACGGCAAGCGCGTGCGGCCCGGGCCTGCGGGTGCTCCGGCAAGGGGACGCCGCGACGTGCTGCCGACGGGGCGCAATCTCTTCACCGCCGATCCGCGCGTACTGCCGACGCCGACCGCCATGGAGCTCGGCCACGCGCGCCGGCCGGCGAGGTGATCCGCGCTTACATGCAGACCCATGGGGAGATGCCCCGCAGCCTCGTCATCGATCTCTGGGGGAGCGCGACGCTTCGCACCGGGGGCGAGGAGATTGCGCAAGGGCTTTCGCTGATGGGCTGCCGGCCCACCTGGGACCCGGCCACGGGGCGCGTCACCGGCATGGAGGTGCTGCCGCCCGCCGTCATGGGCCGGCCGCGCGTCGACGTGACCTGGCGCATCTCAGGCTTGTTCCGCGATCTCTTCCCGGCGCAAATCGCCCTGATCGACGCGGCGGTGAAGCTGGTTGCGGCGCGCGACGAGGACGAGGCCGAGAACCCGCTGGCCGCGGCGCGGCGGGCGGCGAACGGCGATACGCTCGCGCGCATCTTCGGCAACGCACCGGGGGCTTACGGCGCGGGCGTCGAGGATCTCTTGGGCGGCGATGCCAACCAAGACGAGATGGGCGCGGATATCCGCGGCCACGTCGCACGCTTACGGCGGCGCGGACGGCGAGGGCGCGGGCCCGGCCGGGCGCGTTTGCCAGCCGCGTGGCCGACGGCGACATGCTTCTCCATTTGAGCGACGACCCGAGCCGCGACCTTCTCGAGGCGCGGAGGACGTGGCCCATATCGGCGGCTTCGCCGCCGCTGCCGCCTCGCTCGGCGCCACGCCCGATCTCGTCATGCTCGACGTCACCGATCCCAGTCGCCCGCGTGCCCGGCCGCTGCCGCAAGCGCTCGCCAGGCTCGTGCGCGGGCGCGCGACCAGTCCCAAATTCATCGCCGGCATGATGCGCCATGCGCGCGCGGCGCCGCCGAGCTCGCGGAGACCGTGGACCGGCTGGTGGATTTCGCCGAGACCACCGGCGCGGTGTCGAGCGCGCTGTTCGATCTCGTGCATGGCGCTTATCTCGCCGACGAGGCGGTGCGCGATTTTCTCCTGCGCGAGAATCCGGACGCCGCCCGCGCATCGCCGAACGGCTGGAGCAAGCGCGCGCCAAAGGCCTGTGGCATCCGCGGCGCAACGATCTCGGCACCGAGGCGCTCCTGACTGTGGAGGCGGCATTATGAGCGGCAGGGACACAAGGGGTGAGTTCGCACGCGGCGCCTGCCCGAGCCTTCTCGAACCGATGGAGACTGGCGACGGGTTGCTCGTGCGGATCGTGCCGGCCGGGCCGATGAAGCTCAAGGCGCTCGCCGGCCTCTGCACCGCGGCACGGACCCACGGCAACGGCACGATGGAGATATCAGCCCGCGGCAACCTCCAGATTCGCGGACTTGAGCCAAACACGGCACCGCTTCTTGCAGACCGGCTCGTGGCCCTCGGTATCGATAGCGGCGACGGCGTGCCGGTTCTCGCCGATCCGCTGCCGGGCGATCCTAGCGCTCTCATTGACGCGAACGCGCTTGCTACCGAGCTGCGCCGAGTTCTCGCCGCATCGCGACTTGTGCTTGCGCCGAAAGTGTCGGTGATCGTGGATGGCGGCGGCAGGCTTCATCTCGATGCGCTCACGGCGGACATCAGAGTCAGGGCCGTCAGCGCCGCGGACGGTCCGCGACTTCATGTTGCACTCGGAGGTGACGGAGCAACCGCCACACCGCTTGGCACGGTCACGCCGGATGAGGCGTGCGACGCCGTTTCGTGTCTGCTTGCGGTGATTGCGGCACATGGTCCGGGAGCGCGCGGCGCCGATGTGCTGCAAAGCCGCGGATTGGCGGCGTTCCGGAACGCTCTCCAGGCCCGTATTGAGCTTGAACCGCCGCCACCAACCCGGCTCCCAGTCGCGATGGTTGGCACGCACTCTCTCGAGGGCGATCTCTATGCGGTGGGTATCGGGCTCGCTTTCGGCCACACCCAAGCCCACACGCTGAAGGCACTGACGGAGATTGCCCGTGTACACAACGCCCTATGGGCAATGCCTGCGCCGGATCGCACGCTGTTGCTTGGGCCTTTCCAAAGGACAAGCGTAAAGACGATCAGGGACGAGGCGCGACGTTTGGACTTCGCGGTTGTGGCGGCAGATCCGCGCCGCCGCATCGTCGCGTGTCCCGGCGCGCCGTCATGCGGCTCGGGGTTGATCGCCTCACGGAGGCTCGCGGCGGAGATCGCGGAGGAGGCCGAGTTTGCCGGCGTGGGCATCGCCCTGCATGTCTCGGGCTGCGCCAAGGGCTGCGCGCATCCTTTCCCTGCGCCGCTCACCGTGATCGGAACCGCGAAAGGCGCTGGGCTCGTACGCCACTCCACGGCGCGCGCCACGCCCTCGCACTATGTGAATGAGGCGGACGTCGCCGCCGCAGTCGATGCGTTTTCAGTATGCGAGCCGTCCGATGCTTAGCCACGACTATATCCGCGACGGCGCGGCGATCTACGAGCGCTCCTTCGCCATCATCCGCGACGAGGCGGACCTCTCGCGCTTCACGCCCGAGCAGGCCGAGGTGGCGGTGCGGATGATCCATCCTGCGGGCCGGGTGGATGCGGCGGCGCAAATCGATTTCTCCCCGGATCTGGTGCGGGCGGCGCGCGAGGCGCTGAAGCGCGGCGCGCCGATCTTCTGCGACGCGAACATGGTCGCTCATGGGGTGACACGCGCGCGTCTCCCGGCCGACAACGACGTCATCTGCACCTTGCGCGAGACCCAAGTCCCGGCGCTGGCGAAGGAGCTCGGCACGACGCGCTCGGCCGCGGCGCTCGAGCTGTGGCGCGACCGGCTCGAAGGCGCGGTGGTCGCCATCGGCAACGCGCCGACGGCGCTGTTTCATCTGCTGGAGATGCTGGCGGCGGGGGCACCGAAGCCCGCGGCGATCCTCGGCATTCCCGTCGGCTTCGTCGGCGCGGCGGAATCGAAGGACGCGCTCGCGGCCGATCCTCACGGCGTGCCCTATCTCGTGGTGCGCGGCCGCATGGGCGGCAGCGCCATGACGGCGGCAGCCATCAACGCGCTGGCCAAGGAGGGATTATGACCGGACGGCTTATAGGTGTGGGCGTCGGCCCGGGGGATCCCGGCCTGCTGACGCTGAACGCGATCGACGCGCTGAAGGCCGCGGATGTGGTCGCCTATTTCGCCAAGGCGGGCAATGCCAGCAACGCGCGCACCATCGTCGCGGCGCATCTGAACGGCGCCGAGGAGCTGCCGCTGCTCTATCCGGTCACCACCGAGATCCCCAAGGAGGATACCGGCTACCGCGACGCGATCACCGCCTTCTACGATTCCTCGGCGCAAGACGTGGCGGCGCATCTCGACGACGGGCGCACCGTCGCCGTGCTGTCGGAAGGCGATCCGCTATTCTACGGCTCCTACATGCATCTGCATGTGCGCCTGGCCACGCGCTATCCCACCGAGGTCATCGCCGGCGTCACCGGCATGTCCGGCTGCTGGTCGGCCATCGCCACGCCGATGACGCAAGGGGACGACGTGTTCACGGTGCTGCCGGCGACCTTGCCCGAATACGAGCTGGAGCGGCGCTTCGCCGATGCCGACGCCGCCGTGGTGATGAAGATCGGCCGGCACCTCCCGAAAGTGCGCCGTGCGCTCGACCGCGCCGGCCGGCTCGACCGCGCCATCTATGTGGAGCGCGGCACCATGGCCAATGCCGCCGTGATGCCGCTCGTCGACAAGCTCGACGGCTGCGCGCCCTATTTCGCCATCGTGCTGGTGCCCGGCTGGGAGAGCCGGACGTGAGCGGCTGCCTGACCATTGTCGGGCTCGGCCCGGGCGATGCGCGCTTCTGGACCCGGGAGACGGCGGACGCCCTGCAAGCCGCCGACGCGCTTTACGGCTACGGCCCCTATCTCGACCGGGTGCCGGAGCGCGACGGCCAGGCGCGCCACCCCTCGGACAATCGCGTCGAGGGCGCGCGGGCGAAAGCCGCACTCAGCCAAGCGGCGGACGGCCAGCGCGTGGCCATGGTCTCGGGCGGCGATCCCGGCGTGTTCGCCATGGCGGCGGCCGTGTGCGGCGAGATCGAGACGGGCCCCGAGGCGTGGCGCACGCTCGACCTCCGCGTGGTGCCCGGCATCACCGCCATGCTGGCGGTGGCGGCGCGGGTCGGCGCGCCCCTCGGTCATGATTTCTGCGTCATGTCATTGTCGGACAATCTGAAGCCCTGGGATCTGATCGAGCGGCGTCTCGATGCCGCCGCAACGGCCGGCTTCGTGATCGCGCTCTATAATCCGATCTCGAAGGCGCGGCCTTGGCAGCTCGGCGAGGCCTTTGCCCGGCTCGCCCGTCACCTCGACGCCAAGACGCCGGTCGTGTTCGGCCGCGCGGTCGGACGCGACGACGAGGCGGTGACGATCACGACCTTGGACAAGGCAAGCAACACCGAAGCCGACATGGCGACGCTGGTGATCGTCGGCTCGCCCGAGACGCGGCTCATTCTCCGCGATGGGCGCGAGCCGCTCGTCTATACGCCGCGCGTCGCGGCGGAGCGCTCGCATGATCGAGCCAGGCCAGCACATCCTCCACCGTCTCGGCGGAGTCGATCTCGAGCAGGTCCGGGCGTTGCAGCATGATGACCGGAAGATGGAGCGCGCGCGCCGCGGCGATCTTGCCGTAGGACGCCTCGCCGCCGCTATTCTTGGCGACCACCACGTCGATGCGATGCCGCTGCAACAGCACGCGGTCGTCCGCCTCGCTGAAGGGGCCCCGCGCGGTGAGATAGATGGCGTTGGGCACGGCAAGCGGCGGATCGACAGGATCGACGCTGCGCACCAGATAAATATGCTCGGGCGCCGTGGCGAAGGGCGTTATCTCTTTTCGGCCGAGCGCAAGAAAGACGCGCCGGGGCGCGGCGCCCAGGGCCGCGACTGCTTCGGCGATCGAATCCACCTCGATCCATTGATCGCCATCCGTCTTCTGCCAAGCAGCACGCCGGAGCGCGATGAGCGGCACGCCGGCAAGCGCGGCGGCGCGGACTGCGTTGGCCGAGATCTGCGCGGCGTAAGGATGGGTGGCGTCAATCAGCGCGCCGATCGTCTCGTCGCGCAGTAGGATGCGAGACCTTCGGCACCGCCGAAGCCGCCGCTGCGCACCGGGACGCTTGCGCCAGGGGATTGGCCGTGCGGCCTGCCAGCGACAACGTGACAGCGAAGCGTTTCTGGCCGGCCAAGGCGCCGGCAAGCATGCGGGCTTCCGTGGTGCCGCCGAGAACGAGGATCTTCATGGCGCGGGTTGAACCGATCATGCCGGACCCTGCCCCAATCGGGCGCTGGCTGTCCATCGTCGGCATCGGCGAGGACGGCGCACAAGGCTTGAGCCCCGTCGCGCGGGATCTCGTGGCTGGCGCCGACATGGTGTTCGGCGGCGCGCGGCACCTGGCGTTGGCGGCATCTGTCATCCGGGGAGAGGCCAAGCCGTGGCCGAGCCCATTCGCCCAAGCGGTGGACGCGGTGCTGGCGGAACGCGGCCGCCGGGTCTGCGTACTCGCCTCGGGCGATCCCTTCTTCTATGGCGTGGGCTCGACGCTCGCGGCGCATATTCCGCCGGAGGAGACCTTCGTGGTCCCCGCGCCCTCCTCCTTCTCTCTCGCTGCCTCCCGCATGGGCTGGCCGCTGCCGGAGACGGTGCTGGTGTCGCTGCATGGGCGCGCGCTCGACCGCATTCGGCCGCATCTCCATCCGGGCGCGCGCATCCTGGCGCTCACCTCCGACGGCGACGGACCCGCGGCGCTGGCGCAGCTCCTGACCGAGATCGGATTCGGGCGGTCGAGGCTCACCGTGCTGGAAGCGCTGGGCGGTGAGCATGAGCGCGTGCGTGCGGCCCAAGCCGACGGATTCGATCTCGAGGACATCGCCGCGCTGAACATCGTCGCCGTCGACGTCGCCGCGGCAGCGAACGCCCGGATCATCGCTTATACGCCGGGGCTCGCCGACGATCTGTTCGAGCATGACGGCCAGATCACCAAACGCGAGATCCGCGCCATGACTCTGTCAGCACTCGCGCCATGCCGCGGCGCGTTGCTATGGGACGTGGGCGCGGGCGCGGGGTCCATCGGCATCGAATGGATGCTGGCCGATCCGTCCTTGCGGGCGATCGCCATCGAGGCGAATGCGGACCGTGCCGCGCGCATCGGCCGCAACGCCGCTGCCTTCGGCGTGCCGGACCTTGCGGTTATCCAGGGTCGCGCGCCCGATTCGCTGACCGGCCTCGCAGCCCCCGACGCCATCTTCGTCGGCGGCGGCGGCAGCGTGCCCGGCGTGCTCGAGACTTGCCTCACGGCACTCAGGCCCGGCGGACGCCTGGTGGCCAATGCCGTGACGCTGGAGACGGAAGCAGACTTGATGGCGCGGCATGAAAGCCTCGGCGGCGACCTCGTCCGCGTCGCGGTATCGCGGGCCGATCGCGTCGGCGGCAAGACCGGCTGGCGTCCGGCCATGCCGGTGACCCAATGGATTTGGAGGAAGACATGATTGTTGCGGGGATCGGCTGCCGCAGAGGCACGACGGCGGAGGAGATCAACGCGGCGATCGACACGGCGCTGGCGCAAGCGAGCCTTGGGCCCGACCGCTTGAGCGCCATCGCCACGTCGGACGGCAAGGGCAGCGAGCAGGGCATCATCGAGGCGACCGCCGGGCGCGGCGTGAAGCTCGTCCTGGTCCGGCCGGCCGATCTTGAAGCGGCCGGACCGCGCACTCTGTCCTCCTCGCCGCGCGTGAAAGCACTGGTCGGCGTCCCATCCGTCGCCGAGGCGGCGGCTCTTGCCGCATGCGGTCTCGAGTCCCGGCTCATCGTGCCGCGCATCGATCTCGCTCGGCGACCTGCGCCATCGCCGCCGTCGGGGACGATTCGTGACTGTCCACTTCATCGGCGCCGGGCCCGGCGCCGCCGATCTGATCACGGTACGGGGCCGCGACCTCCTCGCGCGCTGCCCCGTCTGCCTTTATGCCGGCTCCATCGTGTCGCGGGACTTGCTCGCCTATTGCCCCGACAATGCGCGGCTGGTCGACACCGCGCCGATGTCCCTCGACGAGATCGAGGCGGAATATGCCGCCGCGCACGACGCAGGCCAGGACGTGGCCCGGCTGCACTCCGGCGATCTCTCCGTGTTCAGCGCCGTGGCCGAGCAGATGCGGCGGCTCGCGGCGCGAAACATTCCCTACACGCTGACGCCTGGCGTGCCGGCCTTCGCCGCCGCCGCCGCCGCGCTTCATCGCGAGCTCACCGTGCCGGAAGTGGCGCAGAGCGTGGTGCTGACCCGGGTGCCGGGGCGCGCCTCGGCCATGCCCGAGGGCGAGAGCCTGGCCGCTTTCGCCGCCACCGGCGCGACGCTCGCCATCCATCTCGCCATCCATGCCCTCGACACGGTGGTCGAGACGCTCACTCCCTTCTACGGCGCCGACTGTCCGGTCGCCGTGGTGGCCCATGCCAGCCAGAAGCAAGAGAAGATCCTGCGCGGCACGCTCGGCAACATCTGCGCCACGCTCGCCGACGACCCCATCGAGCGCACCGCCATGATCCTGGTCGGCCGCGCGCTTGCACCTGAAGACTTTCGCGAGAGCGCGCTCTACGACGCCGATTATCGCCGGCGCTTCCGCGGAGGCTCGGCATGAGCGCTTCCGAAAGGCGCATGGCCGACGCAATTTCCGGCGCGGTCGAACAGGACGGCCTCGATCTCGACGTGCTTGCCATCGATTGCCGCGCCGGCGACGACCGCCATGGCGGCCGCTTGCGCAGCCTTCGCCACCGCATCGCCGAGAGCCACACCGTCGGCTGTCGCATGCTCGAAAGCCTCCAGTGCCGTGTTCGCGCCGAGAATGCGCGCACGCAAGTCAGGCGAGGCGCCGGCTTCTTCGGCGCGCTTGGCCAGCGCCTCGAGGTCGACCGATCCGCGCTTGGAATGAAGATCGAGCAGACCTTGAGCGAGCTTTGTCATCTTACCGATGCCGCCGGCGATGGTGACGCGTGGCACGGGATGCAACTTGATGTATTTGAGCGTGCCGCCGACGAAGTCGCCCATGTCGATGAGCGCGGTGTCGGGCAGGTTGTGCATTTTCTGCACCGCGGCCTCGGAGGTCGCGCCGGTCGAGGCGGCGACATGGGTGAGACCGCAGGCGCGCGCCACGTCGATGCCGCGGTGGATCGAGTGGATCCAGGACGAGCAGGAATAGGGAATGACGATCCCCGTGGTGCCGAGGATCGACAAGCCGCCGACAATGCCGAGACGGCCGTTGAGGGTCTTGGCGGCGAGCGCCTCGCCGTCGGGAATCGAGATCTCCACCTCCACGTCGCCGGAGTCGCCGTGCGCCGCCGCCACCTCCTTGATGGCGTCGCGGATCATCTGACGCGGCACCGGGTTGATGGCGGGCTCGCCCGGCGGAATGGGAAGACCAGGCCGCGTGACCGTGCCGACGCCCTCGCCGGCCCGGAAGCCGACGCCCGAGCCCGGTGCGCCGGGCCGCACGGTCACCAGGATGAGCGCGCCATGGGTGACATCGGGATCGTCGCCCGCATCCTTGACCACGCCTGCCGTCGCCAGACGGTTGCCCCGCGCCGTGGTGGCCAGCGCAAAGGACGGGCGCTGCCCGCCGGGCAAGGTCACCTCGACCGGATCGGGAAACGCGCCCGTGAGCAGGCCGGCATAGGCGCCTTGGCGGCGGCCGTGGCGCAGCGCCGGTGGTCCAGCCCCGTCGCAGGGGCGCGGAATCCTCGTTCATGCCTTTCGCTATAGAGCGCCGGAGGCTCGCCGTCACTCAGTGAGCGCGATCCGGTGACCGCGCCGGCCCTGATCGTCGCCGCGCCCCGGTCGGGCGCCGGCAAGACTACGGTGACGCTGGCGCTCCTGGCGGCGCTTCGCCGGCGGGGACTGGCCGTGAAAGCGGCCAAGACCGGCCCGGACTATATCGATCCGGCCTTCCATCGAGCCGCCACGGGGCGCGGCAGCGTCAATCTCGACAGCTGGGCCATGAGCCCCGCCCTGCTCGACGGGCTCGCCACCCAGGCGTCGGCGGAGGCGGACATCCTCGTCATCGAAGGGGCCATGGGCCTGTTCGACGGCATTCCGAGCGCGCCCGGGCGTACCGGTGCCACGGCCGATCTTGCGGCGCGCTTCGCCGTGCCGGTGCTGCTCGTGATCGACGTGTCGGGACAATCCCAGTCCGCCGCCGCACTGGTGTACGGCTTCGCCACCCATGACCCGCGCGTGCGCATCGGCGGCGTGGTGCTGAACCGCGTGGCCAGCGACCGGCATGAGCGCCTCGTCGCGGCGGCGCTCGCGGCGCTGCAAATTCCTATTCTCGGCCGCGTGCGGCGCGACGAGAGCTTGTCGCTGCCGGAGCGTCATCTCGGCCTCGTGCAAGCGGGCGAGCATGACGATCTCGAAGCCCATCTCGCCGCGCTCGCCGACATGGCCGAACGCTGCTTCGATCTCGATGCCATCGTTAGTCTGGCGGCGGGGCCAACATATCCCTCGGGCAAGGCAGCGCCCGCCCTGCCACCGCCGGGCATGCGGATCGCGCTTGCCCAGGACGATGCCTTCACCTTCGTCTATCCGCATGTGGTCGCGGGCTGGCGCCAGGCGGGGGCCGAGCTCGTGCCCTTCTCGCCGCTCGCCGACGAGGCACCGTCCGAGACTTGCGATGCTTGCTGGCTGCCGGGCGGCTATCCGGAATTGCATGCGGGACGGCTCGCTTCGGCGGCCACATTTCGCGACGGCCTCGCACGCTTCGCCGCGACGCGCCCCGTGCATGGGGAGTGCGGCGGCTACATGGTGCTCGGCGAAGGACTCGAAGATGCGGACGGCGTGCGTCATGCCATGACCGGGTTGCTCGGTCATGCCACGAGCTTCGCGCAACGCAAGCTGCATCTCGGCTACCGCGCCGCGCGGCTCCTCACCGATGGCGCGCTCGGCAGAGAAGGCGCCCGATTACGCGGGCACGAGTTCCATTATGCGAGCGTGATCGAGACCGGGAAGGATGCGCCGCTGGCGGAGATCGCCGACGGCGAAGGCAACGCGCTCGGCACGGACGGCGGACGGCGCGGCCACGTCACCGGCACGTTCTTCCACGCCATCGCCACCGAGTGACGCTAGGCCGGTTTGTCGGAGACTTGCGCTTCCGCGAAGGTCGCCATGCCGGTGTGACAGGCAAGGCCTGCGCGCAGCACCAGCACGGCGACGGCGGCGCCGGAGCCTTCGCCGAGCCGCATGCCGAGATCGAGCAGCGGCTTCAAGCCCAGCTCTTGGAGCAAGAGACGATGACCGGCTTCGGCCGACACATGGCCGGACAGGGCGTGGTCGAGCGCACCAGGGTTCAGCACCTTGAGCGGCGCCACGGCAGCCGTCGACACGAAACCGTCGATGAGCACGGGAATGCGTTTGTGGCGCGCGGCGAGGCAAGCACCGAGGATGGCGGCCAGCTCGCGGCCGCCGAGCGCGCTGCGGCCCGCAGCGGATCGGTGAGGACATCTTTATGGCGCGCCAGTCCGCCCTCGATGGCCGCGCGCTTGCGGGCGACGCCCTGCGTCATCGACGCCGGTGCCGGTGCCGGCGAAGCGGTCGCCGCCGCCGAACAGCGCCCCCGACAGCGCCGCCGCCGTGGTGGTGTTGCCGATGCACTCGCCAGCACGACGAGATCGGCCTCATCGGAGACCTCGTCATAGCCGGACGCGACCGCATCGAGAAACGCCGCTCGGTCATGGCGGGGCTTGCCGTGAAATTGGCGGTGGGCTCGTCAAGCGACAGGGCGACGACTCGCAGCGCGGCGCCGGTGACGGCGGCAAGCTGATTGATGGCCGCGCCGCCATGGGCGAAATTCGCCACCATCTGGGCGGTGACCTCGGACGGATAAGCGGACACGCCTTGCGCCGTCACCCCATGATTGCCGGCGAAGACGAGAATCTCGATCTGGTCGAGGGTCGGCGGGTTGCGGCCCTGCCACCGGCTGAGCCAGGCCACCGCCTCCTCCAGACGGCCCAGACTGCCCGGCGGCTTGGTCAGCCGCGCCTCGCGCGCCGCCACCGCCGCGGCTGTGCCGTCGTCGCCCGCAGGGAGATCGCGGCAGGCGGCGCTGAGATCGTCAAAGGAGGCAAAGCGGGACATTTCGGCGTAGACTCTCAGGCTTTCAGGCAGTGGGCGCCCACCAAGAGGCGGCCATGATCTCAAGGGGTCTCGGGGATGGGCGGCATTACCACGGACATTAAGACCGGCCTAGCCTTTTGCACGCGGCTGCCGGTCACGGCGCCGCCGGAGGGCAAGCTCGCGGACGCGGCTTGGTGCCTTCCCCTGATCGGCGCGCTCATCGGTGCCATCGCCGCGCTTGTCTATTGGTTCTTCGACTGGGTGTGGCTGGACCCTTTCATCGCCGCCACGCTTGCCGTCGCCGCCGCCATACTCGTCACCGGCTGCCTGCACGAAGACGGTCTCGCCGACACGGCGGACGGCTTCGGCGGCGGGGTGACCAAGATCCGGCAAGCTGGAGATCGATGCACGACAGCTGCATCGGCACCTATGGCGTGGCGGCGCTGATCTTGTCTTTCCTGCTGCGGGTCGGCGCCCTCGCCAGTCTCGCCGAGCCCGGTCTGGTGGCGGCGGCGCTGATCGCGGCCCATGCGGGGGCGCGGGCGGTCCTGCCCTTGTTCATGCTGGCGCTGCCCCGGGCGCGCCAAGACGGGCTCGCGGCCTCGGCGGGCACGCCGCCGCCGAGCCGCGCCGTCATCGCCGCCATGCTCGGGCTGCTGGTGCTGGCCCTCAGTCTCGGAGTGGGCGCGGCATTGCTCACGGCGCTCCTCCTCGCGGCCGTGCTCGGCTTCATGGCTTGGCTTGCCATGCGGCAGATCGGCGGCCAGACCGGCGACGTGCTGGGCGCGGTGGAGCAGACGAGCGAGATCGCCATCCTGCTCGCCGCCGCAGCCCTGCTGTAACACCGCGCGGATATGGTGAGCGAAAGGCTAAGGAGGCGCTAACGGGGCGGAAACTCGGGCGTGCTAGCTTCACGCCCAACAACAGTCGTTAGAGGCTGGAATACAGACAGGGAGTTCCCATGCGTATCGCCATTGCCCTCTCACTGGCCGCCGGCGCGGTTCTTCTCGCGCCCGCCATGGTCAGCGCCGCACCGCTCGCTTTGTCCGATCATGCAGCCGTCACCCACAAGCTCGGCAATACCGGCGTCGAGCAAGTCGCCCGCCGGAGGGTCAAGACCCGCCGCTATGTCCGCCAACGCTGCGACGACTGGATGGATCGCCCCTATTGGCGCCCCTACCAGTATCAGTATTGGCAGTACTACTACCCCTATGGCGGTCCGCTGTTCTAGCCGGCGCTGGCTGCCCATTCGGTTTCTGAACGAAGGTCACGGCGATGTGACCGTCGAATCGCGTTGCCGCGCCCCCAATGCGAGATTAGGCTTCGGGTTACCGGGGGCGGTTGGCGTTTCTTTGGAGCTCACAATGCGTCACTCCCTCATCACACTCGCCGCCTCTGCGGTTTTGGCCGGGCTCGCGCTCGGTGCGACGCCGGCCAGCGCGGCACCTCTGCCCAAGCTCGACAGCGTCACCTCCGAGGCCGCCTCGCCGGTCGAAGCGGTCCGCTACTACCGCCGTTGGGGCTATCGCCCCTATCGCTATCGCCGGCCTTACCCAGGCTATTACGCGCCGCGACCCTATTACGGCTACGGGTATGGCTATCGGCCGTATTACCGGAATTACGGCTACTGGAACCGGCCCTATTACGGCCGCCGCTACTGGTACTAGGCGGCACGCGCAGCCATTCAGCACCGGCGACGGGCGATCCGGCGCCGGTGCGTCTTCTTCATGACGGCGCGAACAAGGGGGTGACGGGACGCCTGCTCCTTGTGGCAGAGTGCGCCGCGTGACCCAGCCCTCCGACCCCAAATCCCACCGCGCACTCGATCTGGCGCAGGCCGCCCTGTCTCGCCCAGGCGCACCGCCTGCTCTGCCGGACCGCCTGCTCGTGGTCGATGTGGAACGGCAGACCGCCACATGGCTCGATGCCGGGCGCGCCGTTGCCGCATGGCCGGTGTCGACCGCCCGCAACGGCATCGGCGGCGAGGAGAACTCGTTCAAGACGCCGCCCGGCTGGCACCGCATCCACGCGCTGATCGGCGCGGACGCCGCGCCCGGGACCGTGTTCGTGTCCCGCGAGCCGACCGGCGAGACCTGGACCGGCGGCGCGTCTGGGGACATATGTGGCGATGATCTCATCCTGACGCGCATTCTCACGCTCGAAGGGCTCGAGGACGGCATAAATCGCGGACCCGGTTACGACTCGCTCGAACGCTACATCTATCTTCACGGCACCAATCACGAGGATCTGCTCGGACGGCCGATGTCGTGCGGCTGTGTGCGTCTTGCGAACACCGATATCCGCGCGCTGTTCGACGCCACCCACGAAGGAGACCTCGTGCTCATTGCCTCGACCGAGACCCGCGCCATCCCCGATCCAAAATCCGGCCGCTTCCATTATGCGGGGCTCGGCGGCTCGGGCATGAGCGCGATCGCCCAGTTCCAGGCGATGACGGGCGGAACGGTGAGCGGCAGCGACCGCGCCTTCGATCACGGCGAGCGCGGTGCCTTGCGCGCGCAATTCGAGGCGCTGGGCATCGCCGTGCTGCCCCAGGACGGCAGCGGCATCGGCGAGGATTGCGCGGCGCTCGTGGTGTCGACCGCGGTCGAGGAGCAGGTGCCGGACTATGCCGCGGCCAAGGCGAAAGGTGTGCCGATCATCCACCGCTCGGAGATGCTCGCCTATTTTGTGGCCGAGCACCGCTCCATCGCCGTGACGGGGACGAGCGGCAAGTCGACGGTCACCGGCATGATCTTCGAGATCCTGCGGGGCGCGGGCCGCGACCCGTCCGTCATCACCGGCGGCGACCTGCCGCTCCTGCAAGCCGAAGGCCTGCCCGGAAACGCCTATGCGGGCGGCTCCGACCTTCTCGTGGTGGAGGCGGACGAGAGCGACGGCTCGCTCGTGCGCTACGCGCCGTCCATCGGCGTGATCCTCAATCTCCAGCGCGACCATAAGGAGATGGACGAGGTGGCGGCGATGTTCGCGACCTTGCGGGCACGCACGCGCGAGGCGCTGGTCGTCGGCGATCAGGAGAATCTCGATCAATTTGCCGGCGGCGCCTTGCGCTTCGGTCTCACGGCGCGCGCCGATGTGCGCGGCGAGGACGTGGAGCTCGGACCGGAGCAGAGCCGCTTCCGCGTCGCCGATACGGTCTTCACGTTGCCGGTTGCCGGCGAGCACAACGTGGCGAACGCGCTTGCCGCGATCGCCGCCGCGCACGCGGTCGGCGTACCCTTCGCCGACATGGCGGAACCGCTGACGCGCTTCTCAGGCATCGGGCGGCGTTTTCAAACCATCGGCACCGCGCGCGGCATCGAGGTGGTGGACGACTTCGCACATAACGCGGAGAAGATCGCCGCGGCGATCCGGACGGCGAAGCTGCGGGCAAAGCGCGTGCTGGCGATCTATCAGCCACACGGCTACGGACCGACGCGGTTCTTGCGCCAGGATTTCATCACCACCTTCGCCCGCGAGCTCGGCGAGGGCGACCGGCTGTGGATGCTCGAAATCTTCTATGCAGGCGGCACGGCGACCCGCGACTTCTCGGCGGCGGAGATCGTCAACGAGATCGCGGCGCGCGGCACGCGTGCCGAGTTCGCAACCTCGCGGGACTGGCTCGTCAAGCGCGTCGCCGAGGAAGCGAGAGACGGCGATCTGGTGTTGGTAATGGGCGCGCGCGATCCGTCGCTCACGGCGTTCGCCCGCTCGATCCTCGCGGCGCTCGAAGCCGGCGCGGCAGAGGCCTGAGCAGCAAGCGCCGGACTACCTCCCCTTAGTTGCCGAACAGTCCCGAGATCAAATCGTCTAAACCGCCCCCGCCACCACGGCGCCGCGCCGACCGGTCCTGATCGCCAGACCTCGATTGCTCGACCAATGCCGGCGTCGACGGAACCGGGAACCTCGCCGGATTCTCGAACAGCTTCGCGGCCATGCGATTGTCGATGCCGTAGATGTCGGCGAACCGGTTGAGCCCGCCATTCTCGTCGATGGTCGCGGTGAAATAGGTCAAATGCACGGGCACCTTGCGGTTCAGCCCGACCACCGTGCTGGAGTCCTTGGCGACGAGGCGCTGGACTTGCCCATAGGACCAGCCCTTGTCCTCGGCGAGGAGCAAGGCGGCGAAGCGGTCGGGCTCGTGCACGCGGATGCAGCCATGGCTCAGCGTGCGCACCCGCTCGGAGAACAACTCCGGCTGCACCGTGTCGTGCATGTAGATGGCGTGACGGTTGGGGAAATTGAACTTGAACTTGCCGAGCACGTTGGTCGGCCCCGGATCCTGGGTGAAGGTGTAGGTGTGAATGTTGACATTCGCCCAGTCGACGCTGTCGGCATCGACCGGCTCGCCCTTGTAGCTCACGCTCAAGCCAAAGCGCCGCAAGGTGTCCGTCTTGGAGGGACCGAAGATGCCACGCGGCGCCTGGAGCTTCGGCGCCAGATCCTCCTTCACGATGGTCGGCGGCACGGTCCAGTTCGGATGGACCACGATGTTGCGCATCGGCGCGGAGAAGAACGGGGTGGCGTATTTGTCCTGACCGACAATGGTCTTCTCCACATAGATCGGCTTGCCGCCCTTCATGACGCGGACGTGAACTCAGGGACATTGTTCCACACGTGGTAGCTGCCGAGATTGCGCGGGAGCCAGCGCCAGCGCTCCATGTTGATCACGAGCAACTGCACTTCGCCGTCGCTGCGGGGATTCTTTCCATTGGCGGCGGCGCGGGCGCGCGCCTTCACCAACGCGGCGCGCAGCCGCTTGAACTGCTCGTGCTGGGGATGCAGCGACGTCAGATAGTCGGCCGGCACGGGTGCTGCGGCGATCTCGGTGAGGAGCGTCTTGGTGCCGCGCTGCTCAGGGTTCTGATCGAACAGCGGGCTGAAGCTCGACGGCGAGCGCGCGCCGCCTTGGGCGTAGCGGGCATATTTCAGCACGGCCATGGTGAGATCGAGCTCGGCCGCGGCTTGCTCGTCTTCCGTCGACGGGGCAGCATCGGCCTTCGGCACGTCGAAATCGCGGGCATTGAGCCCCCAATCGTCGGCCTTGCCGATCTCGGCGATGAGCGCCTTCGCCTTGGGCGAGAAGCCGTCATCGGTGATCCACAAAGGCGGCTCCTCGCGGGCGCCATAGAATGTCTCGAGCCCTTCCAGCGTGGCCGCGTTGAAGCCTTTGCGGAAGCCGGGATCGGCGAGCTTGGCGCGGACGGCGGCAACGACAGGATGGGCCGGCGGCGGCGGCGGCGGCGCGGCCTCCACGACAACCTCCGGTGAGGCCTCTGCCTCCGAGGCATCCGCCGCCGCATCGGGCGCGGTGTCGTCCGCCGTTTCGGCGGCCGGCGTCTCTTCGGACGGTGGCTCGTCAGACGCCGCCTCGGCGGTAGGCTCTTCCGCCTCAGCGGCGGGCTCTTCAGCCTCAGCGGCGGGCTCTTCCGCCTCGCCGGCAGGCTTGGCCGGCGCCGCCTCCTCGCTGTCGGGCTTGGCTTGCGCCTCCGTAGCCTCGTCGTCCGCGTCGGTGGGGGTCTCCTCCACGGCCGGAATGGCGGGCGCGGGTTCCGGCTCGCTCGGCGGCGTGACGGCCGCCAACTCGATCGGGGCATCGTCGTCCGGTGTCTCGGACTCCGGCGGCGCCGGCTCCGCTGCAGTCTTGGCCGGCGGCGGCAGGACCTCGAGCACCACCGTCGCGTCATGGGACGGCACCAAGGCCTTGACCGGATTCGCCTCGACTACCTCGGGCTCCGGCTCGACCGCCTTGGGCTCGGGCTTGTCTTCGGGTTCGGGCTCGTCTTCGGGGTTGGGCGCGGCGGCTTGTTCGGCTTCCGCCGCTTCGGCAGGCGGCTCGGCCTCCGCCTCGGTGGGCTCGGCCGCGAGACGCGCGGTCTCTTTCGGCGGTGACGGATCGGCCTCGGCCTCCAGGCGCGGAGTCTCTTTTGGTGGCTCGGTCACGGCGAGCGCCTGGTCCGTCGAATCGTCAGCCGCCTGTTCCGGCGCGGTGGCAGCCACGGCGCCGGTCTCCTCAGGCGCCTCGGCGTCGCTCGCCGCATTGTCCACGGACTCCGGCGTGTCGGCTTCGGGCTTCGTTGCCTCCGCATCGTCCGCCGGCTCGGACGCCTGCTCGTCGGACGTGGCGGCTTGCTCCGTCGCGTCGTCGGCAGGCGCCTCTTCGGGCTCGGTCGCGGCGGTCTCGTTCGTCTTGTCGGCCACGTCCGCGTCGTCGCCGGTCTTTGCGGCCGCCTCATCCTTGGCGGGCGCGTCATCGGATGCGTCGGCGGCATCGGCCGACGGCCCTTCCTCAGCGGGCGGCGTCTCGACGGACGAGGCGGCTTCGGCGTCGGTGTCGGAGTTCGCGGTCCCCTCCGCATCGCTCGCGGTATCCGCCGGCGCGGTGTCGCCGTCGGCGGCAAGCGCGGCAGTGGTCTCGGGCGGCGTCTCGGGCGGGCTCGCCGCCCCGGCGGCCGCAACTTGGACCGGCTCTTGGACCGGGATGTCTTCGCCGGCGACCGCCACAGTGGCCACGGCCGTCGCGCCGGCCATGCCAGACGCCGCCGCACCGCTCGACGACAGCGGCGATTCCGTGGCGTCGACCTTGATGCTTGCCGTGATGTCGGCCGACACACGTGTCGGATTGCGCTGGGGAAGGGTTGGCCGGAAGGGGCGCCGGGCCTTGTAGATGCCCTTGGGCTTAGCGCCCACGCCAGGGAGCGCGGGCCGAATCTGCTCGGCCAGCACCGCCCCGGAAGGCAGCGCCGCCAGCATCATCGCCATAACCACAGCACGCAGGCCTACAACTGGGGGTCGTCCGCGCATCCCCTGGTCCCCTCGATCCCCAAGGGTAGTGCTTGGGGGTCCCAACAGTCACCCTGAAATCCCTAAGGAAATTCCGGAGCGGGCTGATGTATCGCAAAATCGGGGCGCTTCCAGGGCTTGCGACACGTTTCGCGACAGGCCGCGGCCCGCGCGACACACCCTCCGCCGGAACAACGAGCGTCAGCGGGGAGTTTTCATCGCAAGGTTGCCCCCATATTAGGCATATGCGCGGATTTCCCGCAGTCTTACTCGTGCCCAAAATTTGATTGATGCTGTCATCGGTGCAATAACATCACACTTCAGCTCGAATCTATGGCGCTGGAACTGCGGCGCGGGTCTGCGTGACGCCACACGAAAATCGGCCCCAATCTTGCTCGTATCTTGGTGTTTGCACGCGCGAGTGGCCCGAACAACTCACCAGAGGCTCTAAAGTATGTGCGGTTTGTGCGGCGAGGTTACTTTCGACGGCTCGCCAGCGTCAGTAGAAGCCATCAGCGCCATGACCTGCTCGATGGCGCCTCGCGGTCCCGACGCCGAGGGCATCGTCGCCCGCGGCCGCGTCGCCCTCGGCCACCGGCGGCTTCAGATCATCGACCTGTCGGCGCGCGGCCAGCAGCCGATGGTCGATTCCGAGCTCGGCCTGACGCTCGCCTTCAACGGCTGCATCTACAATCACAAGGAGCTGCGCGCCGAGCTCGAGGGCCGCGGCTACCGCTTCTTCTCGACCAGCGACACCGAGGTCATCCTCAAGGCTTGGCATGCTTGGGGGCATGAGGCCCCCAAGCGGTTCAACGGCATGTTCGCCTTCGTGATCCACGAGCGCGACACGGGCCGGGTCGCCATGTGCCGCGACCGGCTCGGCATCAAGCCGCTCTATTACACGCAAGACGCTACGCGCCTGCGCTTCGCCTCCACCCTCCCCGCCCTCGTCGCCGGGGGCGGCGTGGACACCGCGCTCGATCCGGTGGGTCTCGCCCATTACATGACCTTCCACGCGGTGGTGCCGCCGCCGCACACGATCCTACGAGGCGTGCGCAAGCTGCCGCCGGCGACCTTGCGCATCGTCGAACCGGACGGGCGCATCAAGGACAGCGTCTATTGGGAGCTTCAGTTCGAGCGGTCGAGCGAGGATCTGACGCTGGATCACGGCGTATGGAAAGACCGCGTCGGCACGGCGCTGCGCAGTGCGGTCGACCGGCGCATGATCGCCGACGTGCCGGTCGGCGTGCTGCTCTCCGGCGGCGTCGATTCGAGCCTCATCGTCGGACTGCTGGCGGAGGCCGGCCAGAAGCATCTCAAGACCTTTTCCATCGGCTTCGAGGCGGCGCACGGCGAGGCGGGCGACGAGTTCAAATATTCCGACATCATCGCCGAGCATTTCGACACCGACCACACCAAGATCATGATCCCGACGACGAGCATGCTCAACGCGCTACCCGACACGATCGCGGCCATGTCGGAGCCCATGGTGTCCTACGACAATGTCGGCTTCTATCTGCTGTCGCGGGAGGTGGCGAAGCACGTCAAGGTCGTGCAGAGCGGCCAAGGCGCGACGAGGTGTTCGCCGGCTATCATTGGTATCCCAAGCTCGAGAACTCGAACGATATCCTCACCGACTACAAGGCGCTGTTCTTCGACCGCGACCGCGGGAAGCTCGGCCGGCATCTGTCGGACACGTGGATGGCCGAGGACGACGAGCCGGCGCGTTTTCGTCGAGGCGCATATCACCCGGGCCCGCGCCGAGACGCCGCTCGACCGCGCACTTCGCATCGATACCACGGTGATGCTGGTCGACGATCCGGTGAAGCGGGTCGACAACATGACCATGGCCTGGGGGCTCGAGGCCCGCGTGCCGTTTCTCGACCATGAGCTCGTCGAGCTTGCCGCGCGCGTGCCGCCCGAGCTGAAACTGAAGGACGGCGGCAAGGGCGTACTGAAGGACGTGGCGCGCGACGTCATCCCCTCGGACGTGATCGACCGCCCCAAAGGCTATTTCCCGGTGCCGGCGCTGAAATATATCGACGGGCCGGTGCTGGAGATGACGCGCGACGCGCTGACCTCGCAAGCCGCACGTGACCGCGCCTTGTTCAAATCGGAGTATCTCGGGGCCCTGTTCGACGATCCGAAATCGCACATCACACCGTTGCGCGGATCCGAGCTGTGGCAATGCGCGTTACTGGAACTGTGGCTTCAAGCCCACAACATCTAGGCATGGCAATGAGCATCGAGAAGCACAAGACGGGGTCGGACGAGGCCGCCGGCCCTGCGCCTCACGTGCTGGCGGCCAAATCGGAGTCTCTCATTCCGGCATGGCGGTCGAGAAGAAGAACGTGGCGCTCGATTGCGGCTGGGGACGGCTTCTGTTCGGGCAGACCTTCGAGAAAGCGTCCGAGCTGGCGAAATGCATCCGCGCCGAAGGGCCTGGCCGTCGCGACATCGCCTTTTATATCAGCGACCCGCATGTGGTGCTCGCCGCCGCGCCGCAGGAGCTGTTCCTCGACCCGTCGCACACTTACCGGCTGAACCTCGCCACCTACAAGCCCGCCAAGGAGGCTCCGCGCGGCTTCTATATCCGGCGCCTGAGCTCGGTGCAGGATGCCGAGGAGGTCAATCGCATCTATGCCTCGCGCGGCATGGTCACCGTGGCGCCGGACTTCTTCTGGTCACGGCGGGACAGCCGGGCGATCACCTATTTCGTCGCCGAGGACGAAGCCACCGGCGGCATCGTCGGCACCATCACCGGCGTCGACCATACCGCCGCCTTCGGCGATCGCGAGCACGGCTCCTCGCTGTGGTGCCTGGCGGTCGACCCGCAAGCGACGCTGCCCGGCATCGGCGTGGCCCTGGTGCAGCGCCTGGCGGAGCATTTTCAGGAGCGCGGCGCGGCCTTTCTCGATCTGTCGGTCATCCACGACAACGAGCAGGCCATCGGCCTTTACGAGAAGCTCGGCTTCGTGCGGCTGCCGACCTTCACCATCAAACGCAAGAACGTCATCAACGAGTCTCTGTTCACCGAGGAGCCGTTCGACGGCGAGGCCCTCAATCCCTACGCGAAGATCATCATCTCGGAGGCGCGGCGGCGCGGCATCGGCGTCGAGATCATCGACGCGGAGGGCGGCTTCTTCCGCCTGACCTACGGCGGACGCTCCATCGTATGCCGCGAGAGCCTCACGGCGCTTACCACGGCGATCGCCATGAGCATCTGCGATGACAAGCGCGTGACGCGCCGGATCGTCAAAGCGGCGAACGTGAACGTGCCGCAGCAGGTCAGCGCCGACGACGAGGAGAAGACTCGCGCCTTCGTCGAGGCGCATGAGTCGGTGGTGGTGAAGCCGGCACGCGGCGAGCAAGGCAAGGGCGTTGCCGTCGGCCTCAAGGATTGGAGCGAGACCCAGACCGCGATCGAGACGGCGCGCAAGCTCTGCAACGAGGTGATCGTCGAGGAGTTCGTCCAGGGCTCCGACCTGCGCATCATCGTCATCGACTATCGCGTCGTGGCCGCCGCCATTCGCAAGCCCGCCGCCGTCATCGGCAATGGCCGGTCGACCGTGCGCGACCTGATCGAGCACCAGTCGCGGCGCCGGGCTGCCGCCACGGGGGGCGAGTCGCAAATCCCACTCGATGCCGAGACCGAGCGCTGCGTGGCCGAGGCGGGCTTCTCGCTCGATGACGTGCCGCCGGCCGACAAATATATGGTCGTTCGCAAGACCGCGAACCTGCATACCGGGGGCACGATCCACGACGTTACCGGCATTCTCCACCGGACCCTGATCGAGGCCGCCGTGCAGGCCGCCCGGGCAATCGAAATTCCGGTCACCGGAATCGATTTCATCGTCAAGACGCCGACGGAGCCGGATTACTGGTTTATCGAGGCGAACGAACGTCCCGGCCTGGCCAATCACGAGCCGCAGCCGACAGCAGAGCGCTTCGTTGACCTGCTATTTCCCCAGTCAATGCCCGCCGCCGTGCGCGAAGCGCTTCAAATCTAGCGCGCATCATATTACCCCTCTACTCGGCGCCCCTCGCGGGAGCGCTTGGCGTGCCTTAATCTCTCCCTCGGGAAGGTCTTCCGATGACCATGTTGCATATCGATCTCGACTATCTGGCCGGCGGCTCGAGGAGCTGCTCGGGATTCCGAGCCCCACGAGCTACACGGACAATGTCGTGCAGTATTGCGGCGCCGAGCTCGACCGGCTCGGGGTCCCTTTCGAGGTGACCCGGCGCGGCGCCATACGGGCGATCCTGCGCGGCAAGGAGCGGCGCCCCGCCCGAGCGGTCGCCGCCCACCTCGATACGCTCGGCGCGCAGGTAAAGCAGATCAAGGAGAACGGCCGGCTCGCCGTGGTGCCGATCGGGCACTGGAGCGCCCGCTTCGCCGAAGGGGCGCGCTGCACGATCTTTACCGAAGCGGGCAGCTATCGCGGCACGATCCTGCCGCTCAAGGCTTCGGGTCACACCTATGGCGACGACGTCGACGATCAGCCTTGCGGCTGGGAGTATGTCGAGATCCGCGTCGATGCCAGGTCGTCCAATGTCGACGAGGCACGCAAGCTCGGCATCGATGTGGGCGACATCGTCGCAATCGATCCCCAGCCCGAGTTCCTCGACAACGGCTTCATTTGCTCACGCCATCTCGATGACAAGGCCGGCGTGGCCGTGATGTTCGCCGCGCTCGAAGCGCTGGTCTCGGCCAAGGAGGAACTGCCCGTCGATGTCTATTTCCTGTTCACCATCGAGGAAGAGGTGGGCGTCGGGGCGCCAACATTCTGACCGAGGACGTGGCCTCGCTGATCGCCGTCGATAACGGCACGTCGGCGCCGGGCCAAAACAGCGCCGAGTTCGGCGTGACCATCTCCATGGCCGACCAGAACGGTCCGTTCGACTACCACCTGACGCGCAAGCTGGTGAAGCTCTGCGTCGAGAACGAGATCATCCACCAGCGCGACGTGTTCCGCCACTACCGGTCGGACGTGGCCTCGGCGATCGAGGCCGGCCATGACGTGCGCACGGCGCTGATCTGTTTCGGCATCGATGCCTCCCACGGCTGGGAGCGCATCCACATTCATGCGCTGCGATCGCTGGCGGAGCTCATCACCGTCTACTTGCTGAGCGACGTGGCCTTCGCCCGGGACTCGCAGGAGATCGGCACGCTCAAGGACTTTACCCGTCAGCCGACGGAGGAAGCGGACCAGGAGCTGACCTCGGACGTGGAGATCGACGAGGAGTAGCCGAACCGCCTAGGCCGGTTTATGGGCCATGCCGTCATGCTTGGCCTGGACCTCGATGAACACGCGCCGGACCTCGGGGTAGCGCTCCTTGATCTTCCCCTCAAGCTGACTGACCGCCTTCTCGACCCTTTGGGATGAGATGCCGTCGGCAAAGTCGACGCTGAGCGCCAGCAGGATCTCGTGCGGCGCGAGATGCATGGTGCGCATCTCGTTGATGTGCAGAATATCCGGCGCATCGGCGATGATCCGGCGGATGCCGTTGACCACGGTGCGGCTGGCGGCCTCGCCGATCAGGAGCCCCTTCGTCTCCCGCGCCAGCAGGACCGCCGCCCCAGCCAAGATGCAGCCGATTGCAATTGAGGCAGCGCCGTCGGCCCATTCGAGGCCGAGCGAATAGGCGGCGCCCACGCCCGCGGCGGCGACGATGAGCCCGAGCATGGCGGCGCTGTCCTCGAACAGCACGGTGAAGGTGGCCGGGTCCTTGGACTGGCGGACGGCCCGCATCAGCTGAAACGGCCGCCTTGAACCCTGCGCCTTGCGGAACTCCTTATAGGCAATGCCCCAGCCGCGCCCTCGAAGACGAAGGCGCCGGCGAGCACAATGTAGTTGATGAGGGGATTGGTGATCGGATGCGGATTGAGGAGCTTGTAGACGCCTCGTAGAACGAGATGCCGGCGCCCACGGCGAAGATCAGAATGGCGACGACGAAGGCCCAGAAGAAGATCTCCGCGCCGTAGCCGAACGGGTGGGCGGCGTCGGCGGGCTTCTTGGCGCGCCGCATGCCGAGCAGCAGCAAGCCCTGATTGCCCGTGTCGACGACCGAATGCACGCCCTCCGACATCATCGCCGATGAACCGGTGATGTAGGCGGCCACGAACTTGCTGATGGCGATGAGCGTGTTCGCCCCAAGCGCGGCGTAGATGACCTTACGGGAACTGCCCTCTTTCACGCTCTCGTCTCCTCTTCTGCCCCGTCAATGTACAGAAAACCAACCGTCTCGGGCGCGGATCGTTGCATCGCGTGGGCTCGCGCCCGCGACGATCTGACCGGGATGTCCCCGGCGCTTTCATCCGAACTGTCACAGTGCGCCGGTAGTTTCCATCGCAAAGGAGGACCGAGGCCTTGTTCTCTCTCGCCGGGAAAAAAGCGCTGGTGATCGGCATCGCCAACGAGGAGTCGATTGCGTTCGGCTGTGCGCGGGCCTTCCGCGACCAGGGCGCCGAGCTTGCTGTCACCTATCAGAACGAGAAGGCGGAGCCCCATGTGCGGCCGGCGGCCGAGAAGCTCGCATCAGCACTCATTCTGCCGTTAGACGTCCGGGACGATGGGCAATACGAGGCCGTGTTCGATCGCATTCGCCAGGCGTGGGGGCACATCGATATCTGCCTCCATGCCGTCGCGTTCTGTCCCAAGCAGGACCTTCATGCACCTGTGGTGGATTGTTCGCGCGACGGCTTCCTCACGGCCATGGATATCTCAGCCTATTCCTTCATTCGCATGGTGAAGGGCGCCGCACCTCTGATGCGCGCGGGCGGCACCTGCATGACAATCTCATATGTCGGCGCGGGCAAGGTCGTGGAGCATTACAACATCATGGGACCGGTCAAAGCCGCCCTGGAATCGGCAACGCGATATATGGCAGCGAGCTCGGCCCGAAGGGGCATCCGGGTGCATGCGCTGTCGCCCGGACCGCTCAAGACCCGCGCGGCATCCGGCATCTCGCATTTCGAAGATCTCATGAAGGAAGCAGCGGATCGGGCGCCGATCCACCAACTCGTCACCAGCGAGGATGTCGCCGCCTTCGCCGCGTTCCTTGCGAGCAGACAGGCCGCCCACATTACCGGCGGCATCCATTACATCGATGGGGGTTACCACATCGTCGGCTGACGCCGCGGCGTGGCGTCCCGCCCCCGGGTGGCCTGCCCGAAAGCGCTGTGCGAGACTGCTTTTCGAGTCAGGACAGCCGCGGAGTTGGGATGGCGGACGGCGAAGACGGCCTCAGCAAGTCGACAATCCTCGGCATGATCGCCATGGCCGTGGCCGTGTTCGTGGTCGCTAACGACTTCACCGCACTGTCCGTCGCCATCCCGGCCATCGAGAAGACCTTCGGCACCAGCGTCAACACCACGCAATGGGTGATCAACGGCTACGCCATGGTGTTCGGCGTGGCCATCGTCACCGGTGGCCGGCTCGCCGACATGTTCGGCCGCCGGCGCATCTTCTTCATCGGCGCGGCGATCTTCGCCGTGTTCTCGGTGATCGGCGGCTTCTCGCCTGACATCTGGATGTTGCTCGCCTGCCGCTTCGTCATGGGCATCGGCGGCGCGATGATGTGGCCCGCCATTCTCGGCATGACCTTCAGCCTGTTGCCGAAGAGCAAGGCGGGGCTCGCCGGCGGTCTGATCATGGGCGCGGGCGGATTCGGCAACGCCTTCGGACCGCTGCTCGGCGGCGGTCTCACCGATACGATCGGCTGGCGCTGGGTGTTCTTCCTCAACCTGCCGATCGCCATCGCCGCGGTGATCATCACCTATCTCGTGGTCAAGCCGGATGCAGAGCGCAAGGACCACGACGGCATCGACTATCTCGGCATGGGCGTCCTCACCATTGGGCTCTTCGCGCTTCTGCTGGCGCTCGATCTCGGCACCCGCCAAGGCTGGACCGCACCGCTCATTCTCGGCCTGTTCGCGATGTCGGCGGTTGCGCTCGCCAAGTTCTTCTTCATCGAGCGCCGGGCGGGCGATCGCGCGCTCGTGCCGGACGACGTGATGCGCAACGGGAGCTTCGCCGCCGCGTGTCTCGCAACGCTGCTCATGTCGGCCCTCTATTTCGCCGCCCTGCTCTATCTGCCCCAGTTCATGTCGAAAGTGCTCGGGTTCAGCGCCGTCGAATCCGGCGCCGGGCTCCTGCCCATGATGGGCACGTTCGCGGCGACGTCGTTCATCGCCGGACGTCTCTACGCCAAGCTCGGGCCGAAGGTGAGCGTCACCGGCGGGGCGCTGTTCCTGGCGGCGGGGATGTTCCTGCTGTCGCGCATTACCGCCAGCACTGTCTACGACGAGTTGATCTTCGGCATGGTCGTGCTCGGGATCGGCGTCGGGCTGTTCTATTCGGCGATCACCACCGCGGCGATCACCGCGCTCGACGATTCACGCGCGAGCCTCGGCGGCGCCATCGTCTACATGGCGCAGATCGCCGGCGGCTCGATCGGGCTCGGCGTGAATACCGCCATCGTCCTCAGCGCCGCGCATATGGCGGACGGCATCGCCATCGCCTTCCTGGTGGATGCGGTCCTGGCGGTCTGCGGCGCGGCGGTGGCGCTGTTCTTCGTCGGCGGTACGCTCAGCAAGGCCAAGCTGGAGGCGGCGTGGCCCCATCGCCACCGGGCGCACCCCTGACGGCCATCCGGCCAGGATACGCGCGATACGGGCAATCGTCATCGCCTAAACCTATGAAAACGCGACGATTTCAGAAACATTCGGGCTATCGCCCTGCGCCGCCTCATGCGACACTCGCGCCACGACTCGTGAGGCGCGGCCACGGTTCGGCGGACCGTCGCGCCGTGGTGATGGGGGACATTTCCGAATGCTGGTTTGGCGTGGTGGAGCGTTTCGGCAGGCCGCGGGCGTCGTGCTGATGGCCGGCGTGGCGGCCGCCGTGGTTTCACCGTCACCCGCGGCAGCGGAACCCGAGGCCGGCAGATCGGTCACCCTCGGGGCCGCGGCGATCGTCAAACCCAAATACGAAGGCTCCGACGAGCACGAGTATATCCCCATCCCGATCATCATTCCGCGGCTCTCCGAGAGCCCGGATGAAGATCCTTCGGCGTTCAAGTCATTCCGCAAGCGGGTGAGCTTTCGCGGCCTCGACGACATCCGCATCAGGGTCCTCGGCGGCGAGAGACTCCAGTTCGGCGCGGTGACCGGCTACATCACCGATCGCGACCAGAATGACGGCGACCAGCTGCGCGGTTGGGGGAACGTCGAAGGCGGACTGGTGCTCGGCGCCTATTCCGGCTTCAGCATGGGTGCTTTCGAGTTCGATGCGGCGATCCTCGAGAAGGTCACCGGCGACGAATCCGGATTCGAGATGCGGTTCGGCGTCGAGACGACGCGGCAGCTCACGGAGCGCACGACGGTCGTGGCGCGGCTCGGCACGACGCTCGCGAGCGAGGAATACATGCAGACCTATTTCGGCGTGACCGCGAGCCAGGCGGCGCGCTCGCGGGCCGGTGTGCCGGTCTACACGCCCGACGCCGGCATCAAGGACGTCTATTTCGAGCTCGGCGGGACGGTCGATCTTACCGACCGCTGGCTGCTGAAGGCGGGAGGGCGCTACGGCCGCTTGCTCGGGGACGCGGCGGACAGCCCGGTCGTCGAGGCGGAGAATCAATTATCCGGCGTGCTCGGCCTGGGCTACCGGTTCAGCCTGCCGCAATAGGCCTGCCGCCAAATCCGTCGCGAGATCACGCCTTTTTTAAGGGGAGGTGGTGCCGCAAGAGATTCGAACCCCCGACCTACGCATTACGGGCTGCTAGCCGGCGCGGACGGATTCCGGCGAATCGACCACCTTTAATCTCAGCAAAACAGAGGCTTAGTAGCCAATTGCCAAGCGTGCGCTCAGTCGATGCGGCGGAAGTAGTACCGCGCGAAAAACGGCTCGCTGAGCGATGAGCCATCGCCGCCGCCGACGGTCAGGATATATGTGCCACCCACGGCCAACGGGGTCCAGCTGGCCGGCTGCCTAAAGGTCGCGATCCGACCTGCATAGGCCGTCGCTTCCCCGCTCGGATCGCCCACCATGGAGAGGCGAACGCTGTTGGGTTTCCGCAAGTGCACAACGCTGGCGTACATCCTGATTTCCCGGGTGTTGATGTCGAAATACGGGCGCGACCACATCAAGATCGTATGAAACTCTGGACCTTCACCCGCCTGGTACGAAACCACGCCGTCAGCCTGAGCGAACCCCCCGATGTCGAGAGAGCCGTTGAAGTCGGCAACGTGCGTATTGTACGCCCAATCGAAGGCGCCATAGCCCACGCTCGCCAGCGGTCCTTCGTTAAATTCGCTTCTGAGGTATTCGTATGTCTGTGACAGAGCGACTCCTGGCAACAAGCAGGAGACGAGCAGCGCCCAGAACGCGCACATGATGACGCGGAAAGGTCGTGGATGCGAGAAGCCGGATAGGGTCATCGGTTTGAATTCCTCCGCTTGTCCCAACAGAGTCACTCACCGATTATCGCTAACATCATGGAAAACAGCGCCGCCTTGATCCAGAACAACAGCGGCGAACCCTTTTGGCCAGGAGAAGAAACCTAAGCCGCGCCCTACAAGCGATCTCGTGGCGCGCCCCAGCACTTAGATAGCACTTAAGCCCTGGTGGGGTTCTGGTTCTGCCCTGCTAAGTCCTTAATTTTGTGGTGCCGCAAGAGGGATTCGAACCCCCGACCTACGCATTACGAATGCGTCGCTCTACCGACTGAGCTATTGCGGCGCCGGCGCCGGAAACCATAGGCGGCGCGGGTAAAGGAAGCTTGACGGCTGAGCGCAAAGCCTCGGCCCCGTGCTTAAAGCCAATATCGACATGGCGCAAGCTGGTCGCCCGGCCGCGAGCGCACGCAAACCCGAAGTCAGCGGATCTGTGCCGCGCGCAGGCGCTCCAGCGAGGTCGGGCTCTCGTCCGGGTCGGGCTGCGACACGCCCGGATCGTCGGGCGGGCGCGTGGGCACGAAGATCGACGGCGCGGGCTTAGGGGCCATGGCGCTCGCGTCGCGCGGCAGGGCTTCGTCCTTGAGCGCCGCGGTATCTTTTGACGGCGCGGTCTCCTTCACCTCGGCCTTGGGCGTTGCGGACTCCTTCAGTGCCGGCTTGTCCACGCGCGCCTCAGTGACGACCGGCGTCACATCGACCACCACGGGCGGCGCGGCGCTCTCCGGCTCAGGCTCCGGGCGCGGACTTGGGCTCCATGGCGCTCGCGTCGCGCGGTGGCTCCAAATGCTCCTCGAGCAGCGTCTCGTCGCCGCGGCCGATGGCGTCGGCCGGGGCCTTCCACTCGAAGGCATCGACGGCGCGGAGACCGGCGACACGGGCAGCCAGCGGTCCGACACATAGCCGTCAGCGATCCAGGCGCGGTCGCGCGGCGCGCGCACGGCGCGTCCGAGCCATTCGCGCTCGCGGCCCTTGTCGCCATCGCCGCCTTCGATGCGGGCCATCAGGGTGCAGATGCGCGCCGACGGACGGTCTTCGACATAGGGCGCGAGCGCATCGCGGGCCACCTGCCACTCATGGGCCTCGACGGCGGCGTTGGCGACGGCAATGGCGCCTTCGAGATCGTTCGGCGTGAGGCCGGCGAGATATTCGACGCGCTTCAACCGGTCGCGCGGGGACAGGCCCGGCTTGGCGAAGGCGTAGGCCACGGCGAGGTCGGGATGGGGCGACAGCTTCCAGGTGCGGGTGATCTGGCGCGAGGCGGCGCGGGCCTCGCCCTTGGAGGCGAAGATGCGGCCGGCAAGCTCGGCCGCCGGCACCAGCGACGGCGCCAGCCGCAGCGCCTCGTTGGCGAGCGTCAGCGCCTTGTCGGGGTTGAAGGCCTCGGCCTCGCGCGCTTCGGCCGTCAGCAGCACGGCCCGGCGGCGATTGGCGATGTCGGTCTGCACATGGCCGTTCTGACGGGCGATGGCGAGCGTGTTCAGCGCGCCGTCCCAATCGCCGGCACGGGCCTGGATATCGAACAGCGCGTTGACGCCCCATGCGAGCTTTGGATCGCGGTGCACCGCTTCCTCGGCGAGCGTCCGCGCGGCGTCCACATCGTTGCTGCGCTGGGCCTCGAGGAACAGGCCGCGCACGCCGAGAAGCTGCGTCTCAGGCTGGTCGAGCATCTTCTCGAACGCGCGCCGTGCCGCCGCCTTGTCGCCTTTGAGCTGGGCGGCTTGCGCCTTGAGCAGCGCCGTCAACGGCTCGCGCGGCAGATTGCGCCCGGCGATGCCGGCATAGCGCTGGGCGAGCGCGCGGTCACCGACGCCGATGGCGAGAAGCCCGCGCGACAGCGCCTCGTGTCCTTGCTGGCGCCGCTTCTCCTTGACGTAGGCCGCCATGGCGGCTGGCCGCGTCCACACATAACGCAGCACCGCGAAGGCGAGGATGACGAAGGCGACGAGCGCGACCACCGCGATGGAGGCGACAAAAGCGCTGGCCTGGATCTGATAGCCGAGCCACTCGATCGTCACGGTGCCGGGCCGGTCGGCGAGCCAGGCGAGCCCGAGCGCCACCGCGACGATGAACAGAATGAAAAACAGAATGCGGGTCATCGGCTAATTTTGCTCGTTGGTTTGATCTGCGCCCCGCGCGCCGCCCCCGCCGAGGGAAACGAGCAAGATATTCTCCAGCCGTTGCAGCGTGTCGTCGGCGCCGAGCCGCGCACGCGCCTGGTCGAGCCAGGTGGCGAACGCAGCACGCGGCGCGCCTTGCAATTTGTCGACTTCGGCGACGCTCGCGGCGAGATCGCCTTGCTCGAGTTGCGCCTCGGCGCGCGACAACACGGCGTCCGGTCCGTCGCCCTCGGCCTCCGCGTCGATGCGCTTGACCTTCACCAGGGACTCCGCGCTCGCCACGAAGCGGTCGATGATCGAACCCTCGGCGGCGGGCGCCGGCGTCAGCTCGGCTCTCGTCTTCTTGAATGAGCGGATAAGCTCCGGCAGCGTCGGGATGCCGGTGTCCTCGTAATCCAGCAACCGGCCGAGATCGCCGGCACCGGGCGATAGGGCCGCCAAGGTGGCAAGCTCTGTCGCGTAAGGGCGTCCTTCGCTGACCGCGGCGCGCAGATTGGCGAAGGCGATCGCTTGCGTGGCCGCCTTGGTGTCCTCGGACTCCTCGCCCACGGCGTCGAGCAGGGCCGGGAGACCGGCCTCGAGCTTCGACAGCCGCTCGTCGATGACGGCGATCTCCGGCACGAGGCGCGCCGCCTCGCCGGCGCTCAGCTCGGCGTTGGCCAGCGCCCGCAGCTTGGCGTCGAGCCCGGCGATCTCCTTGCGCAACGCTTCGAGCGACGCGGCATTCGCGGATTTGGCTTCGGCCAGCGCGCTCTCGAGCTTGCCGTCCAGGCGTTGCTCGGCGGCGCCGATCTGCTGGCTGATCGCCGCCGCATCGCCCACCGAGCCGCCGTCCTTGGCCGCTTCCGCCATGGCCTTGAAGCTGGTTTCGATCTGGGCGACCCGGTCGGACAGGCCGGAAACTTCCGGCGGGAGCTTGGCTTCCTGGCCTTCGAGCGCGGCGATCTTCGCTTCGAGCTTGGACATTTCCTCGGCCAAGGCCGCCCCGGTGTCGGGCGCCGGTGCGCCCTCGAGCTTGGCGATGCGGCTTTCGAGCGGGGAAAGATCCGGCGCTTCCGCCTGCTTGTTCATGGATTGGGGCAGATAGACCCAGGCAAGAGCGAGCGCGCCGGCGCCGGCCAAACCACCGAGCAACCCCGCGGTGAGATTGCCGAGGATTCGCCCGCCGCCGGAACCGCGAGCCTTTGGCGGCGCTGCGGTCTCGTGACATTCGGTCTCGTCAGGTTCGGTCTCGGGCGGCTCCAGCGCGGCGGTTTCTTCCGTTTCGGCTTCCGTCCCGGAGACATCCTCGTTCGACTCGTTCGTCTTCGACTCGTCGTCCTTGGTCGCCGCCGCCTTGGCCGTGACGTCTTCGGCGGTCTCCGGCTCGACGGTCACCTCGGTGGCCGTGCCCTCGATGGTCGGCACCGGACGGGTGCCCGCCTGGTCCTGGCCGTTGTCCTTTTTGCCGAAGGCGCCCACCATCAGTTCATCACCTTTACGTCCTGAAGAATCGCGTCTCTCACGAAGATGGCGCGTCGGAGTCCAAGAGCGCAAGGACATCTTCCTCGCGCGGGTGCGCCGCCACGCGCACCGCAAGACCCAATGGTGTTACCGCTTCTGCTACCGCCTGCGACAGGCAATAGCAAACGAGGCTCCTCGCTTGCGTTACCACGCCGTGACGCTCGGCAAGCGCGGCAAATGTCTTGGCGGTCCGCGGCGACAGGAGGATGACGCCGGTGATGTCACCGGAGACGAGACCGGAGACGATCTCGTCGGGCAGCGCTCTGGCCGGATGCGACCGATACAGCACGGGGCGGCGGAAGGTGAAGCCTTCCTCCTCGAGCGCCGGCTTGAGATCGTAGGCCACCGCCTCGGCGGCGACATGTACGAGCGCCCCCTTCTCGGGATGGAGCTCCTGGCGAATGAGCGGCAACAGGCCCGCGGCGGTGCCGGGGCCGATGGTGACCTCGGTGAAACCGATCCGCCGCGCCGACCGGGCCGTGGCTTCGCCGACGGCGAAGAGCGGCAACCCCAGCGCTTGCGGCAAGGCTTCATGCGCCTCGAGCGCCCGCAGCGCGTTGCGGCTGGTGACGATGAGCGCCTGCGCGCCATCGAGATCGAGCGGCACGTCGGGCAGAAACTCGATCGCCAGCAACGGCGCCAGCACGGGATCGTGCCCATGCGCGGCGAGCGCCTCCGCCTCGCGGGTCGCATCGAATTCAGGCCTGGTCACCAGCACGCGCATTGTCATGGCAGACTTGCAAGAAAGTTGGGGCCGGCGCGGACAAGCAGCTCGTCGCCGGCGTCACGGCCGAGCGCTTCGGCATTCGCCGCCGCGCCGGTCACTTCGATATCGTGCCATTCTGCGCCGCCCGGCGAGAGGATCAAGCCGCGAAAGCGCAAAATCCCGTCCGCGATCTCGGCGAGGCCGGCAATCGGCGTGCGGCAGGAACCGTCGAGACGCGCGAGGAAGGCCCGCTCGCACGTCACCGCGGTTTCGGTGTCCGGATCGTTCAGCGGCGCCAGCAAAGCGTGGGTCTCCTCATCTCCGGTGCGGGCCAGAACGGCGATGGCGCCTTGCGCCACCGCGGGCAGCATCTCGTCGGCCGACAGGGCCGAGGCCGCCTTGGACGCGAGCCCCAACCGATCGAGGCCGGCCATGGCCAGCAGGGTTGCATCGGCGACGCCCTCGTCGAGCTTCCTGAGTCGCGTCTCCACATTGCCACGGAAGTCGATAACGCGCAGGTCCGGCCGCCGCCGCTTCACTTGGGCGCCGCGCCGCAAGGATGAGGTGCCAACCACGGCCCCGGGCGGAAGTTCCATGAGAGACGCGGCCTTGGGGCTCAAGAACGCATCCCGCACGTCGGCGCGCGGCAGCACGGCGGCGATCGACAGCCTGTCGGGCAGGGTGGTCGGCAGGTCCTTCATGGAATGGACTGCCAGGGCCACGTCGCCGCGCAGCAGCGCCTCGTCGATTTCCTTGGTGAACAGGCCCTTGCCGCCGAGATCGCGCAGGGGCTGGTCCTGAATGCGGTCGCCGGAGGTGGTGATGACGGCCAGATCCACATCGCCCTCGCCGAGGCTATGGGCGTCCATGAGGCACTCGCGCACGTGCCGCGCCTGCCACAGGGCGAGCGGGCTGCCACGGGTACCGATCAGATGGGGGCCTGCCGGCAAAACGGAACTCCTTGAGTTCTTTAGGTGAAACGGGCCAAAGTCCCCGCATTAATGGCCGGTTTCGGCTTCCCCTTCAATCGCCGTCGCCAGCGCATTTTGGAAACGCATGACTGAGAACGAACCCACGCCCCGCTGACCGTTCTCGGCATCGAGACGAGCTGCGACGAGACGGCCGCGTCCCTGGTGCGCCGGGGCGTCGACGGGCGCGGCGAGATCCTGTCCAATGTGGTGCGCTCGCAGCTCGATCTCCATGCGGCTTATGGCGGGGTGGTGCCGGAAATCGCCGCCCGCGCCCATATCGACCTGCTCGATGCGGCGATCGCCAGGCCCTCGCCGACGCCGGCGCCGGCTTCGAGGCCGTCGACGGGATCGCCGCGGCGGCCGGCCCGGGCCTGATCGGCGGCCTGATCGTCGGCCTGACCACGGCCAAGGCCATGGCGCTCGGCTTGGGCAAGCCCTTCCTGGCGGTCAATCATCTGGAAGCCCATGCGCTGAGCGCCGGTCTCACCGACGGCCTGCCCTTCCCCTATCTCCTACTGCTCGTCTCGGGCGGCCATACGCAACTTCTCATCGTCAAGGATGTGGGGTCTTACGACCGGCTCGGCACCACGCTCGACGATGCGCTCGGCGAAGCCTTCGACAAGGCGGCGAAGCTGCTGGGTCTCGGCTATCCCGGCGGTCCGGAGGTGGAGGCCCACGCCGCGCGCGGCCGCCCCACCATCAAGCTGCCGCGCCCCATGCTGGGGCGTCCCGAGCCGCATTTCTCCTTCGCCGGGCTCAAGACGGCCCTCCGCCACGAGGCGCTCGCCCGGGCGCCGCTCAGCGAGGCGGCGGTCGCCGATCTCTGCGCCAGCTTCCAGGACGCCGTGGCCGAGGTGGTGAGCGACCGCACGGCCAAGGCCATGGACATCTACCTGGCGCGGCTGGGGAGCGACGCGCAGCGCGCCCTGGTGGTGGCGGGCGGCGTCGCCGCCAATCAACGCCTCAAGGCGGCGCTGGAGGATACCGCCCGCGCGCGCGGCTTCCGCGTCGTGGTGCCGCCGCCGCAGCTCTGCACCGATAATGCCGCCATGATCGCCTGGGCAGGCGCGGAACGGCTGGCGCGTGGCCTCGTGGACGATATGGCCGCACCGGCACGGGCCCGCTGGCCACTCGACCCGGAAGCGCCGCCGGCGCTCGGAGCCGGGGTCAAGGCTTGAGGCTTGTGGGCGGGCGCCTCGAGTTGACCTAAGACCTGAGAAACTGCGCTAATAAGAGCTGGGGGACAGACATGGCGCTTCAATCGGTGGGGGTTATCGGCGCGGGCGCGTGGGGCACGGCACTTGCCGTCATCGCGCGGCGGGCCGGGCGCGACGTGCTGGTCTGGGCGCGGGAGCCCGAGACCGTCGCCGCCATCAACGATGCGCACCGAAACGACGTGTTCCTGCCGGATATCGCCCTCGACCCGGCCATCGAGGCGACGTCGCGGCTCAACGAGGCCGCCACCTGCGACATGCTGCTGATGGTGACGCCGGCGCAGCATGTGGGCGCCATCGGGGCCGAGCTTGCCCCTATTTGCGGGAGGCCAGCCGCTGGTCATCTGCTCCAAGGGCATCGAGCAGGCGACGGCCGGCTCCTATCCCAAGTGGCCGGCGACCTCATGCCGGCGGCGGATATCGCCGTGCTGTCGGGACCGAGCTTCGCGGCCGATGTCGCAAGCGGACTGCCCGCGGCGGTGACGCTCGCGACCGGCGAAGAGGACTTGGGGCGGGCGCTGAGCCATGCGCTCAGCCACTCGCCGTTCCGCTGCTATTGGAGCGGCGACGTGATCGGCGCGGAGATCGGCGGCGCGGTCAAGAATGTCTACGCCATCGCCGCCGGCATCGTCGTCGGCAAGGAGCTCGGCGCATCCGCCCATGCGGGGCTCGTCACGCGCGGCTTCGCGGAGATGGCGCGGTTCGGCGTGGCGCTGGGCGGCCGGCTCCGACACCATGATCGGCTCTCCGGGCTCGGCGATCTGGTGCTGACTTGCGGCAGCCCGCAATCGCGCAACATGTCGCTCGGGGTGGCGCTCGGACAAGGGCAGAGCGCGGCCGAGGCGCTATCGGGGAGGCTCACCGTGACCGAGGGCGTGACCACCGCGTCCGCCATGGTCGAGATCGCTAGCGCGCGGCGCATCGAGCTGCCCATCGCGGAGGCCGTGCATGCGGTGATCTCGGGGCTCACCACGGTCGACGAAGCCATCGAGGCGCTGCTCGCCCGGCCGCTGCGCCCCGAGATGTGACAAGCATGGACAGGGCTAGAGCGCCGCAATAGCCTCTCCGACACTCAAAGGAAGACGAATGCTGTTTGCCTTCATCTGCACCGACAAGCCGGACGGCCTGCCGATCCGCAAAGCGAACCGCCCGGAGCATCTCGCCTATCTGAAGAGCCTCGGCGAGACGCTGAAATTCGCCGGCCCCTTCACCGCCGAAGACGGCGAGACCATGAACGGCAGCCTGGTCGTGGTCGAGGCGCCGTCGCTCGAGGCCGCGCGCAAGATCGCCGACGGCGATCCCTTCGCCAAGGCCGGCGTCTTCGCCCATGTCGAGATCCGGCCGTGGAAATGGTCCATCAACAATCCGGACGAGAAGGCTTGAAGCGCCCGTGGCCTACTGGCTGATGAAATCCGAGCCCGGCGCCTGGTCCTGGGACCAGCAGAAGAAAGAGGGCAAGGCGGGCGCCGAGTGGGACGGCGTGCGCAACTACCAGGCGCGCAACAATATGCGGGCCATGAAGAAGGGCGACCTCGCCTTCTTCTATCACTCGGTCGGCGAGAAAGCCTGTGTCGGCATCGTCAAGGTGGTGGCGGAGGCGCATCCGGACTCGACCGACGGCTCGGGCCAGTGGGAGTGCGTCGACGTCGCCGCGGTGGCCGACCTGCCGAAACCGGTGACGCTCGCGGACATCAAGGCCACGCCGCAGCTGAAGGACATGGTGCTCGTCAACAACTCCCGGCTCTCGGTGCAGCCGGTGACGGTCGCAGAATGGCAGAAAGTCTGTGCGCTCGGCGGTCTCCCACATCCTCCTAAGGCATAGTGCCGGAACTCTTGCGCTTGGGGTAAAGTCGAGACACGCTCGACGCCGTCACAGGGGGAAAGCATGACATTCTCAGGTGTGAATTACGCGGCCGTCGTCATCGCCGCCCTCGCGGGATTCGGCCTCGGCGCGGTGTGGTACATGGTGCTCGGCGGCGTGTGGCTACGCGCCATCGGCAAGACCAGAGGCGAGCTCGATCAGGGTGCCGGCGCCGCCAAGGCCCTGCCCTTCGTCATCGCGCTCGTCGCCCTTCTCGTCATGGCGTCGATGCTGGCGGGGATCATGGGCCATCTCGGCAGCGTGACCGTCCGCGGCGGTTTGATCACCGGTTTCTTCTGCTGGCTCGGCTTCGTCATCACCACGATGGGCGTGAACCACGCTTTCGGGCACGCCAAGCCGATGCTGACACTCATCGATGGCGGGCATTGGCTCGCCGTGTTGCTCATCCAGGGCGCCGTCATCGGCGCCTTTGGCGTCTAGGCGGGAGGAACCATCCGGCCTGTCAAAAAAATGAACGCAAAACCGCGTTCGCGTATGGAGGAACGGCCCAAATGTCCGAGCACAAAACGTACAAGGTCGAGACCTTGAAAGTTCCGAAGGCGTGGAAGGAAAACGCCTTCATCGACAAGGACAAATACGAGAAGCTCTACGAGAAGAGCGTCGAGAAGCCCGACAAGTTCTGGGGCAAGGAAGGCGAGCGTCTCGACTGGATCAAGCCCTACACGCGGGTCAAGAACACCACATTCGAATTCCCCAACGTCTCGATCAAATGGTTCGAGGACGGCACGCTCAACGTCGCCGCCAACTGCGTCGACCGGCACCTGAAGAAGCGCGGCAAGCAGACCGCCATCATCTGGGAACCGGACGACCCGAAGACGCCGGCGAAGCACATCACCTATCGCGAGCTCTACGACAATGTGTGCCGCCTCGCGAACGTGCTGAAAGCCCAAGGCGTCAAGAAGGGCGACCGGGTCACCATCTACCTGCCGATGATCCCCGAGCCGGCCTACGCCATGCTGGCTTGCGCGCGCATCGGCGCCGTCCATTCGATCGTGTTCGGCGGCTTCTCGCCGGACGCGCTGGCCGGCCGTATCGAGGATTGCAAATCCGAGTTCGTCATCACCGCCGATGAAGGCTTGCGCGGCGGCCGCAAGATTCCGCTGAAAGCGAATACCGACACCGCGCTTCAGAAGAACGGACACGTCAAGACCGTGCTGGTCGTGCGCCACACCGGCGGCACCGTGCCGTGGACGGACGGCCGCGACGTGTGGCTTGACGAGGCGATGGCAGGCGCCGAGGCGGAATGTCCGCCGGAGGAGATGAACGCGGAAGACCCGCTGTTCATTCTCTACACGTCGGGCTCGACGGGAAAGCCCAAGGGCGTGCTGCATACGACGGGCGGTTATCTCGTCTACGCGGCGATGACGCATCAATACGTCTTCGATTATCACGACGGCGATGTCTATTGGTGCACCGCGGATGTCGGCTGGGTCACGGGCCACAGCTACATCGTCTACGGGCCCCTCGCCAACGGCGCGATCACGCTGATGTTCGAGGGCGTGCCGAACTATCCGGACGCCTCGCGCTTCTGGCAGGTGGTCGACAAGCATAAGGTCAACATCTTCTACACCGCGCCGACGGCGATCCGCGCGCTGATGGGCGCGGGCAACGAGCATGTGAAGAACACGAGCCGGAAATCGCTCAGGCTGCTCGGCAGCGTGGGCGAGCCGATCAACCCGGAAGCGTGGGAGTGGTACTACCACGTGATCGGCGAGAAGCGCTGTCCGATCGTGGACACGTGGTGGCAGACGGAGACCGGCGGCATTCTCATCACGCCGTTGCCGGGTGCCACCAAGCTCAAGCCCGGCTCCGCGACGCTGCCCTTCTTCGGGGTGCAGCCGGCCATCGTCGATGCCGACGGCAACATTCTCGAAGGCGAGGCGGCGGGCAATCTCGTCATCCTCGACGCTTGGCCCGGCATGATGCGCACGGTCTATGGCGACCATCAGCGCTTCGTGGAGACCTATTTCTCCGCCTACAAGGGCAAGTACTTCACCGGCGACGGCTGCCGGCGCGACGCCGACGGCTATTACTGGATCACCGGCCGCGTCGACGACGTGATCAACGTGTCCGGCCACCGCATGGGCACGGCGGAGGTCGAGTCCGCGCTGGTCGCCCATCCCAAGGTCTCGGAGGCCGCCGTGGTCGGCTATCCGCACGACATCAAGGGCCAAGGCATCTATTGCTATGTCACCCTGATGTCCGGCGAGGAGGGCTCCGACGCGCTGAAGAAGGAGCTGCGCGACTGGGTCCGCAACGAGATCGGACCGATCGCCTCGCCCGACCAGATCCAGTTCGCCCCGGGGCTGCCCAAGACGCGGTCGGGCAAGATCATGCGCCGAATCCTGCGCAAGATCGCCGAGGACGAATTCGGCAATCTCGGCGACACCTCGACCCTGGCCGATCCCGGCGTGGTGACGGATCTCGTCGAGAACCGCCAGAACCGGAGACCGGCTTAGGCCGGTCTCACGCGTGGGGAGACTCGGCGGCCGGACTCGTCGTACAAAGAGGCGGGGGAGGGGACGCGGATGACTTGGCTGATGCGAATTCTGGTCGGTCTCGGGATCGTTCTGGCGCTGGTAATCGCCTTCGTGCTCCTGATCGGCAATTGGGGCACGGGCGGGCCGCCGACACAGGCCCTATCGCTGTCGGTGGGCAACCGCACGGTGACGGTGGCCGGCCACTATAAGAGCATGACGCAGGAATCGATCGCCGACGGCATCAAGGTCATCGTCGACGGCCATGAGGTCGTGGTGGCGGAAGACCAGCTCACGGTGGACGGCAAGCCCCAGATTCTGGAGCCGGATCAGGACGTCATGGTCTATGTGGACGAAGCCGGGAAGGTCACGGTCAAGGTCGTCCACGAGGACGAGACGGCCGGCCAGGAGGCCTCCGAAGAGGCCCCCGAGTAGCGTCTGTCAGCCCGCCATCACCTTGGTGAAATAGGCGAGCAGCGTGTTCCAGGCGTCCTTGGTGTCGCGGTCGAAGCTCTTGTCGAGCGAGCGCTCCAGCGTCCACACGAGCGCACGGGACATGGTGCGGTAATGCCGCGCGCGGATGCCGAGCTGGCGATGCCGCGCCCCGAGCAGCTTGAGCGTGGGCGCCAGCCCATCCTCATGACCGAGCGAGATCATGGCGAGCTTGGCGCCGGCGGCGAATTTGCGGGCCTGGATCTCCACCGGCCCCGAGAACTTCTTGCGCAAGGACGGATCGAGCCGGAACAGCTTCAGGAAGAAGAGCTGCGCAACCAGGTCGAGCGCCGGCTCGACCCTGAGAAAACTTAAGCGAATCAGGCGCTTCTGCTCCGCCGAGAGCTGGGTGTCGCTGACCGGTACGGCTTTCGCCCGGCGCGTCCGGCGCTTGGCGGCGGTTTCGGAGGCTTGGATGGCTGCGGCTGGCATGGCTGGGCGACTCCTCGAACGCTTGTCTCGCGAGGCAGCATGCCGCGTGCGGATTGACGAAGCGTTAAGGTCAACGCGGTCTTAAGGCTGTGCGCCGGGATCTGCCGGAAGTCAGGATCTGTCTCGGCCAACCCCCTTCTCCACCGCCGTCATTGCCGGGCTTGACCCGGCAATCCATTCCAATTGAGCGTCTTGTCCCAGGCCCTGAGACCCCCAACATATTGAACGCGTCGGGTTTTTGCCGGCGAAGCACCTTTCGTGGAGGTTTCCGTGAGCTATTTCCGCACCGCCATCCTGCTGGCCGCCATGACCGCCCTGTTCATGGGCATCGGCTTTTTGCTTGGCGGCCAGACCGGCATGGTCATCGCCCTGGTCGTCGCCGGCGGCATGAATCTGTGGGCCTATTGGAACTCCGACAAGGCGGTGCTGCGCATGTATGGCGCGCGCGAGGTCGATCCGCGCAGCGCGCCGGAGCTCTATGACATGGTGCGCAAGCTCGCCGTCAATGCCGGGCTCCCCATGCCCAAGGTCTACATCATGGAGAACCCGCAGCCGAACGCGTTTGCCACCGGCCGCAACCCGGAGAACGCGGCGGTCGCCGTCACCACCGGGCTGATGAACATGGTGAGCAAGGACGAGCTCGCCGGCGTCATCGCTCATGAGCTTGCCCATATCCGCCACCACGACACGCTGCTGATGACCATCACCGCGACCATCGCCGGCGCCATCTCCATGCTGGCCAATTTCGCCATGTTCACCGGCGGCGGGCGCAACAACGACAATGGCGGCGTCGGCATGATCGGCGGCCTGGCGCTGATGATCCTCGGACCGCTCGCCGCGGGCCTGGTGCAAATGGCCATCAGCCGCACGCGCGAATACGAGGCGGACAAGGGCGGCGCGGAGATCAGCCGCCAGCCGCTGTCGCTCGCCACCGCGCTTCAGAAGATCTCAGGCGCGGCGCATCAGATCCCCAACATGGCGGCAGAGCGCAATCCGGCCTCGGCGCATCTCTTCATCGTCAACCCGCTGTCCGGCGCGCGCATGGACAATCTCTTCTCGACCCACCCCAACGTGGAGAACCGCGTCGCGCGGCTCGTTGAGATGTCGCGGACGATGGGCGGTGTACCGGCCAGGGACACGGAGCCCATGCCGGCTGGGCCGTGGTCCTCGGGCCCGGCGCCCACATCCCGCGGACCCTGGGGCTAAAGACCCCGCGTTGATCGTTCCGCCAAGAGCGCGTAAGGGGTGCCTATGAGCGCCGGTTGCTGCAACCACACGCCCGAGCCGGATACTTCCCGCCTCATCCTCTGGATAGCGCTCGCGATCAACGCGGCGATGTTCGCGGTCGAGATCGTGGCCGGCGTGGTCGCGGGCTCCGTGAGCCTTCACGCCGACGCGCTGGACTTCCTGGCCGACAGCTTCAACTACGCCATCAGTCTTTCGGTCATCGGCCTCGCGCTCACGTGGCGCGCCCGCGCCGCGATGTTCAAGGGCCTCACCATGGGCGCGCTGGGCCTGTGGGTGATCGGCGAGGTCGTTTGGCAGATCGTGTCGGGGCGCGTGCCCGAGCCGTTCGTCATGGGCGCGGTCGGAACCGCCGCATTGCTGGCGAACGCCGGGGTAGCGGTGCTGCTTTACCGCTTCCGGAGCGCGGAATCGAACCTGCGCTCTGCCTGGATCTGCTCGCGGAACGATGTCCTCGGCAATTTGGCGGTTCTGCTTGCCGCGGCCGGCGTGCTGGGGACCGGCACGTTGTGGCCGGACGTGATCGTCGCAAGCATCATGCGAGCCTCGCCATTCAAGGAAGCTGGGTTGTCGTTCGCCAGTCGCTCGGCGAGTTGAATGGCGCGGCGCCCGCCGCGAGACGTACATGACCGCCCGCAACCCCGCGCCCAAGCCGCTGTCGCCGACGCGCGACCACCAGGTCGGCTTGCCGGCCCGGCGCGCCGCCGTGGCCCTCCTCGACGCCGTGTTTCAGAAGAAGCAATCGCTCGACGAGGTGCTCGGCCGCTCACGCGACAAGGGCGTCATGTTCGACCTGCCGGTGCGCGACCGGGCGCTCGCCCGCGCCATCGTCGGCGTCTCCTTGCGGCGGCGCGGCCAGCTCGACCATGTGCTGAACAGCTTCCTCGAGCGCGGCCTGCCGGCCAAGTCGGGCTCGCTCTATGCGATCCTGCTGTCGGGCGCGGCCCAGCTCATCTTCCTCAAGACGCCGCCGCACGCGGCCATCGACCTCGCCGTGCGGCTGGCGCAATGGGACCCGCGCGCCAAGCGCTACGACAAGCTGGTGAACGCCGTGCTGCGCCGCGTGTCGGAGAAGGGTGAGGCCATCGCCGAGAGCCTCGACGCCGGCCGCGTCAACACGCCGGACTGGCTGTGGGAGCGCTGGGTCGCGTCCTGGGGCGAGGAGAGGGCGCATAGAATCGCCGACGCGCAGCTGATCGAGCCGCCGCTCGACGTGACGGTGAAATCCGATCCCGACATGTGGGCCGAGAGGCTGGAAGGGCGCGTGCTGCCGACGGGAAGCGTGCGCCTCCTGCCCAAAGGCCGCATCGAGGAGTTGCCCGGGTTCGACGAGGGCGCCTGGTGGGTGCAGGACGCCGCCGCCTCGCTGCCGGCGCAGTATCTGCGCGACATCGCGGGCAAGCGCGTGGCGGATCTCTGCGCCGCGCCCGGCGGCAAGACGGCGCAACTGGCTCTCGCCGGCGCTTCGGTGGTCGCTGTCGACGGGTCGAGCACGCGGCTCAAGCTGCTCGCCGGCAATTTGGAGCGGCTCGGGCTCGCCGCGGAGACGGTGCGGGCCGATGCCGGGAGCTGGCAGCCGGAGGAGCGCTTCGACGCCATCCTGCTCGATGCGCCCTGCTCGTCCACCGGCACGATAAGGCGCCATCCCGACATTCCCTATCTCAAGACGGCCAAGGACATCGAGGAGCTGGCAGCCGTCCAGACGCGGCTCCTCGACAACGCGGTAAGCCTGCTGAAGCCCGGCGGCAGCCTCGTCTATTCCACCTGCTCACTCGAGCCGGTCGAGGGCGAGGCGCAGGTTGCCGCGCTGATGGCGAGAAACCCGGCTATGGAGATCGATCCGCTTCAGCCGGACGAGCCGTTCGGCGACACGGAGTGGGCGAAAGCTCGGGCGTTTTGCGGACCTTTCCCTTCGATCTCCAGCTCGGCAGCCCGGAATGGAGCGGCATGGACGGGTTCTTCGCCGCCCGGCTCAAGCGGAACGGTTAACGATTTCCCGGATGCCACTTGCTCCCGGAGGCTTGCTGCCCGAAAATGCATCGCAGGCGTACTACGCGGCGGGGAAGCCTGCGCTTTTGGACCACAAGCGCGGCTTGAGTGGAGAATGACCCATATGGTGGGTGATCAGGCCTTCGAGCGCGGGTCCCGCGTTCAAGAGGTGCATCTTGGCGGCCCGAGCCCGCTGCGACGCCTGATGCTCGCCAGCATGGCCTCCATCAGCTATCCCGGCAGCCAGGCGGAGCAGCTTCTGCTCGCCCCGCAAGAGTTGCGCACGGCCGATCCGAGCTTCGCCACCGAGGTCTATAACGGCCATTTCGGGCTCGCGGGAAAGCTCGCCGAGCTCGGCGCGGAGTCGCCGTTCGAGATCCGGCCGCCATCCGCCAATTGGGCCCGGGAGCTTTACGGCTTCGGCTGGCTCCGGCATTTGCGCGCCGCCGACTCAGAGCTGTCGCGGGAGCAGGCCAAAGCGCTGGTCCACGACTTCATCCGGCTGCGCCGCTCCGTGCATGGGCTCGCCTGGCAGCCCGAGATCGTCGCCCGCCGCGTCATCTCCTGGCTCTCCAACTCGGTGCTCATCCTCGATTCCGGCGAGCCGCAGGCCTATGAGGCCTTCTTGAAGGCACTCACCGCGCAGCTCCGCTATCTGTCGGCGAGCTATCGCGACACGCCGGACGGCACGCCCCGCCTGCTCACCCTCATGGCGCTCCTCTATGCGGGCCTGTGCATCGCCGAGCAGCAGGCCGTGGTCGACGCTACACGCGGCCCTTCTGCAAGGAGCTCGACCGGCAGATCCTCCCCGATGGCGGGCATATCTCCCGCAACCCGGAAGCCCTCATCGAGCTGCTGCTCGACCTGTTGCCGCTTCGGCAATGTTTCGTAGCGCGCGACCGGGTGCCGCCCAAGGAACTCACCGACGCCATCGACCGCATCATGCCGATGCTGCGCTTCTTCCGCGGCGCGGACGGCACCATCGCGCGGTTCAACGGCGCCGGGCCGACGCCGACCGACGCGCTCGCCACGGTGCTCGCCTATGACGACATCGAAGGCTCTCCCGTGCGGACCGCGTCGAACTCCGGCTATGTGCGGCTCGAATGCGGCACCACGCTCATCATCTGCGATCTAGGCCCGCCGCCGATCACCTCGCTTACCACCAAGGCCCATGCCGGCTTCCTGTCCTTCGAGATGAGCTCGGGCGACGCGCCCATGATCATCAATTGCGGCGCGCCTTCCGCCGACCACGAGGAGTGGCGCCTCTACGCCCGCACCACGCCGGCCCATTCGACGCTGAGCCTGGAGGAAGATTCGCTGGCCGAGTTCAACGGTATGGCCAACGGCGCCCTGCCCCCGGCGGACGCCACGCTGTCGGGGCCGATGAACCCGCAAGGCGCCTTCTCGGATCAGGGCGACAACCTGCGCATCAAGGGCTCCCATGACGGCTATATGAGCCGCTACGGGGTGAGCCATTCGCGGCAGATCCTGGTGCAGCCGTCAGGCAATCTCATCTCGAGCGAGGACAAGCTCTCCACGCGCGGTCTCAAGAGCCCCGACGGGCTGATCGCCGGCGCCTACGCCATCCGCTTTCATCTGCATCCGAGCGTGAAGGCGCAGATCACCGGCGACGGCAGCGCCGTCACCTTGATCCTGCGCAACGGCGAGACCTGGCGCATCAGCTCCAATGCCGAGGAGACCGCGATCGAGGAGAGCATGCTGCTCGCCGACCAGCGCGGGCCGCAGCCGACCTCGCAAGTGGTGCTGAGCGGCATGATGGGCGAGGCGCGCGAGGTCCGCATCGTGTGGAATATCGAGCGGACCGGCGACACGGACGCCCATCCCCTGGTCGACCCCAACGAGGCCGGAACGGGCGCGAGCCAGGAATGAGCCCTCTCATTCGTCATTGCCGGGCTTGAGCCGGCGATCCAATCCATTGGCCTATTAGGCTATTGCGGACCGGCATGGATGCCCGGATTAAGGCCGGGTATGACGATTCAAATCGAATGGATTTTGCTTTAGAGCGTGACCATGAAAACGAGAAAGATAACCCGGGCGCTGCTTTCGGTCAGCGACAAGACGGGTCTGGTCGATTTTGCCACGGCGCTCGCCAATCGCGGCGTCGCGCTCGTGTCGACGGGCGGCACCGCCAAGGCGCTCAGGAATGCCGGGTTGAGCGTGATCGACGTCGCCGAGGTTACCGGCAGCCCTGAGATGATGGACGGGCGGGTGAAGACGCTTCATCCGAAGATCCACGGCGGGCTGCTGGCCATGCGCGGCAACGCCACGCATGAGAAGGCCTTGGAAGAGCACGGCATCCCGCCGATCGACCTGCTCGTGGTCAATCTCTATCCCTTCGCCGCCACGGTGCGCGCGGGCGGCGATTTCGACATCTGCGTCGAAAATATCGACATCGGCGGACCCGCCATGATCGCGCGGCGGCGAAGAACCATGCCGGCGTCACCGTGGTGGTGGACCCGGCCGACTATATGGACGTGCTCGACGAGATCGAGCGTCTCGACGGCACCACCCTTCCGTTGCGCAAGACGCTCGCGGCCAAGGCCTTCGCCCATACGAGCGCCTATGACGCGGGCATCGCCACCTGGTTCGCCGAGCAGCTCGGCCACGACATGCCGGAGACGCGCGTCATCGCCGGCACGCTCGAGCGCGCACTCCGCTATGGCGAGAACCCGCATCAGCAGGCCGCCTTCTACCAAACCTCGGAGCAGCGTTGCGGCGTCGCTAGCGCCATCCTGGTGCAGGGCAAGGAGCTCTCCTACAACAATCTCAACGACACCGACGCGGCCTATGAGCTCGTCGCCGAGTTCGATCCGAAGCGCTCGGCGGCGGTCGCCATCATCAAGCACGCCAATCCGTGCGGCGTGGCCATCGCGCCCACGCTGGCCGCCGCCTACGAGAAGGCGCTGGCCTGCGATTCCACGAGCGCCTTCGGCGGCATCGTCGCGCTCAACCGCGATCTCGACGAAGAGGCGGCGACAGAGATCGTCAAGATCTTCACCGAGGTGATCATCGCGCCGGAAGCCACACCCGAAGCGAAGGAGATCGTCGCGGGGAAGAAGAATTTGCGTCTGCTGCTCGCCGGCGGGCTGCCCGATCCGCGCGCGCCGGGCCTCACCTTCCGCTCGCTCGCGGGCGGCTTCCTGGTGCAGTCCCGCGACAACGGCATGGTCGAGGGCGCCGATCTCCAAGTGGTGACCAAGCGTCACCCCACCGACCAGGAGTTCGCCGATCTCATCTTCGCCTTCACCGTGGCGAAGCACGTGAAGTCGAACACCATCGTCTACGCGAAGGACGGCGCCACGGTCGGCATCGGCGCCGGCCAGATGTCCCGCGTGGACTCCGCGCGCATCGCCGCGCGTAAGGCGCAAGACGCGGCGCAAGCGCTCGGGCTAGACGCGCCGCTGACGATCGGCTCCGTCGCCGCGTCGGACGCCTTCTTCCCCTTCGCCGACGGCTTACAAGTGGTGGCCGAAGCCGGCGCCACGGCGGTGATCCAGCCGGGCGGCTCCATGCGCGACGACGAGGTGATCGCCGCCGCCGACGAAGCCGGCCTCGCCATGGTGTTCACCGGCATGCGCCACTTCCGGCATTAGCGTTTGGCGTAGCCGCACCGGGCGCGTCGGCGCCGAACTTTAATCCGTGTCTACGCTGATCTCGTTGATCGCGGTGTCGGCATATTTCGATCCTGGATAGACCGAGCGAATAACGAGCGCGATCCATTTGGTCTCGATCGGCTGGGCGAGCGCCATGCTCTGCGAACCGGGCTCATCACGCAACGTGATCTCCAGGCTGTCCCCGTTGGAGAACCGAATTTCCACATCCTTCGCCCGGCTGTTCTTCGCAAAGATGTCGGCGTTCTTGTTGTAACCGTTGCGAATGGTGAGGGTGCGCACCATGCGCGGCGACCCGAACTCGACCACGGCAAACTCGCCGAGACCCTGGCCGTCGCGGCCTTCGACCCAGGCCGTGCTGTCGTTCCCGTCGGTCAAGTTCTGCGGCCCATAGCTGTTGCCATGGCCCGGCGCGAGCACCGAGCTGGCGCAAATGGTCGTGTCGCCGGAGCGGCTGCAATCCTCCGTCTCCGTGCTGGGCCGGGGCAGATCCACCTCGGGTTCGGCGAGCGCCGGCGGCGCCTCTTCCGGCGGCTCCGCTGGCGCAATTTCAGGCGTGTCCGCTGGCGCAAATGCTGGCGTCACCGCTTCGGGCTCGTCCGGCGTTTCCGCCGGCGTCACCGCCTCGGAGACTTCCGGGGCCGGCGCTGGCGTCGGCGTCTCCTCCGGCGGCGTCTGGGCAAAGGCCGGCTCATCGGTCGGGGGCGGCTCGACCGGCAGGCTCTGAGACCGCTCCTGAACCGCCCAGAGGATGAAGCCTCCTAGACCTGCCAGCAGCACGGCAGCCAGCAGCCCCGCACCAGGAGCCCCCGCCTGGACCGGCCGGCGGGGGGGAGAGCTTCGGTTTGCAGGGCCGGGACGGCTTGCGGCGCCTCGCCGCCTTCGGCTGCGGCGATCAGGTCCGCCAGACGGTCGAACTCGGCCGTCCCGCCGCCGAATGCATCGATCCACTGGGTGTTCGAGATAAACAGCTCGAGGCCGGGCGAAGGATCGACCGGCTCGATGCGAATGGTGAAGATCGGCCTCCGCTTGCTGATGGCGCGCTCGACCTCACGCCCAACGAAAGCGGACTGGTTGCTGGATTTAGAGAGCGTCAGGACGAAACAGCGCGAGCGTTCGATGCCCTTGATGATCTCGCCCGCGTAGGTGCATCCGGGCCTGACGTCGCGTGGCGCGATCCAGCATTTCAGCCCACGCTTTTCCAGCGCGGCGGTGATCGCCTGCGCCGCCTTGAGGTCTTCTTTGGCGTGGCTGACGAAGGCCGCCAAATCCGGCGCCTGATCCGGCGTCCAGTCCTCCGGGCGTGACGGCTCTTCCATGACCAATTGCCCTAGCGCTCACAGAAAGGTGCAACGCGGGGGTAGGCCCTCGATTGGATCGAGGGCCTCACAGCTCCTACGGCGCGCGTCCGGATAGACCGGCTGCGGCTGGCTCGGCGACGGCGCCTCGCCCTTGTGCGGCTCGGACGGCGCGTCCTCGGCGATCGTCGGCGGGACCACGATGGTGTCTTCTTCCACCATCGCCTCGCCATCGGGTGTTTCCACCGCCATGGTGTCCTCTTCGATCACGGCCGGGCCGTCCGGGGTGTCGACTTCCATGGTCTCTTCTTCGATCACCGCTTCGCCGGCGGGCTCTTCCATATCCATCGCGGCGCCGTCCGGCTCACCCTCGGGGTAGACCGGCTGCGGCTGCGAGTCCGACGGGGGCTCGCCCGCATGCGGCTCCGACGGTGCGTCCTCGGAGACCGTCGGCGGGACCGAGATGACCTCCATGGTCTCTTCTTCCATCACCGCCTCGGGCTCTTCTTCGGCCGCAGGCTCCTCGGCAGCAGGCTCTTCCGCAGCAGGCTCCTCGGCAGCGGGTTCCTCAGCCGGCGCGGCGTCCTCCGCCGCGGGCGCTTCGGTGGCCGGCGCCTCAGTGGCGGGCTGCTCAGACGGCTCTTTGGATGTCTCGTCGTCCTTCGGCTGCTCGCAGCCCGCGAACAGACACGCGGCAAACAAGGCCGCAACGACTGCAAATTTTCTCATACTCGCCCCCGATCAAAGTCAATGTCATGCCCCAGCAGCCTCGAACTTAACGCGAACGCCGCCGCATTACCATGGTGCAGGCCGTCATAGTGTCGTCGACGTGTCCCCGGCTTATCCCCGCCCTCCGAAGCTGCGGTACAATCATCCCATCCCTCGTCCATGAGGACGCGAGCTGCAGACCGTCTGTCGTTCGGGACTTGGG
>NZ_LPWF01000003.1 GCF_001723305.1 Methyloceanibacter superfactus
TGGTGGCTCTTCCTGTCCACGATGACCCATGCGTACCGCGCCACCTCGGGCGCCGCGTCCCTCACCCCGAGACACAGACGGTCTGCAGCTCGCGTCCTCATGGACGAGGGATGGATGATTGTACCGCAGCCTCGGAGGGCGGGGATAACCGCGTTTGAGTCGCGCCGCCCTCAAACAGGCCGAAGGCCCGTAGGGCCAATAGAAGCGCGGCAGCCCACAAAGAAGCGGGCGGGGATAAGCGGCGCGAATTTCCCCGCGTCCAGCACCCTCACTGGATGGCAGCGCAATCCTTGAAGGTGATGTTCTCGTCCGAGCCTTCGGTGATGAAGGCGGTGTCGCCCTTGTTCCAGAACACGAAGCTCTCGTCCGCGTTGGCATAGCGCGCGCCGGAGCCGGAGATCACCTGCGGCAGCGCGAGGCTCCGCCCGTCGGTCAGCGTCAGCTCGACGGAGTCGGGATAGTAGGTGGCGTCGATCCCCTTATTTCCTTCACAGCGATAGATCGCCGTGGCGATCGGCTTGCCCGTGGCCGTCTGGCTTGCGCCCGCATCGCCAACGGGTGCTGGCGCCGGTGGCGCGCTGGCGGCTTGCGCGGCGGCGCGCGCCTGATTTTGCAGGAACCCGGCTTCGGTCCAGCCGCAATGGGCCTTGAAGATGTCGAGCGCCTCGCGCGAGCCCTTGAGGCCGAGCTTGGCGCGCGCGCCGTTGAACGAGACGAAGGCGCGGGAGCCGCCCTGGAGCGCCTCCACGATCGGATCGTCCGGCGGCAGGCTGAACACCGGCGTGAAGCCGATCAGGCCGTATTCCACGGTCCGCGCCGTGCGGGTGAAATCCTCGCCATCGATGGTGAAGGTGACGGGCGCCTCGGCGCCGTCTTGGCCTGACTGGCTGGCCGCGGCGTTGACGGTCACCTCGGCCGGCAGGCCGTTCCCCTTGCAGGCGATGATGATGCCGAGCTCTTCCTCGCAATCGCTGCAATCGGCGGCGACGATCGCCTCATAAAGGCCCGTGGCTCGCCAGCCGGCCTGATACGCCCAAGCGCTCGACGATGCGGCCGCGGCAAAAAGCAAGGCCGCAGAGAACGTCCAGGCTTGAGGTCTCATAGATCACCGCCGGGTTCGGTTGCCGCGCCAAGCCTCTTGATCGCATGAAACGGCAAGGCCGGGGAGCCCGAAATGACCTGAAGCGCTGGGGGCAGGTCCCTATTGCCCGCTGGCGACCGGGCCGATCTCCTCGACCTTGGTCAAGAGCTCATGCAGCGACTGGCGGCAATAGGGCCGCAGGCCCGACGGGCCGCTCCGCGCCAGGATCCGGAAGCCTCGTCCTTGTCGGCAATGGCCGCTTTCAGCAGCGGGGCTTTGTCGATCGAGGAATCCTTGTTCAGATAATAAGTCTCGATCTTGGCGATGGCGGACTTGGCCGCCTCGGCGTCGTCGGCGCTGAGTTGCGACAGGGTCTGGCAGTGGAGGACGATCTCGTACTCCGCGTAGTAGTTCTTGAGCGAATGCGACAGGCTGACGGCGAACGCGCTTCCCGACATCGCCACCACGCAACAGGCCAGAATCCACCCACCGGCGCCAAGACGCATCTCATCCCCCTCGTATTGTCAGATTGCAGTCGCGTCTTGTTATAGGAAGCGCTGCACCGCAGCAATTGCAGCCGGGCAACACTCACAGGGAATGTTTGAGGTCTCCGGTCCTAGACGCCCTTGGCCGCGACGCCGGCCGTCATCGCCAGCCACGCCACGAAGGCGACCCAGAACGCGAAATGGGCCGCGCCGTCGATCACCTGGAAGAGGCCGAGGACGTAAAGGACGAGCGCCGCCACTGCCAAGACGACCGATGAGAAGAAGACATACCGTGTTGGGGGCGTCAGCCGCATCGTTTTCTCCCGCGTGAAGTGCGGGCCGAGACTATCACGATGGCTTGGGCGGGTCCCGCCCCCGCTGAGCCTCCCCGCTTGCCCGGCAGGCGACATGGACGGAGGCCGCCGCGCCTACTCGATCACGGATTTCGAGAACACGTTGATGATGACGACGCCGACCGTGATGAAGGCCAAGCCGATTAGCGCCGGGGCGTCGAGCACCTGCTTGTACCAGACCCAGGCGACCGCCGTGATGAGGACGATCCCAAGCCCCGACCAGATGGCGTAGACGAGCCCCGCCGGCATCACCCGAAGCGGAAAGGCCAGGAGCCAGAAGGCGGCGACGAAACAGATCACCGAGATGATGCTCGGCACAAGCTTGGTCAGGCTTTCAGACTGCGCCAGCGCGATGGTGGCGATCGTTTCGGCGACGATGGCGCCGGCCAGACACAGATAGATCGTGACGAGACTCATCGCTCCCCCCTGTCGATGGACAGGAACTCTATCCCACTAAAGCGGGATGTTGTCGTGCTTCTTGTCTCTGCTCGCGGGCGCCGACGGCCTGCTCCTGGCGTTGGAGGCCCCCACATTCCGGTCCATTTTCGGGGGTAATTGATCGGGCTTGACAGTGATCGAATTGGCACGCCCTCAGGGCACGCCAGGAGAAAGACATGCAGCCGTCCGCACCCAAATACGCGCACAAATTGCCGCCGCTTCGCGACGAGGCCGCCAAGCTCTCTCCGGGGTTTTCGGGCCCGGGCCTTGCGACACTGCTCGAGCGTTTCAACGAAAGCCCGAGCGAGGCGGCACGCGCGGCACCCTTCACAGCGCAACCCGCGCTGCCCCGCGGCACTGATCCGGCGAGACCTGACGGAGCCGGGCGGCGGAAAATGCCGGCGGCAGCGCTCGCGCCAACGGCCACTGCTAAGAGCCGCCTGACCCTCGGTTCCGTGGTCTCGGTGCTGGCCGGCGTCATGCTCGTGCCGATATCCTTCCTGTTCTTCCTGTGGTGGCAAGACTCCGCGCCCCAGGATAAGGGGCCCTCCCAGATCCTGACCGTGGAGAGCGCGCCCGCTCCGGACCCGGTCGTTCAACCGGCGCAAAGCGCGAGCACCTCGGAAGCCGCTCTCGCCGCCCCGGACGGCGTCGAGACCGCGACGCGGCCGAGCATCAGCCCGGAGCCTCCTCAGGTCGCCACGGTCGACATGCCCGCGAGCCTGCCATTGCCCGCAGCGGTCGCGACGCCGACGAGGCCTGGACCGCTCCCGAAACGGTTGCAACGGCCGATGAGTCTTTGGCCCTCCCCACTCCGGCAGCGGATGCCGCCGTCGACGGGCCGGAAAGCGCGCCGCCCGCAGAGGAGATCGCACAAGCCGAAGCGACCGGGTCCATCGTCGAAGCGGCTCCGGCCCCGCAGCGGAGGCCAGCGGTGAAGGTCAACACCGTCAAGACGGTGGCCATCGCGCCGCCGCGCGAGACGGTGCCATATGATGGCGCGATGGCCTTGGGGTCACCGGCCGAGCCGCAACCGGCCGCCGAGTGGATGGAGACCAAGACCGCGGTCGACATGCACGCGAAGGCCGAGCAATCCTCGGAGACGGTGAAGGTCGCCGACGGCGGCCTCAAGGTTCGGGTCACCGGGCGCGACAGGCGGTGGGTGCAGGTGACCGATCCCGCGACCTCCACGACCGGCTGGATCTACGATCGCTTCCTCATACCGGCGGAGCCGCCCGCGCAATAGCGCGAAGCCTAGCCTACTCCTCGTCATGCCCGGTCTTGTGCCGGGCATCCACGATTTAGGCGCTGCTGCATTGAAAGACGTGGATGCCGGGACAAGCCCGGCCATGACGACAGTGAGAGTCCCTAAAGCGGAATGTTGTCGTGCTTCTTCCAGGGGTTCTCGACATGCTTGTTGCGCAGCATCTGGAGCGCGCGGGCGACCCGCATCCGCGTGCCGCGCGGCGCGATCACCTCGTCGATATAGCCCCGCTCCGCCGCCACGAACGGATTGGCGAAGCGCTCGGTGTATTCGTCGATGCGCTTCTTGACCTTCTCCGGATCGCCGAGGTCGGCGCGGTAGAGGATCTCGACCGCGCCCTTGGCGCCCATCACGGCGATCTCGGCCGTGGGCCAGGCATAGTTCACGTCGCCGCGGATATGCTTTGACGACATGACGTCGTAGGCCGCGCCATAAGCTTTGCGGGTGATGACCGTGACTTTCGGCACGGTCGCCTCGGTGAAGGCGAACAGCAGCTTGGCGCCGTGCTTGATGAGGCCGCCATATTCCTGATCGGTGCCCGGCAGGAAGCCCGGCACGTCGACGAAGGTGACGATCGGGATCGAGAAGCAGTCGCAGAACCTGACGAAGCGCGCCGCTTTCCGGGAGGCGTCCGCGTCGAGCACGCCGGCGAGGAACATCGGCTGATTGGCGACGATGCCGATGGTGCGCCCTTCCATGCGGGCGAAGCCCACCACGATGTTGCGGGCGAAGCTCTCCTGGATCTCGAAGAAGTCGCCCTCGTCCACGACCTTATGGATCAGCTCCTTGATGTCGTAGGGCTTGTTCGGATTGTCGGGGATCAGCGTGTCGAGGGACGGCTCGATACGGTCCCACGGATCGCGGGTCGGTAGCTCCGGCACGCCGGAGAGATTGCTCGTGGGCAAAAAGTCCATCAGCCGGCGCATCTGAAGCAGCGTCTCGACGTCGTTCTCGTAGGCGCCGTCGGCGATGGACGATTTGGTGGTGTGCACCACGGCGCCGCCGAGCTCCTCCGCCGTCACCTCCTCCTTGGTCACCGTCTTCACCACGTCGGGGCCGGTGACGAACATGTAGGAGGTGTCCTTCACCATGAAGATGAAGTCGGTCATGGCCGGCGAGTAGACGTCGCCGCCGGCGCACGGACCCATGATGACGCTGATCTGCGGGATGACGCCGGAGGCCAGCACGTTGCGCAGGAAAACCTCGCCATAGCCGCCGAGCGCCGCCACGCCCTCCTGGATGCGCGCGCCGCCCGCGTCGAACAGGCCGATGACCGGCGCCCTACTCCGAAGCGCCATGTCCTGGATCTTGATCATCTTGTTGGCGTGGGCTTCCGACAGCGACCCGCCGAACACCGTGAAGTCCTTGGCGAAGACATAGACCACGCGGCCGTTGATGGTGCCCCAGCCGGTGACGACGCCGTCGCCGGGGAACTTGTTCTTCTCCATGCCGAAATCGATGCAGCGGTGCTCGACATACATGTCGAACTCCTCGAAGGAGCCGTCGTCGAGCAGGAGCGCCAGCCGCTCCCTGGCCGTGAGCTTGCCGCGCTTATGCTGCGCCTCGATGCGCCGCTGACCGCCGCCGTCGCGGGCCTTTGCCCGGCGAATTTCAAGCTCTTCAACGACTTCCTTCATAACCGCTCCCCGAGGTGACGCTGCCGTGAAGGTGAATAGCATGGGGCGAAAAAGAGGCAAGTAGCCACGGGCCCCGCCGGGCCCATTCCGGGGCGAAATCCGGGCTCCGAACCGCGATTGAACCGCGATTGCCGCAAGCCCCCAAACGGGGCATCCTGGCCGGGTTCTGGCCCTTGGGAGGGGCGTCCCATGAGACTGGTGATCGCCGCCGCCGTGCTGCTCGCCGCCGCCGCCCTGGCCGGGCTCGGATACTATTATTATCGGGTCGGCCAGGAGTTGGACGACATCCGCGCCCGCCTCGTCACCGAGGAGCAGCTTGCGAACCCCGACGACCCGGCCACCACGTCGGGCATCCGCCTCGCCCCCATCCAATGCGCCCGGGTCTACGATCTGCGCGCCAACCCCATTGCCAGACGCCTGCGCGGCGACGAGATCCGCGGGATGTGGGCCTATTGCGAGAAGATCGCCGACATGGCCTCGGGGTTCGACCGGCGTCGCAAGGAGCGGCCGTAACCGACTCTCAGGACTCCGAAAGTTGGAGCGCCCGCGCCGCCGCGTCGAACTCCGCCCGGCGGGCTTTGCGGCGGTCCTTGGCTTCGGCGTCCTCGCCCCATTTACCGGCCTGCCAGTCCTCGTCCACGTGGGCCGCATCCCACGCCTCGTCGGGCGAGATCCGCTTCAAGGCGACCGCCAGCGCCAGGAGCGCCGAGCCGGTGAGCGCCGTCATCATATGCAGCGCCGCCAGGCCGAACGCATCGAAGCCCGCCACCCGCTTGCGGATGGCTTCCATGGCGGCGTCATCCTGAGCCACATGAACGATGCCTTCAGCCAGGAGAAGCGGCGCCTTTAGCGCGTCCTTGGCCCAAGCGATCACCGGGTCCCAATGCTGGCCTTGCGCCGCCACTAATCCCTCCGGCCCGTCCGCCCGATAGCAAAGGAGATCGCTGCGCGCATGAGCCATGATGTCGTCCACGACCGCGTCGCTGCGTCCCTCGATGCCGTCGATGGCCGTGTTGGCGAGCTTGGTGAGCGGCATGGTGTGAGGGTCGATATGGTCGCCTTGCGCCCGCCATTCCTCGGCGATCGCCTCGGCCAGTGTCCGTCCCGGCACCGACAGCGGCGCCTTGCCCGGCGTCTTGACCGGCCTGCCGTCGAGCAGGAGCGCTGCCCTGCCCCCGTCATCCTCGACGGTGACATCCTTGTAGAAGCGCTTGGGAAGACTCCGCTTTCCGGGTCCGGCCGCGCCGTTCGCCTTGCTCTCTTGTTCGCTCACGTTTGCTTTTTCCGTGCCGCGCTTGCGGTCTTGCGTGGTGGCTTCGCGGCCGCGGGCGGCGACTGGTTTGGGTCTTTGCTTCTGTCCTTTTCCGCCAGAAGCTCATATTCCCGCCGGAGCCCTTCCAGATCCTTGTCTTCCAGCTCTTCGAGGTCGAGCAAGACATTGCGTGCTCCCCGCGACACCCGGATCAACTCGTCGAGCTTGATGTGCATGGCGGCCGTGTCCCGGTTTTGCGTGTTCTGAATGACGAACACCATCAGGAAGGTCACGATCGTGGTGCCCGTGTTGATCACAAGCTGCCACGTGTCGGTATAGCCGAACAGCGGACCGGTGACCGCCCAAACGAGGATCACCGCCACGGCCAGGATGAAGCTCAGCGGACGGCCGGTAATATGCGAGGCAAGTTGTGCGAAATGCGTGAACCAACTGGTTTTCGGAGCCATGTGACGTCCTCATTCTCGCGCCATCACCGATGCCGCTGTGGCTCGAGACTGCGAGCCCCTGCCAAAAAGGGATTTAACGGCGGAGAATGAACAATCGCTTCAACCGTTGGTTCCCGTCGGGTCTCCGGGCCGAGAACGATCAGTCGAGGTCGTCCGCCTCGCCGTCCTTGAGCGCGAAGCCGAAAGCGGCGAACGCCTTCTCCATATGGGGCGGCAGCGGCGCCGTCACATCCACCACGCCCTCGCCGCTCGGATGGGGAAAGCAGATGCGCCGCGCATGCAGATGCAGCATCGGGTCGATGCCTTCGGGAATCTCCACCCCACTCGGATATTTCTCATCCCCTAGAATGGGATAGCCGAGAATCGCCATATGGGCTCTGAGCTGATGCTGGCGCCCGGTGACCGGCTTCAGCGACACGAAGGCCACCTTCTGCCCGGCCCGGTCGACCACCGCGTAATAGGTCACAGCACTCTGCGCCCGGTCCTGCTCTCCCGCCCGCGCCTTTCGCACCCGGTCGCCTGCGGGCGTCGCCGCCTTGACGAGCGCCGCCTCGATCTTGCCTTGCGGCGGCTTCGGCACGCCCTGGACGATCGCCCAGTAGATCTTGCGCACCGAGCGGGTCTGGAAGGCGCGGCCGAGCTTGGCGGCCACGGCGCGCCGCTTGGCGATCACCAGCACGCCCGAGGTGTCGCGGTCGAGCCGGTGAACCAGCCGCGGCCGTGTGTCGGGACTGTCGCCCAAGCCTTCGAGCAGCCGGTCGATATGGCGCGTGGTCTTGGTGCCCCCCTGCACGGCGATGCCCGGCGGCTTGTTGAGGATGAGCAGGTCGTCGTCCTCATAGAGCGTGATGTCTTCGAGAAACGCGCGGTCGGCCTTGGACAGAGCCTGCTTCGGCCCGGGCGGCGGCGCCACGTCGGGCAGCGGCGGCACGCGCACGCTCTGGCCGGCCACGAGGCGGGTGCTCGCCTTGGCCCTACCGCCGTCGACGCGGATCTGGCCCGTGCGCAACAGCTTCTCCAGCCGACTATGGGGCAGGCCCGCGTAATGGGTCTTGAACCAGCGGTCGAGGCGCATGTTGTCCTCCTCGTCGCTGACATTGCGGGTCTCGACGGGGGGCATGAGCTAAAGCGCGCGGATGATGGCGAGGCCGGCGAACAGGGCCGCGATGGCCAGGCCGACCGACGCCAGGAGATAGAGGCCGGCGCTGACATAGGCGTCGCGCTCGTATAGCAAGGCGAAGTCCACGGAGAAGGCGGAGAAGGTGGTGAAGCCGCCGAGCACGCCCACCGTGAGAAAGGCCCGCAGTTCGTTCGACACCGACCAGCGCAGGGCCATGGCCTCGATCAGCAGGCCCATGATGAAGCAGCCGAGCACGTTGACCGTCAGCGTGCCCCACGGAAAGCCGAAGCCGAGCAGGCGCCCCGACGCGACGCCCACCAAATAGCGCGCGGAGGCACCAAGCGCCCCGCCGGCAGCCACGAACAGCAGAGTCTTCACACCGAGTCCCCCCAAGCTCTCACCGGCCGGCTCCCTTCTTGGCCCTGATCTCGGCCCAGCGGTCCAGCCGCTCCTTGATGTCGCGCTCGAAGCCGCGCCCGGTCGGCGTGTAGAAGCGCTGCCGCTCCATCCCTTCCGGGAAATAGTTCTGGCCCGAGAACGCCTCCTTCTCGTTGTGATCGTAGGCGTAGTCGCGGCCATAGCCTTCTTGCTTCATCAGCGTGGTCGGCGCGTTGAGGATGTGCTTCGGCGGCAGAAGCGATCCCCCCTCCTTCGCCACGCGCATCGCCGCGTTGAACGCCATGTAGGCGGCATTCGATTTCGGCGCGGAGGCGAGATAGACGGTGGCTTGCGCCAGCGCCAGCTCGCCCTCAGGGCTGCCGAGAAAGTCGTAGACATCCTTGGCGGCGTTTGCCTGGAGCAGCGCCGCCGGATCGGCGAGACCGATATCCTCCACCGCCATGCGCACCAGCCGCCGGGCGATATAGAGCGGGTCCTCGCCGCCGGCCAGCATGCGCGCCAGCCAATAGAGCGCCGCGTCCGGGTCCGAGCCGCGCACCGATTTATGCAGGGCGCTGATGAGATTGTAATGACCGTCCTGGCCCTTGTCGTAGAGCGGCGCGCGCCGTTGCACGAGCGTCGCCAGCGCCTCGCGATCGAGCGGTTTCGCGTCCGGCCCTTGGCTGAGGAACACGTCCTCGGCCAGATTGATGAGGCCGCGCCCGTCGCCGTCGGCCATGCCGATCAGGGCGCTGCGGGCATCGTCGGTCAGAGGCAGCTTGCGCCCCTCATGGGCTTCGGCCCGCTCCAGCAAGGATTCCAGCGCCGTGTCGTCGAGCCGCTTGAAGGTGAGCACGCCCGCCCGCGACAACAGCGCCGAGTTGAGCTCGAAGGACGGGTTCTCCGTCGTCGCGCCCACCAGCACGATGGTGCCGTCCTCCATATGCGGCAGGAAGGCATCCTGCTGCGAGCGGTTGAAGCGGTGGATCTCGTCGATGAAGAGCAGCGTGCCGCGCCCCTCCTCCCGCCGTGCCTTGGCCTGATCGAACACCTTGCGCAAGTCGGCGACACCGGACTGGATCGCCGAGAGCTGCTCGAAATGGAGGTCGGTGACTTCCGCGAGAAGCCGCGCCACCGTGGTCTTGCCGGTGCCAGGCGGGCCCCAGAACACCACGGAGCCGAGGCGCCCGGCCCGCACCATGCGGCCCAGCATGCCGTCCCCCAGGAGATGATCCTGGCCGATGACCTCGTCGAGAGTCTTGGGGCGCAAACGGTCCGCCAAAGGCCGCGGCGCTTGATCGGAAAGCCCCGCGGCGTCGAACAGCGTGGCCGCGCCCTTCTTCATGGATCAGCCCTGAATGGCGAGATTGAAGACCTTGCCGCCGCGCTCGACCGCGAGCCGCCACGCGCCGCCGCCGAGTTCGAGCATCGTGGCAAGACCCTTGACCGAGGTGATCTCCTCGTTGTTGACGCCGACGATGAGATCGCCGCGCCGCACCCCGAGCCGCGCCGCGTTCGAGCCGCGCTCCACCCCAAGCACGACCACGCCGCCTTTGCTGTCGTCGCCTTCCATGCCGAGCTCCTGCGCCACGGCAGGCGACAGATTGGCAACTTGCGCACCGGCGAGCGGATGCCGCCCGGTCAGATCGCGCGTGTCGCGCGGCGGGTCCTCGATCGGTGCGAGCAAGGAGATCGTCGCCCGCAAAGTCTTGCCTTTGCGGAACAGGCCAAGCTCCACCGTGCCGCCCACGCCCTTGGTCACGAAGCGGTACTGCAAGGCTTCCGGATCCTGCACGATCTTGTCGTCGACGCTGATCACCACGTCGCCCACTTGCAAGCCCGCAGCTGCGCGGGGCCTTTGTCGTGCAGGCTGGTGACCAGCGCGCCGGCCGGCCGGTCGAGCCCCAGGGACTCGGCGATATCCGACGTCAGCGGCTGCAAGGACGCGCCGAACCACGGACGCTGCACCTTGCCGCCCTTGAGTGCCGACTGAACGACCAGCCGCACCATGTTGGAAGGAATCGCGAATCCGATGCCGTGCGAACCGCCGCTCTTTGAGAAGATCGCCGTGTTGATGCCGGCGAGCCGCCCGTCCATGTCGACCAGCGCGCCGCCGGAATTACCGGGATTGATCGCGGCATCGGTCTGGATGAAGAACTGATAGTCGGAGATGCCGACCTTGGTCCGCGCCAGCGCCGACACGATGCCACTCGTCACCGTTTGGCCGACGCCGAACGGATCGCCGATGGCGAGCACCAGATCGCCCACTTCGAGATCGTCCGAATTGGCGAACTTGATCGAGGGGAAAGTCTCGCCGTCACTGTCGAGCCGCAGTACCGCCAGATCCGTCTGCTCGTCCTTGAGGATGAGCTTCGCCGGGAACTCGCGCCCATCGGCCAGCGCGACGGTGATCTCGGAATCGCTGCTACCGCGGATCACGTGATAATTGGTGACCACCACCCCTTCGGCGGCGACGAGCACGCCGGAGCCGAGCGAGTTCTGGATGCGCTCCCGCGGCACCCCGAAATTCTCGCCAAAGAAGCGCCGGAAGAACGGATCGTTGGCGAAGGGCGATACCACCTGTTTGACCCGGTGACGCACATAGACGTTCACCACGGCCGGCGCCGCCTGCTTCACCACGGACGAGAAGGATTGCTTGATGGCGGCCTGGCTCTCGGGGACGACCCGCTGCTGGGCGCCCGCGTCGGCCACAGGCAGGAGGCCCAGAAGGCAGGCGCCGGACAGGGCCGCGCCGACCACCCAAGACATGCCATTTTTCCTGGAGAGATTTTCCAAAAGCGTCATCGCTCGCCCTGTTAGGGATCGACAAGAAGGCTGAAAGGCAACCCCGATATACCAGCCTTGGGAGGCGGTCTCCCAAAGAAAACTGGCCTTCTTGCGGCGGGAATCAAGGGAAACTTGGTTGCCGCACTACCTGGTTCAACTAAGATGCCGGGCCAACGGCATCTTTGCCCCTTCATAACGGTAAAAAAGTGGAGAGAAACGCATGCATGGAATCAAGCTGACCCTGATTGCTGTGACGGCGACCTTCGCCTGGAGCGCAGCGGCCGAGGCCATCGAGGTCAAGAAGAGACGCGAAGCGCCCGGCAAACCGGCGGAAGTTTGGGCCGTGGTCGGCGATTTCTGCGCCATCAAGGATTGGCATCCCGCCGTCGTGGAATGCGAGCAGATCGAAGAAGGCGGCGACACCTACCGGCTCCTCACCCTCGGGGACGGCGGCAAGATCAAGGAGAAGCTGACCGCGTCCGACGACACGAGCTACAGCTACGAGATCGTCGAGGGTCCGCTGCCGGTGAAGAATTACACGGCGACGCTCGAGGTCGGCGAGGACGACGAGGACGACCGCGTCGAGATCGAATGGGAGGCCGAGTTCGACGCGGACGGCGTCGAGGACGCCGAGGCCGAGAAGATCATCGTCGGTATTTTCAACGACGGCGTGAGCGGCATCAAGACGGCCGCCATCGAGGCTTACGACAAGCGCGAAGCGGCCGCCGGCAATCCGGTGATGAAGGGCCGCGAGGACATCGACAAGGACAAGAACTAGTCCCGATCCTCGAACGCTTCGCCTTGAATCAAAAAGGCGCGTCGCTTGAAGCGGCGCGCCTTTAATTTTGTCCGGATGACCGGGAAGCCTTTACGCCGCGGCGTGCTCGGCCTCGCCGCCATGCTCCTGCACCGGGCCCGAATCGAGGCCCTTGGCATCCTCGTCGCGGTCCACCAGCTCGATCACCGCCATGGGGGCGCTGTCGCCGTAGCGGAAGCCGGCCTTCATCACGCGGGTATAGCCGCCGGGGCGTGCCGCGTAGCGCGGGCCCAGCGTCTCGAACAGCTTCGACACCGTGGCCTCGTCCCGGATGCGGGCGAAAGCCTGACGGCGCGCATGCAGGTCGCCGCGCTTGGCCAGCGTGATCAGCCGATCCGCCACCCGGCGAAGCTCTTTCGCCTTGGGCAGAGTCGTGGCGATCTGCTCATGCTTGATGAGCGCATTGGCAAGGGCCGCGAACAGCGCCCGGCGATGGGTTGCGGTGCGGTTCAGCTTCCGCCCGGCTTTACGATGTCTCATTTACCGCCCCCTCCCAGGGTGCAACGCGCGCCGGACGATCGGCGCCGGATAATTGTCCAGCCTAGTAATGGTCCTCGAACCGCTTGGCCAGCTCTTCGATATTCTCCGGCGGCCAGTCCGGCACTTCCATGCCGAGATGCAGACCCATGGAGGCAAGCACCTCCTTGATCTCGTTCAGCGACTTGCGGCCGAAGTTCGGCGTCCGCAGCATTCTCGCTTCCGTCTTCTGAATGAGATCGCCGATATAGACGATGTTGTCGTTCTTCAGACAGTTGGCCGAGCGTACCGACAGCTCGAGCTCGTCGACCTTCTTGAGCAGCGCCGCGTTGAACACCAGCTCCGGCTGACGCTCGTAGGTCTGCTCCTTCTTCGGCTCTTCGAAATTGACGAACACCGACAACTGATCCTGGACGATGCGGGCGGCAAGCGCGATCGTGTCGTCGGGGCGCACCGAGCCGTCCGTCTCGATTTCCATGGTGAGCTTGTCGTAGTCGAGGATCTGTCCCTCGCGGGTGTTCTCCACGCGATAGGAGACCTTGCGCACCGGGCTGAACAGCGAGTCGACTGGGATGAAGCCGATCGGCGCGTCGTCGGGACGATTGCGCTCGGCCGGCACATAGCCCTTGCCCGAGGAGGAGGTGAACTCCATGTGGATCGCCGCGCCCTCGTCGAGCGTGCAGATCACATGCTCGGGGTTGAGAATGTCGACTTCGGCACCACCCTGGATATCGCCGGCGGTGGCCACGCCCGGACCCTCCTTCTGGAGGACCATGCGCTTGACGCCTTCCGAATGCTGGCTGATGGCGATCTCTTTGATGTTGAGGACGATGTTGGTCACGTCCTCACGCACGCCGGGGATCGACGAGAACTCGTGCAGCACGCCATCGATATGCACCGAGGTGATGGCGGAGCCCTGCAGCGACGACAGCAGCACGCGGCGCAGCGCGTTGCCGAGGGTCAGGCCGAAGCCGCGCTCGAGCGGCTCGGCGACAACCGTGGCGAACCGGGCCGGGTCACGGCCAGGAAGGATATTGAGCTTGGTGGGCTTGATGAGATCTTGCCAGTTCTTTTGCAGCACCGGGTGAGCCCTTTCTTGATCGTGGAGCGGGGCAGCCTGCCCCGGCGTCCGAATGTCCTCGTCCAACATTTAGGAGTGGCCTTGCTTTTCGTTACACGCGCCGGCGCTTACGCGGCCGGCAGCCGTTATGCGGAATGGGCGTGACGTCGCGGATCGAGATGATGTTGAAACCGGAGGCCTGCAGCGCCCGCAACGCCGACTCCCGGCCCGACCCAGGTCCCCTGACCTCGATCTCGAGATTCTTCATGCCGTGGTCAGCGGCCTTCTTGCCGGCATCCTCGGCCGCGACCTGCGCGGCATAGGGCGTCGACTTGCGCGAACCCTTGAACCCCATGGCACCGGCCGACGACCAGGAAATCGCATTCCCCTGCGCGTCGGTGATGGTGATCATCGTATTGTTGAAGCTTGCATGCACATGGGCGACGCCCGACGTGATGTTCTTCTTTTCGCGGCGACGGACGCGCGTCTTTTCCTTGGCCATGCTCTATTCCCGCTATTCAAAATTGGCGCCGGCGAAAGCCTGGAAGAGCTCGGCCGCGCGTTGAGCTGTCTACTTCTTCTTGCCGGCGATCGGCTTCGCCGGGCCCTTGCGCGTGCGCGCATTGGTATGCGTCCGCTGACCATGGACCGGAAGACCGCGGCGATGACGTAAACCACGGTAGCAACCGAGGTCCATCAACCGCTTGATATTCATGGAAACATCGCGCCTGAGATCGCCCTCGACCACATAATCCCGGTCGATCACCTCGCGGATCTGAATCACCTCGGACTCGGTCAATTCGTTCACCCGCCGCTCGGACGGGATGGAAACCTTGGAGCAGATGTCCTTGGCAAAGGTATCGCCGATGCCATGGATATAGGTCAGCGCGATCTCGACCCGCTTATTGGTCGGGATGTTTACGCCTGCAATTCGGGCCACGTAGTCGTCTCCTCGCGTAGCACGTGCTAACGTGCTGAAATTAAAGCCATATTACCAAATTGGAACACGACAAGACCGACCGCGGACAGGCTCTACCCCCGGGACCGGTCAGTCCGTCAAGCAATGTGACGCCGTTATGTAGCGATTCCGCTTGACAAGGTCAACTGGCCGTATGGGCCAATCCTCCCTGAGTCAAGCCTCACGCCGCCTCCAGCGCCGCGTCGATCTCCTTTTGTACTGTCTCAATATCGGCCATGCCGTCGACCGTCCTGACCTTCCCTTGCCCCTGGTAATATCCGATCAGGGGCTCGGTCTGGCTGTGATAGGCCTTGAGCCGGGACCGCACCACTTCCTCGGTGTCGTCGGCCCGGGCGCTGAACTCGGTGCCGCCGCAGCGGTCGCAAACCCCGGCGACCTTAGGCATCTTATATTGGTCGTGATAGCCCTCGCCGCACGTGGCGCAAGTAAAGCGCCCGATGATCCGCGCTACCAGGGCATCGTCGTTCACCGCCATCACGATCACCCGGTCGACCTGCTCGCCGCGCCCGTCCAGCAGGCGGTCCAGCGCCTCGGCCTGGCCGATGGTCCGCGGAAAACCGTCGAGAATGAAGCCGTTGCCGCCCTCATGACGATCCATGCTTTCGGCGATCAGCCCGATCACCAGCGCGTCGGGCACCAAGGCGCCCCGCTCCATGATGTCGCCCGCCTGGCGGCCGAGTTCCGTGCCGGCGGCGACCGCCGCCCGCAACATGTCTCCGGTGGAAAGCTGGACCAGGGCGTGCCGGTCTTCCAGCCGCTTCGCCTGCGTCCCCTTACCCGCGCCCGGAGGGCCGAGCAGGACCAGGTTCATCGCCGCCGCGCTCCTCTAAGCTTGGCCTTCTTGATCAGCCCCTCATATTGATGAGCGAGCAAGTGGCTCTGTATCTGTGCCACCGTATCCATGGTGACGCTGACCACGATAAGGAGCGACGTCCCGCCGAAATAGAACGGCACGCCGGCGTAAGAGATGAGGATCTCCGGCAGCACGCAGACCGCCGCCAGATAGAGCGCGCCGACCACGGTGATCCGCGTGAGCACGTAGTCGATATATTCAGCCGTGCGCTCGCCGGGCCGGATGCCGGGCAGGAAGCCGCCATACTTCTTCAGATTGTCGGCCGTGTCCTTCGGGTTGAACACCACCGCCGTATAGAAGAAGGCGAAGAAGATGATCAGCGACACATAGATGAGGATATGCAGCGGCTGACCGCGACCGAGCATGGCGGTGATGGTGTTGAGCCATTCCGGCCCTTGCCCGGCGGAGAAATTGGCCGCCGTGATCGGCAGCAGCAGCAGCGACGAGGCGAAGATCGGCGGGATCACGCCGGCGCTGTTGAGTTTCAGCGGCAGATGCGAGGCATCGCCCTGGAACATCTTGTTGCCGACTTGTCGCTTTGGATATTGCACCAGCAGCCGGCGCTGGGCCCGCTCCATGAACACGATGACGCCGATCACCGCGACGGCCATGATGAATAGGCCGATGATCAGACCGGCCGACAGCGCGCCCTGACGGCCGAGCTCCAGCGTGCCGACCAAGGCATGAGGCAGCTGCGCCACGATGCCGGCGAAGATGATGAGCGAGATGCCGTTGCCGACGCCCCGCGCGGTGATCTGCTCGCCGAGCCACATGAGGAACACGGTGCCGCCGACCAGCGTGATGACGGTGGTGATGCGGAAGAACCAGCCCGGGTCCACGACCACATTGCCGGCGCCTTCCAGACCCACGGCGATGCCGTAGCCCTGAAGCGCGGCCAGGAGCACGGTGCCGTAGCGGGTATATTGGTTGATCTGCCGCCGGGCCTGCTCGCCTTCCTTCTTGAGCTGCTCAAGATGCGGTGAGACAGTGGTCAGCAGCTGAATGATAATCGACGCCGAGATATACGGCATGATGTTGAGCGCGAAGATCGCCATGCGCCCGACCGCACCGCCCGAGAACATGTTGAACATGCCGAGGATGCCGGACTGCTGCTGACGGAACACATCGGCGAGCGCTTCCGGGTTGATGCCCGGAATCGGGATATAGGTGCCGAGCCGATAGATCACGAGCGCGCCCAGCGTGAACCAGATTCGCTTCTTCAGCTCGTCGGCCTTGGCGAAAGCCGCGAAGTTCAGATTGGAGACGAGCTGTTCTGCGGCGGAGACCATCGGCGCTCTTCCCTTCCCCGAAACGATCAGGCGGCCGCGAAAACGGCCGCCTCAGATCACTCGGACTTGTCCTTCTTGGCGCGGGGCGTCTTCGCCGCGGCCTTCTTCGGCGCGCTCTTTTCCGACGCAGACTTGGCCGGCTTGGCGGCGCGCGCCTCTTGGGCTTGCCCTCGCCCTCGGGCTTGGCAGCCCGCTGCGGCATCGGCGTCAGCGTCACGGTGCCACCGGCCGCCTCGACCGCCTTCACCGCGCCACTCGACGCCCCCGTGACTTCGAAGGCCAGCTTTGTCTTGATCTCACCGTGGCCGAGCAGGCGCACGCCGTCGCGCACCCGCTTGATGATCCCGGCGGCCAGCAGCGCCTCGACCGTGACCGGGGTCTTGCCGTCGAGCTTCTTGGCGTCGATCGCCGCCTGGACCCGGCCGACATTCACCTCGTTCAGGTCCTTGGCGAAGATGTTGTTGAAGCCACGCTTCGGCAAACGCCGATGCAGCGGCATCTGACCGCCCTCGAAGCCCTTGATGGCCACGCCGGAGCGGGCCTTCTGGCCCTTCACGCCATGGCCGGACGTCTTGCCGAGTCCCGAACCGGGGCCGCGGCCGACCCGCTTCCGCGACTTGGTCGCGCCCGGCAGATCCCTGATCTCGTTCAGTCGCATGATATTCTTCCTTAGGCTCCGGCCTCGTCCTCAACAATGCGCACCAGGTGGGCGATCTTGGCCACCATGCCGCGCACCTGGGGACTGTCGACCAGCGTCCGCCGCTTGTGCATCTTGTTGAGGCCGAGCCCAATCAGGGTCGCGCGCTGCACGCCGGGACGACGGATCGGGCTACCGATCTGCTCCACGACGATTGTCTTTCTGTTGTCGGCCATCTCTCTTCAACCTTGTTCTTCAAGCTTAGGCCTTAAAACCTAGGCCTGCGCCTCGGCGCCCTCGCCGGCCTGATCCCGGCGGCGGGACACGATCTCGCTGACCTTCTTGCCACGCCGTGCGGCAACGCCACGCGGGCTGTCCTCATGGCGCAGCGCATCGAAAGTGGCGCGCACCATGTTGTAGGGATTGGAGCTGCCGAGCGACTTCGCCACCACGTCCTGGATGCCGAGCGTCTCGAACACTGCGCGCATCGGACCGCCGGCGATGATGCCGGTACCGGCCGGCGCCGCCCGCAGGATCACCTTGCCCGCCCCGTGCTGACCGCGCACGTCATGGTGCAGCGTGCGGCCTTCGCGCAACGGCACCTTGACCAGACCGCGCTTGGCCGCCTCGGTGGCCTTGCGAATGGCCTCCGGTACCTCGCGCGCCTTGCCATGACCGAAACCGACCCGGCCCTTCTGATCGCCGACCACGACAAGCGCGGCGAAGCCGAAGCGACGGCCGCCCTTGACCACCTTGGCCACGCGATTAATGTGGACGAGCTTGTCGATAAACTCGCTATCGCGATCGTCCCGGTCTCTGCCTTGCGGACCGCCGCGTGATTGGTGACCTCGTGCCACGTGTCAGACCCTTTCCTTCGAAACCTAGAAGTTCAGACCGGCCTCGCGGGCCGCGTCTGCGAGCGCCTTGACGCGCCCATGATAGATGTAGCCGCCGCGGTCGAACACGACGTCCTTGACGCCGGCCTTCACCGCACGCTCGGCAACGAGCTTGCCGACGGCCTGCGCCGCCGCCAGATCGGTGCCCTTGGGCAACGCCCCCTTGAGGTCCTTGTCCAGGCTCGAGGCGGCCGCCAGGGTCTTGCCGTCGCGGTCGTCGATCACCTGAGCATAAATGTGCTTCGAAGAGCGAAACACGGACAGACGCGCACGTCCGTTGGCCACCCGCTTCAACGAGTGACGAACCCGGCGCGCACGCCGCATAAATGTATTCAACGCGCTCATTGTCTATCTCGCTACTTCTTCTTGCCTTCTTTGCGGAGGATGTACTCGCCCGCATACCGCACGCCCTTGCCCTTGTAAGGCTCCGGCGGCCTATACCGTCTGATCTCGGCGGCGACCTGGCCGACCTTCTGCTTGTCGATGCCGCTGATCACGATCTCCGTCGGCTTCGGGCACGCCACCTGAATGCCGTCCGGCACGACATAAGCGATATCGTGGCTATGGCCGAGCTGCAGCTGCAGGGCCTGGCCCTGAACCGCGGCGCGATAGCCGACACCGGTGATCTCCAGTGTCTTGGTAAAGCCGTCGGTCACGCCGGTGACGAGGTTGGCGACGAGCGTGCGCGACATGCCCCACATGGCGCGCGCCTCTTTCGTATCCTCGCGCATGGTGACTTCGATGCCGTCTTTATCCGCCTTGGCGATGACCTCATCGACGAGCACATGCCTGAGCTCGCCCTTGGGGCCCTTCACCTTGACCTCTTGGCCATCAACCGCGGCGGTAACACCGCCGGGAATTGCCACTGGTTTCTTGCCGATGCGCGACATTGATCAACCTTCGCTTCAGTAGCCGCCGCTAAAACACGTTGCAGAGAATCTCGCCACCGACATTCTCGTTACGTGCGCGGGAATCCGACATGACGCCCTTGGGCGTCGAGAGTATGGCGACGCCGAGACCGTTGGCCACCGTCGGCAGATCCCTCACCGAGGAATACACACGCCGCCCGGGGGTCGACACCCGCTTGATGTCCTTGATCACGGGCTCGCCATCGAAATATTTCAGCTCGATTTCGAACTCGGACTTGCCGCCGTTATATTCGACACGCGCATAGCCGCGGATATAGCCCTCCTCCGCCAGCACTTCGAGAACGTGCTCGCGCAGTTTGGAGGCAGGCGTCGTCACCTTGGCCTTATGCCGCATCTGCGCATTGCGGATACGGGTCAGCATGTCGCCTAGAGGATCGTTGATGCTCATCGTCGTCCTTACCAGCTCGACTTAACCATGCCAGGGATCAGCCCGTTGCTTCCCAGATCGCGCAAGGCAATGCGCGACATGCGAAGCTTGCGGTAATAACCGCGGGGCCGCCCGGAGAGATCGCAGCGATTGCGAATGCGCGTCGGCGAGGAGTTGCGCGGCAGCTCGGCGAGCTTCAGCCTCGCCGCAAAGCGCTCCTCGGCCGGCAGAGAGCGGTCCGCGGCAATCTCCTTCAAACGCGTACGCCGGAAGTGAACTTCTTGGCGAGGCGTTGCCGCTTCTTATTCCGCTCAATCATGCTCGTCTTAGCCATTCAGTCCTCCTGTCGCCGCTCGGGCAAGCTCACTTGCCTTCGCTGCGGAACGGAAAGTTCAAACCCTTCAACAAGGCGCGTGCCTCGTCATCGCTCTGCGCCGTGGTGCACACGATGATGTCCATGCCGAGCACGTCCTCGACCTTGTCGTAATCGATCTCGGGGAAGATGATGTGCTCCTTCAACCCCATCGAATAATTGCCTCTTCCGTCGAAGCTTTTTGGGTTCAGCCCACGGAAGTCGCGAACGCGCGGCAGGGCGATGTTCACCAGCCGGTCGATGAACTCGTACATGCGGTCCTTGCGCAGCGTGACCTTGGCGCCGACCGGCATGCCCTCGCGCAGCTTGAAGGTGGCGACGGACTTGCGCGCCTTGGTGATGACCGGCCGCTGGCCGGCGATCAGCCCCAGATGCGCGGCGGCCGCCGTGACCTTCTTGGAGTCGGCGACACCCTCGCCCACGCCCATGTTGAGCACCACTTTGTCGAGGCGCGGCACCTGCATGACGTTCTTGTAGCCGAACTCCTTGGTGAGCTCGCCTTTGATGACGTCCAGATACTGCGTCTTGAGCCGCGGAATGTAAGCCTGCTCAGACATCGATAACCTCACCCGAGCGCCTGGCGAAACGCACCTTGCGCCCGTCCTTTAGAAATTTGTGACCGACGCGCGTCGGTTTCCCGTCCTTGGGATCCTCGAGCGCGATATTGGAGATATGAACGGGGGCTTCCTTGTTGATGATGCCTCCCTCTTGACTCGCGGTCTGACGCTGATGACGGCGCACCATGGCCACGCCCTTGACGATGGCGCGGTTCTCCGCCGGCATCACCTTCAGCACCTCGCCCTTCTTGCCCTTGTCCTTGCCGGTGAGCATCACGACGTGGTCGCCCTTCTTGATCTTCAACTTGGGCATCTACAGAACCTCCGGCGCGAGAGACACGATCTTCATGTGCTTCTTGGCTCTGAGCTCGCGGGTGACCGGGCCAAAGATACGCGTGCCGACCGGCTCGCCTTGCGGATTGACCAGCACCGCCGCGTTGCGGTCGAAGCGAATGACCGAGCCGTCCGGACGGCGCACGCCCGTGGCGGTGCGCACGATCACGGCCTTCATGACCTGGCCCTTCTTCACGCGGCCGCGCGGGATCGCTTCCTTGACGCTGACCACGACGGTATCGCCGATCGAAGCGTATTTGCGCTTCGAGCCGCCGAGCACCTTGATGCACTGCACACGCTTTGCACCGGAGTTGTCGGCAACATCGAGATTGGTCTGCATCTGAATCATGGCATTTGCCCTTGCTCAGGCCCTAACCGGGCCAGCACATCTAACTTCGCTAAACCGCTGCCTGCTCACGCGGCAGCACTTTCCATTTCTTCTGTCGCGAGATCGGCGCGCATTCCTCGATCCGAACCTTCTCGCCCACCTTGAACTCGTTCATCTCGTCATGGGCGTGATAGTTCTTCGTCCGGCGCACCGTCTTACGGAACAGGGGATGCGTGAAGCGGCGCTCGACCTTGACCACCACGGTCTTGTCGTTCTTGTCGCTGACCACGACCCCAAGCAGAATTCTTTTCGGCATCGAACTGACCCTTATGCCTTCGCCGCGGCGCTTTTCGCCCGCGCGACCGTCTTGATGCGCGCGATATCGCGCCTGATCTGTCTCACCCGCGCCGTGTTCTCAAGCTGCCCGGAGGCCGCCTGGAAGCGCAGATTAAACTGCTCTTTCTTCAGCTTGACCAACTCGTCGTTGAGCTGGTCCGGCGTCATGTCGTGCACCTGGCTTCCCTTCATCGCTTAGCCCTCGATGCGCGCGACAACGCGCGTCTTGATCGGCAGCTTGGCGGCGGCAAGCCGCAGGGACTCACGCGCAGTCGCCTCGGTCACGCCGTCGATCTCGAACATGATGCGGCCCGGCTTGACCCTGGCCACCCAGAACTCCGGCGTACCCTTACCCTTACCCATGCGCACTTCCGTCGGCTTCTTCGACACCGGCACGTCGGGGAACAGCCTGATCCACACACGGCCCGCGCGCTTCATCTGGCGGGTCATGGCGCGGCGCGCCGCCTCGATCTGCCGCGCGGTGATGCGGGCCGGCGCTTGCGCCTTCAGCCCGAACGTACCGAACGCGAGGTCCGTCGCACCCTTGGCGGTGCCTTTGATCCGGCCCTTATGGGCTTTCCGGAACTTTGTTCTTTTCGGTTGCAGCATAACTTTAAGCCTTGCCCTCGCCCTTAGCCCTGCGCCTGAGCGGGTTCGCGGCGCCCGGTCGAACGGCCGCCTTCTTGCGCCTCAAGGGCCTTGTTCTCCTGGGCCATGGGGTCGTGCTCCATGATCTCGCCCTTGAAGATCCAAACCTTGATGCCGATGATGCCGTACGCCGTACGTCCCAGCGCCGTGCCGTAGTCGATATTGGCGCGCAGCGTGTGCAGCGGCACGCGGCCCTCGCGGTACCACTCCATGCGCGCGATCTCCGCGCCGCCGAGCCGGCCCGAGCAATTGATGCGAATACCGAGCGCGCCCATGCGAATGGCCGACTGCACGGCGCGCTTCATGGCGCGGCGGAACGCGATGCGGCGCTCCAGCTGCTGCGCGATGCCTTCCGCCACCAGCGTGGCGTCGACCTCGGGCTTGCGCACCTCGACGATATTCAGATGCACGTCGGAATCCGTCAGCGCGGCCAGCTCGCGGCGCAGCTTCTCGATGTCCGCGCCCTTCTTGCCGATTAGGATGCCCGGACGCGCGGTGTACACGGTCACGCGGCACTTCTTGTGCGGACGCTCGATAACCACCTTGGAGATGCCGGCCTGCTTGCGCGAGGAGAGAATATGCTCGCGCATCTTCAGATCCTCGTGCAGGAGCTGCGCATACTCGGCGCCGCTGGCAAACCAACGAGAGTCCCAGGTGCGGTTCACACCGAGCCGAAGCCCGATCGGATTGACCTTATGTCCCATCAGGCGGACTCCTCAACTTGGCGCACGATTACCGTCATCTGCGCGAAAGGCTTATCGATGCGAGCGCCTCGTCCGCGCGCCCGCGCGCGAAGCCGCTTCATCACCATGTTCTTGCCCACATAGGCCTCGGACACGACGAGCGCGTCCACATCGAGGTCGTGGTTGTTCTCGGCGTTGGCGATGGCCGACTCGAGCGTCTTCTTGACGTCCTGGGCCACGCGCTTCCGCGAGAAGGTCAAATCGGCGAGCGCACGGTCAACCTTCTTGCCGCGGATCAGCTGGGCAAGCAGGTTGAGCTTCTGCGGGCTCACGCGAATGAGTCGCGTCACGGCTTTCGCCTCTGTGTCTTTGAGCGCGCGCTCGCGCTGCGGCTTGCTCATTACTTGGTCCTCTTCGCCTTACGGTCGGCGACATGGCCGTGGAACGTCCGCGTCGGCGAAAACTCACCGAACTTGTGCCCCACCATGTCCTCGGTCACGAGCACCGGAATGTGCTTCTGGCCGTTATGGACACCGAAGGTCAGCCCCACGAATTGCGGCAGGATGGTCGAGCGACGCGACCACATCTTGATGATGGCGTTGGACCCGCTGCCGCGCGCCTTCTCCGCCTTCTTCAAGAGATAACCGTCGACGAACGGGCCTTTCCAGATAGAGCGTGCCACGTGCGTTACCCCTTCTTCTTCTGATGGCGGCTGCGCAGGATGAACTTGCTGCTGGCCTTGTTCGTGCGCGTCTTCTTGCCCTTGGTCGACTTGCCCCATGGGGTGACCGGATGGCGGCCACCCGACGTGCGGCCCTCACCACCACCATGCGGATGGTCGACAGGGTTCATGACCACGCCACGAACCACGGGCTTCCGCCCTTTCCACCGCATGCGGCCGGCCTTGCCGAACGATACGTTGGAGTTGTCGGGATTGGAGACCGCGCCAACGGTCGCCATGCAGTCCGCCTGAACCATGCGCGTCTCGCCGGAATTCAGCCGGAGAATCGCATAGCCCGCATCGCGGCCCACGAGTTGAACATAGGTACCCGCCGCGCGCGCGATCTGGCCGCCCTTGCCGGTCTTCATCTCCACGTTGTGGACGATGGTGCCGATCGGCATGCTGGCCAGCGGCATCGCGTTGCCGGGCTTCACGTCCGTCTTCTCGTCGGCGATCACCGTGTCGCCGGCGGCCAAACGCTGCGGCGCCAGGATGTAGGACAGCTCGCCGTCGGCGTATTTGATCAGGGCAATGAACGCGGTCCGATTGGGATCGTATTCCAGCCGCTCCACGGTCGCCGGCACGCCGAACTTGCTGCGGCGCTTGAAGTCCACCATGCGATAGGTGCGCTTGTGACCGCCGCCGCGATGCCACACCGACACACGGCCCGTGTTGTTGCGTCCGCCCGACTTGCTCAAGCCTTCGGTGAGCGCCTTGACGGGTTTGCCCTTCCACAGATGACCGCGGTCGACGAGCACCAGCGACCGCTGGCTCGGCGTCGTGGGTTTGAATGTTTTCAGCGCCATGTCGTCAAATCCTCGTCGTCACGTCGATCTTGTCGCCTTCGGCGAGCTTGACGACGGCTTTCTTCACGTCCTGCTGGCGTCCCTTGATGCCGCGGAAGCGCTTGGTCTTGCCCTTGCGGATCAGCGTGTTCACCGCCAGCACCTTGACGCCGAACAGCGTCTCGATCGCCTTCTTGATCTCAGGCTTGGTGGCATCGCGGCGCACCTTGAACACCACCTGGTTCGCCTCCGAGGCCTCACTCGATTTCTCGGTGATGACCGGCGAGAGGATCACGTCATATGCAGCAAGAGAGCTCATTTGAACCGTGCCTCCAGCGCCTCGACGGCGGCCTTGGTCAGCACGAGCTTATCGTGCCGCAGAATGTCGTACACATTGATGCCCTGCACCGGCAGCACATCGACGCGAGGAATGTTGCGCGCCGCGCGGGCGAACTCGTCCTGCACCGCCGCGCCGTCGATGATCAGCACCGACTGAAAGCCAAGCTTGGCGAAGCGCGACTTGAGCTCCTTGGTCTTGCCCTCTTTAAGCTCGCAGTTGTCGAGGACGACCAGCATGTCGGTCTTCACCTTGGACGACAGCGCATGCTTCAGCGCCAGCGCCCGGACCTTCTTCGGCAGCTCGATCGCGTGGCTGCGCGGCTTCGGCCCGAAAGCCTTGCCGCCGCCGCGGAAAATCGGCGCCTTCTTGCTGCCGTGACGCGCCCGGCCCGTTCCCTTCTGCCGGTACATCTTGGCAGTGGTCGCGTTGATCTCCGAGCGGTCCTTGACCGAGACCGTGCCGCTCCGGCGCTTGGCGAGTTGATAGCGCACCATGCGATGGAGCAGGTCGCGCGCGGCTCCAGGCCGAACACCTCGTCCGACAGATCCACCGTGCCCGCCTTCTTGGCGTCGAGCGTTGTTACGTCCGCCTTCATCACTCTTTATCCCCGCTCTGCACTTCGGCGTTCTGCGCCTCGGCCGCCGTATCATCGGCCGGCGCGGCTTGAGCCTCCGTTGCAGGCTTCGACTCGTCGCCCGCACCCTTGCGGAACGCACCAGGCTTCGGCGCCGCGTCGGGAAGCGCGCGCTTCACGGCATCCCGCAACAGCACCCAGCCGCCCTTCGAACCGGGCACCGCGCCGCGGATCATGATCAGGCCCCGCTCCGGGTCCGTCTTCACCACCCGCAAATTCTGCGTGGTGACGCTGACATCGCCCATATGGCCGGCCATCTTCTTGCCCTTGAACACCTTGCCGGGGTCCTGGCTGTTACCGGTCGAACCGTGGCTGCGATGACTGACCGACACACCATGGCTGGCCCGCAAGCCGCCGAAGCCATGACGCTTCATGGCGCCGGCAAAGCCCTTACCGATCGAGGTGCCGGAAACGTCCACGAACTGGCCCTCGACGAAATGGTCGGCGGTGATCTCCGCGCCCACGTCGATGAGGTTCTCCGGGCTCACGCGGAACTCCGCGACCTTCCGCTTCGGCTCCACATTGGCCACGGCGAACCCGCCGCGCTCGGAGCGCGTGAGCCGCTTCACCTTGCGGTGACCGGCGCCGAGCTGCACGGCCGTATAGCCGTTCTTCTCGGCGGTGCGCTGGCCGACGACCTGACACTTGTCGAGACGCAACACCGTGACGGGAATGTGCTCCCCGGCATCGGTGAAGATCCTGGTCATGCCGACCTTCTGCGCGATGACACCTGATCGCATCGAACTTGTTCCTTGCCTCGTCCCGTGCCCGACTAGAGCTTGATTTCGACGTCAACGCCGGCGGCGAGATCGAGCTTCATCAGCGCATCGACGGTCTGCGGCGTGGGATCGACAATGTCGAGCAGCCGCTTATGGGTGCGCATCTCGAACTGCTCACGACTCTTCTTGTCGATGTGAGGTGAGCGGTTCACGGTGAATTTCTCGATGCGGGTCGGCAGCGGAATAGGCCCGCGCACCTCCGCACCCGTGCGTTTGGCCGTGTTGACAATTTCCTTGGTCGACGCATCGAGAATCCGATGATCGAAGGCTTTCAGCCTGATTCTTATGTTCTGGCTCTGCATCTCGACGGCCTCAAATTAAGGAGCGCGCCGCTTCTCGCGACGCGCTCCAGGGTCTTTCGTTACTCGATGATCGACGACACCACGCCGGCGCCGACGGTGCGGCCACCTTCGCGAATGGCGAAACGGAGTTTCTCTTCCATGGCGATCGGCACGATCAGCGTCACTTCCATGGCGATGTTGTCGCCCGGCATCACCATCTCGGTGCCTTCCGGCAGCTGAACGACGCCGGTCACATCGGTGGTGCGGAAGTAGAACTGCGGACGATAGTTGCCGAAGAACGGCGTATGACGGCCGCCCTCTTCCTTGGTCAGAATATAGGCCTCGGCCTTGAACTTGGTGTGCGGCTTGATCGAGCCGGGCTTGCACAGCACCTGGCCGCGCTCCACGCCCTCGCGATCGACACCACGCAACAGACAGCCGACATTGTCGCCCGCCTCGCCCTGATCGAGCAGCTTGCGGAACATCTCGACGCCGGTGACGGTCGACTTGGTCGTCGGCTTGATACCGACGATCTCGACTTCCTCGCCGACCTTGACCACGCCACGCTCGATACGGCCGGTGACCACGGTACCGCGGCCGGAGATCGAGAACACGTCCTCGATCGGCATCAGGAAGGGCTGATCCTTCGGACGCTCGGGCTGCGGAATGTAAGAGTCCACGGCCTCCATCAGCGCCAGGATCGACTTCTGGCCGATCTCGTCATCCTTGCCTTCCAGCGCGGCCAGAGCCGAGCCCTTGACGATCGGAATATCGTCGCCGGGGAACTCGTACTTGGACAGCAGCTCACGCACCTCGAGCTCGACGAGATCGAGGAGCTCCGGATCGTCGACCTGGTCGACCTTGTTCATGAACACCACGAGAGCCGGCACACCGACCTGACGGGCGAGCAGGATGTGCTCGCGGGTCTGCGGCATCGGACCGTCCGCGGCCGAAACCACGAGGATGGCACCGTCCATCTGCGCCGCCGCCGTGATCATGTTCTTCACATAGTCGGCATGGCCGGGGCAGTCGACGTGGGCGTAATGCCGGTTCGGCGTCTCGTACTCCACATGGGCCGTGGAGATCGTGATTGCGCGCGCCTTCTCTTCCGGCGCCTTATCGATCTGGTCATAGGCGGTGAACGTCGCGCCGCCCGTCTCGGCCAGGGTCTTGGTGATCGCGGCCGTTAGCGTTGTCTTGCCGTGATCGACGTGACCGATGGTTCCGATGTTGCAATGCGGCTTGTTCCGCTCGAATTTTGCCTTAGCCATGTTGGCTCTCCATTCTTCTCACCAAAAGCGAAATCTAGATACCTGACGCCTCAGGCAAACTTGGCTTGCACCTCTTCGGCGACCGCCTGCGGCACCTGCGCGTAATGATCGAACTGCATCGTGAACTGGGCGCGGCCCTGGCTCATCGAACGCAGCGTGTTCACGTAACCGAACATGTTGGCGAGCGGCACCATGGCGTTGATCACCGCGGCATTGCCCCGGCTCTCTTGGCCCCGCACCTGCCCGCGACGGCTTGTCAGGTCACCGATAACGCCGCCGACATAGTCTTCCGGCGTCACCACTTCGACCTTCATCATCGGCTCGAGCAGCTTCGGCCCGGCCTTCAAAGCGCCCTCGCGGAGGAGCGCGCGGGACGCAATCTCGAACGCCATAACGCTCGAATCCACGTCGTGATAGGCGCCGTCCGTGAGCGTCACCTTCACATCGAGGATCGGGAAGCCGGCCAGCACGCCTGCATCGATGACGCTTTGCACGCCCTTCTGCACGCCCGGGATGTACTCCTTGGGCACATTGCCGCCGACGACCTTGTTGATGAACTCATAGCCGGCACCCTGCTCGTTCGGCTCGATAGTGAGCTTGACGCGGGCGAACTGGCCCGAACCGCCGGTCTGCTTCTTGTGGGTGTAGTCGATCTCGGCCTTCTTCGACACGGACTCGCGATAAGCGACCTGCGGCGCGCCGACATTGGCCTCGACTTTGAACTCACGGCGCATGCGATCGACGATGATGTCGAGATGCAGCTCGCCCATGCCCTTAATGATGGTCTGGCCGGACTCGTGATCGACGGACACGCGGAACGACGGATCTTCCTGGGCGAGACGGTTCAGCGCCACGCCGAGCTTCTCCTGGTCGCTCTTGGTCTTCGGCTCGACGGCGACCTCGATGACCGGCTCCGGGAACTCCATGCGCTCCAGGATCACCGGCTTGTTCGGATCGCACAGCGTATCGCCGGTGGTCACGTCCTTGAGGCCGGCGATGGCCACGATGTCGCCCGTGAAGGCTTCCTTGATATCCTCGCGGTGATTGGCATGCATCAACAACATGCGGCCAATCCGCTCTTTCTTGTCCTTCACCGTGTTCGACAGCGTCTGGCCGGATTCGACCTTGCCCGAATAGATGCGGCAGAAGGTGAGCGAGCCGACGAAGGGGTCGTTCATGATCTTGAAGGCGAGCATCGAGAGCGGCGCGTCGTCGGACGGCGGCCGGGCTACTTCTTCCTCGGTCTTCACGTCGATCGCCTTGATGGCCGGCACGTCGAGCGGCGACGGCAGGTAATCGACCACGGCATCCAGCAGCGGCTGCACGCCCTTGTTCTTGAACGCCGAGCCGCACAGCACGGGAACGAAATCGAGATTGATCGTGCCCTTGCGGATCAGAGCCTGCAGCGTCTCGACCGAAATTTCTTTGCCCTCGAGATAGGCCTCCATGGCGGCCTCATCGAGCTCGACGGCCATCTCGACGAGCTGACCGTGATACTCCTTGGCTTGGTCCACGAGATGGGCCGGGATCTCCTCGTCACGGAACGTCGCGCCGAGGGACTCGTCGTCCCAAACGACCGCCTTCATGCGGACGAGGTCGACGATACCCAGGAAATCCGTCTCCGCGCCGATCGGCAGCTGAATGACCAGCGGCTTCGCGCCGAGGCGCTCCTTGATCATCTTGACCGACATGAAGAAGTCGGCGCCGATCTTGTCCATCTTGTTGACGAAGATCATGCGCGGCACGTGGTACTTGTCGGCCTGACGCCACACCGTCTCGGTCTGCGGCTCTACGCCCTGGTTGGCGTCGAGCAGCGCGACCGCGCCGTCGAGCACGCGCAGGGACCGTTCGACCTCGATGGTGAAATCCACGTGGCCGGGCGTGTCGATGATGTTGACGCGCTTGTCCTTCCAGAACGCAGTCGTCGCGGCGGACGTAATCGTGATGCCGCGCTCTTGCTCCTGCTCCATCCAGTCCATGGTCGCGGCGCCGTCGTGGACCTCACCGATCTTATGACTCTTACCCGTGTAGTAGAGCACACGCTCGGTGGTCGTGGTCTTGCCGGCGTCAATATGCGCCATGATCCCGATATTGCGGTAGTCCTCGAGGGGTGTGACTCGGGGCATCGTAGGAATCCTTGAACTGCTTACCAGCGGTAATGCGAGAAGGCGCGGTTCGCCTCCGCCATGCGGTGCGTGTCTTCACGCTTCTTAACCGCAGTCCCGCGATTGTTGACGGCGTCCAGCAGCTCACCCGAGAGCCGCTCGACCATGGTGTTCTCGTTACGCCCGCGCGCCGCGGAGATGATCCAGCGAATGGCGAGCGCCTGACGGCGGTCCAGCCTGACCTCGACCGGAACCTGATAGGTGGCGCCACCGACGCGGCGCGAGCGAACCTCGAGCGCCGGCATGACGTTCTGCAACGCCTGGTGGAACATCTCGATCGGGTTCTGCTTGGCCTTGCTCTCCATCTGGTCGAGCGCGCCATAGACGATCCGCTCGGCGGCGGACTTCTTGCCTTCCTTCATGATGCTGTTCATGAACTTGGTAAGCACCATATCGCCGAACTTGGGATCGGGAATGATCTCGCGCTTTTCCGCTTTGTGCCGCCTCGACATATCGTCCTATCCGTCTCTGTAAAAACGCAAAAACGACCCAACTATTTGGGCCGCTTGGCTCCGTATTTCGAACGCCGCTGCCGACGGGCGCTGACGCCTTGGGTGTCGAGCACGCCGCGGATAATGTGGTAGCGCACGCCCGGAAGGTCCTTGACGCGGCCGCCCCTGATCATCACCACCGAATGCTCTTGCAGGTTGTGACCCTCGCCGGGGATGTAGCTCGTGACTTCGAGCTGATTGGTCAGCCGCACGCGAGCAACCTTACGAAGCGCCGAGTTCGGCTTCTTCGGGGTCGTGGTGTAGACGCGCGTGCAAACTCCCCGCTTCTGCGGACAGGCCTGCATGGCGGGAACTTTGTTGCGCTTCACCGGCTGCTTGCGCGGCTTGCGGATCAACTGCTGAATCGTCGGCATGTGCGCCCTTACGTCCAATCATCCAGGTGGGCGAATGCCCACATCACTAGAGCCGAAGTGTGCGAGGTGACCCCCGCGTCCTTCAGCGCCTCATACAGAGGATCTTGGAGGGGTTTCACCCCCAAGATCTTGACCCCGATTTAATCCCGGTTAGTCCAGCAGCGTCTAACCCGCGCCCGTAGGGCAACCAAAAAGTTGGGCTACCGCCTGCCGAGAAAGCTGGCGCGTTTTACCAGCCGGTTTCTCATAACGTCAAGGGCAGAAGTGCCGGATTTCAGGGGCTGAGCGCCAGATTGAGCATCCCAGAGGCACCCAGCCCCGATTTTGATCCGGCCTCTTACGCCGAGGCCCCCTCTTCCGCCGTCGAATCGTCATCTCCGGCTTCAGGCGCGGCTTCGGCCTCCTCGTGAGCGAGCGCCTCGTCGCTGGCGCGCTGCCGCTCCTCGAGGATCAGCTCGTCACGATGGGTGGCGATCCGGTTGAGCCTGGTGAGCATGCCGCCGGTGCCTGCCGGGATCAGCCGGCCGACGATGACGTTCTTCCTGGCCCTCCACAGCATCCGACTTGCCGTCGGCGGCGTCGGTGAGCACCCGCGTGGTCTCCTGGAACGAGGCCGCAGAGATGACGACCGCGTCTGTAGGCTGGCCTTGGTGATGCCGAGCAGCACGGGCTGGCCTTCGGCCTTGCGGCCGCCGGCGGCCTCGGCCGCGATATTGGCATCCTCGAAGTCGATACGGTCGACCTGCTCGCCCTTGAGGAACTCGGTGTCGCCCGGATCGCCCACTTCCGTCTTCTGGAGCATCTGCCGGACGATGACCTCGATATGCTTATCGTTGATGGTCACGCCCTGCAGCCGGTAGACCTCCTGGATCTCGTTGACCAGGTAGTTGGCCAGCTCCTCCACGCCCTTGATGGCCAGGATGTCGTGCGGCGCGGGATGGCCGTCGAGCAGGTACTCGCCCTTCTCGATCCGGTCGCCCTCTTGCACGGTCAGATGCCGGCCCTTCGGAATCAGGAACTCCACCGGCTCCTGGGTCTCGTCGTCCGGCGTGATGGTGATGCGCCGCTTGTTCTTATAGTCGCGGCCGAGCGTCACCACGCCCGAGATCTCGGCGATGATGGCGTGATCCTTGGGACGCCGCGCCTCGAACAGCTCCGCCACGCGCGGCAGACCGCCCGTGATGTCGCGGGTTTTGGCGCTCTCCATGGGGATACGGGCCAACACGTCGCCGGCCTTCACCTCACTGCCAGGCTCGACCGACAGGACCGCGTCGACGGGAAGCAGGTAACGCGCCTCGCCGCCCCGGCTGAGCTTGCCGATATTGCCCTTCTTGTCCTTGATCACCATCGCCGGCCTGAGATCGGCGCCGCGCGGCGAAGCGCGCCAGTCGATGATCACGCTGTTGGTGATGCCGGTGGACTCGTCGCGTTGCTCGGAGACCGACACGCCTTCGACCAGGTCCTCGAACTCGACGATGCCCTCGATCTCCGTCAGCACGGGGCGCGTATAGGGATCCCACTCGGCGAGACGATCACCGCGTTTCACATGGGCGCCCTCGTCGACCCGCAGATGCGTGCCGTACGGCACCCGATGGACCGCACGCTCCGTGCCGTCCTCATCGACGACGACGATGGCGGTGTTCCGGCCCATGACCATCATCCGGCCCTGAGAGTCCTCGACGACGTTGCGCTGCTTGATCTTCACGGTGCCTTCGAAGTTCGACTCCAGCGACGACTGATCGACGACCTTGGAACTCGCCACGCCACCCAGATGGAAGGTGCGCATGGTGAGCTGGGTCCCCGGCTCGCCGATCGACTGGGCCGCGATGACACCGACGGCCTCGCCCATGTTGACGGGCGTACCGCGGGCGAGATCGCGCCCGTAGCACTTGCCGCAAATGCCGTTGCGGGTATCGCAGGTCAGCGCCGAGCGGATGCGAATCTCCTGCACCCGCGCATTCTCGATCGCCTCGACGTCTTCCTCGCCGATGAGATCGCCGGCCTTGACGATCACCTTGCCGGTGGACGGGTCCTTGACGTTGTCGCAAGGGGTCCGGCCCAGCACGCGATGGCCGAGAGACACGGTGACTTCGCCGGCCTCGAGGATGGCGCGGGCGGTGATGCCCTCCTTGGTGCCGCAATCCTCTTCGGTGACGATGCAGTCCTGCGCCACGTCGACGAGACGCCGCGTGAGGTAGCCCGAGTTCGCCGTCTTGAGCGCCGTATCGGCCAAGCCTTTACGGGCGCCATGGGTCGAGTTGAAGTACTCGAGCACCGACAGCCCCTCCTTGAAGTTGGAGATGATCGGCGTCTCGATGATCTCGCCCGACGGCTTGGTCATCAGACCGCGCATGCCGGCCAGCTGCTTCATCTGGGCGGGCGAACCACGCGCGCCCGAATGGGACATCATGAAGATCGAGTTGATCGGCTTCTCGCGGCCGGTCTCCTCGTCGATCTGCACCGACGAGATGCGCTTCATCATCTCCTTGGCGACGAGCTCCGTGCACTCGGTCCAGGTGTCGACCACCTTGTTGTACTTCTCGCCCCGGGTGATGAGGCCGTCATTATACTGCTGCTCGTATTCGCGCACGAGCTCGGTCGTCTTGTGGATGATCTCGTCCTTGGTCTCCGGGATCACCATGTCGTCCTTGCCGAACGAGATGCCGGCGCGGCAGGCATAGCGGAAGCCGAGGCCCATGATCTTGTCGCAGAAGATGACCGTCTCCTTCTGACCGCAGTGGCGATAGACCACGTCGATCATGTTGGAGATGTCCTTCTTGGTGAGGAGCCGATTGACCAGGTCGAAGCTGACCTCCGCCTTCCGCGGCAACAGCTCGCCGAGCAGCATGCGGCCGGGCGTCGTGTCGTAGATATACGACACCCAATTGCCGTCCTCGTCGCGGGTGATGTAGCGGCCCTTGACCTTGGCGTGCAACGTCACCGCCTTGGAATCGAGCGCGTGATGGATCTCGGCCACGTTGCCGAAGATCATGCCCTCGCCCGGCTCGTTGTCCATGATCAGCGACAGGTAATAGAGGCCGAGCACGATATCCTGCGACGGCACGATGATCGGCGAGCCGTTGGCCGGATGCAGGATGTTGTTGGTCGACATCATCAGCACGCGCGCCTCGAGCTGCGCTTCGAGCGACAGCGGCACATGCACGGCCATCTGGTCGCCGTCGAAGTCGGCGTTGAACGCCGCGCAGACGAGCGGATGCAGCTGAATGGCCTTGCCCTCGATGAGCACCGGCTCGAAGGCCTGAATGCCCAAGCGATGGAGCGTCGGCGCGCGGTTGAGCATCACCGGATGCTCGCGGATCACCTCATCGAGGATATCCCAGACTTCCGGCTTCTCCTTCTCGACCAGCTTCTTCGCCTGCTTCACCGTGGCGGCGTGGCCCTTGGCGTCGAGCCGCGAATAGATGAACGGCTTGAACAGCTCGAGCGCCATCTTCTTCGGCAGGCCGCACTGATGCAATTTCAGCTCAGGCCCGACCACGATGACCGAGCGGCCCGAATAGTCGACGCGCTTGCCGAGCAGGTTCTGACGGAACCGGCCCTGCTTGCCCTTGAGCATGTCGGCGAGCGACTTCAGCGGACGCTTGTTGGCACCGGTGATGACGCGGCCGCGGCGGCCGTTGTCGAACAGCGCATCGACCGACTCCTGCAGCATGCGCTTCTCGTTGCGGATGATGATGTCCGGCGCGCGCAACTCCATCAGCCGCTTCAGGCGGTTGTTCCGGTTGATGACGCGGCGATACAGATCGTTGAGGTCCGACGTGGCGAAGCGGCCGCCGTCGAGCGGCACCAACGGCCGAAGCTCCGGCGGAATCACCGGCACCACGGTCAGGATCATCCACTCCGGCTTATTGCCGGACTGGATGAAGGCCTCGACCACCTTCAGACGCTTGGCGAGCTTCTTGGGCTTAAGTTCCGTCGTGGACTCGGCAATCTCCACCCGCAGGTCGGCGGCGATCTTCTCCAGATCGAGACCCTTGAGCAGCTCGCGGATGGCCTCGGCGCCGATCGCAGCGGTGAAGCTGTCCTCGCCGAAATCCTCCTGCGCCTGCATATACTCGTCCTCGGAGAGGAGCTGCAGCGGCTTCAGGGAGGTCAGGCCCGGCTCGAGCACGATGTAGTTCTCGAAGTAAAGGACGCGCTCGAGATCCTTCAGCGTCATGTCGAGCAGAAGGCCGATGCGCGACGGCAGCGACTTCAGGAACCAGATATGGGCGACGGGCGCGGCGAGCTCGATATGGCCCATGCGCTCGCGCCGCACCTTGGCGAGAGTCACCTCGACGCCGCACTTCTCGCAGATGACGCCCTTGTACTTCATGCGCTTGTACTTGCCGCACAAGCACTCGTAGTCCTTCACCGGCCCGAAGATGCGCGCGCAGAACAGGCCGTCGCGCTCGGGCTTGAAGGTCCGGTAGTTGATCGTCTCCGGCTTCTTGATCTCACCGAACGACCACGACAGGATCTTCTCGGGGCTGGCGATGCCGATGCGGATCTGGTCGAAATTCTGCTGCTGGACCTGAGGACTGAAGAGATTGGTCAGTTCTTGGTTCATTCTGGTGTCTCCCACCGGGCGGGCTGGCCGCCCTTCGGTTGATCGTGTCCGTCTTTAACGTGAGCCGATAAGGCCTAAGCTCATTCGGCCGCGGGTCGCGGCAGCCGCGCCCGTTGCGGCTGCTGCTCCTCGGGTTTCGGCTGCACCAACTCGACATTCAGTCCCAACGCCCGCATCTCCTTGACGAGAACGTTGAATGACTCCGGGATACCGGCCTCGAACGTGTCGTCGCCACGGACGATCGCCTCGTACACCTTGGTACGGCCAGCGACGTCGTCGGACTTGACCGTCAGCATCTCTTGCAGCGTGTAGGCGGCGCCATAGGCTTCGAGCGCCCACACCTCCATCTCGCCGAAACGCTGACCGCCGAACTGCGCCTTACCGCCCAGCGGCTGCTGGGTGACTAGGCTGTACGGTCCGATCGAACGGGCGTGGATCTTGTCGTCCACGAGATGGTGGAGCTTCAGCATATAGATGTAGCCCACGGTCACCTTGCGCTCGAACTCCTCGCCCGAGCGGCCGTCGAACAGAGTCACCTGACCCGAGGAATCGAGCCCTGCGAGCTCGAGCAGCTCGGAGACGTCGCCCTCATGCGCGCCGTCGAACACCGGCGTCGCCACCGGTACACCCGCCGACAGACTCTGGCTCACCTCGATGAGCTGATCGTCCCTGAGCGCCGCGACCGCCTTGTCGTCGCCGTAGATGGTCTTGAGCAGATCCTTCAACGGCTTCGGCTTGTTCGATTCCTGATACTCGTGCAGCGCGTCGCCCACCTTGACGCCCAAGCCGCGGCAGGCCCAGCCGAGATGCGTCTCGAGGATCTGCCCCACATTCATGCGGCTCGGCACGCCGAGCGGGTTCAGCACGATGTCGACCGGCGTGCCGTCTTCGAGATACGGCATGTCCTCGATCGGCACGATCTGGCTGATCACGCCCTTGTTGCCGTGGCGGCCGGCCATCTTGTCGCCGGGCTGGATCTTGCGCTTCACCGCGACGAAGACCTTGACCATCTTCATCACGCCAGGCGGCAGCTCGTCGCCGCGCTGCAGCTTGTCGACCTTGTCGACGAAGCGCTGCTCGAGCCGCTTCTTGGCCTCTTCGTACTGACGGCCAATGGCCTCGACCTCGCTCATCGCCTTGTCGTTCTTGAGCGCGATCTCCCACCAATGGCTGCGCGGGATATCGTCGAGGATCGCCTCGGTGATCTTGGCGTCCTTCTTGAGCCCCTTCGGACCCTTCGACACCTGCTTGTGCAGGAGCACGTCGCGGAGACGGCCATAGACGTTACGGTCGAGGATCGCGAGCTCGTCGTCGCGGTCCTTGGCGAGCCGCTCGATCTCCTCGCGCTCGATCGCCATGGCGCGCTCGTCCTTCTCCACACCGTGGCGGTTGAACACGCGCACCTCGACCACCGTGCCGGCGACGCCGGGCGGCAGCTTCAGCGACGTATCGCGCACGTCGGAGGCCTTCTCGCCGAAGATGGCGCGCAGCAGCTTCTCTTCCGGCGTCATCGGGCTCTCGCCCTTGGGCGTGATCTTGCCCACCAGGATGTCGCCCGGCTGCACCTCGGCGCCGATATAGACGATGCCCGCCTCGTCGAGATTCTTGAGCGCCTCTTCCGAGACGTTCGGGATGTCGCGGGTGATTTCCTCCGGCCCGAGCTTGGTGTCGCGGGCCATGACCTCGAACTCCTCGAGATGGATCGAGGTGAACACGTCATCGCGCACGACGCGCTCGGAGATGAGGATGGAGTCCTCGAAGTTGTAGCCCATCCACGGCATGAACGCGACGAGCACGTTGCGGCCCAGCGCCAGCTCGCCGAGATCGGTCGACGGGCCGTCGGCGATGATCTCGCCGGCCTGGACGTTGTCGCCCACGCGCACCAGCGGCCGCTGGTTGATGCAGGTGTTCTGGTTCGAGCGCTGGAACTTGCGCAGATTGTAGATGTCGACGCCGGACTTCGAAGGATCGGTCTCCTCCGTGGCCCGGATGACGATACGGGTCGCGTCCACCTGATCGACCACGCCGGTGCGGCGTGCGCCGATGGCGGCACCCGAATCGCGCGCCACGACCTCTTCCATGCCGGTGCCGACCAGCGGCGCTTCCGCCGTGATCAACGGCACGGCCTGACGCTGCATGTTCGAACCCATCAGCGCGCGGTTGGCGTCGTCGTTCTCGAGGAACGGAATGAGCGCCGCGGCCACCGACACGAGCTGCTTCGGCGACACGTCGATGAGGTCCACTTTCTCGCGGGGGTACAGCTCCACGTCGCCCGCATGACGGCAGACGATGAGATCCTCGGCGAAGGTGCCATTCGGATTGAGCTGGGCGTTGGCCTGGGCGATCACGTAGCGCGCCTCTTCCATGGCCGACAGATAGACCACCTCGTCCGTCACTTTGGACTTCACCACGCGGCGGTACGGGCTCTCGATGAAGCCGTATTTGTTGACGCGCGCGAAAGTCGCCAGCGAGTTGATGAGGCCGATATTCGGACCTTCCGGCGTTTCAATTGGGCAGATGCGCCCGTAATGCGTCGGATGCACGTCGCGCACCTCGAAGCCGGCGCGCTCCCGCGTCAGACCGCCCGGCCCGAGCGCCGACAGGCGCCGCTTATGGGTGATCTCCGACAGCGGGTTGGTCTGGTCCATGAACTGCGACAGCTGCGAGGAGCCGAAGAACTCGCGCACCGCGGCGGCCGCCGGCTTGGCGTTGATCAGATCCTGCGGCATCACCGTGTCGATATCGACCGAGCTCATGCGCTCCTTGATGGCGCGCTCCATGCGCAGCAGGCCGACGCGATACTGGTTCTCCATGAGCTCGCCGACCGAGCGCACCCGGCGGTTGCCGAGATGATCGATATCGTCGATCTCGCCACGGCCGTCGCGCAAGCCCACGAGCGTCTTGATGACCGCGAGAATGTCCTCGCGGCGCAACGTGCGCATCGTGTCCGGCGCATCGAGGTCGAGGCGCATGTTCATCTTCACCCGGCCCACGGCCGACAGGTCGTAACGCTCGGAGTCGAAGAAGATGCCGTTGAACAGCGTCTGCGACGCCTCCGGCGTCGGCGGCTCGCCCGGGCGCATCACCCGGTAAACGTCGAGCAACGCCTCGTCGGTGTTCGAGTTCTTGTCGATGGCGAGCGTGTTGCGGATGAAGGCGCCGACATTGACGTGGTCGATGTCGAGGATCGGAATCTCCTTGAGACCCAGATCCTTCAGCGTCTCGAGCAGCTTCTCCTCGATCTCCTCGCCGGCCTCGCCATAGATCTCGCCGGACTCCAGATTGACGATGTCCTGCGCCAGGTAGCGCCCATAAAGATCCTGGTCGCTGATGAGCAGTTCCTTGAGGCCTTCCTCGGCGAGCTTGTTGGCGAGACGCGCCGTCACCTTGCGGCCGGCCTCGATCGCCACCTTGCCGGTCTTGGCGTCGATGAGATCGGTGCTCGGCTTGATGCCGCGCATGCGATCGGGGCGGAACGGCATGCGCCATCCCTCCTTGCTCGCCTTGAGCACGATGCGATCGTAGAAGGTCGACAGGATCTCTTCGTCGTCGAGGCCAAGCGCATAGAGCAGCGTCGTCACCGGCAGCTTGCGCCGGCGGTCGATACGCACATAGACGACGTCCTTGGCGTCGAACTCGAAATCGAGCCACGAGCCGCGATAGGGAATGATGCGCGCGGCGAACAGCAGCTTGCCGGACGAATGGGTCTTGCCGCGGTCATGGTCGAAGAACACGCCCGGGCTGCGATGCATCTGCGAGACGATGACGCGCTCGGTGCCGTTGATGACGAACGTGCCGTTCATGGTCATCAGCGGCATGTCGCCCATATAGACGTCCTGCTCCTTGATGTCCTTGACCGAACGGGCGCCGGTCTCCTCGTTGACATCGAACACGATCAGGCGAAGCGTCACCTTCAACGGCGCGGCGAAGGTCATGCCGCGCTGCTGGCACTCCTCGACGTCGTATTTCGGCTGCTCGAAGGCATAGCGGACGAACTCGAGCTGGGCGCGCTCACCGAAGTCCCGGATCGGGAACACGGAGCGGAACACGGACTGCAGCCCCTCGTCGAGGCGGCCGCCCTCCGGCTCGTCGACCATCAGGAACTGATCATAGGATTGCTTCTGAACCTCGATGAGGTTCGGCATCTCAGCCACTTCGTGGATGTGACCGAAAAACTTACGATATCGCTTGTGACCGTTAGTCTGCTGCGCCATGTGGTCCTCTCAAGGCTCGTCGCGACGGCTCGCCGGAAACTCCGCCTTGCGGCGGGGTCTCTGGTGAACTGTCACGTCACTCGATTTAGGTGGGTCGGAAGCCCGGGCGAACACCGATATATGGTATCCGCCCGGACTTACTTCAACCCAGGCTACTTCAGTTCGACGGTCGCGCCTGCGGCCTCGAGCTGCTTCTTGATCTTCTCGGCCTCGTCCTTCGGAACGCCTTCCTTCACCGGCTTCGGCGCGCCTTCGACAAGGTCCTTGGCCTCTTTCAGGCCAAGGCTGGTGATCGCCCTCACCTCCTTGATGACGTTGATCTTTTGGGCGCCGGCTGCGGTCAGAACGACGGTGAAGTCGGTCTGCTCCTCGGCGGCCTCGGCGGCACCACCACCACCCGCGGCCATCATGGCCACCGGCGCGGCGGCGGAAACGCCCCACTTCTCTTCGAGCATTTTGGCGAGCTCGGCCGCCTCGAGCACCGTCAGGCCCGAAAGGTCGTCTACGATTTTCTGAAGATCTGCCATTGTCTTATCCTTGTACGTTCAACTCTCGTATTGGGTTTCCAGCGTCACGCTGCTTCCTTGCTGCCATAGGCTGCGAACACACGCGCCAGCTGACCGGCGGGCTCTTTCACGGTGCGGGCGATCTTCGTCGCCGGCGCTGAAGGAGGCCAATCAGCGTGCCACGGAGTTCGTCGAGCGAAGGCAGGTCGGCGAGCGAACTCACCGCCTTTGCATCGAGTACCGTGGTGCCCATCGTGCCGCCAAGGATCACGAACTTGTCCTTGGCCTTGGCAAACTTGACGAGCACCTTCGGCGCCGCGACGGGATCGTCGGAATAAGCGAGGCAGGTCGGCCCCGTCATAAGATCCGAAATTCCCTTGGCGTCGGTACCATCGAGCGCGAGCTTCACGAGCTTGTTCTTCGCCACTTTGACCTGCCCGCCAGCGTCTCTCATGTCGCTGCGCAGCTTGGTCATGTCGGCAACCGAAAGGCCCGCATAGTGAGCCACGACAACCACGCCGGTCTTGGCGAAGACATCGTGAAGCGCCGTCACAACTTCGCGCTTCTGAGCTCTTTCCATGCTCACTCCGTCTCTCAATAAGCCGCAAGCAACGCTCGCGGCCTTAGGCCACACGAGCCACGAGAAGTGCGGGGCGAAGCAAAAAGCCACCCCGCGCATTCGCGCGGCGCTCTGTTGCCTGTCCCGCTCGCGCGCGAAATACGCTAGAGCCACATACGAGGTTCAAACCGATCTCCAGGTTGCGGCGGTGTTCCCGCTACCATCGAACCGTTCGTCTCCCGTCTCATGCAGGCCCAAAAGGCTTAAGCGGTTTCCCGCACCTGCAATCTCGGACAGGTTTGGACCGCTTGGTCTGCCAAGCGATCCTCCGGGACCGAACGCCGGTCCCGAAACTCTTGCACCTAAGCGCTGCCGAGACTGGCAGGCTCAACCTTGACGCCAGGACCCATGGTCGAGGTCACGGCGATACGTTTCACGAACGTGCCCTTGGCGCCGCTCGGCTTGGCTTTGATCACCGCATCGGTGAAGGCCCGGATGTTGGCCACCAGCGCGTCCTCGGTGAAGCTCGCCTTGCCGACGCCGGCATGGATCACGCCGGCCTTCTCGACGCGGAACTCCACGGCGCCGCCCTTGGCCGCGGCGACCGCGGCGGCGACATCGGTGGTCACCGTGCCAACCTTCGGGTTCGGCATCAGGCCGCGGGGCCCGAGCACCTTACCGAGACGGCCGACGAGCGGCATCATGTCCGGCGTGGCGATGCAGCGGTCGAACTCAATCACGCCCTTCTGCACCTGCTCGACGAGATCCTCGGCACCGACCACATCGGCACCGGCCTTCTTCGCCTCGTCGGCCTTGTCGCCCTTGGCGAACACGCCGACGCGCAGCTTGCGGCCCGAGCCGTGCGGCAGCGCGCACACGCCGCGCACCATCTGATCGGCGTGGCGCGGATCGACGCCCAAATTCATGGCGACCTCGATGGTCTCGTCGAACTTGGCCTTCGCCGCGTCCTTGACCAGCTTCACCGCTTCTTCGATGTCGTAGAGCTTGTCGTGCTCCACCGTCTCGGATGCGGCGCGGAACCTCTTGCCGGGCTTGCTCATCGTCTACTCCTGGACCTCAAGACCCATCGAGCGGGCGGATCCGGCGATGATCTTCATCGCTTGCTCGACGGAATTGGCGTTCAAATCTTGCATCTTGACCTCTGCGATCTCACGCAGCTGATCTTGCGTCACGCGCCCCGCGACACCGCGGCCCGGCTCCTTGGCGCCCTTGCCGATGCTCGCCGCCTTCTTCAGGAGGAAGGACGCCGGCGGCGTCTTCATCTCGAAAGTAAAGGAGCGGTCCGCATAGACCGTGATCACCGTCGGAATGGGCGAGCCCGCTTCGAGCTTCTGCGTCGCCGCGTTGAACTGCTTGCAGAACTCGGGGATGTTCACCCCGCGCTGGCCGAGCGCAGGCCCGATCGGCGGCGAAGGGTTCGCCTGCCCCGCCGGCACCTGCAGCTTGATGTAACCGTCAATCTTCTTCGCCATGCCTACTCGTCCCGCGTGTTCCGCTTAACTTCGGGAAGCTCAAACCTCAGAGCTTCTCCACCTGTGCATATTCAAGCTCGACCGGCGTTGCCCGGCCGAAAATCGACACCGCCACCTTGAGCCGCGCCCGCTCCTCGTCGACCTCTTCCACGAGGCCGTTGAACGAAGCGAACGGACCGTCGGCGACGCGAACCTGCTCGCCGATCTCGAAGGTGACCGACGGCTTCGGCCGCTCGACGCCTTCCTGCACCTGCTGGAGGATGCGTCCCGCCTCCTCCTCGGTGATCGGGATCGGCTTGTTGTCGGTGCCGAGAAAGCCAGTGACCTTCGGCGTGTTCTTGATCAGATGGTAGGTCTCGTCATTGAGCTCCATCTTGGCGAGCACATAGCCCGGAAAGAACTTCCGCTCCGAGGCGACCTTCCGGCCGCGCCGCATCTCCACGACCTCTTCCATCGGCACGAGAACGTCCTCGAACTTGTCGCCGAGACCCGCAGCGACAGCGCGCTCCTTGATGGATTCGGCGACCTTCCGCTCGAAGTTCGAGTAGGCGTGAACAATGTACCAGCGCATAGCCATCGGATTGTAGTTTCGACCTCCTAGCGGCCCATGCCCAAGATGAGCTGGACTGCCGTGCTCAACACCCAATCGACGCCGAGAAAGAACAGCGCGGCGGCAACCGACATGATGAGCACCATGATCGTGGTGATCACCGTCTCCTTGCGCGACGGCCAGGTGACCTTGGACACCTCGGTGCGCACTTGCTGGAGAAACACAAAGGGATTCGTTCTCGCCATCTCTGTCCTTGCCGCGGGCACTTCCGGCGCCGCTTCTTTCGTCTCGAGCTCCTAACCGCGGCACTCATGGCCCCAACCGTGGCAGGAGTGGAGGGACTCGAACCCCCAACCCCCGGTTTTGGAGACCGGTGCTCTAGCCAGTTGAGCTACACTCCTAAGGCCTGCTCTAGTTCACCTTCAAAATAAAATTTCAATTCCAAATCAATCGCCTCGCGGCCTAACTTGCTGGAGCGGGTGAAGGGAATCGAACCCTCGTCCTCAGCTTGGAAGGCTGCTGCTCTACCATTGAGCTACACCCGCATCCATCCGGCTCAACAGAGTGGTGGTGGAGGGGGTTGGATTCGAACCAACGTAGGCATAGCCAACGGGTTTACAGCCCGTCCCCTTTAGCCACTCGGGCACCCCTCCTTGAGAGCTCAGATGGATTGACTGGTGATTGTAACCAAGCAAAAACACCCCGCCGTCGGCCGGCAGGGTCCGCAATAGCCGCGTTTATGGGTAGCCATTTGGTCTCTGTCAACTGTAAATCAGGGCGAGCGGGCTGGAATTCCTTGGTTTTATCCCACCGCCCGCGCATTTACCACCACCCCTTGCGAAAAGGCCACCCCCCTCATGCGGCGCCAAAAACCGAGCCATTCCAAGCCCTTCACCCAAGCGCCGCGGGGCAAGCCGCGGCATTCCGGGCGCAGCGCCGACACCGCCCGCATCCTTATCTTCGGCCTGCACGCCGTCGAAGCCGCCCTCGGCAATCCGGACCGGCCCGTCTTGCGCCTGCTCGCCACCGACAATGCTGCCCATCGCCTGGCCCCGCTCATCGCCAAACGCAAGCTCACACCGGAGCCCGCCACCCCGAAGGATCTCGACCGGCTGCTCGGCCCCGACACCGTGCATCAAGGCGTGGCGCTGGAAGCCGGGCCGCTCGAGCCCATCGGCCTCGACGATGTCGATACGAACGGCACCCTGCTCGTGCTCGACCAAGTGACCGACCCGCATAATGTCGGCGCCGCGCTTCGCTCGGCCGCGGCCTTCGGAGCGTCCGGTCTCGTCCTCACCGAGCGGCACAGCCCGCCGCTCTCGGGCGTGCTGGCCAAGGCCCAGCGCGCGCTGGACCTCGTGCCCATCGTGCTGGTCAAGAATCTGAGCCAAGCGGCTCACACCGAGCTCGGCGAGCGCGGCGTGCTGCGCATCGGCTTGGCGGAAGATGGCGATGAGCCTCTCGAAGCCACCCGCCTCACCCAACCGCTGGCGCTCGTGCTCGGCGCCGAAGGCAAAGGCTTGCGGCATCTCACCCGCGAACGGTGCGACCGCATCTGCCGCATCTCGACGACGAGCGCGCTGGCGAGCCTCAACGTGTCGAACGCCGCCGCCATCGCCATGCATTGGGCGAGCCTCAAGGCGCGAGGCACCGAATAGAGTCCTCGAACGAAAACGAGGGAAAAGAGGCGCGCCCCTTCCCCCTCGCTCCCGGGAAATCAGCCGGCATGCGCCGGAAGATCGAAAACTCAGTTGCAGAAGCGGCGGCCGAACGAATCGTACCAGCAGTTCCGGCGCCAATAGGTGTTGCAAGTGCTGAGACCGCACTCGCCCGCGTAAGCCGGCTGCTTGTAATAGGCGTAGTAGTTCGGCGACCGGTAGCGATACGCGGTCGGCCCCGGCGGCAGACCGCAGGGCGAAACGCAAGGCGGCGGGGCCACAGCGACGGGCGCACCGCAAGGCGACACGCACGGCGCAGGCGCCACGATGACGGCGCGGCGCGCGCGGCGCAACGGAATCGGATTCGGTGCGGGAACCATCACGGCGCTATTGCAGCGCCAACCGCCGCCGCACCATGCGTCGCGTCGTCGACCACCGTAAGGTTGAAGCCAACCGCCAGCGCCAGGGCGGCAGCAACACTCAACAGGACTTTCATCTTGGGACTCCACTCGGGCTAGGGGTACCCCTCCTGGCGCGTCTCCGGCCAGCGAAGGCTTGCCCAACCCTAAGGGAGCGCAAGTATCGTCTAAGTTAATGAAGCCCTGTTTACCCAAGCCGAGACATTACAAAGTCCCTAACCACTGACACAAAATGGGACAGAACGATGGGATCGGAGTAATTCGCGCAGAGAGACTTTGGGGAGTCTTCGCGGACTTGGTCTTCAGCTATGCAGCTTTATTTGATGTATCTCTCGGTCCGGGCACCGCGCCGGCCGTCGACCGGCTCGAGATAATGGAAATAGGGCTCGCAGCGCGGGAAGTCCTCCGGCGCCGTGGTGTAGGGCCGATAGAACCACCAATAATTCCGCTTCAAGCAGTACATGGCTTGCGCCCGCTTGCCGTGAAAGCGTGCGCCGTCTTGGGCGGCATCGACGACCAGCTGCGAATCAGCGCCCGCGAGAGCCAAGGGCCGCGCCGCCATCGTGGCCTGTGCCGGTCCGTGCGGGACGGCCGCAAATAGGCCGACGGCCGCGCATGCAGCGAGCCAAAGCCTGAAGTCGCTCATGCCGATTCCCCCTCGGGCACCCCTGTTAAGCAATCAGACTCTAAACAAAAAGAGGACCCCAATCAACGCAAGGCTCCGGCAACGAATGGTCGCGCAATGTGAAGTTCGCGCGACATGTCTTGACAGCGACGCGCGCCGGTCCCTCAACTCGGAAACCGGGCAGAGTCGCAAGTGTCACAACCGGTGCGCGGAACGAAAGCCCTTGGTATTGGGTTGCTTCTGTACCCGCCCAACAATCGTTTTCAGGAAGGAGACCCCCCATGGCCGACACCGCTGGCAAGCGCAGCGCCCAAGCCGAAGCCTTGGCCGATCAGATCGATGCGATCCGCGCCGACATGCAGAATTTGAGCTCGACCGTCAGCCGCATTGCCAACACCCAGATCAACCGGGCGCAAGGCAAGGCGATGGAAACCGCGCAAGAAGCCGAGGACGCCATCAAGCGCAATCCGCTGCAAGCCGTCGCCATCGCCGCGGGTCTCGGCTTCCTGTTCGGCGTCTTCACCCGCCGCTAGGATAGATCCATGCTCCGCATCGTCCTGTCGCTCGTCTCGTCTCTTCAGATCGGGGCGCGCATCAAGGATGCGATCGAACGCTCGGTGAAGAAGGCGGTCGTCATCGCCATCGCCGCCGTGGTGTTTCTGTTCGCCATCGCCTTCGGACTGGTCGCCGCCTATCAGGCGCTGATCGTCTACGACTTCACGTCCCTTGAGGCCGCGGGCATCGTCGCCGGCGCGCTGGTCGCGCTCGGTCTCATCGTCCTCGCCTTCCTGCCCCTCGTCAGCCGGCCGAAAGAGCAGACGCAAAGTCTCGTCAACGCGCCCGCCGAAGGCATGGCCATGATCGATCAGGGCGTGGGCAAGGCGATGAAGCAGGTGGGCCCGCTCACGCTGCTGGCCGTCGCGTTCGCCGCCGGCCTGCTCGCCAGCCGGCGCCGCTGACCTAGGGAACGTCCCATTCCGGGACGCATCTTAATCCTGTCTTAACCACACGCCTTGCACCCTTGGGGAAAGCGAAGAGCTCATTCTTCCAACCCAAGGGCAAGGCGGCCGATCATGCTGCGAGGCTTGTGTCTGATGTTGCTGGCCACCGCCTGCATCGCGGGCGGCGCTCACGCACAAGTCGCCGAGGTGCCGCGCCCTTACGCCATTCCCCTGCCCCCGAACGCCAACGACGAGCCGCAATGGGAACTGGGGATGCGCTATTGGTGGAGCGAAGGCTCGACGCGCTTCGACCTCAACTCGAGTCGGCTGGGCGCCATCTACGGCAATCCCACCTCGACGCTCACCTATGACGACATCAGCGCCAACGCGCTCGAATTCGTGTGGAGCGCCCGCAACGAGACCGATACCTTCGCCAAGGGCTTTGTCGGCGGCGGTTGGCTCGACGGCGGCAGCCTCGACGACGAGGACTTCTTCGCCGGCCAGATCAAGTTCTCCGACACCTACAGCAAACTCGACGGCGACGGCCTCGTCTACGGTACCATCGACGTGGGCCAGGACTTCACCCTGATCGACAATCGCGCCAGGGTCGTGCTCAGCCCCTTCGTCGGCTTCAACTATTGGGAAGAGACCGTGGAGGGCTACGGCGCCCGCTGCAACGCCGACGATGTGGGCGGCTTCTTCTGCGGGCCGACCGGCTCGACCGCCGTTCCCTTCTCCACCAAGGTGATCACCAACAAGCAGAGCTGGGCCTCGCTCCGGCTCGGCGCCGAGCTCAAGGCGAAGCTCTGGGACCGCCTCACCTTGCGCGGCGACGCGGCCATCATCCCGGCCGCCTATCTGTGGAACGAGGACAGCCACCATCTGCGCGCCGATCTCGGGTCCACCCCCAATATCGTCGATAGCGGCACCGGCTGGGGCTATCAGCTCGAAGGGGAAGTGCGGCTCGATCTCACCCGGCATTGGGCCTTCGGCGCCGGCGTCCGCTACTGGTACGCCGAGACCAACGGCGACTCCGACTTCGTCCATCTCAACGTCACCTCGCAGCTCGAGGATTTCACCTCCGAGCGCTTGGGCGTCTTCGGCAACGTCACCTATCGCTTCGACACCTTCTAGCCCGATCCCCGTCTGGCCCGGGCCCAGGAGCCGCCGCTTGAGTGCATGCGGGAAAGCGAGGATAAAGGCTCAGGATCGCCGGGGCCCGCGATCCCATCTAGGCCGTGCCGTCCCGGCATCGCCAGAAAGCCGGCTTAGCTCAGTTGGTAGAGCGGCTGATTTGTAATCAGTAGGTCGGGGGTTCGAATCCTCCAGCCGGCACCATTTTCATTATTATTTATTCGCAGCGGCGGCCCGGTTGAGGTTCACCCGCGCCGACAGTTCCTCCGCCGTCTCGACCCGCTCGCTGTAGCGGTCCGTCAGATGGTCGGAGACGTCGCGCGTGAGCAAGGTGAACTTGACCAGCTCCTCCATCACGTCGACCACGCGGTCGTAGAACGCCGAGGGCTTCATGCGTCCCGCCTCGTCGAATTCCTGAAAGGCCTTCGCCACCGACGACTGGTTGGGGATGGTCAGCATCCGCATCCAGCGGCCCAGCACGCGCATCTGGTTGACCGCGTTGAAAGACTGCGAGCCGCCGCTGACTTGCATGACGGCGAGCGCTTCCTTGGGTCGGCCTGATCGCGCCGGAGCGGAGGGGGATCCAGTCGATCTGCGTTTTCAGGATCGCGCTCATGGACCCGTGCCGCTCCGGCGACGTCCACACCTGACCCTCCGACCACGCGGCGAGATCGCGGAGCTCGCGCACCTTCGGATGATCCTCGGGCGCGTCGTCCGGCAGAGGCAGCCCGCTCGGGTCGAAAATGCGTGGTTCCGCGCCCAGATGATGAAGCAGCCGCGCGCCTTCTTGAGTGAGAAAGCGGCTGTAGGAGCGCGCCCGCACGGAGCCATAGAGCATGAGAATGCGGGGCTTGTGGGTCGACAGCAGCGGGTTGCGAAGCGTGTCCGTGCCGGACCCCGGAAACGCATCCGTGCGGATATTGGGCAGGCTGAGATCAAGTTCGGACACGCGTTCGCCCTTCTCATCCATGACGACTTCGCCGCCTTCTTTCGTGAACGCGCCGATGTCCGGATTCGGCAGGATATCGAGCACGGCCTCAGACGGTCGGCAAAGCCGCGTGCCGAGCGGAGTCACCACGATCGGGCGATTGATGAGGATCGGATCCTTGAGCATGGCGTCGATAAGCTCGTCGTCGCTCCATTTGGGATTGCCGAGATCGAGGGCGTCATAGGGCGTGCCCTTCTGGCGCAGAAGCGCACGCGGAGAAATCCCCATGGCGCGGATCAAGCCGATCAACGCGTCCCGGCTCGGCGGTGTCTTGAGATACTCGATGACACGGACATCTTCGCCGCTCTGACGGATCATGGCCAGTGTGTTGCGGGAGGTGCCGCAGGCCGGGTTGTGAAAAATAGTGATCGACATGGCTGTACTCCGTCAGGTTCACCAGCGTGTCTCGCTGACTTGATGGACACCCCTTTAGGCATCCGGACAATGCCGGCCGCCGAGAGCGCTCCACCCTTATCTGCACATCGTCTTTGATTTCTTGAACGCATCGCCGCAAAGCTCGGGCTGCCCCTGACAGCAATCCTCGGTGAGGTAGGCGAGCAATTGGCGGATGCCACCGTCATGGATCGCGTAGCGGATAAACCGCCCCTGCCGCGTCGACGCGATGAGCCCGGCCCGATCCAGCTCCTTGAGATGAAACGATGCTCCCGTTGGGCTGATTCCGACAGCATTGGCTATCTCTGACGAAGGCACCCCCGAGGGACCAGCCCTGACCAGGAGGCGAACGATTTTGACGCGGTGCTCGTGCGCCAAGGCACTGAGCATTTCGACAGCGGCATGATCTCTCATCCTGCTATGATACAAATATCGTTGTAGTGTGCAAGTCTGACCACGAGACGGCAGGTCCGGCGTCACTCACTGAGTCTGCAAAGTTCAATTCTTCAATGGCAGGACCAGCTCTACGCGCAGTCCTCCGAGCTTGACTCTCCAAGTCTCACATCGCCGCCATAAAGACGCGCCAAGTCGCGCACAATCCCAAGACCCAATCCGGATCCCGCCGCACGGGAATCCCAACGCTCGCCAATGTTGAAGACCACTTCCCGGGCCTCCGGAGGAAGGCCCGGACCGTCGTCGTCGACTGTCAAACGCAGCATCCATGCCATCGGTCCAGCCGATTCTGATCGTCGATTTGGCATGCTTGCAGGCATTGTCGACCAAGTTGGCCAGCATCTCGTTGAGATCGGCGGGATCGCAGGCCAAGAGCGGCCCTCGGGGACATCGACGTCCATCTTGGTGTTGTTGTGCGCGTAGAGCCGGCCGAGCGCCGAAGCGACCTCGAGAGCCGCCTTGCGCGCACCGGCGACGACTCCAGGCGCTGAGCGCATAGCGACAGCCCGCGCGCGGGTAATCTGGTAGTCGATGTGCGATTGCATTTTCCGGCATTCTTTCAGGATCGTCGAGGACGCTTGGTCGAGCCCCTGATCCTCCAGGCGATAGGCTTCATCCGTGATGATGGCGAGCGGTGTCTTCAAACCGTGAGCCATATTTCCGGCCTGCGTTCGGGCGCGCTGGATGAGGTCGGCCGTCGATGTGAGAAGCGTATTGAGGTCGTCCACCAAAGGCACGACCTCGGCAGGAAACCGGCCGCTAAGCTGTTTCTCTTTTCCGTGGCGGACCTCAAACAAGGCCGTTCGTAGCTGCCCCAGCGGCCTGAGCGCATACAGAATCAGAAGCGTGGCAGCGGCGACCAGTGACAAGCCGAAGGCAGCCAAGGAAACGGCGAGCGTCGTATTGAAGCTCGAGACCACCGCGTCGAGATGGCGTTCATCTGTCCCGATAATGAATCTATCGGGCGCCGCGCTGGGATTGGTCCAAACCGCCTTCTCCGCCACGATGAGAGGGCCAGTTGGCCCTTCAATCAAATGAGTGTGCACCCCGACATCCTTTGGCGTGTCGGGTGGCATGTGCAGCGGTGGACCTTCGAGCGACGCTGACCGGGCCAGGACGTCACCCTTCTTTTGGATTTCCCAATAAAAACCAGAAAGAGGAACGTCGTAGCGCGGATCGCTCAGGGGGTGCTGCAAATGTAGACTGCCGTCCGTATGGAATTCCGAAAGCCGCTGCAGCTCGGCGAGATGGACATGCAGCTCGTCATAGAACTGCTCGGTGACATGATGCTTGAAGACCGCTGACAGCATCACGCCGGCGCCAACCATGCCAATCGCGATCCACAACACGGCGGCCGCGATCAAGCGGCTCTTGAGGCTGGTCCTGAGCATTCTAGTCCAACCGGTAGCCGAGACCGCGGACCGTCGTGATGAGGTCTGCTCCCAGCTTTCGCCGAAGGCGGCTGACATAGACTTCGATGGTGTTCGACTCTCGACTGTCATCGAGTGCGTAAAGGTGGTCGATCAGCTCCGCCTGGGAGACAATGCGGCCGATACGATGCAGGAAGTATGTCAGAATCTTTAGTTCGCTGGCCGTGAGCTCGACGGGCGTCCCGTTCAGCATGACGCGGTTCGAACCTGCATCTAGCTCGATATCGCGATGGGTGAGGACGGCACTCGCCAAACCGGATGAGCGGCGGATCAGTGCCTTAAGGCGTGCGGCGACCTCTGGTACGTGAAACGGCTTTGTAACGTAGTCGTCAGCGCCGGCATTCAGCCCGTCGACTTTCTCCGCCCAGGTGCCGCGCGCCGTGAGGATCAGGACGGGCAGCTTGCGACCGGCCGATCGCCAGCGCTTGAGCACGTCGATGCCCTGCATCTGCGGCAATCCGAGATCGAGAACCGCCGCCGCGTATGTCTCGTCTAATCCCATCGTGTAGCCGTCTGCACCGTTATCGGCGCGCTCGACCGTAAAGCCGGCCTGGGTCAGGCCGGCGCTCAGTCGTTGGGCAATATCCTCATCATCCTCGACGAGCAGGATGCGCATGGGGCGTCCTCGCGCTTTGAGTGCGCCGTCCGTCTAGCACGCGGTAGCTGAAATGAACCTGAAAAGTCCTGTCAGGGAGCCGCAAGCTTCCGTTCAGGTTGGTTTCAGTAGGTGCTCCACACCCCTTTAGCCAAGAGATTCGCAGCCGGGACGGAGCAGGTCATGCGCGTGTTGTCCTTAACGAGGATTTTCATTTTAGCCGTCATCGCGGCCAGCACCGCTTCAGCTTCAGCTGAAACCGACACCGTGGCCCTGACAGCGGAGCAGGTGCGGAGCCTCGACATCAAGGTGGAGCCCGTGCGCCCCGCCAAGGTCGAGGCAATAGCGGTACTTCCGGGAACCGTTATTCCGCCCCTGAACTCGCGCATCGTTGCGACAGCCCCGTTTGCGGGAACCGTGACGCAGGTTCACGCGCTGCCCGGACAGCCTGTGAGCAAGGGGGCCACCGTGGCCACGATCTCCAGCCGCGAGCTGCTCGACGTCCAGAGCCAACTCTCGCAGGCCGAGGCCGAACTGCAAATGGCCGATGCGATCGCACGGCGCAAACGGCTGCTCGCCGACAAGAAGTTCCAGAACCCGGTCGTCGCTGAAGAAGCCGAGGCCCAGGTCACCAAGATCAAAGCCGTCATCGAGCAGCACAAGAAGACGCTATCGCTCAACGGCATCTCGCTGGGACAGAACGGGGAATACTCTATTCCAGCCACCCAGGACGGCGTGGTCGTCGAGGTCAACGCCATGCCCGGCGACATGATCGACGCGATGGACGCCGTGGTGACGGTCGATACGAGCAACGAGCTGTGGGTTGAAGCCCAAGTACCGGCCAGCATCGTTCCGCTTATCAACCAGGCACCGTCATTCAGGTTGTTGGTGGGCCCGAGGGCGCGTCGTGTCGGTCGGCACCGCGCTCCAGGGGATGACACGATCTGCGCTTCTCTACGCGTCGATCCCCGCCTCCAGCGGACTCATGGCGGGTCAGCTGGTGTCGATCCAGCTCGAACGGCCCGCGGTGCCTGGCGCCGTTTCCGTTCCAGCCAAAGCTGTCGCCCGCATTGCGGGCAAGAGCGCCGTGTTTGTACGCAGCGACACCGGCTTCACGATCAAAATGGTCGAGTTGCGCGGCAAGTCTATGGAAGTCGCCACGATTGTCGGCGACTTACCGCCGGATGCGCAGGTCGCAGCAAGCGGCCTCCCACAGCTCGAACAGATGCTGCAGGGGGAATAGACGATGCTGCGCCGCCTGATCGAATTCTCCCTGACGCAGCGCGTCTTCATTCTGCTCGTGTACGCGCTCGTGGCAGGTGCGGGCGTCTATGCCTTCCGCACGATTCCCATCGACGCGTTTCCGGACATTTCGCCCGTTCAGGTGAAGATGATCCTGAAAGCGCCGGGGATGACGCCAGAAGAGGTGGAGACGCGCGTCACTACCCCGATCGAGATGGAACTGCTTGGCATTCCCGGACAGACCATCCTGCGGTCGGCTGCGAAATATGGCTTGGCCGATATCACCCTCGATTTCAAGGAAGGCACCGACATCTACTGGGCCCGCCAGCAGGTTGCGGAAAGGCTCGCTGGCGTTCGCGGCGACCTCCCTGCCAGCGTAACCGGCGGCCTCGCGCCCGTTTCCACCCCGCTGTCCGAGGTCTTCATGTTCACGATCGAAGGTGGCGACCTGTCGCTCGAAGATCGGCGCAGCCTCTTGGATTGGACCATCCGGCCAGCGCTCCGCACCATACCGGGCGTGGCGGACGTGAACGCGCTCGGCGGCATGGTGCGCACCTTCGAGGTCACCCCTAACGGCGCGGCGCTCGCCGCCGCCGGCCTCGGTGTTTCCGATCTGGTGACGGCCATCGAGGCCAGCAACCGCAATGACGGCGCAGGTCGGCTCAGCGAGGGTGAGAAAGCACTGGTCGTGCGCTCGGAGGGCGCCATCACCACCCCGAGCGATCTGGAGCAGATCGTCCTCAAGATGGACGGCGAGCGCGTGCTTCGCCTCGGCGACGTCTCCACGGTCAAGATCGGCAACCTGACGCGTTACGGCGCCGTGACCGAGGATGGCAAGCGTGAGGCTGTCGAGGGACTGGTGCTGTCGCTACGCGGCGCCGATGCCAGCGCCATCGTCAAGGCGGTCCGCGCTCGGCTCGACGAGCTAAAGCCGAGTCTTCCCCCGCGCGTCAGCATCAACGTGTTCTATGACCGCTCCGACCTGATCTCCAGCGCCGTCGGAACGGTAAGCAAGGCGCTCATGGAAGCAACTGTTTTGGTTGTCATCCTTCTGGTGGCATTTCTCGGGAACCTGCGCGCCGCTTTCGTCGTGGCCGTCACGCTGCCTTTCGCGGCGCTCATGACGTTTGTCATGATGCAGTGGTTCGGCATGACCGCCAATCTCATGAGCCTCGGCGGGCTCGCCATCGCCATCGGTCTTATCGTCGATGGAGCGGTGGTCGTGGTCGAGAACACGGTCGAGCGGCTTCAGCACGCCAAGTCCGACTCTCGCGTGCCCAAGCTTCATGAGGTCTACCGCGCGGCCAGCGAGGTTGCCACGCCCGTGGCCGCGGGCATCGTCATCATCTGTTTGGTGTTCCTCCCCCTCCTTTCGCTCACCGGATTGGAAGGCAAGATGTTCGGTCCCGTGGCGCTGACGATGATCATCGCGCTGAGCGGCTCGCTCATTCTGTCACTGACGCTCATTCCGGTCCTGTCGTCCCTTGTCCTCAAATCAGGTGCACATGCCGATCCGTGGCTGATGCGCGTGATGACGCGCGGCTACCGTGCGCTGCTCAAGGGTTGCCTGCGCTTTCCGCTGCCGGTGTACCTGCTTGCAGCCGCCGGGCTCGGACTGCTCGTCGTCGCCTACGGCGCGATCGGCAAGACCTTCATGCCGACCATGGACGAGGGGGCAACGATCATACAGGTCACCAAGCACCCCTCCATCAATCTGCAAGCGAGCGTCGACGGCGATCTGCTTATCCAGCGCGCCCTCAAGGACAAGGTCCCGGAGATCGAGCGCGTCTTTGCGCGCGTGGGGTCCGACGAACTCGGTCTCGATCCCATGGGTCTGAACGAAACCGACACGTTCTTGGTTCTCAAGCCTAAGGATCAATGGCGCGTGCCGGACAAGGAGTGGCTGATCGAGCAACTGCGGATGACCTTGGCCGACCTCCCAGGATACGAGTTTGCCTTCACTCAACCGATCGAGATGCGCACCGCCGAGATGCTGACGGGTTCGCGGGGTGATCTGGCTATCAAGATCTTCGGGCCTGATCTCGGAACCCTGTCCGACCTCGCCGCCAAGATACAGGGGACGCTGCGTAAGGTGCCCGGTGCCGCCGAGGTTTCGACGGTGGCGAACGACAGCGTCGAGTACATGCAAATCGACGTCGATCGTCTAGCGGCGGGACGCACGGGCCTCTCCGTCACCCGCCTGCAGGACGAGTTGCGCTCGATCATTGAGGGCGCACCGGCCGGGCTCGTCGCAGAGCCGGGCAGGCGCACGAACATTGTTATTCGCGGCACGCCGTCCGTTCGCGAAGACCCGAACGTGTTCGCCGTGACGCAGTTCGCCGCCGGCGATGGTGGGCTTGTACGCGTTGGCGACGTTGCCAGGCTCGAACGCGTGGCGGGCCCGATCAAGATCGATCGCGAAAACGCCTCGCGGTTTGCGTTTGTGCAGGCCTATGTCTCCGGCCGCGACCTCGTTGGATTTGTCGAGGATGCGCAGCGCGCCGTCGCGGAGCAAGTGCCGCTCCCGCAAGGATACCGCCTTGTATGGGGCGGCCAGTTCGAGAACCAGCGTCGGGCGGCCACGCGCCTGTCCATCGTGGTTCCTATCGCGCTGGTCCTGATCTTTGGCGTCTTGTTTGCGACGCTCCGCTCGATCCGTCAGTCGCTATTGATCCTTGCCAACGTGCCGTTTGCCCTCGTGGGCGGGATGCTCGCCTTGTGGCTGTCCGGCGCGTATCTGTCGGTCCCGGCCTCCGTCGGCTTCATTGCCCTGCTTGGCATTGCCGTGCTCAACGGTCTGGTTCTGGTCAGCCACTTCAACGAGCTTCTCGCGAACGGCCTCCCGGTTCGCGATGTCGTGTTCGAAGGCGCGGTGCGCCGGCTGCGGCCCGTGATGATGACTGCCAGCATCGCTGCCTTCGGGCTCGTGCCGCTGCTGTTTGCGACGGGGCCAGGCTCCGAAATCCAGAAACCACTGGCGATTGTGGTGATCGGCGGGCTCGCGAGCTCGACCGCGCTCACACTCGTCCTCCTTCCCATCCTGTTCCGGCGCTTTGGCGCTGCGGAACGCTTGTCTCAAACATCCGACGGAACGCTCGCATGGACCAATCCCTTTGCAAGATCACATTCGTCTGCCCACCAGACAGCGCCGATCACATCGCCGAGCTGATGTTGAGCTTCGACCCCCCGCTTCCGGGATTCACGACGTGGATGGCCGAGGGTCACGGCTTCGGCTTCGGCGATGCCACGGTCAGCGAACGCGTGCGTGGGCGCGTGAAACGCAGCGTGATCGTGGCTGTGCTCGACCGAGAAATCGCGGCCGGTCTCCTGGATCTCATCGCCACGAAGGGGGCTGTCGCCCACCTGACTTACTGGACCGAACCTGTCGATGGGTTTGGACAGATGCGGCCGACGGACTCCGCCGCTCAGCGAGATGACGAGGGGCCCGATACTCAAGCAAAGACGGAGAGCGATAGATGACCGAATGCAACCCGACCAGACCAATCAGACTGAGGGAACGATCCCAGCGGCCCATGAGAGGGGTGTTTTCAATGGTGCTTTCAGCCTTGCTGGCAACTCAGATACTCATCGCGAATGCGCATGCGGAGCCGTCATCGAGTGCTAGGCCCGCAGCGGCGACTCCAAAAAAAGAACGGGTCTACAAAGAGAAAAGTCGCGACTCGAATGACGGGCGGCACAATCTCGGATGTTGGCAGTACAAACTCAAAGCCGGACTCTGGAAGCGAACCTATGTCTGTCGGTAGATTGGCCTGATACGAGGCGAGGCCAAGAGCGGTTGCTTGGCGCATTTGTCGACCCCTCCCCCAAGTTGATACGGCCCCCAACCCAGAGTAGCGTTGACTGGGAAGAACGGGTTCGTTTAAGGGGGGGCGAGCAATCGCACTTTTTTGCAGATCTGTTGCTCTCCGGCACTATGGCACTGACAGCCCAAATGCCTATGGTGATAACGTCGGCACCAAGATGCCCCCACGAGTTGGGCGGGCGATAAGTGGCAGCGGCGGGGATGGCGTAACAGATGATCAGGATCGTTCTGCTGGTTCTTGGGCTCGGGCTGCTCTTCGTGCCCGCCATGGCTCAGGCCCAAACCGCTGCCCCCAACCAGTCGTTGAAGGAACGCCCCTCGGCCTGCGGTCTGGGCAGTCAAAGCATCCGCGTGTGCGAGAACGACCTGCAGTCCTGCAACAGCGTGTGCGATGCGCGGGCCCTCGACATCAACTCGGATATTGCCGGCTGCTCCACCCGCTGCTGCACCAACTATAATGTGTGCCTGAGACTGCGGGGCTGCGGCTCGCGCGTCATTCAATGTAACTAAATGCGCTTTAGGAGCCGCCCGCTTGGGCGGCCACCTCGTCGAGCTGCGCCTTGAGCAGCTCTGGCTGGAGATATTGGATGACCGCCTTCTCCGCGCCGTCGGTCTCGTAGCGGAGCTTGAGCAGCAATCCGCCATAGGACTCGAAGAACTCCTCCACCGTGATCCCGTCCTCCCCGCCCATGGCCTCCGGCGGGAAAGCGAAGACGAGCCGGAACGGCGCATGCGGCGGCACCGTATTTTGCGGCGCGATCGCGAAGGCTTGCGCCGCGGTGTTCTCCTCGCCAGCCACGGCCGCGGGCTTGTCGACCTTGAGGATGAGCTTGAGATCGGGCCGCTGCACGTCCGGCTTGAGGATGCCTTCGATCGACGTCAGAGGCTGGTCCGACAGGTTCACACCGCTGACCGACAGCCCGTTGATGCGGAACGATTCCGGCGTGCCCGACAGGGTGAACACCGCCCGCTCCGGCAAGGGCCGGTCGAGATCGTCGAACGTCCAGGCAATACCGCCCGGTGCGTCCTCGGCAGCCTGCTGCGACGACCCGGCGCCCGCCCCGCTACGCAAGATGAGGCCGCCGCCAAGCAACAGCCCACCGCACACCAACAACACTGCCCCTGCAATAATCATCATCTGACTGAGTTCGGCGTCCTTCGTTCGCGCCCACGCGGTCTGCGCCAAGGCGTGGCCAGACGATACACCCTTAGACCACGCCTGCTTGGCCCCTGCGCCAATCCACCCAGTCTTAGACCATGCATCCCGCGCCCATAAGGGTAACGTGTTTTCCGCGCGATCCTTAGGGGCAAAGTCCGCGGACGCAATGCTCTGCGGCGCGGTCATCGCTGGCGCAGGCACGCGCGGTTCGTTGGGCGAAATACCCTCGACCCAGAAACCTTCGTAGAACGGCCCATAGACTTCGGGAATGTCCACTTCCGGAACTTCGGCGACAGGTGGGACCTCTACCGCCTGCGTCTCACGCGCGAGGACTGGGATCCACGGCTCGTTGGCCGGGCGGCCGTCGAGTTCGGCGCCGGCCGCATGCGGTCCGTAAATCTCGACGACGGTGCTCGGCGCCACGTCCGCGGTCCGGGGTAGCCTTGCGCTGGCGAACAGGCCGTCGGCGCGCACCGAACCGGGCGGCAGCGCTCCGCCTGACGCCCAAACTTCGCGACGCGCACATAGAGCGCCGGCGTCAGCGCTGCCATGCGAAGCTTGCTCCAGCGATAGCCGGCGGCGAGTTGCCGCTTGCTCGCGTCCGACAGCGCCGCCGCCTTGTCCGTAACGACGCCGGCCCGCGACGGCGGATCGGCCGTGGCGCCGGCAAGCGCCGCGCTCTTCGCCGACGCAGGGCA
>NZ_LPWF01000004.1 GCF_001723305.1 Methyloceanibacter superfactus
TGAGCGCTTTCTCTTCGCGCTACCGCTTCGCTACTTGAGCGCTTTCTCTTCGCGCACCCGCTTCGCTGCTTGAGCGCTTAAGCGCTTACGGCAGGCAGTCCAGATAGGTTTCCACATCCCATTCGGTGACGGTGTGGTTGAAGCGCTCCCACTCGTCGTGCTTGTATTGGTGGTAGAGCCGGTACATCTCGCCCGGCATGCCGCGCTGAACCACCTTGTCCTCGGCCAACGCCTCGAGCGCCTCGCCCAACGTCATCGGCAGCTTCTTCACCTGCTTGCCGGCCTGGATCGCCTCGTAGATGTTGCGCTCCTCCGGCTCGCCGGGATCGAGACTGTTGTCGATGCCGTCGTCGGCCGCCGCCAAAATCGTCGAGCCCATCAGATAGGGATTCACCATCGAATCCACCGAGCGGTACTCGAACCGACCCGGCGCGGAGACCCGCAAGCCCGTGGTCCGGTTCTGGAAGCCCCAGTCGGCGAACACCGGCGCCCAGAAGCCCGTGTCCCACAGCCGGCGATAGGAGTTCACCGTCGACGAGCCCACCGCGGTCAGCGCGCGCAGATGATGCACGATGCCGCCGATCGCCGCCAAGCCCGCCTTGCCCGGCATCTGCACGTCGTCGCCGTCGGGCATGAAGGTGTTGTCGCCCCCGGAGACATACATGTAGTTGTGCGGCAGGCCCGGCAGATTGTCGGGGTCGTTGCCGGTCGGACGCATCTTGTCCTCGCCGCCACGCCACAGCGACATGTTGTGGTGACAGCCATTGGCCGACACGCCCATGAAGGGCTTCGACATGAAGCAGGCGATGATGCCGAACTCGCGCGCCACCTGCGCGCAGATCTGGCGATAGGTCGTCAGACGGTCGGCATTGCGCAGAACGTCGTCGAACATCCAGTTCAGCTCGAGCTGGCCGGGCGCGTCCTCGTGGTCGCCCTGGATCATGTCGAGACCCATCTTCCGGGAATACTCCATGACCTTCATGTAGACGGGGCGCAGGCTCTCGAACTGGTCGATGTGGTAGCAATACGGATTGGAATAACCGCCGTTCGGCTTGCCGTTCTCGTCCTTCTTCAGCCACATCATCTCCGGCTCGGTGCCCATGCGCAGAGACAGCCCGTCATGCTTGTCCTGGAACGCCTGGTGCAGACGGCGGAGATTGCCGCGGAATCCGCGGTGAGGAACCCGCCCGGGTCCTTCTTCTCCTCGCGGTTGCGGAACAGCGTGCAGTACATGCGCGCGATCCGCTTGTCCCAGGGCAGCTGCATGAAGGTCTCGGGATCGGGAATGCCGACCAGCTCCGCCGCCTCCGGGCCGTAGCCCAGATACTCGCCGTGGCGGTCGAGGAACAGATTGACCGTGGCCCCGTAGACGAGCTGGAAGCCCTTCTTGGCCACGCTCTCCCAATGATCGGCCGGGATGCCCTTGCCCATGATGCGGCCCGTGATCGACACGAACTGCAAGTAAAGATATTCGATCCCGAGCTCGTCGATCTTCCGCCGGACTTCCTTGACGAGTTCCTGGCGTTGCGGATCGTCTACATAGCGTTCGATATCCATCGGCATCTCCCCTGCCTCAACTCCATGGAAACGGACTATGGGAGACCGGGTGAAGCTCACCCTTGGCAAAGCGCCCGAAGCGGAACGGCTCCAGCAGCGCGCTCTTCTCTCCCATCAGTTCTTGGGCCACAAGCTTGCCCACGCCGATCATCTTATACCCGTGGTTGGAATCGGCGATCACGTAGACATTCTCGCGGAAATTATCGAACACCGGGAAGTTGTCCGGCGTGAAGCAGCCGAGGCCGCCCGACTTCTCTTTGTGCTTGTAGTGCTTGATCTGGCCCTCGAACCGCTTCTGGCAGTGGGCCAGCATCGAGCACCACATATGAATGAAGTCGTCGCCGACGATGAAGTCGGGTGAGTCCGGGCCGTAAGGATCGATGGCCACGTTGTCGGCGTCCTGGTCCACCTTGTAAGGCGAGGCGCCGCCCTGGATGCCGCCAAAATTGAAGTCAGGCTTGTAATAGAGACCCCAGAGCTGGTCGGTGATCAGCGAGCCGTCGACGTCGGAATATAACGGCGCGTCCGTGTCCACATGGATGACCGGCGGCATCTTGCCGTCATTGGTCTTGTGCATCTCGGGATCGACCCCGAGCGTGCCTTCCTCCAGACACCAGAACTTCCACATCGGCACGTTCTCGTGCAGCGTGCCGTCGCTTCCCTTGATGGTGATGGCCTTGGGCAGCTCCAGCATGTCCCAGACCTTGTTCACCCAGGGCCCCACGCCGACCACCACCGTCTCGCAGGCGATGACGCCCTTGTCTGTCTCCACCCCGGTGACGGCACCGGAGTTCGAGCCATACTCGAAGCCGAGAACCTCGACGCCGGTGGCGATGCGCACACCCTCGGCCTCCGCCTTATTGGCCAGACCGTAAAGAGAGGCGGTGTTGTTGGCGTAGCCGCCGCGCTTCTCATGCAGCACCGAGGTGATGTTCTGCGCCTGCCAATCGTCGAACAGGCCCGTCATGTATTTTTGGCAGTCGGCCGCCCCCTCGATGAAGGTCGACTCGTAGCCCAGCGCCTTCTGCTGCTCGTAGATCGTGCCCACGTCGGCGTGCATCACCTCGGGGCTGATCTGCATGTAGCCGACCGGATGATAGCTGTAGGCCTTGGGATCGCTCTCCCAGACCTCGACCGAATGCACCATCAGCTCGCGCATGGCCGGCTGGAAGTAATTGTTGCGCACCACCCCGCAGGCAATGCCGGACGCCCCGCCGCCAATCCCGGTCTTGTCGATCACCAGGATGTCCGCGCCAGACCCACGGCCAGACGCCTTCAACCTCTGCGCAAGATGATACGCCGTGCTCAGCCCGTGAATGCCGGCACCGATAATCACATATTTGACACTGCTCGGGAGACTCATGACCGGACCAAACCAATGCCTGAATTGGCCCGTAATTGGGCCTCAATCGTCGGCCAATTTGAACGCAACAATAGCGTTACTACCGTCATAACAATGCCCAGCGCGATGTTAATCCCAGTACGGCTATTACGGCACGCTGTTGAACCATTGTAAACCAATTTTTTCTTTACGAGCCCAAAGCGGGCCGATACAGTGCCGACAGAGGAGATTTGCCGTGACCAATGAGTCCTTCAGACAGGCCGAGGCGGCTTTCGCGCGGCTGGCCAAACCGGGGTCCGGTGTCGGCGCCATCTCAGCCTATCTGCAACGCGCCATCGAGACCGGGGCCTATAGCGAAGGCGACCGGCTGCCGCCGGAGCGGCAACTCGCCGAAACATTCAAGGCGGCACGCTCCACGGTGCGCCGCGCGCTCGACAAGCTCGAGAAGGAGGGGCTGGTGTCGCGCCGGCTCGGCAGCGGCACCTTCGTCGGCACGTCCGTCGCCGCCGGCCAACGCCCCGCCGATCTCGTGGACGAGTTGAGCCCGTTGCAACTTATTGAAGCGCGCATGGCGGTGGAGCCGTTCACCACGCGGCTCGCCGTGCTGCATGCCACGCGGCGGACTCTCGACGAGATGGATGCGGTGCTGTCCCATGCAGAAGCTTCGGCGGATGATAAGGACGCCTTCTCCAAATGGGACGGCGAGTTCCATTTGCTGCTGGCGCGCGCGTCCGCCAATCCGCTGCTACTCAGCGTCTATCGCCAGATCAATCACGTGCGATTGCACGCGCAATGGGACGCGATGAAGGAGAAGATCCTGACGCCCGAGGTCATCGACGCCTATAGCCGTCAGCACCGCGGCATCCTCAACGCGATCCATGTGCGCGATGCCCAACTGGCGCAGACCTTGATGACCGAGCATCTGGAGGCGGCGCGCGAGGACCTGGTTAAGGCGTCGAGCCCGTAGAAACGCGTACGCCCGCGACATCACAGCGCGTGAGATTTATCTCCGGGAAAAATTATTTCTCAGCGAGCAATCGCATTGCTAGCATCGTCGCCACGTACAGCGATGCCAGTAACCGAGGGTGCGATAGCGATGCTCAAGCCAACCAAGGATCTCAACTCACTTCGCGAGCAGCTCAAGGCCGAAGGCGTTGAGTTCCTGATGGCGAGCTTCTCCGACATGCATGGCGTGTCTAAGACCAAGATGGTGCCGCTGTCCCATCTCGGAGACATGATGGCCGGCTCAGAACTCTATACGGGCGCCGCACTCGACGGCGTGCCGCAGGACGTGAGCGACGAGGAGGTCTCGGCGCGGCCGGACCCCGCCTCTTGCATCGTGCTGCCGTGGCAGAAATCCGTCGCTTGGTTCGCCAGCAATCTGTGGTGCGAGGGCGAGCCGTTCGAGGCGTGCAGCCGCAATATCCTGGCACGCGCCACGAGCGCGGCCGCCGATATGGGCTTTGTCATGAATCTCGGCCTCGAGGCGGAGTTCTACGTGTTGAGGGACAGCGAGGCGGGCGCGGTTCCGGCGTCGGAGCGCGATACGCTCGATAAGCCTTGCTATGACGGCTATGGGGCGCTGGACAACCTGCCCTGGCTGTCGGAGCTGGTGGACGCCATGGAGGTGCTCGGCTGGGACGTCTATTCGTTCGACCACGAGGACGGCAACGGCCAGTTCGAGATCGACTTCAGCTATGCCGACGCCATGACCATGGCGGACCGGTTCGTATTCTTGCGAATGATGGCCAACGCCATTGCGCGCAAGCATGGCTATTTCGCCTCGTGGATGCCCAAGCCCTTCGCCAACCGCACGGGATCCGGCGCGCATTACAACATGTCGCTGGCGAGTGCCGAGACCGGGGACAATCTGTTCAAGGACGCGAGCGACCCGCGCGGCTGCGGCCTGTCCAAGCTCGGCTATCAATTCGTCGCCGGCGTGCTCAGGCATCTGCCGGCGATCAGCGCCGTCGTGTCACCCACCGTGAACAGCTATAAGCGTCTCATCAAGCAAGGCTCCATGTCGGGCTCGACCTGGGCGCCGGTCTTCGTCTGCTACGGCAACAACAACCGCACGAACGCCCTGCGCATTCCACTCGGCGGCGGGCGTGTCGAGCTGCGCGCGGCGGACAGCGCCAACAATCCCTATCTCGGCGCCGCCATGGTTCTATCGGCCGGGCTCGAGGGCATTCGCGAGGGTCTCGATCCGGGCGAGCCGCACACCGAGAACATGTACCGCAGATCCGACGCCGAGCTGAAAGAGCTTGGAATCAAGGTCCTCCCGCGAAACCTCGAAGAGGCCATCGACGCCTTCGAGGCCGACCCGCTCTCGGCTGAAGTCATGGGGAAAAACATGTTCTCCGCCTACGCGAAGTTCAGGCGGGACGAGTGGGAGGCCTATCACAACGCGGTCTCCGACTGGGAGCGGAACCGCTATCTCAAGTTCTTCTAGAACGGCGACTCGAAAAGAGCCAATCGGTTAGGCACCAAGCTGCCCAATTGGGCAGAGGCATTTTTCCGGTTTTGAGCCCGCTTTGGGCAACAGCTTGATTCGCCGGACTCTCCCTCCCTGGCACGCTCCTTGCGAAAGTAAATTTAGTTTCCTCTGAGGAAACGATAACGCCAGCGTGGACCGGGCTTCGGCGTCGCCGAATGCCTTGTCCGTTTGGATGGGGGTGCTGCTCATGGAAGGGCAAATTGCAGAACTAACGAAATCGAGCGGCATGCTCGGTACCGTCGACATGGAAATCTTCTACTGGTGGTGCACGGCCATCATGATCTGTATCCACGCCGGATTCCTTGCCTACGAAATGGGCGCATCGCGGGCCAAGAACGTGCTCGCATCCGGCGTAAAGAATATTCTCGCCTTCGCTTTTATCGTTCCAACATTCTTCTTCTTCGGGTGGTGGATCTATCTCGCCTTCCCGAGCGGCATCATCCCGGGCGAGTCCGGCGCCGCCGGTCTACCATGGGCCGCGGAAATGGGTCCGAACCTCTCGGACAATGCCTCCGGCGTGTTCTGGGCGGCCTTCGTGCTATTCGCGGCGACGACAGCGTCGATCTTCTCCGGCGCCGTCATCGAGCGTATTCGCGTCTCGGCCTTCGTGGTGCTCGCCATCGTTCTCGGCTCCGTGGCCTGGATCCTGGCGGCCTCTTGGGGCTGGCACCCGGATGGTTGGCTGGTCAAGGATTGGGGCTATCACGACGTCGGCTGCGCCGGCCTGATCCACGTGGTGGCGGGCTTCTTCGCCCTCGGCGTGTTGCTCAATCTCGGTCCGCGCATCGGCAAGTACAATGCCGATGGCACGGCGAACGATCTCTTGCCGCATAACGTGCCCATGGTGTTGATCGGCCTGATGCTGATTATCGTCGGCTTCTTCGGCTTCCTCGGCGCCTGCCTGATCTTCAACCCGGGTGCTCAGTGGACCAATATCTACGGCCAGCCGGCAACGCTGTCGTCCTACGCCTTCAACACGCTCATGTGCTTCTCGGGCGGCATTATCGGCGCCTGGGCGATGACACGCGATCCGTTCTGGATGATGTCGGGTGCTCTGGCAGGCATCTTCGTCGCGGCTGCCGGCCTCGACGTCTGGTATCCGCCGCTCGCCTTCCTGCTCGGCATCGTCGGTGGCGTCATCATCAAGCCCGGCAACGACTTCCTGTCGCGCATGGGCATCGATGATTCCGTCGGCGCCGTATCCGTGCATGGCTTTTCGGGCGTCCTCGGCGTCTTGGCGGTGGGCGTCCTGGCCGCGGGCTATCCCAATGTGGGTGACGCACCCCCGACCTCGTTCGTCGGTCAATTCGTCGGCCTCATCGTGATGCTGTGTTGCGGCTTCATCCCCGGCTATCTCGTCTCGCTGGCTCTCAAGAGCTTCGGCGTGCTCAGGGTGCCGGACAAGGCGCAAGAGATCGGCCTCGATCTGGCGGAGGTTCCCTGCCAGGCCTATCCCGAAGCCGTCGGCAGCAAGAGCGCGACGCTCATACCGGCGGAATAGACGGCAGTTCGAGCCAGTCATTGAAAGGAGACAAGAATGAACACGAGTCCGATCACAACTTGGGACGGGGCTGCCGCCTACTTCACCTTCGCCGACAAACCGATCGTGATGTACCTCATCCTCGCGGCAGCGATCGTCATCACCTTCGGCACGATCATCATGGCGGCAATCCATGAGGTCGAAGCCTTCAAGAAGCTGGAAGACAAGAAATAGCGTGCCCTCCGCGCAGGTGAAGCCTTGTCAGCCGTCCACGGGTTGGCAGGGCTTCGCTGCGCCAGGGGAGACGTTTGGGCTATAGTCGACCGTGGGAGGAAAGCGCCATGGAGCAGAAAGTTTCGGACGACGTCGCCGCGCTGAAGCAGTCGCTAGCCGACAAGGGTGTGAAATATCTGATGGCGAGTTTCGCGGACATGCATGGCGTGTCCAAGGCGAAGATGGTGCCGCTGAGCCACATCAACCAAATGCTCCACGGCTCAGAGCTCTATACGGGAGCCGCGCTCGACGGCGTGCCGCAGGACGTGAGCGACGAGGAAGTCGCGGCCCATCCCGACCCGGATTCGGCGACTGTGCTTCCCTGGCAACCCGACGTCGCGTGGCTCGCCAGCGATCTATGGTGCGAGGGCAAGCCGTTCGATGCCTGCTCCCGCAACATTCTCAAGCGCCAGCTGAAAGCCGCCCTCGATCTCGGCTACGCGATGAAATTCGGCATGGAGGCCGAGTTCTTCGTGTTCAAGGATGCCGAGAACGGCGGCTTCGAGCCGCTCTCGCCGCTACCGCATCTCGATAAGCCCGCCTATGACGCCACGCGCTTGCTGGACAACCTGCCCTGGGTCGCCGACCTGGTCGATGCCATGAACGGGCTCGGTTGGGGCGTGTATTCCTTCGACCACGAGGACGGCATCGGCCAGTTCGAGATCGACTTCAACTACGCCGACGCGCTGACCATGGCCGACCGCTATGTGTTCTTCCGCTTCATGGCGAATTCCATCGCCCGGAAGCACGGCGCCTTCGCCACGTTCATGCCGAAGCCGCTCGGCGACCGGGCCGGCTCCGGCGCGCATTTCAATATCTCGCTGGCCGACCCGACAAGCGGCGCCAATTTGTTCGCCGCCGCCTCCGACAGTCGCGGCAACAAGCTTTCGGAGCTCGGTTATCACTTCCTCGGCGGCGTGCTGAAACATGTGGAGGCGATCTGCGCGGTGTGCTCGCCGATGGTCAACAGCTACAAACGGCTGATCAAGCAGGGCTCGATGTCCGGCTTCACCTGGCGCCCGGTGTTCGCCTGCTACGGCAACAACAACCGCACCAACTCCTTGCGCATTCCGCTGGCCGGCGGCCGGGTCGAGCTGAGGCCGGCCGACAGTGCCTGCAATCCCTATCTCGGGGCGGCGCTGACCCTCGCCGCCGGGCTCGAAGGCATCCGCGAGCGGCTGGATCCGGGCGAGCCCTATCGGGAGAACATGTACCGGAAATCCCCGGAGGAGCTCGAAGCGCTTGGCGTCAAGCTCCTGCCACGCACGCTGGAAGAGGCCGTGGATGCGTTCGAGGCCGATCCGCTGACGAAGGCGGTTTTCGGCTCCAGCATGCACAAGGCCTGGATCGACTTTAAGCGCGAGGAGTGGTCGAGCTATCATAACCACGTCTCCGACTGGGAGCAGGCGCGCTATCTGAAGTTCTTCTAGCGCCGGGATGGTTTTCAGGGCTGTTCGCGGGGAGTGAATGGAAGCGTTCGTCGCAGACCTCGACCTGCAATCGGGTGCGTCCTTGCCGGATGCGCGCCTCGTCTATCAGACCTACGGCACGCTGAATGCCGACCGCTCCAATGCGATCCTGTTTCCCACCCGGTTCGGCGGCACGCATGAGCAAAATGAGTGGCTGATCAACGAGGGCATGGCGCTCGACCCTAAGCGCTATTTCATTATCGTGCCAAACATGCTCGGCAACGGCGTGTCCTCGTCCCCGTCCAACACGCCCGACCCTCACGGGCGCGGCGCCTTTCCCGACATCACCATCTACGACAATGTCCGCTTCCAGCACCGGCTCATCACCGAGGCGCTGAACATTGAGCGGTTCGCCATGGTGGTCGGCTGGTCCATGGGGGCCCAGCAGAGCTTTCAGTGGGCGGCGCTCTATCCCGATATGGTGCCGCGGCTCGCGTGCCTATGCGGCACGGCGAAGACGGCCGAGCATAACCGCGTTTTCCTGGAGGCATTGCGCGCGGCGATCGTCGCCGACGGGGCGTTCGCGGACGGCTTCTACGAGGCGCCGCCGCTCGGGGGTTTGCGGGCGGTGGGACGCATCTATGCGGGCTGGGCCTATTCGCAAGACTGGTATCGCGCCCGTGGCTATCAAGCGCTCGGCTTTCAGACCTTGGACGAATATCTCACGGGCTATTGGGACGCGCTCTACGAGCAGCGCGACGCCAACAATCTGATGGCCATGACGTGGACGTGGATCCACAACGACATCAGCGCCAACGCGGTGTTCGACGGCGACCTTGAGGCCGCACTCGGCGCCATCACGGCGCGTACCCTGCTCATGCCGTGCATGACGGACCTATATTTCCGGACGGCCGACAACGAGGCGGAACTCCAGCACCTCAAGGACGGCCGCCTCGTCGAGATCCCTTCCTATTGGGGGCATATGTCGGCCGCGGGCCAGAATGAGGCGGATACGCAGTTCATCGACGCCCAGTTGAAAGCGCTCCTCGCTGAAGAGGCTTGAGCCTGGCGCGGACTCTATTGTCCCGGGCTTCAGCATTAACGCCGGAATGCGTTCAAATCCCCGAGAACTGGCCCCGGACCGAGGGCCAAGATCTAGCCCGGGCCACTTTCTCACTTTAGATTGAGCCCTCACCGGTTCAGTCCGCTCCTTAGCTTCTGTGACGGTGGTGCTTTTTCGGAATTGCCTCGAACGAGATGCCGGAGCCGCAAACCCGTGATGGATGTGAACCGAGAGACCTCTTCGCCGCCCCCGCGACGAACGCGCTGGGGCATGTGTCTCGGCCTGTTCGTGGCGGCCCTGGCGTATCCCGGCGCTCCGTCGAAGCACAGGCCGTCCCGCCGGTGGAGACGGACGTGGTGCGAGAAGCGCCCGTCATCCGCAAGCTCGAATTATCGGGCACCGTCACCTCGCCGCATGCCGCGCAGATCTCGACGTCCGTTGAGGGGCTGGTGAGCGCCGTGCATTTCGACAACGGCGCAGAGGTCAAGCGCGGCGATCTCCTGCTGGAGCTCGATTCCGAATTGGAGGAAGCGGCCCATGCGCAAGCTGAGGCCCGCGCCGCCCAGGCCGCGGCCGAGGTCAAGGACGCCGAGCGCCGCCTGCGGATCGCCGAGAGCCTGGCCAAGCGCAATTACGGGCCGCAGAACGCGGTGGAGGCGGGACAGGCCGAGGTCGAGATCGACGGCGCCACTTATGACAGCTTCATGGCCGAGCAGAAGCGCCACGCCGCGATTCTGGCGCGCCACAAATTGCCGGCGCCCTTCGACGGCGTCATCTCCAAGCGCATGGTCGAGGTAGGCCAATGGGTCGAGCCGGGCACACCCGTGTTCGAGCTTGTGGCCATGCGCGCCTTCCGCATCGACGTACCGGTGCCGCAGGACTATTACGCGCGCTTGCGCGAAGGCGCCTCAGTATCGGTGGCACTCGACTCGCTGCCGGGCGAGGTCGTCCCGGCCAAGATTGGCGCGCTCATTCCGGTAAGCGATCCCGACGCCAGGACCTTCACCTTGCGCGTCCTGCCCCAGCGTGACGACATTCCGATCATGCCCGGCATGTCGGCACGGGTGATGATCAATCTCGATACCGGAAAGCGGGACCTCGTGGTCAGCCGCGACGCCTGATCCGCTATCCGGATGGCCGCATCACCGTGTGGGTGATCGAGAACGACGGCGACGCGATGAGCGTCACTGAGAAGAGGATCGAGATCGGGCTTGCCTTCGATGGCATGGTCCAGGTGCGCTCCGGGTTGAAGGACGGCGACCGCGTCGTGGTGCGCGGCAACGAGTCCTTGCGCGAGGGCCAGACGGTCCGGCTTGCCAGCTGATGCGCGAAGCCGAGACATCCGAGGTGGAATGCTCGAGAAGATAGTGAAGCACGGAACGTTGGTGACGGTTGTCACGCTCATCGTGTGCGTGCTCGGCATCGTCGCCGCGTTCCGCATCCCCGTGCAGATGATCCCCGACCTCGAAGTGCGCACGGTCACGGTACAGACGCGCTGGCCTGGGGCCACGCCGCAAGACGTCGAAAAAGAGATCGTCATCGAGCAGGAGGAGTATCTTCGCTCGATCCCGAGCCTGGAGCGCATCATATCCCGCGCCGAGAGCGGCAGCGCCCGGATCGAGCTCGAGTTCCCCTACAATATCGATCTCAATGAGACGATGATCCGCATCAACAATGCGTTGAGCCAGGTTCCGTCCTATCCCGAAAATGTCGACCAGCCGCGCATCTTCGCGAGCTCGTTCAGCGCCAACTCTTTCATGTATTTCCGCGTGTCGCCGCTGCCGGGCAATCCTCGCGAACTCGACATGGATATGATGCGGGATTTCGTCGACGACAATGTCCGGGCGCGGCTCGAAAGCGTGACCGACGTGTCAAATGTCCGTATCGGGGGCGGCGCAGAGAAGCAGATCCAGATCCTGTTCGATCCCGCGGCGCTGGCCGAAAGGAAATTGTCGCTCACGGACGTTCGGCGCGCGGTGTCCAATCGCAACCGGGACACCTCCGGCGGCGAGATCGAGAGCGGCAAGCGTCGCTACCTCCTGCGCACGATCGGCCGTTTCGACGATCCAGACTCGCTGAAGGAGCTGATTATTGCCCGGCGCGGCGGAACGATCATCCGGCTCGAGGACGTCGCCGATGTCAGGCTCGGGCACTTCGAGATCTATACGCGCGCCTATGTGAACGACCGGCCCATCATCTTCCTGTCGATCAGGCGCGAGGCCGGCTCCAATGTCATCGCCATTAAAGAGGCGGTCATGAAGGAGGCCGAGGCAATCAATCGCGAGGTGCTGGGCCCGGCAGGCATGGAGCTCGAACTCACGGCCGACGACGTCAACTATGTCGAGGCGTCGATCCGCAATGTATGGACCAATCTCGCCATCGGCGCGGTGCTGGCGACGCTGGTCATGTTTCTGTTCCTACGCTCGGTGAAAGCGACGGTCGTCGGCGTCATCGGCATTCCCATCTGCACGATTGCCGCGTTCATCGGACTCATGCTGGCGGGCCGTACCGTCAATGTCATCTCGCTGGCGGGCGTGGCGTTTGCCATCGGCATGACCCTGGACAACACCATCGTCGTCCTGGAGAGCATCGATTTAGAGCGAAGGCGCGGCCTCGGACGGCTCAAAGGTGCCATCGAAGGCGTGCGCAAGGTATGGGCCGCCGTGCTGGCCTCGACGCTGACCACCGTGCTGGTGTTCATTCCCATAGTGTTTATTCACGAGGAGGCTGGTCAGCTTTACTCGGACATCGCCATTGCCGTCTCCGCCTCCATTCTCGCCTCCATGATCGTGGCCATCACCGTGGTCCCGACCGCAGCGGCGCATTTCGACCTGACGCCACAGGATAATCTGGCGGTCGACCGCGCCGACGGCGCCATCGTCAAAGCCGTGGGCTGGCTGATGACCGGGTGGTTCCGGCGACTCGTCTGCATTCTCGGCGCCGCGGGCGCGAGTGCTGCGGTGATCCTGCTGCTGACGCCCCCGGCCGAATATCTTCCAGAGGGTGAGGAGCCCAAGATGTTCGCCCGGCTGAACGCGCCGCCCGGCTACAATCTGGACACGATTTCGGAGATCGGCTCGGACCTGCAAGATTGGCTGATGCCTTTCGTCAAGGACGATCCCGAGCGGTTCCGGCGCGGCGAAACGGAGGTGCCGGCGATCAAATATTTCTTCCTGATGATGGAGGCCGACGGCCTGCGCATTATCGCCGAGACGATCGACCCCGGTGACATCAATGCGCTGATGAAGGTCGTCGGCAAGAGATATCAGACCTATGCCGGTATGCGCGCCTTCGTATCGCGCGGCTCGATTATCACCAGCAATGACGGCGGCACGCGCAGCGTTAGCCTCGATATTTCGGGGCGGCGGCTCGAGGACGTCTATAACGTGGCCTCGGCGGCTTATCGCCGGGCCGGCGAGATCTTTGACGATCCGAGAATCCAGGCCGACCCGCCGACGCTGACCCTGTCGCAGCCGCTGATCGAGGTGCGTCCCAAATGGGAGCGTGCGGCAGAACTGGGCATGACCGCGGACGATGTCGGCTTCACCGTGGCCGCGCTCACGGACGGCGCCTACGTTGGCGAGTTCTTCCGCGACGACGAGAAAATCGACATCTATTTCTACACCAAGGACGCGTTGCGCACCGAGCTCGATACCCTTGGACAGATGCCGGTCTATACGCCGCAAGGCGCCATAGTGCCGCTCTCGGCAGTGGCGGAGATCAAGGAGACGGTCGACACCAGCTCCATCAGACGCATCAACGGCAAGCGGACCGTGACGCTCAATATCATTCCGCCGGACAATGTCGCGCTGGAGACCGGGGTGGAGATCGTTCGCAACCAACTCGTCGATCATATGCGGCGAAGCGGCGAGGTTCCTTTCGACGTCGGCATGACCATCACCGGCGCCTCCGATCAGCTCGATGCGACGCGCAGCGCCCTTGCCAGCAATTACATCGTGGCGGTGATCATCATTTATCTGCTGCTCGTCGCCATCTTCACCAACTGGGGCTATCCGCTGTTGATCATGACCACCATTCCACTCGGTGTCGCCGGCGGGCTCGTAGGGCTGGCGCTGATGAACGCGGTGGGTGCTGTCCTGCCGCGCTTCGGGCTCGATCCGATCATCCAGCCCTTCGACATGATCACCATGCTGGGCTTCCTGATCCTCATGGGAACCGTGGTGAACAACCCGATCCTGATCGTCGACCGCGCGCTCTATAACGTGCGCGAGATGGGACTCGATGCGGCGGCGGCGGTGATGGAGGCGGTGTCGTCACGGCTCAGACCGATCGCAATGTCCACGGTGACGACCATTTGCGGCCTGGCGCCGCTCGTGTTCATCCCCGGTGCCGGCACGGAGCTTTATCGCGGCGTCGGCGCCATCGTCCTGTTCGGTATCTTGGGCACGGCGGTGATCACGCTCACCTTCCTACCGGCGCTGTCCATCGCCGTGTTGCGCGCCGCGGGCTACGCGGCCAGGCCAGCCGGTAAATCGTCGGACATGGCTCCCTCGCCCGCGCCCGGCGAGTGACGGTCAGGTCAACCCGACCCGAGTTCCGGGACCAGTTGCTTCGGCAGCACAGAGTTGGTGGGGAAATGGCGCGCCCGAAAGGATTCGAACCTCTGACCCCCAGATTCGTAGTCTGGTGCTCTATCCAGCTGAGCTACGGGCGCGTCTGCCGATCGCTCCGCTACATCAGGGAGTGGGACAGGCAGGGGGCCTACCTAATACCTCGGACGACCGAAGGCAAGACTGACAAAGGCCTGCCGGGCGCGGTCAAACCGACGCGCGGACTTGAAAACATTGGAAGACTTGGGAACCTTGGCCGAATCGAAACAGTTTTCGAGTATGTTGCGCCGACAACCATTAGGGAGAAGCACCCATGCACCGCTTTACGAGCTACGCCTCAGCCGTTCTTTTCGCCGCCGTTCTCGCCCTCGGCCTGGCGAGCTGCGATGGGGCAAACAGCGCCTTCGCCGGCAAATATGAGACCACGGATACTCAAGGTCAGCCCATGACCATCACCCTGTCCGAGGACGGGGCGGCGTCTGGTAGCCGCGCCGAGGAGACCCTGAAGGGCTCATGGAAAGAGGAAGGCGACGGCGTGATGGTGACATGGTCCGACGATTGGGCCACCAAGATCACCAAGGACGGCGATAAATACACCAAGACCGCCTATAAGGGCGGGACCGCCGATGGCGAGCCTGTGGCCGCCAAGAAGGTCGAGTAACGACGCCAGGCTCTTACGCGCGGCGCTGCCTTGCCCGTTCCAACTCGACGACCACGTCGGGAATGGTGACGCGGAAGGTGGCGCCGCCGTCGTCCGGAGAAGCTCGATCTGCCCACCATGCGCCTGAACCAGTTCGGCGGCGATGGCGAGCCCAAGACCTGAGCCCCCTTTGCGCGAAACCGTCTGAAACGCCTGGAACAGTCGAGCGCGTGCCTGTTCCGGCACGCCCGGCCCCGTATCGGCGACGTCGATGATGGCTACGGTGCCTTCACGGCGCGCCACGACTATGATCTCGCCAGCGCGGCCGCCATCGCTGTCCAATGCCTGCACGGCGTTGCGGCAAAGATTGCTCAGCACCCGATAGAGCTGGTCCCGGTCGGCGTCGACCTCGAGCGCGTCCTCGATGTCGAGGCTCCAGCCGATATGATCGTCGCGCGGAAGGCCAAGGCTGTCGCCAATCTCGCTCACCAGCGGGGCAAGCTCAAAGCGCTTGCGCCGCGGCGGCGATTCCTGCGCCTGGCCGAAATCGAGCGTATGGACGCAAAGCCGGATGGCGCGGTCGAGCGAGACGATCAGCTTAGGCACGAGCCGCTGCACGGTCGGGTCCTTGACCGCAGCCAAGCGGTCGGAGAGGAGCTGGGCGCTCGACAGCATATTGCGCAAGTCGTGGCTGATCTTGCTCACGGCCAGTCCCCACGCCGCAAGCCGCGTCTTCTGCGACAACGTCTCCGACAGCTCATGCTGCATGGCGGAGAGCTCGCGCTCGGCGGTGCCGATCTCGTCGCGGCGCGACGACGGCGCGATGATCCTGGTCGGATCCTCGGGCTGTTCGGCGAAGCGCACCATGTTCCAAGTGAGCTTGGTTGGGTTCCAGAGCGCGTCGAGCGCGAGGTAGACGAGCGTGGCGGTGATGATCGAGATGAGGATCGACAGGCCCAAAATGTCGAGCCCATAGCGGATCATCGCCGTCTTCAGTGGCCCCTCGCCCATGACCACGTCGATGGTCTCGCCAGGATTGAAGCCCGGCTCGCCGACGACGCGGATGACGCGATCGTCGGGGGCGACATAGACCATGAGCGCGTCGGTGATGAGGCTGAGCCACGAGGCATCGCGGAGATCGAAAGAGGCGCCGATCTCGGTCGGCATGTCCATCTCGATGATGAGCACCCGCGAGTTCGCCCGCTTCACCGCAATGGCCTTCACCTTGGCGCTGTCGAGCAGTTTGTCACGCAGCGTGGCGGGAAGCTCGCCGCCCGGCGCCGCCTCGGCCGCCAGCGACGCGATCTGCGCCGCGGCCAGCCGCTCCATCAGCCATTGACGGCGGAAATTCGAGACCGAAGGCACGAAGACAAACACCTCCGCCACCATGACGAAGAGAATGGTGAGCAGCAGGAGCTTGGCCGACAGTCCCGGCACATAGCGGGACAGATGCTCGGCCGCCGGTCCTTTATTTGGAGCCTGGTCGTTCACGTCAGGACGCTCGCAAAAAGCCACTTCGGAGCCTAGGGCGCCAAGTCTAGCGCCCAAGCCCTAATTCTAGCCGAAAATCAGGCGTTTTTCCGCAAATCTGACGGTCAGCCCAAGCGGCGCAGCAAGCCGATGACGGTGCGCAGCCAGCCCTTGGTCAGCGTGGGCTGATAATAGGCGTAAGCCACCTTTTTCGAGAGCTCCGACAGAGTCGGATAGGGCAGCACCAGCGAGATCAGGTCGCCGATCCGGATATCCTTGGCCATGGCCACGATCCAGAGCTGGAGCATCTCGCCGGCTTCCGCGCCGACGATGGTGACGCCGAGGATGGTGCCGTCCTTCTTGGTAATGACCTTGATGAAGCCTTCGGTCTGACGCTCGCACTGGGCACGGTCGTTGTCGGAATACGGCGCGCGGAAGATGCGGATGCGCCGGTACTGCTTATGCGCCTCGGCCTCGGTGAGACCGACCTGGGCAAGCTCGGGATCGGTGTAGATGACCCGGGGAATATTCGCCGCGCTCACGTCGGGCTTGAGCCGGAACAGCGCATTCCTGATGACGATGCCGGCGTGGTAGTTGGCGAGATGGGTGAACTGCGCGCCGCCGACGGCATCGCCGATGGCGTAGACCCGGCGGTTGGTCGTCTTGAGCTGCTCGTTGACCTTGATGCCATCGGCCGTGTGGGCAATGCCGGCGCGGTCGAGACTGAGCTGCTTCAGGTTCGGTTTGCGCCCTGTGGCGACCAGAAGATGCGAACCCTTAATGATGACGCTCTCGCCGTCCTTATGAAAATGCACGGCGACGCCTTGCACGGACGGCTCGACGCGCTCCACCCGCGTGTTGGGGTAGAGCACGACCTCGGTATCCTCGAGCCGCTTGAGCAGCACCTTGGCCGCTTCCGGATCCTCATGGGCGAGGAAATCGGCCGTGTCGAAAATGGTGACGTGGGAGCCGAGCATGCGATTGGCTTGGCCGAGCTCAAGCCCGATCGGGCCGCCACCCAGCACGATCAGATGCTGAATACGCTCGCTGACGTCGAAGATGGTCTCGTTGGTGAGATACGGAACCTCGTCGAGCCCCGGGATCGAGGGGATCGTGGGCGAGGAGCCAGTGGCGATGACAAAGCGGCGGGCGCGCACCAAGACCCGGCCGGCCTCCACGGTAAACTTGTCGAGAAAGTTCGCCTGCGCCTGGATCACGCGGACGCCGAGCCCGGTGAAGCGCTCGACACTATCGTTCGGCGCGATGGCGGCAATGGCGCCATGCACGTGATCGTGGACGCCGCGATGGTCGATCTGCGCTTCGAGGACCTCGATGCCGAAGGTGGCCGCGGTGCGCACCGCATCGGCGCGTTTGCCGGCCGCGAGCAGCGCCTTGGAGGGAACACAGCCATAGTTGAGGCAATCGCCCCCCATGAGGCCCTTCTCAATGAGCACGACCGGCACGCCGAACTGCGCCGCCGCCGCCGCCACCGAAAGGCCCCCTGAGCCCGCGCCAATGACGCAGAGGTCGGGCTTCAGCACCTCTTCCATAATCGTCTAGCCCCCCATAACCGCTTCAGGCCGCCCGGCGCCGGAACCATTTTAACCCCACCGGAATGAGCGACACGAGGCCCAGCGCCACCAATCCAGCAATAAGCTCAGGCGTCAGCAATGCACTCGGATCGAGCCCTGACGGACACGACTCTTGAGCCCCCTCGCCCATCTTTGCAAGGCAGGATTGGTGGGCAGATTGCTGCGCCTCGATAACGCTGTCGAGACCGTTACCCGCCAGCGCAAAGGCAAATGTTCCCGGGATAATGCCTAGGAAGGTGGTCACAACATAGGTCGCAAACCCGACGCCGAGAAGACCCGGCGCGAGATTGACCAGCCAAAAAGGAAAGATCGGCACGAGGCGCAAAAACAGAAGATAGCTGAAGGCGTCCTCGCGAAAGCCCTCGCCGAACCGTTTCAGGGCCGGCCCTGCCCGCGCACGAGCACGTCCCGCAGCGTGCTCCTGGCGACGAGAAACACCACCGTGGCGCCAAGGGTGGCGCCAATCACCGAGGTCACGCCGCCGATCATCCAGCCAAACAAGAAGCCGCCGGCGATGGTCAGGACCGCGCCGCCGGGAAGCGACAGGGCCACGGTGATGGCGTAGAGGGCAACAAAGCCGGCGAGCGCCAGCAACAAATGCCCTTGGATGAGCGCGCGCAGCGCCTCCCGGTTGGCGGCCAAGTGCTCAAGCGTCAGGTAACGGTGCCAGCCCATGGCGAGGATGAAGCGCCGGCGGCCAAGAGCAGCAGAAGGGCCAGAGGCGCTTCAGCCAGCTCGCGGCGCCGCGCGCCATGTCCGACACGGTATCCATGCTCAAGGGTACTCCTTGGCTGCCCTGAGCCAAGACATAGGCAGACACCATAAGCGCCGGAAACGGCCTTTCTCGCCATTGTGATGGACCGTCACCCCGTGTGATGCAAGAAATGGCCTGATTTGTTGACTTGCGCGTGTCCGCAACCTATAAGCCGCCCGAAGCTTTAAGCCTCCAAGGCCCGCCCAACCTTAAATTAAGGGGCGCGGACGGCAGGCAGGAGAAGTCCTTTGAAACGCACCTATCAACCATCGCGGCTCGTCCGCAAGCGGCGTCACGGTTTTCGCGCCCGGATGGCGACGAAAGCGGGCCGGAAGGTGATCGCGCGGCGCAGAGCCAAGGGGCGCAAGCGCCTGTCGGCCTAGCCGCCACATCCCGGTGACGGCCATCGGACGTCTCAAAAACCGCTCTGAATTTCTCTATGTGAAGGCTGGCACGCGCTTCGCGACGCCGTCGCTCGTGCTGCAAGCGCGCCGCCGTGCCGCGCCCGAGCCGGCCCATCTCGCCCGCTTCGGCTTCACCGCGACCAAAAGCCTCGGGGGGGGCGGTCATCCGCAACCGCGCCCGCCGCCGCCTTAAAGAGGCGGTGCGGCTCACGGGCCCCGCCCACGCGACCGAAGGCTATGATTATGTGTTGATCGCGCGGGGAGGCACGGTACAACGGCCCTTCACCGAGTTGATCAAGGATCTAGAACGCGCGCTTGCCAAGGTGCACGAGCCCTCTTCGACAAAGACGCGCCGCAAATCCTGACCCAATTAGCTTCTTCCCTTCGCGCATCGCGGACCAAGCGGCCTTGAGCTGAAAGCGACATGGACGAGAACAACCGCAATTTCATCCTCGCCATCGTGCTGTCGATGGTCGTGCTGTTCACCTGGCAGTTCTTCTTCGTGCCGGATACGCCGCCCGATCAGGAACTGACGGAGAGCCAGCAGCAGATCGACCAAAGCCTGCCGAAGCCGGTGCCGGGAGCGAGACGCCCCAGGTCGGCGGCGCGCCGGATGCCGGCGTCCCACAGCCGGGCGCGAGCCAGGCGCCGCGGGCCGAGGGCGCAGCGACCGGGCTGACCCGTGAGGAGGCTCTGGCCGCTTCGCCGCGCATCGCCATCGACACGCCGAGCGTCAAAGGCTCCATCGCGCTGAAAGGCGCGCGCATCGACGATTTGATCCTCAAGGACTACCGGGTCACCGTCGATCCGGACAGCCCGCAGGTCATTCTGTTGTCGCCGGCCGGCGACCCCCACGCCTATTACGCGGAGCGCGGCTATGTCGGTTCGGGCTCCGGCGATCTGGCGCTCCCGACCGGTGACACGCTGTGGACGGCGCAAGGCCAAGGCACGCTGACGCCGTCGACGCCGATCACGCTGACCTACGACAACGGCAAGGGCCTCACCTTCACCCGCACCATCTCGGTCGACGACAAATACATGTTCACGATCGACGACAAGGTGACCAACGCGGGCGCGGAGGCGGTGACGCTTTACCCCTATGGCCTCGTTTCGCGACACGAATTGCCCCACGTGCAGGGCTTCTACATTCTCCATGAGGGCCTGATCGGCGTGGTCGACGACGGGCTTCAGGAAATCAGCTACGCCAACGCGATCGAGGATCCCGCGGCCACGTTCAAAAGCGAGAACGGCTGGCTCGGCATCACCGACAAATATTGGGCAACCGTGGTGATCCCGGAGCGGGGCAAGAGCTTCGAGGCGAAGTTCGCCGGTTCCGCCAACGGCGACCGCACGCGCTTCCAGACCGACTATTTGATGGGCCCGGTCACGGTCGAAGCCGGCGGCACGGCGCAGGTGTCCGGAAACGTTTTCGCCGGCGCCAAGGAGGTCAACGTCGTCGACGGCTATGCCGCGGCCTTTGACATTCCCAAATTCGATCTGCTGATCGACTGGGGCTGGTTCTATTTCCTGACCAAGCCGATGTTCTATGCGCTCGACTATTTCTACAAGCTGGTCGGCAATTTCGGCGTGTCCATCCTCATCGTCACGGTGCTCATCAAGCTCGTGCTGTTCCCGCTTGCGAACAAGTCCTACGTCTCCATGAGCCGGATGAAGAAGCTGGCGCCCGAGATGCAGCGCATCAAGGAACGCTACGGCGACGACCGTGCCCGCCAGCAGCAGGCGATGATGGAGCTGTATAAGAAGGAGAAGGTGAATCCGGCCTCGGGCTGTTTGCCGATCCTCGTGCAGATTCCGATCTTCTTCTCGCTCTACAAGGTGCTGTTCGTCACCATCGAGATGCGGCACGCGCCGTTCTTCGGCTGGATCCAAGACCTCTCGGCGCCGGACCCGACCAGCGTGTTCAACCTGTTCGGCCTGCTGCCTTTCGATCCGCCCACCTTCCTGATGATCGGCGCATGGCCGATCATCATGGGCATCACCATGTGGATCCAGATGAAGCTGAATCCGGCCCCGCCGGATCCCATTCAGCAGAAGATCTTCGCCTGGATGCCGGTCTTCTTCACCTATCTGCTCGCCTCCTTCCCGGCGGGGCTGGTGATCTATTGGGCGTGGAACAACACGCTTTCGGTGATCCAGCAATCGGTGATCATGGCGCGCCAAGGCGTGGAGATTCCGCTTCTGGAGAATCTCGGCATCAAGCCGAAGAAGGACGCCGACAGCGAAGCGGGCAAGGCCGAGGCAGAGGAAAAGCGAAGCGCCAAGGCCTCACGGCGCGCGAGCCGCGCGGCGAAGCAATCGAGCGACAAGCCGAGCGAGGATGCGACGCCAAAGGAGCGTGAGCCGGACGAGGACCGCCCGGCCTAAAGGTCCGCTCAAGTCGCCGCTCTCACTTTCGTCATGGCCGGGCTTGTCCCGGCCATCCACGCCGTTAATGTCGCCCCACAAATTCGTGGATGCCCGGGACACGCCGGGGCAACGCGGCCCACTGGGACGACCATGCCCTCAACCTCCGACGAAAATTTCACGCCCGAAGAGATCGCCCGCGGCGAGGCGCTGTTCAAAGCGCCCTGCGTGTTCGTCAAAGGCGTCACCAAGATCGAAGATCTGCCTGCGGACGATAAGCCCGAGGTGGCCTTCGCCGGCCGGTCCAACGTGGGGAAGTCGAGCCTGATCAACGCCTTGACGGGACGGAAGACGCTGGCGCGGGTCTCCGTCACGCCCGGGCGCACGCGGGAGCTCAATTTCTTCACCCTGGGCCATGACGCCGAGCTCTATCTCGTGGACATGCCGGGCTATGGCTATGCCAAGGCGCCGAAGACGGCCGTCCGCGGCTGGACGCGGCTGATCGGCGACTATCTCAAGGGCCGGCGCGAGCTGAAGCGCGTGTTCCTGCTCGTCGACGCCCGCCACGGAATCAAGGCAAACGACCGGGAAACCATGAAACTCATGGACGTGTCGGCGGTGTCCTATCAGGCGGTGCTGACCAAGGCCGACAAGCCGAAGCAAAGCGAGCTGGACGCGGTCATCGCCAAGGTTGGCGAAGAGCTGGCCAAGCACCCGGCCGCCTATCCGCAAATCCTCGCCACCTCGGCCCGCACCGGGATGGGCGTGCCGGATTTGCGCGCCGCCGTGGCGGCCCTTGCGCCAATCGGCGTTGTGCCGTCAGGCAAAGCGCCGGTATAAGGCGCACATGGGCAAGACCAAGACATCAGTGGCGAAGACATCAGCGGCGAAGGCATCCGCGTCAAAGCCGAAGGCGGTCGCCCGGGAGGCGGCGCCTTTGGCGGACGTGCTCGCCGGCGTGCACGCCGAGGCCAAGGTGCTGTCCGAGGCCCTGCCTTATATGCAGCGCTACGACCGGAAGACCGTGGTGGTGAAATATGGCGGCCATGCCATGGGCGACGCGGAACTGGCCAAGGACTTTGCCCGGGACATCGTGCTGCTCAAGCAGGCGGGCGTGAATCCGGTCGTCGTGCATGGCGGCGGCCCGCAGATCGGCGCGCTGCTGGAGCGGCTCAACATCAAGAGCGAGTTCAAAGGCGGCCTGCGCGTCACCGACCGGCAGACGGTCGACGTGGTCGAGATGGTACTCGCCGGCTCCGTGAACAAGGAGATCGTGTCCGCCATCAACGACCAAGGCGGCAAGGCGGTCGGCATTTGCGGCAAGGACGCCAATCTGATGCGGGCCAAGCGGCTCGAGCGGCGCGTGCGCGACCCCCATTCCAATATCGAGAAGGTGATGGATCTCGGTTTCGTCGGCGAGCCGGCATTGGTCGAGCCGCACATCATCGACGTGATCATCCAGTCGGACCTGATCCCGGTGGTGGCGCCGATCGGCGTGGGGCCCGACGGCGAGACGCTCAACATCAATGCCGACACGTTTGCGGCGGCCCTGGCCGTGGCGCTCAAGTCGAAGCGGCTGTTGCTGCTCACCGACGTGGACGGCGTGCTCGACAAGAAGGGCCAGCTCATCCGCTCGATGACCACGGCGGAGGCGCAACACCTGATCGAGGACGGCACCATCTCCGGAGGCATGATCCCCAAGATCGAGAGTTGCATGGACGTGATCGCCGAGGGCGTCGAGGCGGTGGTGATCATCAACGGCAAGGTGCCGCACGCGGTGCTGCTCGAGCTGTTTACCGCTCATGGCGCGGGCACCTTGATCGAGCGGCGTAAGCCCCGGCGTACGAGGGCGGCCCAATGACCGGCCCGCGCGACGCAAGGAGCTTCGCCCATGTCGAGACCTGGGTGTTCGATCTCGACAACACCCTCTACCCGGCCGACTGCAATCTGTTCGCTCAGATCGACCGGCGCATGGGCGAGTTCATTGCCAACGCATTCGACCTGCCGCTCGACGAGGCGCAGAAGCTGCGCCAGAGCTACTACGTCGAGCACGGCACCACGCTGGCCGGGCTGATGCGACTGCACGATGTCTGCCCCAACAGCTTCCTCGACTATGTGCACGATATCGATCTCGACGCGGTGCGGCCCGCACCGGCGCTTGGCGCGGCGATCGATGCGCTACCGGGCCGCAAGCTCGTGTTCACCAACGGCTCGCGCAAACATGCGGAAGCCGTGGCCGGCCGGCTCGGCCTGCTCGACCGTTTCGAGGACATCTTCGACATCCACGCGCTGGACTACATCTATCCGAAGCCGTCGCGGGAAGCGTATGACCGCTTCATCGCCGCCCATGGCGTCGCGCCGGCAAGCGCCGCAATGTTCGACGATCTGGCGCATAATTTGGAAGCCGCCCATGCCCTTGGCATGACCACGGTCCTGGTGGACTGCCGCACCACGCAGCGGCCGGAGCACCAGGCGAGCGCCGACTGGACCGAGCTGCCAGCCCATATTCACCACCGCACCGAGGCCTTAGCGCCTTTCCTTGCCGCCATTGGAGCCGCTCTTGCCGCGGAGACGAACGACGCCGCGACCGCGCGTCAGCCGCAAGCGCAGTTCTGCCTGACCTGACGGGGCCTCATGACGCACGACCATCTCAAGACTTTCATCGACGGTGCTTTCGATCACGCATCGGAGATCACACCCGACACCAAGGGCGTGGTCCGTGACGCGGTCGAGGAGGTGCTGAACCTGCTCGACAAGGGCGAGCTCAGGGTCGCCGAGAAGGTCGGCGGCGAGTGGATCGTCCATCAATGGCTGAAAAAGGCCATCCTGCTGTCCTTCCGCCTGCACGACCCGCACAAGATCGACGGCGGCGCGGGCGACTCGTCCTGGTGGGACAAGGTGCCGGTCAAGTTCGAGAAGTGGAAGGCCAAGGATTTCAAGGAAGCAGGCTTCCGCGCCGTACCGGGCTGCGTGGTGCGCCGCTCCGCCTATATCGCCCCGGGCGTGGTGCTGATGCCGTCCTTCGTCAATCTCGCGGCGCGCGTCGATAGCGGCACCATGGTAGATACCTGGGCCACAGTCGGCTCGTGCGCCCAAATCGGCAAGAACGTGCATCTGTCGGGCGGCGCCGGCATCGGCGGCGTGCTGGAGCCGCTACAGGCCAACCCGGTGATCATCGAGGACAATTGCTTCATCGGCGCGCGCGCCGAGGTGGCCGAGGGCGTGATCGTCGGCGAGGGCTCAGTCTTGTCCATGGGCGTCTATCTCGGCCAATCGACCAAGATTGTCGACCGGGCCACGGGCTTCGTGCATTACGGCCGCGTACCGCCCTACTCGGTCGTGGTGTCCGGCGCGATGCCGGGCAAGCCGCTGCCCGACGGCTCGGCCGGGCCGTCGCTCTATTGCGCGGTGATCGTGAAGACCGTGGACGAGAAAACCCGCTCCAAAACCTCCATCAACGAGCTTCTACGCGACTAGGACGGTCCCCATGCGACTGACAGAACTGCTGTTCAGTCTCGACGGTCGCATCAATCGGGCCAAGTTCTGGCTGGGCACGCTGATTTTGGCGGTGGTGAGCCTGGCGGCGACATTTGCCATCGTGGCGCTTGTCGGCGTGTCCGATGCCGCGGTGGCGTTCAGTGCCGCCGTGGCGTTCGCGCTGGCCTATCCATCCTATGCCGTCATGGCGAAGCGCTTCCAAGATCGCAACAAGCCCGGCACACTGGCTCTCCTCGGTCTGGCGCCGGCCTACGGGGTCAATCTGCTCTATACGTTCGGGATCCTGGACCCGGTCGAGCCGTCATCTCTCGCCCACGCCCTGGACGCGATCGTCGCGGTGATTTTTCTCTGGTTCATAGTCGAGTTGGGCCTGCTTAAGGGGACGCACGGCCCAAACGCTTACGGACCCGACCCATTGGGGGTCCATCAGGCCGACGCAAGCCTTCGTTAACGGCTTGCGGCGGCTTCACGGGGATGAGATCACATCCCTCTTCGCAAGGCGGCAGTTCGGCCTTACAACTGCTGGAAAAGCCGGGCCGCCAAGGGGGGAATAATGGACCTGCAATATATTTTTGCATCGTTCGACGGGCGCATAAACCGGGCCAAATGGTGGGCCGGCATCGTTATCATCCTCGTCGTCAGCATCATTATTGGCTTCATTATCGAGGTTGTTTTCGGCACCGGAGCCTTCGGCACCTTCCTGGCGACAGTGCTGGCGCTGGCCCTGTTCTACCCAACCTACGCGGTGTGCGCGAAGCGCTTCCACGACCGCGACCGGCCCGGGAAAACCGCCCTTTACGGACTGGTGCCCTCGTTGATCGCCGGCCTATTTCAGACCTGGGGCCTCACGGGAACCCCGCAGGAACCCAATGGGTTGGGCTGGATCTGCACCCTCATCAATCTCGGCGTCCTCTTATGGTTCGTCATCGAGCTCGGCATTCTCAAGGGTACGCCCGGGCAGAACCATTTCGGCGGCGATCCGCTGGCGGCCATCAACTAGCCAGCGCCCGACTTAACCGCGGCGCAGGGCAAATCACGCAAAAATCAAGGATGTCAGGCCCCGCACCCGCTTGCCAGGCTGACATGTGGCCGTCATGTTTGCGGCCAGTGGCGCAGCGCCACGCAAGGCCTAAGGTATCGATCCCATGACCACGCTCGGCGAGAAGGCAGTCGCGCTCGCGCAAGACTTGATCCGCTGCGCCAGCGTCACGCCGCGGGACGAAGGTGCATTGCAAGTGCTGATCGAGCCGCTTGAGAAGGCGCGCTTTACTTGCGACCGCCTCACCTTCAGCGAGGAGGGAACGCCCGACGTCGACAATCTCGTGGCGCGTCTCGGCGACGGGCCGCCGCATCTCTGTTTCGCCGGGCATACGGACGTGGTCCCGCCGGGCGACAAGGCGCTGTGGACCCATCCGCCGTTCGCCGCGGAGATCGCCGATGGGGTGCTCTACGGCCGCGGCGCGTCCGACATGAAGGGGGCGATTGCCTGCTTCGTCACCGCAGCGCTCGATTATTCGAAGTCAAAAGGCCGGGAAATCGAGGGCACGATTAGCCTTCTCATTACCGGCGACGAGGAAGGCCCGTCCATCAACGGCACGCCAAAGGTGCTGAGATGGATGGAGCAGAAGGGCCTGAAGCCGGACCATTGCATCGTCGGCGAGCCCTCCAATTCGACCAAGCTCGGCGAGGCCATCAAGATCGGCCGGCGCGGCAGCCTGAACGGGCGGCTGACCGTCACGGGCCAACAAGGCCACGTGGCTATCCCGCATCTCGCTGCAAACCCGATCAAGGGTCTCGTGCAGGCTCTGGCGAAGCTCTACGACACGCCGCTCGACTACGGCAGCGCGCATTTCTCGCCGTCCAATCTGGAAGTGACCAGCATCGACGTCGGCAACCCGGCAACGAATGTGATCCCGGCGTCCGCCGAGGCCAGGTTCAATATCCGCTTCAATGACCGGCAAAGGCCGGATGGTTTGCACACTTTGCTGCAGGAGGAGATCACCCAGGCGCTGGCTGGGATGGAGCTCAGCTTCAAGATCGACTTCGAGCCGCCGGGCCAAGCCTTCTTCACGGAGCCGGGGCCGCTCGATGCCCTGCTCAGCGAGGCGGTGAGCGAGATCACGGGTCTCACCCCAACGCTCTCCACCGATGGCGGCACGTCGGATGCGCGGCACATCAAGGATTATTGCCCGGTCGTGGAGTTCGGCCTCACCACCGAGACGATCCACAAGGCGGATGAGAACGTGAAAATCAGCGATCTCGAGCAACTCACCGCCATCTATCGCCGTTTCATCGAACGTTATTTCGATAATTTCGCGGGAGCGCCCGATGGCCGGTGACAGCCGGCCGATCGGGGTTTTCGACTCCGGAATGGGCGGCTTGACGGTGCTGCGGGCGCTCGCGGCCCGCTTGCCGGCGGAGCGCTTCGTCTATCTCGGCGACACCGCGCGGCTGCCTTACGGCACCAAGAGCGCCGAGACGGTGCAGTCCTATGCGCTGCAAGCCACGCGGCTGCTGCGTCGGCGAGCGTGAAGATGGTGGTGATCGCCTGCAATACCGCCTCGGCCGTCGGTCTTTATGTATTGCAAGAGTCGTGGGACCCGGTGCCGGTGATCGGGGTGATCGAGCCCGGCGCGCGGGCGGGGGTGGCTGCCACGAAGAACAAGCGCATCGCCGTGATCGCCACGGAGGGCACGGTGAAGGGCGGTGCCTATGCCAGGGCCATCCACCGGCTGATGGGCGACGCGGACGTGGTGCAGCAGCCCTGCCAGGTGTTCGTGGCGTTGGCGGAAGAAGGCTGGGCCGAGACCCCGGCGACGCTGGCGACCGCCGCGCATTATCTCGGGCCGCTGTTCCAAGGCGCGGACGCGCCCGACACGCTGGTGCTCGGCTGCACGCATTTTCCCGTTCTGGCGAATGCCATTCGCCGCACCATCGGCGCCGAGATCGCGCTGGTCGATTCGGCGGAGACCACGGCCGGCGCCGTGGCGGAAGCGCTCGCCGCAGGCGGTTTGGCGACCGCAGAGACGGGCGAAGGATCCATTCGCTTCTTCGCCACGGATTCGCCGGAGCGGTTCGCCAGGGTCGGCGCCATCTTCCTCGGCCGGGCGATCGCCGAGAGCGACGTCGAGCTGGTCGACCTGCGCAACGCCTAGCTGGTCCTTGCCCGCCACTCTCGCTCGCTAGCCTTTGGGCGGCGGCTCGGAGTCCGGCAGGGCCTCGGAGTCGTCCGTCAGGTCCGGCTCCTGGAGATTGACGGGCGCGGTCGAGTCCGCCGCCGTGGAGACCTCCCGCAACAGGCCCATGAACCATTTGCGCCCAAGCCCGAAATAGACCAGCGCGAAATAAAAGCGCCCCGCCGAAGGCGACCAGCAGCGCGAGCATCGTCTCGTCACGGAAATGGGTGAGACCGGCCAGCGCCTGCTCGAGCCCGTAGGCGCCGGCGAAAAGCGCGGCGGCGAACACCACACCGATGGTGACCAGCTTGACCACGGGGGCGCCGATGGCCGTGCCCGCCACGGCGAACCCTTGGCGGCGGGCGAAGTAGGCGAGCAGGCTCAAATTGATCCAGGCGCCAACGCTGGTGGCAAGCGCCAGGCCGACTTGGGCGAGCGGCCCCATGAGCACGACCTTCAAGGCGATGTTGACGGTGGCGGCCAGAAGCGCCGCCTTGACCGGCGTCAGCGTATCCCGGCGCGCATAGAAGGGCGCGGTGAAGCTCCTGAGTAGGACGAAGGGCAGCAGCCCGATCGAGTAGGCGGCAAGGGTCGAGCCGGCGGCGAGCGCATCGGCGGCGGTGAAAGCGCCGCGGGCGAACAGCGCGCGCATGATGAGATCGGGGATGGCGATGGCCGCCGCCGCGCACGGCACGGTGAGCAGTAGCGCCAGCTGAATGCCGCGCGCTTGCGCCGAGGCCGCCCCCTTCTCATCGCCCGCCGCGAGCCGCCGCGACATCTCCGGCAACAGCACGGTGCCGACGGCGATGCCGACGACGCCGATGGGCAATTGGTTGATGCGGTCGGCGTAATAGAGCGCCGACAGGGCGCCGGTGGGCAGGAAGGTGGCGATCAGCGTGTCGGCGAACAGCGCGAGCTGCACGCCGCCGGCGCCGATGATCGCGGGTCCGAGCGCCTTCAAGAATTTCCGGGTCGGCTCATCGAGCTTCGGCATGCGCAACCGGATGCCGAAGCCATGGGCCTCGGCATCGGCGCCGAGGAGCAGGGCTTGCGCCACGCCGGCGATGAGCACGCCCCAGGCCGCGGCGTGGCCGGCATCGGCGAACCACGGCGTGAGCAGCAGCGTGGCGATGACCGAGAGATTGAGCAGCACCGGCGCGCTGGCCGCCGCGGCGAAACGGTTATTGGCGTTGAGGATGCCGGCGAACAGCGTCTCGAGCGACACCAGCGCCAAATAGGGGAAGGTGATGCGGGTGAGCGCGACGGCCAGATCGAAGCGCTCCGGATCGCCGACGAGGCCGGGGGCGAGAAGCCCGACCACCTCCGGCGTGAACAGCAGCGCGATGGCGAGCAGCACCAGATTGATGGCGACCAAGGCGGCGGCGATCTGGTCGGCGAACAGCTTGGCGGCCGGCAGGCCCGCTTCTTCAAGCGTGCGCGCATAGGCCGGCACGAAGGCGGCGGCGAAGGCCCCTTCGGCGAAGATGGCGCGGAAATGGTTGGGCAGGCGGAAGGCCACGAAGAAGGCGTCGGCCATGGGCCCGGCGCCGAGAATGGCGGCCATGACCACGTCACGGATGAAGCCCGAGAGGCGCGAGACGAGCGTGAGCCCGCCGACGGTGGCGATGCGCCTGATCATGCCTTGTTGCCGACCCTCATGGTCTCTCCCCGTTCGCGGCAGAGGCGTAGATGAATTTCAGGCCCTTGACCATGCCTCCTCTGGTCACGCGAAATCCTTGCCGCGGCGCGGGCGCGCCCGGATCATGCTGTTTTGCTTGCGCTACCGGCCTCTGGCCTACTTGAGCGCATCCTTCCCTGGCTCCCATGAAGTCCCCCCGAAGTGAGGGGGGTGGCGCGCCGCGTGGCGCAAGGTCCTTTAGGCATCCGCGGGGCTTTGCGGGACCCGCGGCGGGCGCCGTAACGGCGCGCCACATCCGGCGCTATTTTATGGCCTCATACCGCTCTGCTTCTCACCTGTGGCACAGGCATGCGCATGGAGATCACATGTCTCACCCGATGACCCACGCGTTACAGCGCAGGTGGGCGGAGTAGAGACCCCCGGGGCCGGAACGCGTCTTCCTGGCGCGGGGTCCGGGCCTATCGGGAATTTCGCATCCGAGATCAGCCCATCTGTCCGCACGCCTTCCCCGGGCGCCGCACCCCGACCCGCATCTCAAGACGCCTCATGAGCGCGCCCCTTAAACGGACGAGGTGAACGCATTGTACGGCAGGTTTGGGAGGCGGGGATAACGGCGGGGACAAGCTTGATGTGCAGCTTAGCCAGTCGGCTCGCCCGGCATTGTGTATCAAGAGCACCAAAGGCCAGAAAACGGAGTCAAATCAGATGATTAGGGAGGGTCCGGTATAGAGAGGGCCGCGCCATGTGGGCGCGTGCGGCGTTGGCCGTATTCATAGTGCTATTCCATCTGCCCGTCGATCTGGCGAAGGCGAATGTTGTCTTCCTCAAAGAACAGTTCGTTCACAGGAATGAACGATCCCCCGGGCCCATCTTGATAGAATTCATAGACACAGAAACTCTTATGAAGCTTGGGGGGCTCCTCAGTTCCAAAGTATGCGGCGTACACGACGAGCACGCTCTGGAATCTCTCCAGGTCCATATTCTTCTTGGAGACTTTGAAATCCCCGGGCATTCTAAGCACGTGCGTTATACTGGAGCCTGGCGCTACTGCGTAAGTTTCGTAACCACTTACGTCTCCAGCAATCTCATCAAACCAGTCAATGAGCTTCTTGGCTCCAACGTCACACACGTAGGAGCCGTTTTCTTCAAAGAAGCGGTGCCCCGGTATCGGACCCTCTGCTGGCTCATATTGGTCTGCCGTTTTGACGAATATATTGACGTTTCTGGCAGGCATCGTTCCGCTATTAGCAACCCGCACCGAGAGCCTAAACGCATACTGACGATATGGAAGGTCGGATTGCGAGTTGGCTTCTTTATTAGCTTCAATCACGTTGCTGATTTTGGGTGTCTCAATACTCAGCCACGGGCGTTGCCCGGCACGAATAATTTCGTTGGCGGTTTCAGCGTGCGTGGCGGCAGCAATCGCAGCCCTATTAGCTTGTCGCGTCAGCCAAAGAGTCACGAAGAGAAGAATGGTGCCGACGCCAACAAGAACGGTGGAATACAGAGAATAATCCGCCATACGCTGCGTGGCTTCATTCATGGCCTGCGTTGCCGCGTTCATCCCTTGCTGGGCAGCAAGGTCATCTATCTCATGTTGGCGGGATTCGGCTTCTCTGCTCTTGCGGGAATTTGCGGTGGCCTCATCCTCGATTATGTCTACAGGAAGAGGAATAGGCAGCGTTTGGGCTGGCTTCTGTTCAGTCTGAACCTGCCCCTGTTCGTCCTGTGCCTGCTCCTGGGCCTTCCCTAGGCCAGCTAGGAAAATCAGTCCAAGCGCAAGTGCTGTGATCCGATAGCGTCGAGACATTGGATTAAGAAGGCTGCCGTGAATCCACCACGGTTGATCTTATTGTTTAGGTTGCGCCCTGTCTCTCGCTTACACCAAAGCTAATGGCAGTGAACTCTGCCGACGCTGTTGTCCATATGGCAGCACTGAGGGTGATAGGGCCGGGGATAGATAGGTGAGCACAGCGCTCCCTCCCCCTGAAAGGGGGAGGTCGCTTGGCTAAGCCAAGCCGGGTGGGGGTCAATCTCGAAGTCGTCTCAGTTCCGAGGCGATCCTCTCCATTACACCCTCGATGTTGCTCCAAACGTCGCGATTGGCGAAGCGAAGGACGCGAATGCCGCGTGCCTCAAGGAACCTTGTGCGTAGGACATCATGCTCCGCCCGGCCCGCGTGGGTATCCCCGTCAAGCTCGATGGCGAGGCGCAAGCGCGCGCAATAGAAGTCGAGGACATAGGGACCGACGGGATGCTGACGCCGAAAGGAGGCGCCCAGTTGTGTCCCCCGCAGAGCGTGCCAGAGTCTTTGCTCAATCGGAGACATGCGCCGGCGCAGAGTTCTGGCGCGCGTGGTCATGGCGAGTGTGCGGCTGAAGCGCGAGTCTCTCGTAGCCATGAAAGCGACCCCCACCCGGCGCGCAGGCGCGCCGACCTCCCCCTTTCAGGGGGAGGGAGTCTACACCCCACTCGTCAGTAGTCCACGCGCACGAAATAAAGGCCGCAAGCCGGGGCCACGGGGCCGCAGGCCGTGCGGTCGCGCGCGTTCAGGGCTTTTTTCAGATCGTCGGCGGTTCATTTGCCGCCGCCCACGAGCTTGAGCGAGCCCACCATGGAGCGCACCTGGTTGTGGAGGAAGGACCGCGACGAGGCCTCGATCCACGGCAGGTTTGGCGCGCGGGGATTAAGTCGTCCGCTTCGTGCCAAAAGCGGCTCTGGGCGCGTGGCATCATCCGCCACCTAGGCGCCAATCACGTCAGCAACGCCTGTCAGAGCTTCGTGTTGCGTTGTATAGAAGACGAATGAACAGGTTCGTTTTAACCGCCGTTGCCTCTACCGTGGCCATTTTCTGCTATGCGCTGATTGCGGTCGCCGCGCCTCTTACAGAGGAGCCCACGACACAGGCATCTCAGGCAGCAAAGAGCGACTCTGTCCTTCTCGGTCTTCCGGAGGAGGACGACCCCGTAGTGGTTCGGGTTAGCCTCGAGATTCAAGACATCGACGAAATCAACGAAGAGAATGAAACCTTCGAATTCACAGGCGTTCTTACACTGATCTGGAGCGACAGCAGACAGGCCTTCGATCCTGCAGCGGCGGGAGTAGAGGAAAAAATCTACCAGGGCGACTATCAGTTCAACGAGCTGTCACCAAGCTGGTTTCCGCAAGTTGTCCTCGTCAACAGTTCCGGTTCCTTGGAACAGCAGGGAGTCGTGCTCCGGGCGCGGGCGGACGGCACCCAGATCCTAATCTCTAAGATAACGGCTGTTGCAAAGACGGAACTCGACTTGAAGCGCTTTCCATTCGACAGGCAGCGCTTGGAGGCCGTTTTCGAAGTGCTGGGTTTCGATCACAGCGAGGTCGTGATGCAAGTCGGCCAAGCGACTGCCAACGCGTTATGGGTGCCACAATGGACTATCAAAGGACTTAGTATGTCGACGGAGGATCGCGCCGTATCCTATGCCGGGCGCCGAGGGATTGCATCCATGTTTGTCGCGAGCGTCGACGTCCAGCGAGTGTCACTTTACATCGGCCGGTTAGTCATTCTTCCTCTTATCGTAATTGTATTACTCACCTTCTCGGTCTTCTGGATGGACAGGGCATCGTTGGGTGATCGGATCAGTGTATCGTTCATCGGGATCCTGACCGCTGTCGCGTATCAGGTCGTAATGAACGACATAATGCCCCGTATTGGATACGTGACTTGGATAGACGGCTTTTTGAACTTGAGCTTTTTGTTGATGGTCGGAACGGTCATCATCAACTTGGTGGTGGGCCGGCTTGACCAGCATAGTAGGCATGATGTTGCGCATCGCGTCGATGTTCTTTGCCGATGGGTTTTTCCTATCACCTACTTGGGGCTCATTCTGATTTCATTCGCAGTGATGTCGCTGCTTTAGCCGTTAATGGTCTTACCCTTAGCCATAAATACGACACTGTTGGCAAACTGGCGCCTGCTTTTTTCAGCTCTTGGCGAGGTCAGAATTTGATCGTGGTGCGCGCACCTACGACAGCGGCGTTGTCCAGAGGAATCTTGCCCGACGCATTTGGCAGATTGGCTCCCGGGCGCCAGAAATACTGGAAGTCCGGTTGAAGCGTCCAACTCGGATCGAGTTGGATTGTATAGCAGATCTCTAACAGCGCCTCGTAGTCGACTGTTCCTGACATCAACGCGCCCAGGTCGTAAGTATCGACGTCAGCTGAAATGCCAGTGTAGGCGACGCCAATAGCTAAGGTGTCCTCTGGACGGTTCAGGATCATGCCCAAGAACGAGATACCGCCGTCTGCGTAGAAGTCGATAACGTTGCGATCTGAGGGCATACCCACGACACGTCCAAACAGCTGTATGCCCTTTGGCTTTTCACTCCGCGGTGCGCGCCAAACAAACTGTTCGAAGATAGCGTACAGGCCGTAGTTGTTGTCCACGCCACGAGAGGTTCCTGCGGATACACCATCTTGGAGCTCAAAATTGCCGAAGTGATTAAATCCGCCGATCTTGACCGTGCCAGCGAGCCCATCCTGGCTATGCCGATAGTCACCCTCAATCATCAAGAGCGGTGGATCGTCGAGCCGGAAATCAAGACCGTTGCTATTACATACCTGTGGATTGCCCTTGCAGTTGGGCCCGGCCGGATCGCCATTGTATATGCCCACCTGAAGCGTGAGTTGATTGTTGGGGGATAGCACAGCGTGTACGCCCGGCGTGGCGAGGGGATAAGCGGGACCACCACCCGGCAGATTAATGGCCATGATGGAAGGCCAGCCCCAAGTTCCGTTCAGAAATACACCACCACCTAGAACGTAAGTTGCGTCTGCTGCGAGTTGTCCCAGCTTGATGGCAAGCCGGTCATCGAACAAGTGCTGTTGGACCCAAAGTTCGAATAAGCGCGTCGCTGGAGTGGCTTCGAGATCGCTCACTGGCATCAGACTGCCAACGGCGTCGGCCGTTATACTTTGACCGTGAATTTGAAGTCCGTTGGTATGGAAGCAGAGGCCTTTCCAAAAGCCGAGCTTGTACATGTCGACATACATGGCAAGGTGCAGAAGGCCATCATAGTAGGTCCCCCGTTTGAGGCCCCCAGCCAGATTCGCTAGAACATCTGAGTAATACACTCCCGCAAGGGAGATACCGGATTCGACGAGGCCATCGCGCAAGGCGAGGGGACCGACCGAACGCGGGCCAAGATTGGAATGCAGCGTGTCCGTCAGGAATTCGGGGTCTGGAACGGTACAGTCCGCGCGTGCAACTCCCCCAAATAGGGCCACACAAATAACGAGCATTGCAGCGAGTGCAGCTCCGCGTGGAAACCGTTGCCCCGAGAGAAACATGCATCCGCTCTGAAAAATTGCCAATGCGGTCTAAAAATAGCATGCAGCGAACAAGGCGCATACTTAGGGCTATCCAAGCTGGGCCTGGGGAGAACAAGGGCCGAAGCTCTCTGTGCTGGATGCCGGGTGAGTCCGCTTCGGGTCACGAGCGGACGTTTCGTCCGTGTCGAGCCCGTCAGTAGTCCAGACGCACCAGGTAGAGGCCGCAGGCCGGCGCCACGGGGCCGCAAGCCGTGCGCTTGCGGGCTTCCAGGGCGTTTTTCAGGTCGCCCGCGGTCCATTTGCCGCCGCCCACGAGCTTGGGCGAGCCCACCCTGGAGCGGACCTGGTTGTGCAGGAAGGAGCGGGACGAGGCCTCGACCCACGGCAGGTTTTCGAGGCGGGGATAAGTCGTCCGCTAAGTGCCATGTGTGGACGGCTCCATGTTGGCAAGGGTTTTTTGAGCGCTATCGCACGGCTGGTCGGAGCTGCCATGTGTTCGGCCTGTTGATGCGGCGCTGTTCATGGCCGCTGGCCATAATGCTCTCCGCAGATCGGGTCCCGGTCAAAAGCACGCGCTTCAAGTGGCGCTCTGGCACTTGTGGGTTGTCCCGGTCCGTGGGCCGACTGGCTTGGGTGCGTTATGCGATCATTGCCCTTTCCAACTTCGTTGCACGGGAAGTTCCCCGCGCGTTCGTGTTGCTGCCTTATGCTGATGCCGGCAGCGGTGTTCGGTAGCTCTCATTGTGGGCCATCATCGCCCAGGCTATGCGCGCGATCTTATTGGCCAGTGCGATAGCGGCGATCTTGACCGATCGGCGCTCCATGAGCCTGACGAGCCAGGGATGGCGTGTGTAGCCCAACTGTTTTGCTCGTCTGATGACCGACAGGGCGCCAACGACCAGTAACGAACGTAAGTATCGGTTGCCCGCCTTGGTGATAGAGCCGAGGCGTTCCTTGCCGCCGGTGGAACTCTGTTTTGGGACCAGCCCGATCCAGGCACTCAAGTCACGGCCTGAACGGAAGACATTTGGATCAGGGATGCTGGCAACAAGGGCTGTGGCGATCAACGGACCGACACCGGGGATCGCTTCAAGCCGTTTGCTGGTCTTGCTGGTCCGGCGCCATGCAAGCAACCGTCGATCGGCTTCCAGGATCTGGCGCTTCACCATTGCAAGCTGTGCCGCCAGGGCCATCAGGCACGCGTGGGCTGCCGGTGGTATGCGCTCATCCTCGCCCCTGGTGATGAGATCCAACAACTTCTCGACGCCGTGGCGGCCAATACCGGCAACAATGCCGAACTCTGCAAGATGCGCCCGGATCGCGTTGATCAACGCCGTACGCTGGCGAATAAACAACTGCCGGGTCCGGTGTAGCATCAGTACCGATTGCTGCTCAGGGCTCTTGATCGGCACAAAGCGCATCGTGGGGCGTTGAACCGCTTCACAGATCGCCTCAGCATCGGCAGCATCGTTCTTGTTGCGCTTGACGTAAGGCTTCACATAGCGCGGCGGCATCAGCCGCACCTCATGGCCCACCTTCTCAAGCTCTCGAGCCCAGTGATGCGCAGTCGCACAGGCCTCAATGCCGATCACGCACCCCGACAGCTTGCGAAAGAAGGGCAAGACCTGAGACCGCCTCAGTTGTCGACGGACGATCACCGCGCCGAATGCATCAATCCCGTGAACTTGAAAAACCGACTTGGCGATATCCAAACCAATCGTTGTAATCTCTTGCATGGATGGCTCCTCTCAACTGGGATCGCTTCAACAACAGCAACCACAGTGTGGCACCTGGATGCCGGTGGAGGAGCCGTCCACAGCATCAGAACCGGACCTGCTCGACCTGGAGGCCATTCTTGTCGCTGGACAGTTTGTCCAACGCCTCCCACTGCGCCGGGAGGCGTTGGATGATTCCGCACAGCATGAGCCACGGGTCCCCACGCGGTGCAGAAGACCCCGAAAACCATGGCTAAGCGCGCGAAGGCCCGGATAGCGGCTTGCTTGTTCACCGTCCGGGCTCCTTTTGGGCGCAGCCTTGGACAAACAGCAGAGTGACAGCAATTCGGTCGCAGGGGCTGATTTAAGCGCGAACCACGTTGTCAGGCAACACTCGACCCAGAGCCAGCTATTGGGTCACTAGCGGACGTTTCGCCCGTGTCGAGCCCGTCAGTAGTCCACGCGCACCAAATAAAGGCCGCAGGCCGGCGCCACGGGTCCGCAGGCGGTGCGCTTGCGCGCTTCCAGGGCCTTCTTCAGGTCGGCGGCGGTCCATTTGGCGTCGCCCACGAGCTTCAGCGAGCCGACCATGGAGCGCACCTGGTTGTGCAGGAAGGAGCGCGACGAGGCCTCGATCCACACCTCTTCACCATGGCGGGCGACGGCCAGTCTATCGAGCGTCTTCTCCGGCGAGGCCGCCTGACATTCGGTCGAGCGGAAGGTGGTGAAATCGAAATGGCCGACCAGGACCTGCGCCGCCGCGTGCATGGCATCCGCGTCGAGCTCGTAGATGATGTGCCAGGCGCGGTCGCGCTCGAGCGCCAGGGGGCCGCGCCGATTGACGATGCGATAGCGATAATGACGGGTCTTGGCCGAGAAGCGCGCGTCGAAGCCGTCCGTGACCTTCTCGCAGGCGAGCACGCTGATCGGGTCCGGCCGCAAATGCGCGTTCAAGGCATCGCCCACCTTCTTGGCCGGCCAGTCCTTGGTCAGGTCGACCATGGCGACCTGGGCCAGCGCATGCACGCCGGCATCGGTGCGCCCGGCGCCGCGCGGGATCATGTCCTCGCCGGAAAACGCCTTGAGCGCCTCGGTGAGGCGGCCTTGCACCGTGGGGCGGTCCTGCATTTGCCAGCCGGCGAAGGGCGTGCCGTCATATTCGATGGTGAGCTTGTAGCGCGGCATGGTCAGTCCAAGACGGCGCCGGGGGCGAGCGTCGCGCCGTTCAAGAACGCCTCCGCCTTCATCGGCTTCTTGCCGGCGCGCTGGATCTCGGTGAGGCGCACGGCCCCCTCGCCGCAGGCGATGGTCAGCCGGCCGTCGAGCAGAGTTGCCGGGAGCGCCCTCGCCTTTCTCCAAGCCGCGCGCAGCACCTTGATGCGCTCGCGCTTGCCGTTGACGTCGATCTCGAACCAGGCGCCGGGATATGGCGACAACCCGCGAATGCGGTCGTGCACGTCGCGGGCGAGCAAGCGCCAGTTGATGCGCGTCTCCTTGTTGTCGAGCTTGGGGGCATAGGTGGCGGCCTCGTCATGCTGGGCATGGCATTGGAGGGTGCCGTCTTCGAGCGCGGCCAGGGCCTCGACCATCAGCCTGGCGCCGAGCGGCGCCAAGTCGTCATGCAGCTCGCCCGCCGTCATCTCCGGTGTGATCTTCACGCGCTCCACCAGGCAAACCGGCCCGGCATCGAGCCCTTCGGTCACCCGCATGATGGCGACACCGGTCTCGGGGTCGCCCGCCATGATCGCGCGGTTGATGGGGGCGGCCCCCCGCCAGCGCGGCAGCAGCGAGGCATGGATGTTGAAGACGCCCGCCTTGGTGCCGTCGAGAACGGCCCTCGGCAGGATGATGCCGTAAGCGACGACGACGGCGGCATCGGCCTCGAAGTCGGCAAAGCGCGCCTGGTCCTCTTTCGCCTTGAGGCGCTCGGGCGTGAGAACGGTCAGTCCGGCTTTCTCAGCAACCTCATGGACCGGCGATTTGCGCAAGGCCATGCCGCGTCCGGCCGCGCGCGGCGGCTGGGTATAGACCGCGACGATGTCGTGACCGGCTTTGAGGAGCGCTCGAAGCGCCGGCACGGCGAAATCCGGCGTGCCCATGAAGATGATGCGCATGGGTCCCTTATGTCATTGCCGGGCTTGACCCGGCAACTACATGACCTCGGCGCGCTTCGCCTTGGTGAATTTCTTGACGATCATGTCGCGCTTGAGCCGCGACAGATAGTCGATGAACAGCACGCCGTTCAGGTGGTCGATCTCGTGCTGGACGATGGTGGCCCAAATGCCTTGGAGCTCGACCTCTTGCGGCTTGCCCTCGCGGTCGAGGAAGGCGACGCGCAGCTCGGCCGGGCGCTCCACCTCGGCGGTGACCTCGGGGATGGACAGGCAGCCCTCCTCGTGGACCCGCATCTCGTCGGAGAGGTCGAGGATCTCGGGGTTGACCATGATCAGAGGGTCCCGCTCCTCGTCGTCCCGGGCCCCGTCCATGACGATGAGCCGCCGCGAGATGCCGATCTGCGGCGCGGCCAGGCCGACGCCGGGGGCGTCGTACATGGTGGCCAGCATGTCGTCCATCAGCCGGCGCAGATCGTCGTCGACGCGCTCGATGGGCTCAGCCTCCTTGCGGAGCACCGGATCGGGGATGGTGATGATGGGATGAATGGCCATTTCAGGGGCTGACATAAGGTTGTGGGGCCGCGCGGTCAATCTCGCGGCCGTCCGTGCCGCAGGGCGGCCCGATGTTCCCGCTTTGGTCCAAAAGAACGAATCGGGCTATAGGTTCTCATGGACTTTGCGCCCGTGCAGGTGGGGAGCATCACGCTCGACCCGGTTCTCGTCATGCTCGCGCTAGCGGGCCTGGGCGTCTTTGCGCTGCTGCTGCTCGCCATCGTCCTCATCGTGCATATGAGCCGGCGCAAGCGCGAAGCGTCCGCCAGCGACGCTCAGATGGGCGAGCTCAAGGTGCGGTTGCAGACCCTGGCCGAGATCAGCGTCAGCCGTCACGGCGAGCTGGCGCGGGCCGTCAACGAGCGGCTCGACCGCATGACCCACAAGGTGGGCACCGACCTCAACGACACGGCGCGCAAGACGCATGAATCCATCGCCAAGCTCAACGAGCGGCTGGCGGTGATCGACACGGCGCAGAAGAATCTGACGGACCTCTCCAGCAACATGGTCGGCCTTCAGGAGATCCTGGCCAACAAGCAGGCGCGCGGCGCCTTCGGCCAGATGCGCATGGAGGCGATCGTCCAGGACGGACTGCCCAAGGGCGCCTATACATTCCAGGCGACGCTCTCCAACGGCAAGCGCCCGGACTGCCTGCTCCATATGCCGAACACGCCGGCGGGCGTCGTTATCGACGCGAAATTCCCGCTGGAAGCTTCGAGGCTTTCCGCACGGCGCGGCGCGACGAGGAGAAGAAGGTGGCGGCGCGGCAGGTGCGCACCGATGTGGGCCGCCATATCGACGCGATGGCCGAGCGCTATCTCATCGCCGGCGAGACGCAGGACACCGCCATCCTGTTCGTGCCGTCGGAGGCGATCTATGCCGACCTGGCCGAGCATTTCTCGGACATCGTGCAGAAGGCGCACCGGGCCCGCATCGTCATCTGTGCGCCCAACATGCTGATGCTGGCGGTGCAGACCATGCAAGCCATCCTGAAGGACGTGCAGATGCGCGAGCAGGCCCATCTGATCCAGCGCGAGGTGGCGACGTGATGGAGGATATGGGCCGCTTCCGCGACCGGGTGCTCGATCTCCAGCGCCATTTCGGCCAGGCCAATACCGATATCGAGAAGATCCTCACCTCGTCCGAAAAGATCGTTTCGCGCGGGCGCAAGATCGAGACCCTGGACTTGGAGGAGACGGCGCCGGAAATCGCGCCACAGAAGAATGGCAGCGCGCGTGCCCCCTCGCCTGCGTCCAAGCCGGCGCCAGAGACCGCGCCGCGCCGCAGCCACGCAACGGGGGCGCCCGCATTATCAGGCAACCAGACCTACTCGCGGGGAAATGATGCTGGAGACCATGGACGGCTCGATGGTGGATCAGGTCATCGTCGGCGGCGGCGCGAGCCTCGCAAACCTCATCGTCCACGCCATTCTACTGGGCGCCATCGCTTGGGTGGTGCGGCGGCTGCGGATGAGCGACGGCTCGATCCCGAGCTTTCTGCAATACACGCTGGTGATCGTCGCCACGGGCACGCTGCTGGTGATCGGGCATTTCGGCGAGGTGGTGCTGTGGGCCTATACCTATGCCGCCGTCGGCGCCACACCGCCGAACACCGACCTCGTCTATTTCGCCTTCGGCAACTACACGACACTCGGCTATGGCGACGTGGTGCCGGTGCCGAAATGGCATCTGCTCGGTCCCATGACGGCGCTCAACGGCGTCATGCTGATCGGCTGGTCGACGGCTTTGATTTTCGAGATCTTGCGGCGGTCGTCGGGATCACAGCCGGAAAGCTACTGAGGCCGACCCGCGGACTGCCGAGAGCATCGCCCCGGACGGCGGCGCCGCCGCCGACCGGCGGCCGAACGCCGCGGGCCGTCAGCAAGCCCCGCTTCGGCGCGAACAGGAAGGCGGCGAGGAAAGCCAGCGCCTGAACCAGCACGATGCAGGCGCCCGTCGCGCCGTTGATATGGAAGCTCACCAGCGTGCCGAGCGCCGCCGACAGCATGGCGACGGCGACGGCGATGGCGAGCATGCGCCCAAAGCTGTCGGTGAGCAGATAGGCCGTGGCGCCTGGGGCGATCAACATGGCGATGACGAGAATGATGCCGACGGCTTTTAGCGCGCTGACGATGGTCAGCGACAGCAGGACCAGCAGGCCGTAATGCAGCACGCGCACGGGTAAGCCGATGGCGCGGGCGTGGTTGGGATCGAAGCAATAGAGCAGCAGGTCGCGGCGCTTGAGCAGCACGATGAGGAGCGTGCCGCCGGCGATGATGGCCGTCTCGATGAGATCGGCCGTGGTGACGCCGAGCACGTTGCCGAAGAGAATGTGATTGAGGTGCTGATCGGACTCGACCTTGGTGAACATGACGAGCCCGAGGCCGAACATGCCGGAGAACACGATGCCCATCACCGTGTCTTCTTTGACGCGGCTGTTATCCTTGAGATAGCCGGTCATCAGCGCGCAGCCCAGGCCGGCGGCGAAGGCGCCGACCACGAGCGGCAAACCCACCACGTAAGCCACGACAATGCCCGGTAGCACGGCGTGCGAGATGGCGTCGCCCATGAGCGACCAGCCCTTGAGCACGAGATAGCAGGACAAGACGGCGCAGACGGCGGCGACGAGCAAGGCCACGATCAGCGCGCGCTGCATGAACTCATAGGCGAAGGGGTCCACGAACCAGCCGATGACATCCATCATGCGGCGGCTCCCGCTCTGGTCTCGGCGGCAGCCTCGACCACGGCCTGACGTTTGCGGCGGGCGGCCAGCACGCCATGCTTTGGCGCGAAGTAGAAGGCGATGAGAAACAGCACCGTCTGCAAGGTGACGATCACGCCGCCGGTGGCACCGTCGACAAAATAGCTGAGATAGGCGCCAACGAAGCTGGTGAGGGCGCCAAACGCAATGGCGATGAGGACCAACAGGCCGAAGCGGTCGGTCAGCAGATAGGCGGTGGCGCCGGGGGTCACCACCATGGCGATGACGAGGCAGGCGCCGACGGTCTGCAGCGCCGCCACGGTGCAGGCGCTGAGCAGGGTGAAGAACACGATCTTGAGGAGCCGGGTGTTGATGCCGATGCTCTTGGCGTGGGTCTCGTCGAAGAAGGTCACCATCAGGTCCTTCCAGATGAAGGCCATAACGGCGAAGGAGACCACGGCAATAACGGCGACTTGCGTCGCATCCTCGTCGGGAATGGCGAGAATATTGCCGAGCACGATGGTCTGAATCGACACCGAGGTCGGCCACAGCGAAGCCATCAGCAGACCGAGCGCGAAGAGCGTGGTGAAGACGAGGCCGATGATGGCGTCCTCGCGGAGCCGGGAGTGCTGCTTGACGAAGGCCATGCCGAGGGAGGCAAGGATACCGGCGAAGAAGGCGCCCACCGCAAACGGCGCACCGATGATATAGGCGGCGGCGACGCCCGGCACGATGGAGTGGCCCAGCGCATCGCCCATCAGCGACCAACCCTTGAGCATGAGATAGGCGGACAGGAAAGCGCAGACGGCGCCGACCAGCGCGCTCACCCACATGGCCTTCCACATATATTCGTAGCCCAACGGCACCATGAGCTCGGCGAGGAAAGACTCATTCCGGGCGATCCCGATCGTGTTTCTGGGGTGGTGCGTCGCCGTAGAAAACGAGCGGGCGCTCGTCGTCGGTGATGACGGTGACCTTGCGGGCATCGTCGTCGTCGTGAAGCTCGCGGCCGCCGAGCTCGAAATTGCGCAGCACGCCGCCGAAGGTGCGCTCCAGGTTCTTTGGGGTAAAGACCTTCTCCGTGGGACCGGCAGCCAGCACGGTGCGATTGAGCAGCACCACCTGGTCGCAATAGTCCGGCACGGTGCCGAGATTATGGGTGGAGACCAGCATGAGGTGGCCGGAGGCGCGAAGATCGCGCAGGAGATCGATGATCGCGGCTTCCGTGGTCACGTCGATGCCGGTGAAGGGCTCGTCGAGCAAGATGATGCGGCCTTCTTGGGCGAGGGCTCGCGCCAGAAACACGCGCTTCTTCTGTCCGCCGGAAAGCTCGCCGATCTGGCGCTTGCGGTAGGCGCTCATGCCGACGCGCTCGAGTGCCTCGTCCACTTTTCGGCGGTCGGTGCGGGACGGCACCCGCAGGAAATTCATGTGGCCGTAGCGGCCCATCATCACCACGGTCTCGACCAGAACCGGGAAGTTCCAATCGACGTCCTCGCTTTGCGGCACATAGGCGACGATGTTGTCGCCCACCGCCTGATCGACGGGGAGGCCGCACAGCCGCACCTCGCCGGCCGAGGGCTTCACGAAGCCCATGATGGCCTTGAAAATGGTGGACTTGCCGCTGCCGTTGACGCCCACCAGCGCGCAGATGGTGCCGGGGCCGAGCGAAAAGCTCGCGTCACGCACCGCGGTGAAGCCATTGGGATAGGTGACGCTGAGGTCGCGCACGGTGATACTCGCCTCGCGCACCGGGGCCTCGTCGCGGCTCAGGAGATCAAGCGCGCCCATTTTCGAATCCTTTGGCGATGGTCTCGACCGTGACACGGAGCAGATCGAGATAAGTCGGGACGGGTCCGCCCTCGGCGCTCAGCGAATCCACATAGAGCACGCCGCCATAGCGCGCGCCGGACTCGCTCGCGACTTGCTTCGCGCCGCGGTCGGAGATGGTGCTCTCGCTGAACACCACGGGGATGTCGTTGTCGCGCACGAGCTCGATGACCTTGCGCACCTGTTGCGGCGTGCCCTGCTGGTCGGCGTTGATCGGCCATAGATAGGCCTCGCGCATATCGTAGTCGCGGGCGAGGTAGGAGAAGGCGCCTTCGCTGGTCACGAGGCAGCGCTGAGGCTCGGGGATCGCCGAGAGCCGCTTGCGCAAGGGCTCGTCGAGCGCCTTGATCTTGGCGGCGTAGGCCTCGGCATTGCGGTTATAGGCGTCCGCGTTCTTCGGGTCGTGCTCGACGAGCGCTTTGCGAATGTTCTCCACATAGATCAGCGCGTTCGACGGCGACATCCAAGCATGGGGATTGGGCTTGCCGTTATACGGCCCCTCGGTGATGCCCATGGGGCTCACGCCATCGCTGACCACGACGCTCGGCACGTCCTTCACGTTCTGGAAGAATTTCTCGAACCAACGCTCGAGATTGAAGCCATTCCACAGCACGAGATCGGCGTCTTGCGCCTTGACGATGTCGAGCGGCGTCGGCTGGTAGTCGTGGATCTCGGCCCCGGGCTTGGTGATGGATTCCACCACCGCATGATCGCCGGCTACGTTCTGAGCGATGTCCTGGATGATGGTGAAGGTGGTGACGACCCGGAACTTGCCGTCTTTCGCGGCGGAGTCGCCAGTGGGCTCGCCGCAGCCGGCAAGTACGCTCAAGCCCAGCACCGCCATTGCGGCGCCGACATAGCGGAGCCGCCCGAGCCCCTTCACCATATGAATCTCCTGCTACGGCCCGGTTCGAGCCGTCCGAGCGTGGATCATAGGTGCAATTGCAACTTATTCCCAAGTAAAATATGCGGGGCGGTCTTTCCGACCGCAGCCGCTATTTCCTGCGCTTTCCGGACGTCTTGGCCACCTTTTTGGCGCTGCTTGAGGCTTTGCGGGCCGCTTTCGCCTTCTTCCGCGCGCGCGCGCCTTGGCGGTCGCCTCGCCCCATTTCATGCCTTCGAGCTTCAGCCCGTCGGGATCGAGGAAGAACACGGCGTAATAGTCGTCGTAATACTCGTCCGCCGGGTCGACGATCTCGGCGCCTTCCGCCTTCAGAAAGGCTTCCAGGTCGTCGACATCCTTCCGGCTCCTGAGCTCGAAGGCATAGTGGTGGAAGCCGATATCGCCGATGCGGTAGCCGCGCTCCTTGCCTTCCGCATCCGCCGGGCCGATCCAAAAACGGGTCTTGCCGTTGGTCCAGCCGATGGCGTCGCCATACTCGTCCAGCACCTTGAAGCCGAGAAACGGGAACAGCTTGCCGTAGAAGGCCTTGGACTTCTCGAAGTCACTCACCCTGATGACGAGGTGATCGATGCCGACGACGCGCACCATGTCTTGCCTCCTTGCGCTCGAATGATCCGAGAACGCCTCTCTCCCAAGTCCGTTCAGTATAATGCCGCGATCATGCGGAGGCATGACGGCAAGGCAACGGCCTGCTATGAGCGTCAACGATGACGGCCACCGGGGGAGTTACCGCTTGACCGAAACGCGGCGCAGCTGGACCGAGATCCTGTTCAACCGGAAGATGCTCGCCTGCATCTTCCTGGGCTTCACCTCGGGAATGCCTCTCTACGTCCTGATTTCGTTGGTGCCGGCTTGGCTGCGCAGCCAAGACGTGAACCTCGCCACTATCGGCCTGTTCGCCCTGGTCGGCCTGCCTTACACCTGGAAATTCGTCTGGTCCCCGCTGATGGACCGCTACAAGCTGCCCTTCCTCGGGCGGCGGCGGGGCTGGGCGGTCCTGACGCAGCTGGTGTTGCTGATCGCCATCGGCATGCTTGGCCAGTTCGATCCGTCCACCTCATTGCAGGCGATCGTCGCGGTCGTGTTCGTCGTCGCCCTGTTCAGCGCGAGCCAAGACATCGTCATCGACGCCTACCGGCGGGAGCTCTTGGCCGACGATGAGCTCGGCACCGGCACATCCATCTTCGTGAACGCTTACCGTCTTTCCGGACTGATACCGGGCTCCCTGGCCTTGATCCTGGCGGACCACCAGCCGTGGACGGTGGTGTTCTGGGTCACCGGCGCCTTCATGCTGGTCGGCATCGTGACCACTTTGACGATCAGAGAAGTGAGCGACGATGCGTTGGCGCCTCACACTTTGCGTGAGGCGGTAATCGAGCCCTTCGTGGAGTTCTTCAGCCGCGACGGCGGAATCAAGACCGGATTGGCGATCCTCGCGTTCCTGTTCCTCTACAAGCTGGGGGACAACATGGCCACGGCGCTGGCCACGCCCTTCTATATCGATATGGGCTACTCCTTGAGCGAGATCGGCTCGGTGGCGAAGGTGGCCGGGTTATGGGCCAGCATCGCCGGCGGCGTGCTCGGCGGCATCATCATGCTCAAGATCAGCATCAACCGCGCTCTGTGGCTGTTCGGCTTCGTGCAGCTGTTCACGATCCTTCCGTATATCTGGCTGAGTCAGGCCGGGCATTCGCTGCCCGGGCTGTTCGTCGTGGTCAGCGGAGAATATCTGGGCGTTGGCCTCGGCACGATCGCGCTCACGGCCTTCATGGCCCGGGAAACCAGCCGGGCCTTCACGGCGACGCAATTCGCTCTGTTCTCGAGCTTCATCGCGGTTCCGCGCACGCTCGCTAATGCATCGACCGGCTTCATCGTGGAAGCCGTGGGGTGGACGCAGTTCTTCATCCTCTGCGTCATCGTCGCTGTACCCGGCATGCTGTTGTTGCTGAAGGTGGCACCCTGGAAGGAGGACGAGCCCGACGCCGAAGAGCTCGAGGAGCTCGAACGTCTCAAGGAAAAGTCGACATGAATATCGACCGGCTGCTGGCCTTCATCGTTGTCGGAATGACGGCCCTTCTCATCGGAGGCATTGGCGGCCTGCTGATCGGCGCCACCACCGAGCAGGCCGCACTCGCCGAAATCCTCGGCACCGCGGATCTCACCGCCGACTGCCGCGCGCAGATCGAAGAGGCGATGGCGGGCGGAAGACGGCCCACGGAAGGGCCTTAGGCGATCATCGGCGCTACATGGCCTTGCGGGCTTTGACGGCCGCGGCCAGCGTGCCCTCGTCGAGATAATCGAGCTCGCCGCCGATGGGCACGCCTTGCGCCAGCCGCGACACGGAGACGTTGCAGCCGGCGAGCTGGTCCATCAGGTAATGGGCGGTGGACTGTCCCTCGACGGTGGCGTTGAGCGCCAGCAGCACCTCGGTCACTTGCGGAACGCGGGCGCGCTCGATGAGCTTGGCGATGTGAAGATCGTCGGGACCGATGCCGTCGAGCGGCGACAAGGTGCCACCGAGCACATGATAAAGTCCGTTGATGACGGCGGCGCGCTCCAGCGCCCAGAGATCGCCGACCTCCTCCACGACGCAAATCATCGAGCGGTCGCGGGTCTGATCGCAGCACAACGTGCACGGGCTATGGGTATCGATATTGCCGCAGGTCTCGCAGGTGAGGATGGTGTCGCGCGTTTCGGCGAGCGCATCGGTGAGCGGCTCCAGCAGCTGCTCCTTCTTCTTGACGAGATGAAGCGCTGCGCGCCGCGCCGAGCGGGGGCCAAGCCCCGGCAGCCGCGCCAGAAGCTGGATCAGCCGCTCAATCTCCGGGCCTGCCGCCGCGCGCGCATCAGCGATCAATCATCAAAACAGCTTGAGGCCGGGCGGAAGCGGCAGGCCGCCGGTGAGCGCCTGCATCTTCTCCTTCATGGTCTCCTCGACCTTGGCCTTGGCGTCGGCATGGGCGGCGGTGATCAGATCCTCGAGGATCTCGCCTTCCTCCGGCTTGAGGAGAGAGGCGTCGATCTTGACGCCCGACATGTCGCCTTTGCCGTTCAGGGTCACGGTCACCATGCCGCCGCCGGCGCGGCCCTCGCACAGGGTCCGCTCCATCTCGGCCTGCATGTCGGCCATGCGGCCTTGCAGCTCCTGCGCCTGCTTCATCATCTGCGCGAAGTTCTTCATCTAATTCGTTCCGTCCTCCGTGAATGTTTCCGGCTCCTCGGCGCTATCGTCGTGTTCCGCGGCTTGGGCCGTGGGCCGCACATCGGTGATGCGGGCGCCCGGAAAATGCAGCAGCACCTCCTGAACGGCCGGGTGGGCGCGCACCTGCTCGATCTCGCGGGCCTCCCGGGCGCGCCGCTGGGCGCCCAAAGTCTCCGCGCCCTCCTCCTTGTCGCTCACGGCGACGATCCACACGCGCCCGGTCCAGGCCTTCAGCTTGCGCATCAGCTCCTGGGTCAGTTGTTGCGGCGCCGCGGGGAGCGGGTTGAGCTCGATATTGCCCGGCTTGAAATGCACGAGGCGGACCTGCTCCAGCAGCGCATTCTTGAGCTTCAACTCGCGCTTGGCCTCGGCCAGAGCGACCACGTCCTCGAAGCTCTTCAGGACCGGCCGTTCCGATCCGGCGGAGTGTCGGAAGACTGGCCGAACTCGGGATCGGGATCGGCGTCCGGAATATCGTAGGCAGGCGGCTCCTCGTCCCCCTCGTCCCAGGGCGCGCGCTCCTGCTGACTCTCCACGGGTCTCGTCTCGCGGGCCATGCTCTCGGCCGCGCGGCTGCTTCGGCTTCCGTTCCGGACTCTGCTCGGGGTTGTTGGCCGGCGCGCCGGCGCCCTCCTTCAGTTGCCGGGCGAGCTCGCCGGGCGGCGGCAGGTCCGCGGCATAAGCCAGCCTGACCAGCACCATGTCGGCGGCCGCGAGTGGACGCGGCGAATTGCGAACCTCGTCATGGCCCTTGAGCAGCATCTGCCAGGCCCGCGCCAGGGCGGGCATGGACAGACGTTTGGCGAGATCGGCGGCGCGGGCCCGCTCGGCTTCGCTCGCGGCCGGATCGGCGCTTCCCGGACCGGCGGCCTTGACGAGCGTCACCGCATGGACGGCGTCGGCAAGATCGGTGATGACCTGGCCGGGCTCGGCGCCGTCGCGGTTCAATTGATCGAGGGCGGTGAGCGCGGCGCCCGCGTCCCCCTTCAGCACCGTCTCCAGGAGATCGAAGATGCGGCTGCGGTCGGCAAGGCCTAACAGCTCGCGCAAGGACCCCGCGTCCACCTTGCCCGAGCCGAAGGCGATGGCGCGGTCGAGGATCGACAAGGCATCGCGCACGGACCCTTCCGCCGCGCGGGCGATCAGCGCCAGTGCCGCGGGATCGGCTTCCGCCTTCTCCGCTTCGACGATGCGGGCGAGATGCTCCATCAGCGTCTCGATCTCGATGCGCCGGAGGTCGAAGCGCTGACAGCGCGACAATACCGTCACCGGCACCTTCCGTACCTCCGTGGTGGCGAAGATGAACTTCACATGCTCCGGCGGCTCTTCCAGCGTCTTGAGCAGGCCGTTGAAGGCCTGCTTCGACAGCATGTGCACCTCGTCGATGATGTAGACCTTGTAGCGGGCCGAGTTGGGCTTGTAGTGCGCGCTGTCGATGAGCTCGCGCACATCGTCGATGCCGGTATGGGAGGCGGCGTCCATCTCGACCACGTCGAGATGGCGGCTCTCGAGAATGGCGCGGCAATGGGCGCCTTCGGTCTCGATGTCGAGCGTGGCCCCTTCGCCGTTCGGCCCCTCGTAGTTCAGTGCACGGGCGATGAGACGGGCGGTGGTGGTCTTGCCGACGCCGCGCACGCCGGTGAGCATATAGGCTTGGGCGATGCGTCCAGAGGCGAAGGCGTTGCGCAGCGTGCGCACGATGGCCTCCTGGCCGATCAACTCGGCGAAGACCTGGGGGCGGTATTTGCGGGCGAGCGCCGCGTGGCTCACAGGCGCCGCATGGCTGTCAGGCGCGCTCTTCGCTTGGTCCTCGGCTTCAGCCATCGAAGGTGCAAACTTTCACGCTAGAGCATCGTCATGCTCGGAATTGATCCGGCGCCGACGAGAAATTTCACCTGATCACGCCCTACACGCTGGAGGCAAGGTGGGAGGCTGGACGAACAACCCGCGAAACGCTCGTTAGGGCTGCTTCCTTCCGGACCTGACCCGGTTGGCGAGGCACGCGCCTGCTGCCAACCTCCCTGGGGCAGTATATCGGGGAACGGGGCCCCCGTGGCAACCCGGTCAAAATGTCCGCATTCCTCGCCGGGTTTCGCCCGGTTTTCCCCAGCCTGTGACCCCAAAGCTGCTTCCGCTGCCAGGCTCCCATGCTAGCGTCGCCGCGTGGCACTCCTCATCGCCCTCCATATCCTTGCCGCCGTCGTCTGGGTCGGCGGCATGTTCTTCGCCTATATGGCGCTGCGCCCGGCGGCGGGGCCGCTTGAGCCCGAGACTCGGCTCGCGCTCTGGCGCGGCGTGTTTCGCCGCTTCTTCCCCTGGGTGTGGCTGTGCGTCGCCGTACTTCTCGCATCCGGCTACGGCATGATCTTCCACTATCTCGGCGGCTTCAAAGGCGCCGGCCTGCACATCCATGTCATGCAAGCCATCGGCATCGTGATGATGCTCTTATTTGGACATCTCTTCTTCGGACCTTGGCGGCGCTTCGACGCCGCTGTGGAAAACAAAAAATTGCCCGATGCCGCCAAATATTTGAATCAGATCCGCCACATTGTCGCGGTCAACCTCGTGCTCGGCCTGCTGACGATCATCGTGGGTGCCAGCGGGCGCTTCTGGTAAATGCGCCAGATCTTGACCACATGACCGCGGGATGCCACTCAGCGTCCAAGTCCGACAGCCAACCGGAGACACTCGAATGAGCTCAGACAAAAAGACGAGACCGAATTTCGTGCGGCGGCCGACGAAGCGGGTGTTGACGGGAGAGACGCGCGAAGAAGAAGCGGCCCGCCTTGCCGCCGAGATCGCCGCGCATCCGGTGACGAAGTGCGAGCCCGGCGAGTACAAGCCCACGTCTTCGCGTCCGGGCTGGAGCAACAAACCGTTCATGCCGCAGGCGGAATTGAACGAGGCGGAGCGCATCGCCAAGAAGCTGCGCAAGTCCTGAGGGATTTGCCGAAGCTGGTCCTATCGGTCTAACGCCACATGCCTGGATAAGCCGTGGTCCGTGCTCACTCCGCAAGGAACTCGAACGGCTTCGCCGGCTTGAAACTGCCAGAGACCTCACCGTACAGCATCGGGAAACCGGTTAGCTCCAGTTTCCTTGGCTCGTCCCCCGAGGCAAGGTCCAGCTTGTCGATGTCCACCCAGAAAATCCCCGGATTGAAGACCGAGTCGTAGTAGTAGCGCTTGGCCTTGTGGTCGGAGATGGTGCGCCATTGCGTGGACGCGATATTGGGTTGCTTGGGGTCGCTGACACCGATGGGGACGCTGATCGCGCGCATCATGGCGACGACGCTCGCCACCGCGGCACGCTGATCCTTGAACTTCGGCGAAACGCTCAAATTGTAGCTGGCCCGCACGAATCGGTCTGCTGCCCGGTTTGTGCCCGGTAGAAACGTATTCCCGCCGATGCCCTCCCAATAGGTATCGATCGCAAGCTGCTGGTCGTAAGGCGGCGAGTTGGTCATCACCTTCATGTTGGGCCCATGGTGGATGACGAGCTTCCCGTCGAGATACTCGAAGATCGCGGAATCACCCGAAGGATCCGACAGAGCGACGTGGCCGGTGGCGGCTTTGCCGTTCGGAAGCTTGGGCGCGACGATCGTGAAGGGATCGGCGCGCAAGGCATCGACGGCCTCCGAGACCGTGGCGAAATTATCGAGCACATATTGCAGCCAAGCCCCCACGGACATCTTCGGCTTGCTCGTGTCGCTGGGGCCGTAGTTGGATTCGGCCAGATATAGGACGTTTCCGACGAGGCCCGCCTCGTTCATGCCATCGACGGTCGCGACATCGTAGATCGTTGCGATGACCGAGCCATGTTTCGAGGTCCAGGTGATCGAGCCCTCACCGGCGCCGCCATCGCGCTGCATGCCCTTGGGAAATGACCACAGATTGGTCTCAGTATTATCCACCCAATCCATGCTGCGGCCCACGATATAGCTCTCGGTCCCCGTCTCGTAGAGACGCGCGTGCAAGCGTGGCCCACCGAACCAGAGGTCGCGGTCAGCATTCCAGCCAAGGACAAGGCAAGGATCGGATTCCGAGAAAACGACTCTCTGCTCATCTGCATCTCCTCAAGGGTAGCCGAACGCCAAGGCTTCGAATCGGACGATAGCGCCTTTTTGTGACCTGAAGAACTCGCGGAAGGGTCAGGCTTTGAGGTCGGCGCGGAAGGGGCTTGCCAGATACGAGCCGAGCACGGTCACCTCGCTGGTGAAGAAGCCGAGCTCCTCCATGGCGAGCTGGACCCGGCGCTCGGCCGGATGGCCCTCGATATCGGCATAGAACATCGTGGCGTTGAACGAGCCCTCGAGCTGGTAGGACTCCAGCTTCGTCATGTTGACGCCGTTGGTGGCGAAGCCGCCCATCGCCTTGTAGAGCGCCGCGGGCACATTGCGCACGCGAAACACGAAGGTGGTGATGATGGGGCCGTCGTCGGCCTTGGTCTTCTGCGGCTTGGCGGCGAGCACCACGAAGCGCGTGGTGTTGTGGGTCGCGTCCTCGATGTCCTTCTTGGCGATCCGCAAGCCATAGATCTCGGCGGCCAGCTTGGAGGCGATAGCGGCCTGGGTCGGATCGCCCGTCTCACGGACATGGCGCGCGGCGCCCGCCGTATCGGCCTCGACCACGGGCGTGAGCTTCAGGGCGGCGATGGCCTTGCGGCACTGACCGAGCGCCATGATGTGGCTATGCACGGTCTTGAGGCCCTTCACCCTAGCGCGCGGCAGCGTCAGCAACTGGTGGCGCACCCGCTCGAAATGCTCGGCGACGATATAGAGGCCCGAGTGCGGCAGCAGATGGTGGATATCGGCGACACGCCCGGCCACCGAATTCTCGATAGGGATCATGGCGAGCTTCGCCTTGCCGGTCTTCACCGCGGCAAGCGCATCCTCGAACGTGGCGCAAGGCATCGCCTCCATGGCGGGATAGGCGTCGCGGGCGCCAAATGCGAGTTGGCGCCGGGCTCGCCCTGGAAGGCGATCTTATTCAAGCGCGATCTGGCCATGGTCTTTTCGCAGGATGGTCTTTGCTGAAAGGCGGGCGCAATTTAGCTGCGGGATTCAAGAAGTTCGCGCGCCCGCGCAAGGTCGGCCGGAGTATCGACACCGAGCGGGACAGTGTCAACGAGGCCGACATGGATGCGCATGTCCGCCTCTAGGGCGCGAAGCTGCTCGAGCTTCTCGCGGCTCTCGAGCGGCGACGGCGGCAGCGCCACGAAGCGGTCCAGTGCCGCGCGACGATACGCGTAGATGCCGATGTGGTGGTAGAGCGGTCCGTCGCCGTAGGGCGCCGTGGCGCGGGTGAAATAGAGTGCCTTGAGGATGCCGCCGCGTCCGAGCGGCGAGCCGACAACCTTGACCACGTTGGGGTTGGTGCGTTCCTCCTCGCGGACAATCTCGGCGGCGATGGTGCCGATATCCGCCTCGCCCTCGTTCAGCGCGGCCACGCAGGCGCGCACGAGCTTCGGATCGAGCGTCGGCAGGTCACCTTGCAGATTGACGATCACCTCGATGCCCCGCTCCGGATCGAACATCTGGAGGGCCTCATGAATGCGGTCCGAGCCGCTGGCGTGATCGGGACGGGTCATGACCGCCTCGCCGCCCGCCTTCGCCACCGCATCGGCCACGCTTTCGGCGTCGGTGCGACCAGCACGGAACCGCAATCGGCCTCGATCGCCCGCCGCCAGACGTGAACGATCATGGGTTCCCCGGCGATCTCCGCCATGGGCTTATCCGGAAGCCGCGTCGCGCTCAGCCTGGCGGGAATGACAATGAGGGATTCTGACATGATTTTCCGTGGGTTAGATCGGGAAGATTTCCCGGCGACAGAACGAATGCGCGACAATTCTCTGAGTTGCAACAGCCCGATCCCCCCTATAGTCTCACGCCGCGTCGCAAGAGCTACAAAGAAGTAGCCTTTGCCTGCTGGGGGGACATCGGCATGAAGTATTACTATCTCAACAAAATCGCTATGGCAGTGCTGGTCGCGCTGCTTTTGTTCTTTGGTGCAAGAACGCTCATCAACATCGCCTACGAAGAGCATGAGCCCGAGAAGCCTGGCTTCGAAGTGGCCGGGGACGAAAAGGCGCATGGCGGGGCCGAGAAGCCCGCTGGCGGCGGCGGATCGGAGATCATCGCGGCGCTGCAGACCGCCGATCCGGCACAGGGCGAAAAAGACGTAGCGCTCTGCAAGGTGTGCCACAGCTTCGACAAGGGCGGTCCCACGATGATCGGCCCGAACCTTTACGGCGTCGTCGGCCACAAGATCGCCGCCCATGAGGGCGTCAACTACACGGCGGCCCTCAAGGGCAAGGAGGGCGACTGGACCTTCGAGAATCTCGCGCCTGGCTGACCAACCCGCAGGCCTTTGCCCCGGGCACCAGCATGGCTTTCCCAGGCATCCCCGACGTCAAGAAGCGCGCTGACGTCATCGCCTTCCTGAACAAGAACAGCGACAACCCGCTGCCGATCCCCGAGCCCAAGGCCGAAGAGGCCGCGCCCGAGGAAGCGGCCGATGCAGGCGAGTCTGCCGGCGAAGCAGCATCCGGCCAGCCGGAAATCCTTGCCCTGATCGCCACGGCCGATCCGGCCAAGGGCGAGGCCGGCGCCGGGCTCTGCAAGGTTTGCCACACCGTCGACAAGGGCGGCGCCACGATGGTCGGCCCGAATCTCTGGGGCGTCGTCGGGCACAAGATCGCCGCCCATGAGGGTTTCACGTACACGCCAGCGCTCAAGAAGCATGAGGGCGAGGAGTGGACCTACGAGAACCTCGATCATTGGCTGACCAATCCGCAGGCCTTCGCGGCAGGTACCACCATGGCCTTCCCCGGCATCCCGGATGCTCAGAAGCGCGCCGAGGTGATCGCCTATCTGCGCAGCCTGAGCGACGACCCTGTCCCGTTGCCTGCGGCGGACGAGCCCGCAGCCGAGGAACCGGCGGCCGAGGAACCGGCGGCAGAAGAGCCGGCCGCAGAGGAGCCTGCAGCCACGGAAGAGCCGGCAGAGTCCGAGGCGGCAGCGCCCACCGAGGAGCCTGCAGCCGAAGAACCTGCAGCCGAAGAGCCTGCGGAAGAGGAAGCCCCTCTCACCGCAGAGCCCGAGGAGCCGTCCGCCACTGACGAGCCTGCCGCCGACGAGGTGATGGAAGAAGGCCGGGAAGAGATCATCATCAACTCTCCGACCGTCTCCGAGGACGCCCCGTCCGAGCCCTCCATGGGCGAGGGCCCGTCCGCTAGCCAGCCGCAGCCGGTCTATCCCGACGAGTCGTCCCCTCTCGCCGCAGAGCCCGAGACCCCTTCGGTCACGGGAGAGCCTGCCGCCGACGAGGTGATGGAGGAAGGCCGGGAGGAGATCATCGAGGACGCGCCCAGCGGTGCGCACAAAGGCGAGGACCCCTCGCCGAGCCAACCGCAGCCGGTTTATCCGGACGGCGAGCCGGAAGCCAACTAGGGCCGACGGCAGAATGCAAAGCTTTCAAGGGCCTCCTTCGGGAGGCCCTTTTTGTGTCCGCCGCGAAGGCCCCGACTTCCGGGCAGATGACCGATAATTCATTTGGTCATGAAGCCTGCCATGCTAGCTTTCCCGGGCCTTTTGGCGCTTCCGGCGCTTGCCTGACGCGCATTCAGGAGCGCTAAAAAAAGGCCAATCCCTGCCACATGGAGCCGTCCCGCTGCTCATGACCTTGCTTCGCCTCGCCCTTGCCGCCGCGCTCGCCAGTCTGCTTCTTAGTCCAGTCAACGCCGAGGACGCACCAACCTGCCATCACGCGGTGTCCCTGGTCGGAGAGCCAAAGTACCAGGCCGGATTCACCCATTTCGACTACGTCAATCCGGACGCCCCGAAAGGCGGCAGGGCCCGCATCGCCTCGATCGGCGGCTTCGACAGCCTCAACCCAGTGCTCTATCGCGGCGAGCAGGCCGCGGGGTTGGGCCTCGTCACCGAGAGCCTGATGAGCGACAGCATCGACGAGTCTTCGACGTCCTACGGGCTGATCGCCGAGTGCGCGTCCTACCCGGCGGACTATTCCTCGGTCACCTTCAAGCTCCGCGAGGGCGCGCGCTGGCATGACGGCACGCCGATCACCACCGACGACGTGATCTACAGTCTCGAGGTGAACAAGACGGCCAACCCGCGCATGGGGCTGTACTACAAGAACGTCACCCGCGCCGAGGCCACCGGCGACAACGAGGTCACTTTCTATTTCGACAGCAAGGGCAATCGCGAGCTGCCCATGATCATGGGTCAGCTCACCATCCTGCCCAAGCATTACTGGACGGGGAAGGACGCCAAGGGCGAGCAGCGCGATCCGATGAAGACGACGCTCGAGCCGCCGCTCGGCTCGGGCCCTTACCGCATCAAGGAAGCCACGCCCGGACGCACGGTGGTTTACGAGCGCGTCGACGACTATTGGGGCAAGGACCTGCCGGTCAACAAGGGCCAGTGGAATTACGACGAGCTTCGCTTCGACTATTACCGCGACACGACAGTGGCGTTCGAGAGCTTCAAGGCCGGCAATCTCGACTACTGGCAGGAAACGAGCGCCAAGAACTGGGCGACGGCCTACGACGTCCCCGCCGTGCGCGACGGTTACATCAAGCGGCAAGAGGTGAAGATCAAGCGCACGCAGCCGATGCAGGCTTTCGTGCTCAATCTGCGCCGGCCGCAATTCCAGGACCGCCGCGTGCGCCAGGCGCTCAATCTCGCCTTCAACTTCGAATGGGCCAACAAGAATTTGTTCTACGGTCAGTATGAGCGGGTCGGCAGCTATTTCGAGAATAGCGAGCTTGCCGCGCCGCCGGAGCCGCCGCAGGGCCGCGAGCTCGAGATCCTGAACGAGGTGAAGGATCAGGTGCCGACGGAGGTGTTCACCGAGATACACAAGAACCCGGTCAACGAGGAGCAGGCCGATCTGCGCGGCAATTTGCGTAAAGCGGTGATGCTGCTGAAAGAGGCCGGTTGGCAGGTGAAGGACGGCGTCCTCACCAATGCGAAGACCGGCCAGAAGATGACAATCGAGTTCCTGCTCGTGTCGCCCCTGTTCGAGCGCATCGTGCAGCCTTACTTGCGCAATCTGGAGCGGCTCGGCATCAAGGGCTCGATCCGCCTCGTGGACTCCGCGCAATACACGCGCCGGCTCAACGTGTTCGACTACGACATCATCGTGTCGACCTTCGCCCAGTCGGAGTCGCCCGGCAACGAGCAGCGCGACTTCTGGGGCAGCGAGGCGGCCGACCGCGAAGGCAGCATGAACCTGATCGGCATCAAGGACCCGGCCATCGACAAGCTGGTCGACCGCATCATCTATGCCAAGGACCGGGAGGAGTTGGTCGCCGCCACACGCGCGCTCGACCGCGTGCTCTTGTGGCACGACTTCGTGGTGCCGCAGTGGTTCTCGCCCTATGTGCGCATCGCCTATTGGGACCGCTACGGCCAGCCCGAGCAGTTGCCGGGGCTGACCCCGGGCTTCCTCCAAGTCTGGTGGTACGACGAGAAATTGGGCGAGCGTCTGCCGGGACCGTCGAAGCGTTGATGGGGACGGCGCGCGCAATCACCAATCTTGCGGCCCTGCTTCTCTTGCTGTCCGTCAGCCCCGCCGCGGCCGCCGAGCGCGCGCATGGCCTGTCGGCCTTCGGCGACCTCGCCTACCCGCCCGACTTCGACCATTTTGCCTACGCCAACCCGGATGCGCCCAAGGGCGGCACGTTTGCGCTGGTCGGCTGGGGCGGCGTCACCACCTTCAACAGCCTCAACAACTATATTCTCAAGGGAGACGCGGCGCAGGGGCTGGAGCTTCTGTTCGACTCCCTCATGGTCCGCGCAACGGACGAACCCGACGCGGTCTATGGACTGGTCGCGGAGAGCGCCGAGGTCGCCGATGACGGCATGTCGGTGACCTTCCACTTGCGGCCCGAGGCGCGCTTCAGCGACGGAAGCCCCCTCACCGCCGACGACGTGGTGTTCTCGTTCGAGACGCTGAAGGAGAAGGGCCACCCCATCTATCACCAGACGCTGCGTGACGTGGTGACGGCGGAGGCGCTCGACCCAGCGACCGTGCGCTACACGTTCCAGGGTGATCTCGTGCGCGACCTGCCGCTCACCGTGGCCGAGCTGCCGATCCTCTCCAAGACATATTACGCCACGAAGCCCTTCGATCAGACCACGCTCGAGGCGCCGCTCGGTTCGGGTCCCTATCTGGTCGATCAGATGATGCAAGGGCGCACCATCGTCTACCGCCGCAACCCCGACTATTGGGCCAAGGATCTGCCGGTCAATCGCGGCCGCTGGAACTTCGACAAGATCCGCTACGAATATTTTCGCGACCGTACCGCGGGCATGGAGGCGTTCAAGGCGGGCTTCTATGATTTCCGCGAAGAGTTTACCTCGAAGGTGTGGGCGACCGAGTATGATTTTCCGGCGATCCGCGACGGCCGCGTGAAGAAGGAGGTGCTGCCCGACGAGACGCCATCCGGCACGCAAGGCTTCTTCATCAACACGCGGCGGGACCAGCTCAAGGATCCGCGCGTCCGTGAGGCACTCGATCTTGCTTTCGATTTCGAGTGGACCAATCGGAACATGTTCTACGGTCTCTATGACCGCACCCAGAGCTTCTTCGAGAACTCGCCGATGAAGGCGGAAGGCGAACCTTCGGAGGCCGAGACGGCCCTGTTGCAAGGGCTCGGCGTGCCGGTGCCGGAAGCCGCGCTCGGGCCGGTCTATGTGCCTCCCAAGACCGACGGCTCGGGGCGCAACCGGGAGCTCTTCGTGCAAGCCGGCAAGCTCCTCGACGAGGCGGGCTGGACCGTGAAGAACGGCGTCCGCGTCAACGACAAGGGCGAACCGCTCAAAATCGAAGTGCTGATGTACGAGCCGGTCATGGAACGCATCGCCGCGCCCTACATCAAGAATCTCAAGCTGCTTGGTATCGATGCGCGCCTACGTATGGTCGATCCCGCGCAATATCAGCAGCGGCTGAAGGACTTCGACTTCGACGTTACCACGCAGCGCTATTCCATGCGCAGCACGCCCGGCGTCGAGCTCCGGAGCTATTTCGGTTCTGAAGCCGCCGATATCGACGGGTCACTGAATCTGGCGGGCGCAAAGGATCCTGCGGTGGATGCGCTGATCGAGCGCGTGGTCGCGGCCAAGACCCGCGAGGATATGACCACCGCGGCGCGCGCGCTCGACCGCGTGCTTAGGGCGGGCCATTACTGGGTGCCCCACTGGTATAAGGGCTCCAACTCCGTCGCCTACTGGAACAAGTTCTCCCGGCCCGAGACGAAGCCGAAATATGACCGGGGCATTCTCGATACGTGGTGGTTCGACGAGGCCAAGGCTGCGGCGATCGAGACGACCAAACCGTCGGCGGGTGCGGCGGCGACCGAGGAGGCCGAGCCCGGGAGCATCCGTCTATGGCTGATCCTGGCCGCGCTGCTCGTGGCGGGGATCGTCGTCACCTTGGTGATGCGGGCGCGCCGCAGGCCGAAATCTTGAGATATCGCTATCAAGACGGATCAGGGCGTGGTGCGCGTCCTGTAGGCCCGACTACTTGTAGTAGCCGACGCCGCAGATCTGATCGCCGACCTTGGTGATGTAGCTGGCCTTGGGCACGGGATCGTGCTCGCCCGGGCGCGGAAAGGAATAATCGACGATGTTGAACTCGCCCTCCTTGGCGACGGCATAGATCTCCTCGCCGTATTTCTTTCCGTTGACGTCAACCTGCCCGCGCAAGGTGTCTGTCCCGACGCGCCACGGCTCGGTGCCGTGGGCAGTCTCCATGCCGGTGTCGGCATTGCCGCAGAAGACGTAGAGATCCTTCTCCCTGAAGCCGTCCGCTGCGGCGCTGAACGCGGCAAGCGCGGCGGCCTGATCCTGCTGGAGCGCGGCGACGGCCCGCTCGAGCATGGCTTTCGCTTCGGCGGGCGTGGCGTGGTCTTGCGCTGCGGCGGGCGCAGCGGCGAGGACCACGAACAGGGCGAGGCCCGCAAAAGCTCCAAGGCGGTGCTTCCAGGGTTCCGTCATGGCTCAGCCCCCTCTGTGATCGACCTGGGACGTAGCCTAGCGGACGCGGCCCCCTCGCCACAATCGGGACCGTGCGATCCTTTCCAAATTGCAATGAATCCACGGCCCTCTGTCGGGTTCCCCCTCGGGCTAGAATCCAGTAAGCATCAGGGGTGCAGGCACCGAACCGGACCGCCAAGGCGGGGCAGCGGCCGGGGAACCCTCAACGACAGGACATTTCGCGACATTGGCCGCCTATATCCTTCGCCGCATTCTTCTGATCATTCCCACCATGCTTGGCATCATGCTGGTGACGTTCGTCATCGTGCAGTTCGCGCCAGGCGGCCCGGTGGAACGCCTGATTGCCCAGCTCGCCGGCACCGATCCGGGCGCCACCGCCAAGTTCAGCGGCGGGGGTAGCGATTTCGCCGGGGGCGCCGGCACCCAAGGCATGCCGGGCGATGTGTCCGCGGCGCCGTCCAAATATCGCGGCGCGCAAGGTCTCGACCCGGAATTCATCGCGAGCCTGGAAAAGCAGTTCGGCTTCGACAAGCCGGCGCATGAGCGCTTCGGCATGATGCTGTGGAAATACATCACCTTCGATTTCGGCGAGAGCTATTTCCGCGACACCAAAGTTCTCGACCTGATCGCCGAGCGCATGCCGGTGTCGATCTCGCTGGGCTTGTGGATGACGCTGATCGCCTATGCGATCTCCATCCCCCTCGGTATCCGGAAAGCCGTGCATGACGGATCGCGCTTCGATGTATGGACCTCGAGCGTCATCGTCATCGGCTACGCGATTCCTGGCTTCCTCGTCGCCGTGTTCTTGATCGTGCTATTCGCCGGCGGTTCGTTCTTCCAGATCTTCCCCTTGCGGGGACTGGTGTCGGAGGATTTCTGGTCGCTGCCTTGGTACGAGAAGATCCTCGACTATTTCTGGCATCTGGTGCTGCCGCTGACCGCCATGGCGCTATCGGCCTTCGCCACCACCACCTTCCTCACCAAGAACTCGTTCCTCGAGGAAATTCGCAAGCAATATGTGACCACGGCGCGCGCCAAAGGTCTCGCCGAGCACAAAGTTCTCTACGGGCACGTGTTCCGCAACGCCATGCTGATCGTCATTGCCGGCTTCCCCGGCGCCTTCATCGGTGCGTTCTTCGCCGGCTCGCTGCTCATCGAGACGATCTTCACCCTCGACGGGCTGGGGCTCCTGGGCTTCGAGGCGGTCGTCAACCGCGATTACCCGGTGGTGTTCGCCACCGTCTATATCTTCTCGCTGCTCGGCCTGTTCATCAATCTCATCTCCGACCTCACCTATACGTGGATCGATCCGCGCATCGATTTCGAGACGCGGGAGGTCTGACGCGATGGATGCTCCTACCGATGTCAGCGTCACCGAGGAGATCGCCGCCGAGGGCATCCCAACGCCGCGCCCATGGCTGTCGGCCCTCAATCGCCGGCGTTGGACGACCTTCAAGAAGAACAGGCGGGGCTACTGGTCGTTGTGGATCTTTTTGATCCTGTTCGGCATCAGCCTGTGCGCCGAGTTCATCGCCAACGACAAGCCTATCCTCGTCGAGTACGAGGGCCAACTCTACTGGCCGATCTTCAAGGCCTATCCGGAAACCGACTTCGGCGGCATCTTCGAGACCGAGGCGGACTATCGCGATCCGGTGGTCAAGGAGCTCATCACCGACAGCGGCGGGTGGATGCTGTGGCCGCCGATCCGCTTCTCCTACAACACCCAGAGCAAGAATCCGCCCATGGCCTTCCCGGTGAAGCCCACTTGGCTGCTCACCAAGGAGGACTGCAAGCTCGCGGTGGAGCGGGGATTCCACCCTTGCGATTCAAGCCTCGAGTGGAATTGGCTCGGCACCGACGATCAGGGCCGCGACGTGGTCGCCCGCATCATTTACGGATTCCGCCTGTCGGTGCTGTTCGGGCTGGTGTTGACCCTGTTCTCGTCCCTCATCGGCGTGGCGGCGGGCGCGGTGCAAGGCTATTTCGGCGGCTGGACGGACCTCCTGTTCCAGCGCTTCATCGAGATCTGGACCAGCGTGCCGCAGCTCTATCTGCTCATCATCGTCGCGGCGGTGATCGAGCCGAATTTCTGGATCCTGCTCGGCATCCTGCTCGCCTTCTCCTGGGTGGCGCTAGTCGGCGTGGTGCGGGCCGAGTTCCTGCGCGCCCGTAATTTCGAATATGTCACGGCGGCTCGCGCGCTCGGCCTCTCCAACATGAAGATTATCTTCCGCCATCTCTTGCCGAACGCCATGGTGGCGACGCTGACCTTCATGCCGTTCATCCTCAACGGCTCGATCACCACACTCACCTCGCTCGACTTTCTCGGCTTCGGCCTACCGCCCGGCTCGCCCTCGCTCGGCGAGCTCCTGGCGCAAGGCAAGGACAATCTGCAAGCGCCGTGGCTCGGCCTTACGGCCTTCTTCGTCATCGCCGTGATGCTCAGTCTCCTCATCTTCGTCGGCGAGGCGGTGCGCGACGCGCTCGACCCGCGCAAGACCATGGTGTGAGGCAAGAGATGCACGGCTCCCACGATCACGGACACAGCCATGGCCCCGGCGAGGTCGACGCCAATAACGAGAAGCGCATGGGGCTCGCGGCGCTTCTGACCGGCAGCTTCATGTTCGCCGAGGTGGCGGGCGGCATCGCCGCGGGATCGCTGGCGCTGTTGGCCGACGCCGGGCACATGCTGACCGACTTCGCCTCGTTGTCCCTCGCCTGGTTCGCATTCCGGCTGTCGCGGCGCCCGGCCGACTGGCAGCGCACCTACGGCTTCGACCGCTTCCAAGTTCTGATTGCCTTCGCCAACGGCCTGGCGCTGTTCGTCATCGCTGGGTGGATCGTCTACGAGGCAATCGAGAGGCTGACGGGAGCGCCGCATGTCTCGGGCGGAATCATGGTGGTGGTGGCGGTCGCCGGACTCATCGTCAACATCGTGGCGTTCTGGCTGTTGCAGGGCGCCGACCGGGAAAATCTCAATGTGCGCGGCGCCGCCATTCACGTGCTGGGCGACCTGCTCGGCTCGGTCGCGGCTCTGGTCGCCGGCGCCGTGATCCTGCTCACCGGCTGGACGCCCATCGATGCGCTGCTGTCGATCCTGGTCGCGGCCATCATCGTGCGCAGCGGCTGGCACGTGGTCGCGGCATCCGCCCATATCCTGCTCGAAGGGGCGCCGAAGGAGCTCGACACGCGCGATATCGGTCCCGACCTCGCCGCCAACATTCCAGGTGTCGAGGGTGTGCACCACGTGCATGTGTGGTCGATCACCCAGTCCCGGCGCATGGTGACGCTGCACGCTGTGATCGGCGACACCGCGGATTCCGACACATTGGTCAAAGCGATCAAGACGCGTCTCAAGAACAAGTTCGGTCTCAGCCACGCGACGATCGAGATCGAGCGGGGCGAATGCGCTGACGAAGCGCCGGAGCAGGCCAAGGCATGAGCAAAGAGCCCCTTATCGCGGTCGACGACTTGTCAGTGGACTTCACCGCGGGCAGCACGGTGACGCATGCGGTGAAGAACGTCTCGTTCGATATCGGCCCCGGCGAGACCGTGGCGCTGGTCGGCGAGTCGGGCTCCGGCAAAACGGTGACGGCGCTGTCGATCCTGCAGCTCCTGCCCTATCCGGCGGCGTCCCACCCCTCCGGGGCCATCCGCTTCAAGGGCGAGAACCTTCTGGCGCTGCCGCCGGACGGCTTGCGCCATGTGCGCGGCAACAACATCTCGATGATCTTCCAGGAGCCGATGACCTCGCTGAACCCGCTGCACACGATCGAGCGGCAGATTGCCGAGGTTCTGCGCATCCATAAGGGCCTGTCGGGCCAGGCATGCCGGGCGCGGGTGATCGACCTTCTCGCCAAGGTCGGTATTGAAGACCCGGAGGGACGCCTTGCCTCCTATCCGCATCAGCTTTCCGGCGGGCAACGCCAACGCGTGATGATCGCCATGGCGCTCGCCAACGAACCGGACCTGCTGATCGCCGACGAGCCGACCACCGCACTCGACGTCACCATTCAGGCGCAGATTCTGCAGCTTCTCCTCGATCTCAAGGCCGAGTTCAACATGGCGATGCTGCTCATCACCCACGATCTCGGCATCGTGCGCAAGATGGCCGACCGGGTCTGCGTGATGAATAGCGGCGAGATCGTCGAGCATGGCCCGACCCACGACATCTTCGACCATCCGCAGCACGCCTATACCAAGCATCTGATCGCGTCGGAGCCCAAGGGCTCGCCGCCGCCGGCCAATGCCAAGGCCAAAGTCATCCTCAAGACGGAGGACTTGCGCGTGTGGTTTCCGATCAAGCGCGGCTTTCTGCGGCGCACGGTCGGGCATATCAAAGCCGTGGATGGCATCGACCTCGAGGTGAAGGAGGGGCAGACCCTTGCCGTCGTCGGCGAGTCCGGCTCGGGCAAGACGACGCTGGGGCTTGCCCTGCTCAGGCTGGTATCGAGCGATGGGCCGATCGTCTATCTCGGCGACCGCATCGACGGCTACGACTCAAAGCGCATGCGGCCGCTCAGGCGCGACATCCAGATCGTGTTTCAGGATCCTTACGGCTCGCTCTCTCCTCGCTTGTCCATCGGACAGATCATCGAGGAAGGTCTTGGCATTCAGGCGCCGGATTTGAGCCGGGCGGAGCGCGAGGCCCGCGTTGCCCGCGCCTGAAGGAGGTCGGACTCGACCCGGCCGTCCGCGACCGCTACCCGCACGAGTTCTCCGGCGGCCAACGACAACGCATCGCCATCGCCCGTGCGTTGGTGCTCGAACCGAAATTTCTCATTCTCGACGAGCCGACCTCGGCGCTCGATGTTTCGGTGCAAGCGCAGATCGTCGACCTGCTGCGCGAGCTGCAGCGCAAGCACAAGCTGGCTTATTTGTTCATAAGCCACGACCTCAAGGTCGTGCGCGCGCTCGCCAATTCCATCATCGTGCTCAGACACGGCAAGGTCGTCGAGCAAGGCACGGCGCGCACCGTGTTCTCCAAGCCAAAGACGGACTACACCAAGGCGTTGCTGGCCGCCGCATTCGAGCTCGAGCAACCGGCGGGTCCGCGGTTTCCACCTAAGCGGAACCAAAATCACCGTCCTCACGTTTATGCCTGCAGGTTTCACGGCAACGGAGGACAAAAAAGTGCGCGGCATTCTGTTGTGGCTGATCGGCATTCCGATCCCCATCATCATTCTGCTCTATCTGTTCGGCGTGTTTTAGCCGTGGCGCGTAAGCGGCAACCGGCGCACGTCGGTTATCTCGAAGCCCGCCGCTTTGATGCGGTCACGCGCTTCGGCGAAAGGCTCGGCTTCGACAGCCATGTGATGGGCGTTGGCGTGCAGGAAGTCTTCCGGGCTCGTCATGATGCCCACATGGCCCTCCCAGAACACAAGATCGCCGCGCGCAAGCGCGGCACCGCCCCGCCAGTCGATGGGGTCGCCCGCCTCGGCTGCCTGCATGTCGGCGTCGCGCGGAACGGCGTGGCCGCCGGCGGCGGCAGCAAGCTGCACCAAGCCGGAGCAATCGAGACCCACGCTGGTCCTGCCGCCCCATAGATAGGGCGTGCCGAGAAATGACTCGGCGACGGCCACATAGTCGGCGGCAACTTCCCCCTCAGGCACCGCATGGCGAGCGTAGACGAAACCGCCGCCGGCGAGCCGCAGATAGCGGCCGGCGGCCTCGGCCACGGCGACGCGGGCCGTGAGACTGAGCATCGCCAGTGGCGGCACCTTGGAATCCGGCTCGGGGAAGACGTAGGTCCGCAGCACCGCGACGCGGTGGGTCGGCAAGGTAACGTCCGCGCTTAGGCCTCCGCTCGGCACGTAACCGACATAGTGGTCATGGTGGAGTTGGACCCAGGCCCAACCTTCTTGCTCGTCATAGACGGTCACCCTCTCGCCATGCAGCACCTCGGTGTCGAGGGGCGCATCGAAGCGCGGTTCGCGCCGCAAGGGCAGCGAGGCCGCGGCCACCTGACGATGCTCGCCGGTCGCAAAGCGTTCGGCCTGCACGGTGCCGCGCAAATGCTCGGCGGCCAAATCCGCGCGATAGACATGCCGGCGCGGATCAAGCCGCTTGGTCATGATCCGAGCTTCTGGCGGAAGAACTGGAACAGGGCGCGCGCGCCTTGCGGCTCACCGCCCTGGGGGCGTCCCGGCTGATCGCGCGGCACCCAGCCATAGATGTCGAGATGGGCGAAGTGCTTGGCGTCCTTGACGAAGCGCTTCAGAAAGAGCGCCGCTGTCACCGACCCGGCGAAAGCGCCGTCGGAGATGTGGCTGACGTCAGCGACATTGCTCTTGAGCAGCTTGTCGTAGTTCGCCCAGAACGGCATGCGCCACAGCGGGTCGCCGACAGCGTGGCTGGCGTCGAGGAGATCGCCGGCGAACGCGTCGTCATCGGTGTAGAGCGGCGGCAGGTCTGGGCCGAGCGCCACGCGCGCCGCGCCGGTCAATGTGGCAAGCGTGATGAGATAGTCCGGCGCTTCCTCGTCGGCCAGGCTGAGCGCGTCGGCCAGAACGAGACGGCCCTCGGCGTCGGTATTGCCGATCTCCACAGTCATGCCGTTGCGGCTGGTGAGCACGTCGCCTGGGCGGAAGGCGTTTCCGGCGATGGAGTTGTCGGCTGCCGGAATCAGCACACGGAGACGAACGGGCAGGCCCGCCCGCATGACGAGCAGCGCGAAGGCGAGCGCCGCGGCCGCCCCGCCCATGTCCTTCTTCATCAGGCCCATGCCGCTTCCGGGCTTGATATTGAGGCCGCCGGTGTCGAAACAGATGCCCTTGCCGACAACGGTCAGCTTCGGGGCGTGCTCCGAGCCCCAGTGCAGATCGATGAGCCGCGGCAGCCGGTCGCTGGCGCGGCCCACCGCGTGGATCATCGGAAAGTTGTCGGACAGCAGGCTCGAGCCCTCCGTCACCTTGACGCTGCCACCGAAGGCATTGGCGAGATCGCGCGTGGCCGCCTCGAGCTCAGCCGGGCCGAGATCGCTGGCCGGGGTGTTGATGAGGTCGCGGCCGAGATAGAGCGACTCGGCGAGCGCCAGCACCTGATTGCGGTCGGCGCCCTCCGGCAAGACAAGGCGGGCCGGCTTCTGGCCGTCCGAGGTCTTATAGCGGGTGAAGCGGTAGCCGCCGGCGAGAAACCCGAGCGCGGCGAGCTCCGGGTCGGGAAGCTCGGCCTCGAAGCGATAGTCGCCCGGCGGCAACGCAGCCGCCAGGACGCCGGTGAGCATGGGCGCCGCCTTTGCCCAATCCGCACCGCCGGTGGCGAACAGAACCGCGCCGATCGAACCGCCCTCACCCGGCAGCGGCAGAACCGCGCCTTGCGCCGGCGTCCAGGCGCGTGCCTCGACCCAGCGCCGCTCCAAATCGCCAAGCGCATCAAGATCGCTCTCCGATGTGATGAGACGGATGGGAATGGCGGGCGCGCCTGGTTCGAGCAGCAAATCTTCGAGGTTACGGCGCGTGGTCTCGAGCGTCACAGCTTTGGTGGGCATGAAAAATCCGCAAGTGTCTTGAAGGGGCCGCGCATTAATGGCAGGGGAGCGGAAACATGACAATGGCGGAAGGCGCTGAGATGACAGGGACAGGCTATACGCTCGTAATCGGGGACAAGAACTACTCGTCGTGGAGCTTGCGGCCCTGGCTCGCGCTCAAGACCGGCGGAATCCCCTTCGAGGAGGAGCGCGTGCGCCTGCGCCAGCCCGACAGCAAGGCCGAGATTTTTCGCCATTCCCCGTCCGGCAAGGTGCCGGCGCTCAAGACCGATATCGGCATCATCCACGACAGTCTGGCCATCCTCGAGTATCTCGCCGAGCAGCACCCGCAAGCGCATCTCTGGCCTGAAGACCGCGAGGCGCGGGCGGCCGCGCGCAGCATCTCCGCCGAGATGCATTCGAGCTTCGTGGCGCTGCGCAACGACATGCCCATGGATCTTCTGTCGCAGCTTCCGGCCCCACCCATGAGCGAGGCGCTGGAGGCCAATATCCGGCGCGTCGTGGCCATCTGGGGAGATACGCGGGACCGCTTCGGCAAGAGCGGCCCGTTCCTGTTCGGGGCCTTCACCAACGCGGACGCCATGTACGCCCCGGTGGCGACCCGGTTCCGCACCTATGGGATCGACCTCGGCCAGTTCGGCGACGACGGCGCAGCATCCGCCTATGTGGATGCGATCTACGCCATGCCTGCCATGGCCGAATGGACCAAGGGCGCCGAGGCGGAGATGAAGGCCCGCGCGTCCTAGGAGCCAGCGCCCTCCTATGGTTAATACTTTTTTGACGCCTGTCTCACATCATAACAGCAATCGAACGCGCAAGCCCTCGAGCCAGCTTGTGCCCGTTAAGGATTGCTTAAGTGATGGCCAAAATCTCCCGACCACGCCGCTCCATGGTGTTCGCTCTTCTCGCGACCACCGCTGCCGCGGCGCTGCTCGGCGCCTGCAACCAGACAGGCGGGCTGTTTGCGCGCAATAGCGCATCGAGCGAGGTGAAGATGACGGCGCAGGAGGCTGCCACGGCCACTTCGCGCTGGGCGGTGGCTTACGGCAAGAAACCGAACGATCCGGAACTGGCCCTCGGCTACGCCAAGTCGCTTCGCGCCATCGGCTCCAAAGAGCGAGCGTTGCAAATTCTGAAGACCGCCTACCAGGCCAACCCCGAGGATGGTCAACTCGCGGCCGAGCTAGGCCGTGCTGCCCTCGAAACGGGCCATTTGGATGTCGCTCAGCACGCGCTTACGGTAGCCAACTCGCAAGGCGTGACCGACTGGCGGACGTTATCGGCGCAAGGCACGTTGCACGCCAAGAAGGGCGAGCATGCCGAGGCCCAGCAATATTTCAAAGCGGCGCTGGAGAAGAATCCCGACTCCGCGTCGGTGATCAACAATCTGGCGCTGTCCTATGCCCTCGACGGCAAGGCCAAGGAGTCCGAGGAGCTGCTGCGACAGGCAGCCGCTACCGGGCATGACGACAAGCGCATTCGCCAGAACTTGGCGCTGGTGCTCGGCGTTCAGGGCAAGTTCGACGAGGCGCGCCAAGTCGCCGCCGTCGACATGACCGAGGCCCAAGCCAAGTCGAGCCTGTCCTACTTGCGCAACATGCTGGCCAAACCCACCCAGGTTGCCGCTGCTGCCCCGCGGAACACGCAAGCCTCCGCCGAGGATTGGTCGCCTTTCGCCTCGAATGAGCCGGCGACTCCTCAGACGCCCGTTCACACGGCGTCCGAGACCGCACCCCAGCCGGCGCAACGGGTCGCCAAGGTGCAGGTGGTCAAGCCGATCGACGAGGTCGCGGCGCCCGCCAAGGTCGCCCAAGCGCAGACGGCCAAGCCCGCCGCACCGACGAGCCTGCTCAGGGCCGACGTCCGCTAGGCTCTCATCCACGCATTGCAAGACTGACGGACGTCGCCGGCTCGCGCGTTGGCGCCTCGAGCCGACCGTCTTTCGCGGTGCAGACCCAGACGAGCGTTGCGCCTAGTTGCCGGCCCGCGTGGCCATGAACTGAATCGCCGCCGGACCGAGAATAACGACGAACAAAACCGGCAGGAAGAACACGATCATCGGCACGGTGAGCTTGGGCGGCAGAGCCGCCGCCTTCTTCTCGGCTTCCGCCATACGCATGTCACGGCTTTCCCTGGAGAGCACGCGAAGCGCCTGACCTACCGCCGTGCCGTAGCGTTCGGCTTGGATGAGGCTGGTCCCCACGGCTTTGACCCCCGCCAGCCCGGTACGCTTGCCGAGATTTTCGAACGCCTGGCGGCGTTCCGGCAGATAAGAGAGCTCCGCCGTGGTGAGGCTGAACTCCTCCGCCAACTCAATCGAGCGGGAGCCGATCTCGCCCGCCACCTTGTTCATCGCCGCTTCGACGGACATGCCGGCCTGAACGCAGATGAGGAGCAGATCCAGTGCGTCCGGGAAGACACTCTTGATGGATTTCTGGCGCCGCTGAATGAGATTGGAGATGAAGATGTTGGGGAAATAGAAGCCGAGATAGGCCCCGCCAATGGACATGCCAAGGCGCACGATGGGGGCCAAGTCGTAGGACTTCACGAAGAATAAGTAGAAGAAGACGATCAGGAAGCCGACGATCGGCAAGGTGGCGCGAAAGAAGAGGAACGCCACGACAGGCGCTTGGCCGCGGAAGCCAGCCATCTTCAGGCGCTCGCGCGTGGTATCGGTCTCAAGCGCCTTGCGCAGATTGAGCTGCTCGACGACCTGCTTCATGAAGCTCTTGGGCTCGCGCCGCAGCTTGGCGTTGCGCTGCTCTTCGGCGAGGCTGGCGATGCGTTCGGCGCGAAGCCGCTCACGCTCGCTGGAAACGTATTTCATGCGCGCGCCGAGACGATCGCCCGTCAGAAGCGGCAACACGAAAGAGGCGACAGTTGCGAACGCGGCAATCGCCGCCAGCACCATGACCATGAATTCCGGATTGAGCAGATAGTCTATGATCGGGGACATGGCGCGCGCCTAATATTCGAAGTTGATCATCTTGCGCATGACGAGGATGCCGATGAGCATCCACGTTGCGCCCGCCATCATCATGACTTTGCCCATCGGGGTGGTCCATAACAGCGAGATATAGTCCGGAGAGGTGAGGTAGACGACACCCATGACCAGCGGTGGCAATGCGCCGATGATCATGGCGGAGGCCTTCGCCTCGGCACTGAAAGACCTCACCTTGGCCGCTAGGCGGTAACGATCGCGGAGAACTTGCGAGAGATTCCCCAGGGCTTCGGCGAGATTGCCGCCCGTCTGCGACTGAATGGCGACGACGATGGCGAAGAAGTTCACTTCCTGGAGCGGCATGCGATCGTGCATCCGATCGAAGGCGCGCTGCAGGGGCACGCCGACTTTCTGCTGCTCGACAAGATCGATGAACTCACTGCGTACAGGCTCGGGCGACTCTGCCGCGATAACCTGCATGCAATCGCCAAGGGGTAGTCCGGACTTGATACCGCGTACAATAATGTCGACGGCATTGGCGAACTCGGTCAAGAACTTGGCCTGACGGGACTTGATACGGCGCGCCAACAGCCAGCGCGGCAGGCCAAACGCGAAGGCAAACGCGGCCAGCAGGGAGACAAGCGGCGAGAATCCGGAGAGGAGCACCACGAAGCCGCCAACCAGCCCGGCGATTGCGCTGAAGACATAGTAGATATGCGGTTTGACGTTGAGACCGGCGCGCATGAGCTTGGTTCGAAGCGATATCCGCTTCTTCGCCTTCTGCTTGGCCTCGATATCCCGGATAGTGTCCTGCACTTGCTTGCGGCGCATTTGCAGAGGTTGCGGCGCACCGACTCGCGTGCGCACCCTGTTCTGGCCCTGGGCGACGTTGGCGACGCGCTTGCTCACTTTGCGCTCGTCGCTGAGATACGGCATCATCAAGACGTAGACGATGCCGCCGACGGACAGCGCAATCAGAACGATCGCCGCCAACTGGACTAGCTCAGGACTGAGCAAGACGCTCTCCTAATGCGCGGCCGTGCTCATCGAGCACCTCGCCGGCTCCTAGAATCTCGGTGAGGCGCTTATCCTCGCCAAAATAGCGTGCCTTGTCGTAGAAATACGGCCGCGCGATTCCGGTCGAGCGATGGCGCCCACTGATGCGGCCATTCGCATCCTCGCCGAACATGTCGTAGACGAAGAGGTCTTGCAGGGTCACGACATCACCCTCGACGCCAACCACCTCAGTCACATGAGTGATCTTGCGGCTGCCGTCACGCATGCGCGAGGCTTGGACGATGATGTCAACGGACGATGTGATCATCTCACGGATGGTCTTGCCCGGGAGATTGTAGCCGCCCATCAAGATCATGCTCTCAAGACGGCTGAGGCATTCGCGCGGGCTGTTGGAATGGAGGGTGCCCATGGAGCCGTCATGGCCCGTATTCATGGCCTGCAGCAAATCGAACGCCTCTGGTCCGCGCACCTCGCCGACGATGATGCGGTCGGGACGCATGCGAAGGCAGTTCTTGACGAGGTCGCGCATGGTGATCTCGCCCTCGCCCTCGAGGTTTGGCGGTCGCGTTTCCAAGCGCACTACATGGGGCTGCTGCAATTGCAACTCGGCGGAGTCTTCACAGGTGATAACCCGCTCGTCGGGCTCGATATAGCCCGTCAGGCAATTGAGCAAGGTCGTCTTGCCCGAGCCGGTACCGCCGGAGATGAGGACGTTGCAGCGCACGCGACCGATGATCGCGAGCAGTGTGCGCCCCTCCGGGCTGATCGTGCCGATCCTGACAAGCTGATCGAGAGTGAGCCGCTCCCGCCTGAACTTGCGGATCGTGAGGGTTGGACCGTCGATGGCAAGCGGCGGGGCGATGACGTTCACACGACTGCCGTCAGGAAGGCGGGCGCGCAGATGGGACTGGATTCGTCGACGCGGCGGCCGACTTGGCTCACGATGCGCTGACAGATATTCATCAGCTGCGCGTTGTCGGCGAAGCGGATCGAGGAGGCCTGCACTTTACCCTCGACCTCGATATATGTGGTGTCGGCCCCGTTGACCATAATGTCAGCGATATCGTCGCGGGCAAGCAAGGGCTCGAGTGGGCCGTAGCCCAACACATCGTTGCAAATGTCTTCGAGCAATTCTTCCTGCTCGGCAATCGACATCACCACGTTCTTGATGGCGACGATCTCGCTGACGATGTCGCGGATCTCCTCGCGTGCAGCATCGGGTTCGAGCTTGGCGAGTTGCGTCAGATCGATGGTATCGATGAGCGCGTTGAAGACCGTTGTCTTGACGTCGTAATACTCCTCCGAGCGAGCGCGCTCGGTGGGCTTGCGTTCGGCCTTGGGGGGCGGCGTGGCGGGGCGTGGCGCGGCCGCAGGCGCGGCGCAGCGGGACGTGGGGACGCGGATGGCGGCGGCGCGGCGTCACCGTGAGACTCTGCGCGCGGCGACTCAGGCGCCGCATCCCGGTCGGGGCGAGGCGGGGTTGGGGCCGCAGGCGTACTCCGTTTTCCGAACATGGTCCTACTTTATGCGCGCGCTTTAGTGAGCCTCAGCCGGTTGAGCAAAGGCGCGAGCAGCGAGGTCCGCTCACTCTTCTGCTCTGCCCGATCCGTCAAGAGATTGGCTAGGGTGCGGAAAGCCTCGGCCGCCTTCGACTTGTCGGAGACTTCCTCGATCATCTGACCGTTATTGGCGGCGGTGCCGAAGAGATGCGCGTCGAAGTCGATGACGACCTTCGGATCGAGCTCGATCGCCTGGCCGAAATCCTTCACCGAGATCTCGGGCCGCTTCGGCAGGCCGACCTGGTTGAGCAAGAGAAGCGGCGGCCGGTCGTTGGGGCGCGAGGCCTTGAGCTGATCGACCAGATTCTTGGTGTTACGCAGACTGGCGAGGTCTGGCATCGCCGTGATGACGACGAAATCCGCCTTGAGCACGACCTCCTTGGCCCACGCCGTCCACAAATGGGGCACATCGATGGCCACCCATGGCACGTTTTCGCGGACAACATCGAGCACCGTCTCGCAAGCGCTCATGTCGACATCATAGGGCCGGTCGAGGGCGGTCGGTGCCGCGAACAGGCTCAAATGGTCTGAGCACCGCGACAGCAGCCGGTCGAGCAGAACCTCATCGAGACGCTCAGGCGAGGCGAGCGCGTCGGCGATGCCCTGGAGTGGATCTTGATTGAAGTCGAGCCCGGCGGTGCCAAACGGCAGGTCGAGATCGGCGATGACCACGTCGGCCTCTAGAGTGCCGGCAATAGCGAAGGCGGTGTTGTGGCACACGGTGCTCGAGCCTGCGCCGCCCTTGGCGCCGACAAAGGCGATGACTTGGCCGACGGGGCCGGTCTCCGGGTCGGTATAGACGGACGCGACACTCTCGATCACCTGGGAGACTTTGACGGGCGCCACGACATAGTCGCTGACGCCACGGCGCAGCAGCTCGCGGTAGAGCAGCACGTCGTTGATGTGGCCGATCGCGATGACCTTGGTCCCGGGATCGCACACCTCGGCCAGACGCTCCAGATCGGCGAGCAGCTCCGTCCGATCGAGCAGGGATTCGATGATGATAAGGTTGGGCGTCGATGCATTCCGGTAGAAAGCCGTGGCAGCTTCCACCCCGCCCATCTGCACGGTGACGTGCGCCTTGGCCAGGCGCCGATCCTCGGACGCCCTTTGAATGACCGAAGCGGTGTCCTGGTCCTCGCAGAAGGCCTGAATGTTCACCCGCGGGATCGCCCGCGCGCGCGGCTCCTCAGGCGTCGACTCCGGCGTGGCGGCCGAATCGCCCTCCACCGCGTTCAGCGAATATGCGGCGTCGCTGATCACTGATCCCCTCCGACGTCGGCATCGGTCGAGTTGGCGCGCTCAGACAGCGGGCGATCGTTGGGCGCCCATTTCGATCCAGTCATGTCGCCCTTCACGTACTTGCCCCAGACCACGTCGCGGCGCTCGCTCGGGCGCGGCATCTCGGGATGCGGGCTGAGGAAGTCCTGCGGGTCCGCAACCATAGCGGCGAGATTCTTCTGGGTGGCGCAGCCATATTCGGCCAAGGCAGATTTTGTGGATCGCGCGCCAGGTTCTCCGACCAATCGGGACAATCCGGCCCTTGCGCCACATATTCGAGATAGGACAGGCGCAGGGGCGCACCTCGGTCCCATTTGGCGGAATAGGGCTCGAGCATGACCTCTTTCGGGCTGATGCCGACCCGGCGCATGGCGTAGCGCACGTCGTCATAAGCGCGCATGGCTGCTTTCTCGTTGGCGCCGCCGGACGGCGCCTTGATGACCAGGCCGCCGGCACCGCGCTCGCGATAGCCGTTCAGATAGCCGTAAAGTTGATTCCGCTGCGCGGAGCTCAGGCCACGCGCGTTGGGTGAAACCGCCAAGTCGAGCAACGCCTCTCCCTGCTTGACCGCGATCGGATGCCGCTCGCTCGCATTGGACAGCGTGAAGGGGGCGTTCATGCGCGGGCTGTTGACGCAGCCACCGGCCGGCGCGGCGATCATGATCACCGCGAAGAGGGCGATTGCGGGCCGTGCGCGCGTTCGCGCGTGCGCCCTGTAATGTACGGTTGCCATGATACTGTCCCTCTCCATCCCCTACTCGACGATAAAGCCGACGTCGCCCGTGAAGTTGCCGACAGGCGCCCGCTCGGGATCCCGGCCATAAATGCGGTTCATCTGCCCCAGAAGATCGGCGTTCACGTCCGACGCCCAGCCGAAGCCGTCGTCGGGTTTTGCTAGCTGCTGCTGGGCCACGGGCTTGACGACATAAGGCGTGACCATGACCACGAGCTCGGTCTCGCTTTTCAGGAAGTCGCGGCTGCGGAACAGCGTGCCGATGACAGGCAAGTTCTTGAGACCTGGATAGCCGCTGATCGCCTGGCGCGACTGATCCGAAAGCAGACCGGCGATCACCAGGGAGCCGCCACTCGGCAGCTCAACCGCAGTCTCCGCGCGCCGGACTTTCAATGCCGGGATCGAAATATTGCTGAGAACGACGGCGCCTTCATTCGACAGCTCGCTCACCTCAGTGGAGATCTTCAGGCTGATCAATCCCTCGGACATGACCACGGGCGTGAAAGCGAGGCCGATACCGAACTTCTTGAAGTCGACCGTGATGGTCGGCGTGGCGGAACCGGCATTGTCCTGAGCGACCGGCACCGGGAACTCGCCACCGGCGAGGAAGTTCGCGGTTTCGCCGGAGATCGCGGTCAAGTTCGGCTCGGCCAGAATATGCACAAGGCCGTCCTGCTCGAGAGCCTGCAGAATGGCGCTCACGTTGCTGCTTCCGTCCGACCAGGCGGCACCGGCGACGGCTTGACCCAACGCCCCGGAGATCGGGAACGGCAGGGCCGAGGAGGCGGCGAAGGCGAAGTTGCCGGTATTGATCAGCGCGTCGAGATTGACGCCGAACTGCTTGATAATGTTTCGCTGCATCTCGACCACGGAGACCTTGAGCAGCACCTGCTCGCGGCCTTCGACGGTGATCATGTTGATGACGCGGCTCGGCCCGCTGCTGGAGCCGCCGGACGCGCCCGTGGTGTTGTTGATGGTGACGGCCGCGCCACCGGCCGCGGCCGCGGTCGAGTTGCCGTCGTCGCTGGCGCCGAGGAAGCTGTTGACGATCTCGGCCGCGCGCGTCGCGTCGATCGGCCTCGGCACGCGGCCCGTCAACACGACGTTCTCGCCGATGGTTTCAACCGACACCATTGAGCCGGGAATGAGGCGCGCAATCAGGTTCTGGAGCGCGCCGAGATCGCGTTCGATCGTCACCTCGAAGGTGGCGACTTGATTTCCGTCGCGTCGACAAACAGGATATTGGCCTCGCCGGACTTCTTGCCGATGAGGTAAGCGCGGGTGGAGCTTTGCATCACGGCGTCGATCTGGTCCGGATTGGACACGATCACATCGCGAACGGGACGTGGCAGCTCGACGATCATCGACTTGTTCAGGCCGAGCTTGATCTGACGCGGCGGCTCATTCGCCCCGACCCGCAGGAGCGAGCGGTGCTGGGATTGAGCCAGGACCGCGCTCGCGGTGAAGACGCTGCAGAGCCCCAAGCCGAGAATGGCGGAGACGCCTAGCGCAGCCAGGGCCTTCAATGGAGAGCGACGCATCCTGTTGCCTTTTCGATTATCGCGCCTGCTGCCTGTCCGCATGATCAGTTGATTCCGAAAGTGCGGGAGGGGACGCCGTATTTGAGTACTTTCACCGAGCCCGAGCTCGAATCGCCCAGCTTGGCCGTCGGCTCGCTCCCCGGAACGGCGTCGGCAAGGCTGCGCAGGGACAGAGAGATCTCGCCCATGGACTGCGCCAGAGTGAGAACTTCGGCCTGACGCGGCGTCAGCTCGAGCGTCGCGGTCTTGCCGGTGGCAACCTTCTCGCCGTCCTTGTTCTCGAGCGCTTGGCCGATGGCGAGCACGCGCACATTGCGCAGCACCGCCTCGCTAACGGGCTCTTCCTTGGAGCCGATGCGCATCTTGTAAGAGAGAATGACGTCGACCCGGTCGTTGGGCAGGATGAAGCCGCCGGCCGCCGTCTCCTCGCGGATCGGGGTCGAGATGGCGCGCATGCCCGAGGGCAGGATGGCAGCCATCACGCCGCCTTCCGAAATCTTGATCAGCTTCTGTTCCTTGATTGGCTCGCCGGCGATGAACGGCGCGCGCGCCACCGCGCCAGACAGCTCCGACGGAGCGTCAGGCTGAGATTCCTTGGTGATCAGACCCGGGGTGACCCCCTCGACCGGCCATTGCTGCCATTTGAAATTGTCGGCACGAACCGAGTCGCCAAGATTGATATCGGTGGCGGCGACCAACACGTCGGTGGCGCCCACGGTCTTTTCGACCTGCCGAACCTCAGGCGTGCTGGAGACCATGGACCGGGCAATCCAGGCCGCGCCCAGCGCAGCGGTCACGGCGACGGAGAGGACGACCACTCTTGCTCTTTTCATGACGGATTCTTTCTCTCGAACGCCCCACGTCCCGCGAAGACTGGATTCACTCTGACCATGAAATCTCAACGCGAAGTTAATGAGCGTGCCAATTTGGCCGACGGCCAGGCTTGGCGCCGGGCGAAGAGTCGCGCGAAGCGGGCGGTTTGGCGCCGCCCTCCGCTACGGTCCGAGATTGTGGGTCAGGCTTGGGGGGCTGGATCAGACGCCCAGTGCCGCCATGAAAGGCGTGTCGGGGTAGACGAGCAGACCGGCGGCGGCCAGGGCGATCCCGTAGGGCACGCCCTCCTCGGGGCTATGCAGCCTGGCGAGCCACCCTTGGGAGCTGAGAGTGGCCGGGAGCGGCACCGACCTCAAGAAGAGGATCAGCAGGGTGAGCGCGCCTCCGAGCAACGAGGCGTAGATGCTGTAGATCAGGATCGTCTCAGGACCGAACCACAGGCAAGTGGCGGCGAACAGCTTGGCATCGCCGCCGCCGATCCAGCCGAAGGAGAACATGGCGAAGGTGACGACCAACGCCGCGGCGGCGAGGAGCACGTGCAGCCCGATTTCCGACCATCCGAGCCCCACCAAGGGCGCAAGTACGGCAAAACCGGCGACCAGCAGGAGCGCGATCTTGTTCGGAACCGTCATGGTGAAGAGGTCAGTGGCCGCCGCCAGGGCCATGGCCAACGGGAAGACCGTGATAATGAGAAGGTTTGTAATCATTTGCCTCTTCGTCCCGCCGGTCTCGTGCCGTCCGTGGCGACTTTGGCCGCGAAGGGCTGAAAACTGGGTTAATCGCGCCGCCGGCGGCGTCCGCGGTTTGCCAATCCTTCACCTTTTCGGCGTCAGATGAAGATGACGGACACTCCTCGATTTCAGTTCAGCGTTAGGGGACAGGGCACCAATGGTTTTCCGGTACCGCCCGGTGCGGTCGCCCCGCGGGCTTGTGTTGGCTGCGATGCTGACCACCGCTTCGATTCCAACGGTTTTGGCCGCGGGCCCCGAAGTCGTCGTCATGGTCGACGAGGCCACGATGTTGCGGCTCGAACGGTCGGCGGCGGAGATCGTCGTCGGCAATCCCTCGATCGCCGACGTGTCCGTGCAAAGCGGCAAGGTGCTCGTGTTGACCGGCAAGTCGTTCGGCCAAACCAACCTCATCGTGCTCGACGCGCAAGGCAAGGTCATCATCAACCGACGCGTGGTCGTTCAGGAGCCGAGCGGTGGATATGTGACCGTTTACAGGGGCTCCAGCCGCCAGACGCTCCATTGCGCGCCGGATTGCGAGACGCCCCTCGTCATCGGCGATGAGGCGGCCTATTTCGAGGCCATCGCCAAAGAGATCAAGACGAAGCAGGCGATCGGCCAGTCCTCGGCCGAGGGTTCCAAGCAGGACGAATAGGCGCCCGGCGAACGCCAGCGCCGCATCATCCCGTCTCGACAGTCTGGGATTGGGCGATCCTCAGATCGCCCAAGCCACTCTTACTGGGCAATCCTCAGATCGCCCAAGCCCTGCGCAATGTCCTGAAAGACCGACGCCAGCTGATCGTTGCTCGGCGAGTTGAAATACATGTCGTCCTTGGTGGCGCAGGCCTTCAGCATGTTCTGCGTGGTGGTGTCGTAGACCTTGAAGCCGATCGTGTAGACCAAGATCCCTTTGGCCTTGATGCGGCTGCAAACCGTCGCAGTCTTGCTGTTGAGCTCACTCTCGGCATTGTTGCCGCTCTTGTTTCCGAGATGTCCATTCCGGGCGTAGCCGAAGGCGTTGTAGACGGAATGGTTCTTGCCGTTGCGGCCGCCGCTCACCGAGTTCTCGCCGTCGGTCAGGAGCACGATCGCCCTCACCCGCTCCTCATCGTCCCGTCCCTTACCTTCGGTGAAGGGCGCGGCCGGTGAGAGCACTCGCCAGCCCCAGAGCAGGCCGGCGGGTATGACGGTGTTACCGCTCGGCTGCAGCGCGTCGATGGCGGCGGTCACCTTGCTCTTGGTGTTGGTCAGGGCCGTGACCGCCTTGGGCGGGCAATTCCAGTTCGGACCGCTCGCCCGATAGCTGTCCCTCTTTGGATTGGCGTACTTGCCCGTATATTTCTGGCACCGAATAGCCTTGCGCTTGCTGTTGTTGTTGGTGCCGCAATCATCGTCCTCGATATAGCTGTTGCTGTAATTGTCGCCTTGGTCGTGATCGTCATCAGCCTCGTCGGGCGCGAGATAAGGCGCGAACAGCGACGCGGGTGTTCCCGTGCTCGGCGTGGCGTCGGTCAACTCGTAATCGTCGCCGTCCCGCTCGCGCACGCAGCCGTTCCAATCCCAAGAGCTCTTGTAGTCGGAGAGATCCTTGTAAATGTCGAAGGTCTTCGCCTTGTTGGAATTGTAGTCCTCGGTGGCGATGTCCGACTTGGCGTTGTCGTCGATCCAGTCCTTGTCCTTCATGGCCGTGCCCACATTCACCGCCCCGGCGAAGGGGATGACAGCAGCGGTCAAGGTGTCCGAGGTCGACCGGCCGTTGAACAGAGTCTCGATCATCTTTTTAGCGGCGCTCTGCATCGCGGACATCTTGCCGCTCGAGCCCATCGACCCCGTGGTGTCGAGCACGAGAGCCAGCTCGATATTGCGCTGGCGCCTGGTGACGGTGGTTGTGGCGTCCACACCGATGCTGGGAATGTTGGCCAGCTCCATGAAGGTCGTGGGCACCGAGCCCGAGACATTGACCTTGATGTTGTCGCCGACGAATTTGACATCAATGGCTCCCGCCGTGCCGAGCTCGGAAGGCGGGTAGTTGGCATTGAAAAATTTCTGGCCTTTGACTTTCAGCTCGGCCTCGGTGAGGCCGGACCACGAGCCAATAGCAAGCGCCGCCGCATCGGCCGCATCGGCCATGCGCTCGCGGACCAGAAGTGCGCGCCCGTAATCGACCGCACCACCAACGCCAATCATGATGGGAATGAGTGCAAGTCCGAAAAGGACCGCAACGTTGCCCCCAGTCTCGCGCGCGAAACTCGATAGTCCGAAAAGCGCTGCCTTGCGCATTTTCTACTCCTCTTGCTTGGAAGAGTGCGCCAACCTTCTGGTGGCACCCAGCCTTTCTAAAAATGAAGCATCGGCCGCGAAACGAGCGGCCGATGCTCCGATATGGTGACTTCAGTTATTGAGCGATGCGCAGTTCGCCCAAGCCCTGGGCGATGTCTTTGAAGATCGACGCCAGCTGATCGTTCGACGGCGAGTTGAAAAACATGTCGTCCTTCGTCGCGCAGTTCTTCAGCAGGGTCTGCGTGGCGGAATTGACCTGGAAGCCGATCGTATAGATGAGGATCCCTTTGGCCTTGATACGACTGCAGACGGTCGTCGTCTTACTGTCCAGAGTTGCCTCGGCGTTGCTGCCGTTCTTGCTGCCAAGATGCCCATTCCGAGCGTAGCCGAAGGCGTTGTAGACGGATTTGTTCTTGCCGTTGCCGCCGCCGCTCACGGAGTTCTCACCGTCGGTCAGAAGCACGATCGCCTTCACCCTCTCGTTCTCGTCATAGGCCTTGCCTTCGGTGAACGGCGCGGTCGGCGACAGGATTCGCCAGCCCCACAGCAGGCCGGCGGGGATCACCGTATTGCCGCTGGGCTGCAACTCCTCGATCGCGGAGACCACGGGACCTAATTTGTCGGTCAGCGGCGTGACTGCACGAGGCGGGCAGTTCCAATTGGGACCGCTCGCGCGGTAGCTGTCCTTCTTTGGCTTGTCGTACTTGCCCGTATATGCCTGGCACCTCATGGCTTTGCGCTTGCTGCTGTTGCTTGTGCCGCAGTCACCGTCCTCGATATAGCTGTTGCTGTAGTTGTAGCCTTCATCGTGATCGTCATCGGCCTCGTCGGGCGCAAAGTAAGGTGCAAACAGCGACGCGGGTGTTCCCGTGCTCGGCGCCGTGTCGGTGAGCTCGTAGTCGTCGCCGTCGCGCTCGCGCACGCAGCCTGACCAATCCCAGTTGCCTTGGAGGTCTTTGTAAAGATCGAAGGTCTTCACCTTGTTGGAATCGTAGTCCTCGGTGGCGATGTCCGACTTGGCGCTATCGTCGATCCAGTTCTCGCTTTTCATGTCAGTGCCCACGTTCACCGCGGCGGCGAACGGAACCACAGAGATCTTCACAGTGTCCGAGGTCGGTTTGTCATGAAACATGTCCTGGACCATCTTCTTCGCGGCGTTCTGCATTGCGGCCATCTTGCCGCCGGAGCCCATCGAGCCTGTCGTATCAAGCACGAGAGCCAGCTCGATATTGCGCTGTCGCCGAGTGACCGTGGTCGTGGCCCCCACACCGATGCTGGGGATGTTGGCCAGCTCCATGAATGTCGTGGGCACCGAGCCAGAGACGGTCACATTGATGTTGTCGCCGACGAACTTGACGTCGATGGCGCCGGCCGCTCCGAGCTCGGAGGGCGGATAATTGGCATTGAAGTATTGCTGCGCCTTGACCTTCAGCTCGGCCTCGGTGAGGCCGGACCACGAGCCAATGGCGAGCGCCGCCGCATCAGCCGCATCGGCCATACGCTCACGGACAAGGAGTGCGCGCCCGTAATCAACCGCGCCGCCAACGCCAATCATAATGGGGATGAGTGCCAGTCCGAAAAGGACCGCGACGTTGCCCTTGGTGTTCCGGGCAAAGTGCCGGAACCACAGTCCCACCGCTTGAAGCATCTTACGCCTTCCACCTGTTGCCGGAGGCTTAACCTCTCGGACGCACCTATGCATCGTGCTTAGGGGCAATGTAGGCGTAAAAGTTCTTACGCTTCGTAGTCCGGTTTATTCAAATTCGAGTCAAAGTTACTTAAACTACAACTTAGATAAGCATTTACCTTGTTGCATATCGGTTTTCCCTCTACACAACTCGTTAAGCAAACCTTCTCTATACCTAGCCCCATGGCAAAGGGTGCGGGACAACAAAAAAACAGAGCGGGGTGGCTGGGGCGCTGGCACCGCCTGCGCGGCTTTCAGCACGACACCTCCGGAGCTTCGGCGCTTGAATTCGCCATCGTGGCGGCTCCTCTGATCCTGCTGCTCTTGGCCGTGCTTCAGCTCGGCATCGTCTTCTTCGCGAACTTCATGCTTGAGAGCGCGACCGCACGGGGCGCGCGCCTCATCCGCACGGGTCAGGCCCAGACACAAGGGCTCGACGCTGCGAAATTCAAGCAGGAAGTCTGCAAGCAGCTGACTGCACTAATCAGTTGTTCGAACCTCAAGCTCGATGTCCGCAGCTATCCCAGCTTCGGCGGCGCCGCCGCCGGCTTGACCAGTCCGCTCGGCGCCGACGGCAAGCTCAAATCGGCCTTCAGCTACGACCCCGGCAGCCCGGGCGACGTGGTTGTCGTGAGGGCCTTCTATCCCCTGGATATCGGGACGGTGCTGCCGACGGAAGTCAATCTCAGCAACATGGCGGGCGGCAACCGGCTGATCGTTGCCACCAGTGCTTTCCGCAATGAGCCCTATGAATAAAGAACAGAAAAGCGCACGCGTGCGATTGTATCTCATCGCAATGGCGGGTATCGCGGCGAAGATCACACGCATGGCCCGCGATCAACGCGGCGTCTCGGCGATCGAATTCGCCATGATCGTGCCGGTGCTGATCTTGATTTATGTCGGCACGGCTGAGATCGGCAACGCGCTGACCATCTACCGCCGCACTTCGCAGGTCGCTTCCACCGCCGCCGATCTGACCGCGCAGGTCAGAAGCGTCAACAAGAACGACATCAAGGATATCCAGGCCGCCTCGGGCAGCATTCTCGCGCCATATCCGACGGACCCGCTCAAGATCGTGCTCACCAGCGTCGTGGCCGACGACAAGAACAAGACAAAGGTCGAATGGAGCTGCGCCAACAAAGGCACGGCGCACGTCGCGGGTGCGAATTTCACCCTGCCTGCGGGTCTTACGGAGGCGGACAGCAGCGTCCTCGTGGCAGAGGTCACCTATTCCTTCACACCGTTGCTCGGGATGACGACTTTCTTCAGTCCCGGCTCCTTCGATATGAAGCGGACGTTCTACACGCGGCCGCGCCAGAGCCTCAAGGTCACCAAGACCGACAACGGCTGCTAGCCCGAGGCCGGGGCCTTCGCCGCGAACGGCATGGATGCCGGGGCGACCGGGCTGCCCCACAGATCGTACTCGTTCGCCTCTTCTACCGTGACCATGAGCCGGTCGCCCGGCTTGAGCCCGGTTTCGCCCTCGAGAAAGACATTGCCGTCGATCTCGGGCGCGTCCCAATGGGAACGGGCGATGGCGCCCTCCTCGTCCACCGTATCGACCATCACCTCGATCGTGCCGCCGACACGTTCCGCCAGGAGCGCCTCGCTAATTGCCTGCTGATGCTCCATGAGACGCGCGAACCGCTCGGCCTTGACGTCGTCCGGCACCTGACCGGGAAGCGCATTGGCGGCCGCGCCGTCGACGTCCTCATATTTGAAGCAGCCCACGCGGCTCAGCCGTGCTTCGCTTAGCCAATCGAGCAGCATGGTGAAATCCTGCTCGGTCTCGCCGGGAAAGCCGACGATGAAGGTGGAGCGGATGGCGAGGTCAGGACATATCTCCCGCCACGCGGCGATGCGCTGGAGCGTCTTCTCGCCATGAGCGGGACGCCGCATCGCCTTAAGCACCGTAGGGCTCGCATGCTGGAAGGGGATGTCGAGATAAGGCAGCACACGCCCCTCGGCCATCAACGGAATGACGCGGTCCACATGGGGATAGGGATAGACGTAGTGCAGACGCACCCAGACGCCGAGGCTGCCGAGGGCGGCGGCGAGATCGGCAAAGCGCGTCTCGTAGGTCTCATCACGCCAAGAATTCTCGACATAGCCGAGATCGAGACCATAGGCGCTCGTATCTTGTGAGATGACCAGGAGTTCCTGCACGCCGGCGGCGACCAGACGCTCGGCCTCGCGCATGACGTCCGAAAGCGGCCGGCTCTTGAGCGGCCCGCGCATACTCGGAATGATGCAGAAGCTGCAGGTGTGATTGCAGCCCTCGGAGATCTTCAAATAGGCATAGTGGCGCGGCGTCAGCCGGATGCCTTCCGGCGGGACGAGATCGACGAAGGGATCGTGCAGTCGGGGCACGGCCTCGTGTACCGCCTCGACCACGGCCTCATATTGTTGCGGCCCGGTCACCGACAGCACGCCGGGATATTGGTCACGAATGCGGTCCGCTTCCACCCCCAGGCAACCGGTGACGATGACGCGGCCATTCTCGGCCAGCGCCTCGCCGATGGCTTGAAGCGATTCCGCCTTGGCGCTGTTCAGAAAGCCGCAGGTGTTCACCACAACCGCGTCGGCATCCTCATAGGTCGGCGACAGCGTGTAGCCTTCAGCCCTGAGCCTCGTGATGATGCGCTCGGAGTCGACCAGCGCCTTGGGGCAGCCGAGGCTGACAAAGCCGATTTTCGGGGCAGTCTTGGCTGGCGGCATGGGGGCTCCGCTTGGGGGTTGCGAGGCACATACAGGCAGAGGCTGGCGCGTGGCAAGCATATTGCCTAAGACGTGTTGCCTAAGATTTGAGGCCCGGCTGTCTTGGTCATGAGTTGGCCACGCCGCCTTGTTGAGCTAGCCGTTGGGCACGAACGTTCGCCGCGAGGTTGGAATGAAGTTGTCGGGTTTCAGGGTCGCAAGCGCCGCATTTCTGTTCGGCGTCTTGTTGCTTGGCGCCATGTTGCTCGCGTTGGCTACGGGGCGGGCGCTGGCTCAGGATGGCGGCAACTCGAGCGCAGCCAAGAAGCAGGCACCGCCGGCCGCGGCCCAAAAGAAGGCGCCGTCCGCCGCCCCGAACTGGGCGGCGCCCGCGGACGCCGCGAACAAGCCGCCCCCGGCAAAAGTGGCGGGCAGTTTCGGTAGCTGGACGCTGCTTTGCGGCAAGGAGGCCAAGGATGAGAAGGAGCGCTGCTCGCTCGTCATGCCGCTGATCGAGAAGGAAACCCAGAAGCTCGTGTTCCGGGTGATCGTCACCTACGGACCGAAGGGCAATCTGGTGTTGCGCGTGGACGGACCGACCGGGGTCGCGCTGCAGCGTGGCGTCGAGTTCTCTCCCGATACCAAGAAGATCTATCGCATGCCGTTCCAGACCTGCCTGCCCATGGGCTGCAAGGCGCTGCTTCTGGTCCCGGACGAGCTCAAGAAGGAGCTGTCGGCGTCAAAGCAAGGCGCCATCACCGTCTATGCGCTCAACGGCAAAGCGGTGCAGACGGTCACGGCATTTAGCGGATTTGGCAAAGGCATGGCCGCGCTCGACAAGCATCAGGCAGGCCAATAGCGCCGGGACGGGTCAGCGCAGGATTTCTTCCAGCTCAGGGTCCATCGCCTCGTCGGTGTCGCCCTGATCGGGCTCGGGCGCTTGCGGCGGCGCCAGGCTTGCGGCGCACGCTGCGGCGCCGGCTTGCCGCCACCAATTTGCACATTGCCGAGGAAGCGGCCGATGGCCTCGCCGACCGGCTTGCCCTTGAATTTCTTCTGCAACGCCTCGCCGATCTTGTTCACGGTCTTGGAGGCGCTTTCGGGATTGGCGAAGACGCCACCGATTTGCGGCTTGATCCGCGGGTCTTCGAGCGGACCTATGATCTGCACCGGCACCGTCAGTCCGGCGAGATCGTTGGCGCCGCTCTGACCCTCGGGCCCGGCGATGATCTCCGGATGCGCCAGGATATCGAGATTGCTCCGCGCCAGATCGACCGTGCCTTCCGCGGTCACCTTGAGCAGCGGGCTCACCATTTTGAGGTTTTGCGTCTCGGCGATGCCGTCGGAGATGGTGAAGCTGCCGCCGAGGTCGCTGAAGGCCGTCTTGGCGTCCGGCCCCTGGCGGAGATTGAAATTGCCTTCACCGAGGCCACTGATGAGCGCTGTGACATCGATGCCGGCAATTGTGCCATCGCTTACCACCACGTTGCCCTGGCCGCGCAGCGACGCCTTGATTGCCTCGGCATCCTCGCCCTTGCCGCTGACGCTAAGGTCCAGCTTGGTGCGCCCCGCGAGCATGGTGAACTGAGCCGCGTCGCTGAGCAGCGGTAGGGCCTCGACGCCGTCGAGACGGAAGTCGCCGGTGAAGGCGGGGACGGGCTTTGAGGCATCGACGATTAGCTGGCCACTGGCGCGCCCGTCATAAAGCTCCATGCCGCCGAGCGTGGCGTTCATCACACCGTCGCGGAAGACGAGACCGAGCGAGCTGGGGCCAATGTCCAGATGTCCGACGCGAGCCTTGCGGATATTGAGATTGACGTCGGCGTCGAACGAGGCCGGCGGTGCAACGCGCACGGCGAGCGGCGCGGCGCTTCCGGCCGCATTCGTGTCCGTTTCCGCAGGCGGCGGCGCGACGGCTGTCTCAACTTCCGCGGGCGCGGGATTGCTGAACCAATCCTTCGGCGCGGGCTCCCTGCCGCCGGATGCGCTGTCCACCGGACCGCTGTCCTTGGAAGCAGCCGCGCGCTTCTTCTTTTTCTTCTTCTCGGGCGCGGCGATGAAGGGGTTGAGGTCGAGATGATCCAGGGCGAAGGCGGCGCGGAGATGCGGTCTCGGGCTCTTCAGCGCCACCACGGCCTGGCCTTGACCACTGGCATGCTCGAGGGCGAAGCGCGCATGGGAGAAGGTGATCTCGCTCTTGGTCCAGGAGACGTCGCTCGCCAGCTCACCATCCCCGATCCCGGTCGCCACGGCTGGCTTCTCGCGCATCCAGGCGAGCACCGAGGGGATGGAGCTCGCCTTGGCGGAGAGCTGACCTTGACCGGACAACTGCGGCGCGGTGGCGAGGCTGCCGTCGAACCGCGCGGAGAGCGCCTGCGTGTCGAGCGCAACGAAGAGCCGGGCCGGCCGTTCCGCCCTAAGATCGGCCGGCGTGGTCACCTCGACGCTGAAGTCGACCCTCTGGTCTTTCCACACGAAGCTGCCGTTTCCGGTCAGCGGGTCGTTGATCGCGGGGAGGCTGAGCTGCGCATCGATATGCTCGACGCGCTTCGTGGCCTTGGGGTCCTTGTCGTCATAGACGATGACGACCGTGCCATTCTTGATGCGCATATCCTTGAGGCGAACTTCACGGCTCAGCCTCTGCGCGCCGCTGCCTTGCACCATCTCGCCCGCGGCTTGCGCTTTGGCGAAGCGGATCTTCTCCGCCCCGGTGCCAGGCGCATCGTCTGTCTTCCCCCAGCGCAGCGGCAGCGTGTCCTCACCGAGGCGGACGGTGAGCACCGGTCGCGTCAGCACCACACGCTTGGCGTCGATCTGGCTGCTCAGGAGCTCGCCGAAATCGAGATCGAGGGTGAGCCTTGCCACCGAGAGATCGGCACTGCCTGCGGCGGCGTCAGGATCGGTGATCTTGGCGTCGGTGATGACCACATGCGGACCGGGCGTGAACAGCAGCATGGTGGACCCATTGACCGTGAGGTCGCGTCCGGTCTGCTCCTTGATGCGGGCCGCCACCCGTGACGTCACCCAGTCGGCCGAGAGGATGACATTGACGGCGACGAGGGCCAGCATCAGCACGCCGACGATGCCGCCGGCGATCATCGCGCCGAGCTTCACCGGACGCCGCCTCAGCAGGTCACGCGTCTTGGCGACAATCGGTTTGAGACCATGCATCCTCGCGCCGAGCGCCGTGCGCGGCGGCGCCTTGGCCGGCTCGGGCGCACGCGCAGGCAGATGCGGCTTATGGGGGTCTTGGCTGTTGTGCATTGGGGTCCCGGACGAGGCCCGAATAGGCCCGATAATTAAGGTAACAATAGGAACCGGGCGGCACAGCGTCAGCCAGGGTGCGGCGGATTGGCCCGGCCGTTATCGGACCAGGATGGCGTGGTTGTCCCAGTGGTAGCGCGAGGGGTGACGCCACAGCGAGCCGTCTGCTTGCGCCGTGGCCAGCCAGCCGTCGCCGCTGGTCAGCAGGAAGCTCGCGCTGTGATGGGTGGGCGCCAAGCCGCAACCATCCCCGAGCTCGCTGGTGCCGAGGAAGCGCCTCGCGGCGACGTCCCAATAGGTCACAAGCCCGCCTTTCGGCGCCGAGGCGGCGACGATGCCGCCGGCCGCATCGGCCGTCACCGAACCGATATAGTTGCGCAAGGAGAGCTGCGTGGCAGCGGGTGTCGGTACGATCACCGGCTTCTCCCCGCGGGCGTGGAACCCGATCAGTGGCGGCGTTTCCCCGTCCGGCCCGTGGAACTGGCAGCCGAACACCACCGTATCGTTTTGCGCGACGGCCAGATGACGGATCGACAGTTGATGCAGGTCCGCCGCGAGCTTCTGCTCCTCCAGAAGATCGCCGGTCTCGATATCCACATAGACGAGCGAGGGCTGCATGGTCGGGATGTTGAGCTCCTCCCGTGCGCTGTCGGGATGGGTGAGGATGCCGCCATTGGCGATGACCATGGTGCGGCCGTCGGAGAGGAGCGCGAGATCGTGGGGACCGATACCGTAACCCGGAAACTCGCCGATTTGACGATAGCCCGCGCTCGCGTCGCGGACGCCGATGACGCCGAGGCCGCGGCCGTAGTCGTTCTCCGTGGTGTAGAGCAGACGGCCGTCGGCCGAGAACACGCCATGGCCGAAGAAGTGCCGGTCGGGCTTGGCGGCGAACCACACCGGCTCGCCCGAGCCTACCGGCACCGCCACGCCGAAGCGGCCGGGACGCCTGGCGAAGGCCACCCACTCCTTGCCGCCGGGCCGCAGCGCGACATCGTGGCCACGAGCAGGCAATTCGACGGCGCGCAAATCCCCTCGCTCGAGATCGAACATGGCGGCAGAGAAGATGCCGCGATCGTCCATGCGCGCGGCGGCAAAGCATTCAGGCACAAACGCCGCGGCGAGGCTCTCGGGCACTGTCAGCGCCGTGGCGCTGCCCGCGAGCCTGCAAGAAAAGCGCGGCGGTCGAGCTGCATGATCAATCTCCGTCCAAGGCGTTGAACCCGAAACTCAAGCCCGCGCCGCGCGCGATCATCGTGGCGGCGGTGTCGCGGGCGAACTTCAACGCGACACGCAAGGCTTCCAATTTGTTGCGCTGTGCCGGATCGCGCACGGCCTGGGCGATCGGCTCATCGGCGGCACGAAGCACGTTGATGACACGGTCGAGGTCGAACAGGACCGACTGTTCGACGCCGGGCGATTCCTCGGCAACGACGCTGGCAAAGCCGCCCTCGGCAAAGAGCGCGCGGACGCCTCGAGATTGCCCACCATGTTGGGGAAGGTCAGCCCGCTCCGCCAGAAGGCGGCAAGACGCGGACGCGCTGTCTCGGCCGACGTGCCGAGCGGCTTGCCAAGTTTCTGATCGCGCACGAGCTCGATGCCGGAGGTGAACGCCTTGTAGAGCTCCAGCGTGACATCCTTGGGCGCCCGGTAGAGCGGATCGTCGGGGCCGGGGCTGAGGAAGAGCTTGCTGTATTCCGCGCCGTCGCGCCATTCCTCGGCGACGCCGCGGGCGATGCGGTCGACATTGGTCGCGACGCTCGCGGCGAAGCTGCACCGGAAGCCGACCTCGGGATCGCCGCGCGCCAGGGTTTCGGCGCCGTCGCCATAGAGAAGGTATTCGAGCGCCGGCAGGCCTTGCAGCGCCACGCTTTTGCCGACCAGCATATCGGCCTGCGTCACGGTCTCGTCGTTCTTGGCGAGCGCGGCCTTCACCTGCCGCAAGCCGATGCCCTTGGGGTCGGGCCAATAGAACATGCGCTCGTAGCGGTGCTCCTTATTGATCGGACCGAAACGGAAGATCTCGACCTTGCTCCAGCTTTCGACGGTGGCGGCGAAGGCTTCCTTCGCATCCGTCAGCGCCGCGGCGGATGGTGCGGCACAGAGCGCTTCCGCCTTGTCCTTGAGGCGGCCGGTGCTCACCGTGAGCGCGTCGTAGCCAGGGCGAATGACATTGTCGAGCGCAGCGCGGGCAATGGCGCCATGATCCGCCTCCGCATGCGCGGACGGCAACCCGGCGCATAGGAGCACGGCAGCAAGCAGGAGCGGCCTCATCGGACCCATTATAACGAACTCACAAAGGCAAGGAGCCGGTCACGGTCCACCTTGGACAGCGCGGCGAAGGCATCGCGCGCTGGCTCCGCCTCGCCGCCATGCCAGAGAATGGCCTCGGTGAGGTTACGGGCGCGGCCGCATGGAGAAACAGCGTGTGGCCGCTCACTGTTTCGGTAAGGCCAATGCCCCAAAGGGGGGCCGTACGCCATTCGGTGCCGCCCGCCTCACCGTCGGGACGATTGTCGGCGAGCCCCTCACCCATGTCGTGCAGCAACATGTCCGTATAGGGATAGATCAGCTGGTTCGACAAATGCGGCTGTTTCGGCGCTTTGCCGGTTACGAATTTCGGATTGTGACACTTCGCGCAGCCGATCTCGTAGAACAGCGCCTTACCCTTAAGCACGTCCGGATCGTCTGGGTTGCGTCGCCGCGGCACGGCGAGATTCTGCGAGTAGAAGGTGACGAGCTTAAACAGCTCATCGCCGACCTCGACGTTTTGATATTTCGGCGAGTTGCCGGAGGGCGCGTTCCAGCACTTTTCCTGCTTTTCCGTGCACTCACCAGCACCGCTTGGATGCAGCGTGGTGGAGATGCCGATATCGCCGGAGAACGCGGCAGCCGATTGCTCGGCGATGCTGGGGACGCTTGCCTTCCAGCCGAAGCGGCCGAGCATCGGTTTGTCCTTCTCGATGGACCACACGCGGTTCGCCTTGCCGGAGATGCCGTCTCCGTCGGCGTCGTCGGGATCGGCATGAGCGAGGATCTGCTCTTCCGGCACGGCTTCAAGCAGGCCGAGGCCGATCATCGGCGGCGCACGCGGGGGCTCAGCATGATGTCCGGATGCATGGGCCCATAACCGAGATCCACGATCTCGTATGTGGGCGCGCGCAAGCTCACCGTCTCGCCATCCGCCAGGGTGACGGGCTTCTCTTCGTAGGTGATCTTGGTCTTGCCCTCGGACTCGAAGCCTTGGATGGCGAAGTCCTGGAGTTGGCCGCCATAGACGGGGTCGGGAATGGAGCTGACCTTCCCTGACGCAAGCAGTGCCTTCTCCGCGTCCGTCTTGGGCGGCACGGAAAGCCTGATCAGCATGGAGCCGGTCCGGTCGGGGACGTCGGAGGAGAGTGGCGGATGACCTCGCCCGTCCTTCAGGTGACAGCTCTGGCAGCCGCGCGAATTGAACAGCGGTCCCAGCCCGTCGGACGCATCGGTCGACGACGGCGCTGACACCCAGAGCCGGCGGAAGACGCTGTTGCCGATCTTGAAATTGAGTTCCTTGCGGAAGCCCATATTGCCGGAGGACAGCGAGAAGGCGTTGGCGGTGTCGGTGGAGCCGCGTGAGGTCGCCGCGCCGCCGGGCTTGTCCTCGCCCTGTTCCAGCTTGGAGAAATCGCTGGTCGGCGCGAGCAGGCTCGCAAGTCCGGCATCCTGACCCGTGGCGTAGGTGGTCACCGCGCCGGCAAGCAGCGGCAACGTCGCGCCAAGTGCGAGCGCACCGCCAAGCCAGGCTCGGTTAGCCTGCCTTGACGGCGCTTGCTGGGACGACTTGGTTGCAGCGTTAGACCTTGAACTTGAACGCGTTCTTTTCACTCGGCCTTCTTCAGAATGTGATTGTGGTGCGTGCGCCTAGCACCGTCGCGTCATCCACTCCGGCCACACCGCCGCCTGGGTTCCAGAAGTATTGGAAGTCCGGCTGGAGAATCCAGCCTTCTTTGATTTCGAAGGTATAGGCGATCTCGACCAGGGATTCATAGTTGCGGGCCACCGGCTCGCCGGAATCGACGTCGAACGCCGCCGCCTCGTCGGAGATGCCGGTATAGGCAAAGCCAACCGCCAGCGCATCGTTAGGCCGTCCGGGTATCATGCCGGTGAAGGTGAAGCCGCCGTCGAAGTAGAAGTCGACGAGGTTGCGATCCTCCGGGGCGCCGGCGAAGCGGGCGAAGATGCTCACGCCTTGCGGGTCCTCGCTGCCCGGCACGCGCCAGATCAACTGGTCGATGATGCCATACAACGCCCAGTCGTGATCGAGCGGCTTGCCGCTGTTGCCGGTGACGGCGATCAACTCGCCGCCGACGTCGACGCGCTGATGCTCGAAGCTGCCGAAATGATTCCAACCACCGATCTTGATCGCGCCCGGAAGGCGGCCGCCGGCCAGATCGTAGTGATAGGCGGCTTCAGCCAAGAGCAGCGGGTCGTCGTCGAGTTCGAAATCGAGGCCGTGATCGTTGCAGCGCTGCGGGTCCCCACCAGCCTTGCTACATTGCGGCGCGGGATCGCCGTTATAGAGTCCGAGCATCATGCTCAGCTTGTCCGTCGGCGCTACGGCGACACGAACACCGGGCGTGGCCAAGGGGTAGGCCGGACCGCCATTCGGATTGTTCTCCGCAGCGATCGGGGCCCAACCCCAGGTGCCGTTGAGGAAGTATCCGCCACCTTCGGCGAAGAAGAACTCCGCGTCGGCGGCGAGCTGCCCGATCTTCACCGCCACGGTGTCGTTGAACATGTGCTGCTCGAACCACAACTCGAACAGGCGCGTGGACGGCTCCGCCTCGAGGCTCGAAACGGGCATCAGGCCGCCCACATTCTCGCCGGTGATCGACCGGCCGTGGATCTGGTAGCCGTCAGTGTGGAAGCAGAGGCCCTTCCAGAGTCCGAGCTGTTGCATGTCGGCGTTCAAATAGAGTTCGAGCACGCCGTCATACTGACCACCATCCTTGATGCCGCCCCAGTTGTAAAAGGCCTCGCCGTAATAGGCGCCGCCGACCTCCACGCCATGCTTTCGAAGTTCCCGGCGCACGCCGCCAGGATCGAGCGCGACGGCCGCGCCATCCGGAATGCCCGGTCCTGCCCCGTGAACGATATCCGCTTCGGAAAGATCGCAGTTGGCCGCATGCGCCAGGGTGGGCAAGCTCATGAGCGTGAGGACGAGCATGGAAGCCATGCTCACAGCCTTGGCCAATTTCGCGGTGCCGCGGCCAAGCCGGGTTAGTGGACGCGTGGTGCAGAGTGTTAGTCTCGTTCGGTCGCGGGTCGCGATCGTGGTCTTCGTCATTTTATCAGCCCCCCAAGGCTTTTCTTGCTCTGCCCAGACTGGTTGAGAACTTGTTATGTTATAACGTTGATCAGCTCAGACCCCGAGTCAACGGGATTTTCTTTACTCCCCTGCCACTTTCTCGGGTGAGTCCAAGGAATCGGAGCCTTCGAACTCGATCGACTTGAGGTCGAGGGCCGCCACGGCCCGCTCGATCGCCTTGGTCTGGGCGAGCAGCGCGTCGACCACGTCCTGGACCACCTTGTTGCCCTCGTCGTTGTCCTCGCCGATCATCTGGTCATAGGACTCGGTGGTCAGCGCGCGGAGATACAACGTGTTCATGGCGTCCATGGTGGCGTCGAGCTTCTGGCGCATCTCGGCGTCGACCTCGGGCGCCTTGGCCTTGACGAGATCCGACACGCTGGCGCCGCCGACAATCGTCCCGTCGGCGCGGCGATAGCGGCCGAGATAGACATTGCGAATGCCGAGCGCGTCGAAGAAGTGCGAGGCATGGGTGTTGTCGGAGAAGCAATCGTGCTCCTCCTCCGGATCATGAATCATGAGTCCGAGCTTGATGCGCTCGCCGGCAAGCTCGCCATACGAGAGTGAGCCGAGCCCGGTCATGAGAGCGGTCAGGCCTTCTTCGTCGCTGCCATCGGCGATCACCTTGCGGGCCTCGCCGCCTTCGGCCCACTGGTCGGCCATCCAGGCGAGATCGTCGATGAGAAGATCGGTGACGGTGCTGAGATATTCGGCGCGGCGTGCACAGTTGCCGTTGGTGCAGTTCTTAGGATCGAAGTCGGTTGCGGGCCGCGCGCCCGCGCCGGGGCCGGTACCGTTCACATCTTGACCCCAAAGCAGGAACTCCACGGCGTGATAGCCGGTGGCGACATTCGCCTCCACGCCGCCGGCCTCTTGCAAGTCGTCGGCGAGCAGTTCCTTGGTGAGTTTCGCGGTGTTGAGCGTCTTGCCGCCGATGGTGAGCGAGACATTCTTGATGACGTTGGCGACGTAGAGTTCATTCTCGGGCGACTCGTCTCCGTAAGCCGCGGCGACGTAATCGATCAGGCCCTCGTCGAGGGGCCAGGAATTCACTCTGCCCTCCCAGTCATCGACGATGGCGTTGCCGAAGCGGTAGGCCTCGGTCTGCATGTAAGGAATGCGGGCGGCGATCCAGGCGGCGCGGGCGCCGCGCAAATTCGCCTCGGTCGGCTCGGCAATGAAGGCGTCGATTGCGAGCTTGAGTGTCTTGGCGGTGTCGAGGGAATCCTCGTATCCGGCCTGCGCGATATCCGCGTAGTTCTTCAACACGTCCTTGGACGTGTCGGCCGCGGCCGGTGTGAAACAGAAGCCAAGCGCTAGGGCGGCGGCGGGCAGAGCAGTCAACGGTCCTCGAAACATCTGCATCCCTTTTTCGTAGTTCGGCCCTTCGCCATTGGCTCTGGAACCTCTTCCCGGTTTCTGCCAGCAAACCGCCCGAAAGCGGAAGAATGCGGCGGTCCGCCGGCCGGGACCTTTGGACCGCCGCAAGGTTGAGATGAGGAAGCGTCCAGGCTCGGGCCGAAGACGCTTCAGACATTCGGGCTGGGCGGCCGAACGTCTTGTCAAAACACTAGCCCAGGGCCTAACATGCACGTAGTGAACTCTTTTCAGCAGAATAGTTGAACGAAATGCATTTAAAGGAAATCGACGCCAATCTCCTGGTCACCCTCGACGCCTTGCTGGTGGACGCGAGCGTGACCCGGGCCGCCGAGCGGCTGGGGCGCAGCGCCTCGGCTATCAGCCACGCATTGGCTAAACTCCGCGAAATTTTCGCCGACGAACTGTTCGTCAGGGCCGGCCAGCGGCTGGTGCCGACGGCCAAAGCGCTGGAGCTGGCGCCGACCGTTCACGTCATCTTGGCGGGTATGGAAAGCCTTCTGCGGCCCAATAAACCCTTCGATCCCACGCTTTCCGTGCGCGAGTTTGCCGCAGCATCGGGCGAGGCGGGGGAATTGATTCTGGTCGAACCGTTGCGGCAGCGGCTGCAATCGCTGGCCCCCAGCGTGAAGCTGAGTTGGACGCCGTCGAGTCGCGCCGAGGATATCGACGCGCTGCGCAACGCGCGAAGCCACTTCGTCATCGATATCGAGGGGACGGCGGTCGCCGCTCCCGATGTGCGCGTGGCAAAGCTGTTCGACGACACGCTGGTGACGCTGGCCCGGCCGGCCACCCCTTCACCGCACGGAAGCCGAAGCCGGCCGCCTTTGCCGCCGCCGACCATATCGCCGTAAACGGCCTTCCCACATTGGAACGTCTGGATGAGATGCTGGCCCCCGAAGGGCTTTCCTGCAACGTCACCTCGCAGGTTTCCTCGGCCCTGGTCGGCATTCTCGTGGCGCTCAATCACGACGCCCTGCTCACCCTGCCCGGCTCCCTTGCCGCCATCCTGCAGTGGCAGTTCGGCATGGCCCGCCTCGTTCAGCCGCTTCCGCCGATCGCCTTTCCCCTGCGGCTCATGTGGCATTCGAGCTACGATCGGGACGAGTGCCATCAATGGGTCCGCGGGGAGCTGGCGAAGATCGCCCAAGAGATTGCCGCAGGCACTTAGAGACGCCAGCGCCTGGAGACGAATCCTTACGGCGAATTTAGCAGCGGCTTCCTCGCGGGCCTCTGGCGCCCGTCACAATGGTCCATTACCATGGGCGCCATCGCCCGCCTGCTGCCGAAGGCTGGGCGCTTGGAGGACATAAATGGTCGCATGGTTCCGCGCTGGCCTTGCTGCCGCGCTGCTTTGTTTCGTCTCCGCTCATGCCTCTGCCGCCGACAAGACCTTCCAGGACGACGCGCTCGCCGACGCCGCCATCACGCTTGAGGACAACCTCAAGAATGAGTCCGGCACCGTCGAGTTGCCGGTCGCCAAGCTGAAAGAGCAGGCGGCCGTTCAGTTGCGGCGGCTCGATCTCGAAAGCGCCGCCTTTACCTACGGGCAGATCGTCGCCGTCTCGCCCGACGATTCTCTCGCTTGGCGCCGACTCGCCGATCTGTGGCTCGCCATCCCGCCGGATGAGAATGACGATGGCAGCCTGCGTTATGAAAACGCGCGAACCGCCGCCTATATCGCCTATCAGCGGGCGACCACGCCGCAGTCCGAAGCCGCCGCGCTGACGACCCTCGCCACGGCTTACGGCAAGACCGGCGACTGGCGGCCGGCATTGAATGCGCTCCATCTCGCGCTGCGCCTCGAGGCCAACTCGGGGCGCCAAGCGACCTACGACCAGTTGCGCGAGAAATACGGCTTCCGCGTCTCCAATTTCAGCGTCGACTCCGACGCGGCGTCCCCGCGCGCCTGCTTCCAATTCACCGAGCCGTTGCTGAAGCGGGCCGACTTCTCGCCCTTCGTGTCAGTGGTCGGCGACGATAAGCCGGCGCTGTCCGCCGAGGATCAACAGCTTTGCGTCGAAGGGCTGAAACACGGCGAGACCTACGCCGTCACCCTACGCCAAGGCCTGCCCTCGGCGGTGGACGAGAGTCTGCTCAAGGACGCTGAATTCACGATCTATGTGCGCGACCGGGCCCCGTCGGTCCGGCTCGCCGGCAAAGCTATGGTGCTGCCGAATACCGGTCAGCAGGGCATCCCGCTCGTTTCGGTGAACACCGACGCGGTCAAGGTAACGATCTACCGGATCGGCGACCGCAGCCTGATCGACAACGTGCTCGGCTACGATTTCGAGCGCAATCTCTATCAGTACAGCCTCAACGACATCGCCGACGAGAAGGGCCAGGAGGTGTGGTCCGGCGAGCTCAAGGTCGAGAAGGAGCTGAACGCCGAGATCACCACGGCCTTCCCGATCAGCGAGGCGGTGCCCGAGATGGCGCCGGGCGTCTACCTTCTCGCCGCCCAGCCGGCCGGCGTGCCTGGTGACGACTACGGCGAGCGGACGACCCAATGGTTCATCGTGTCCGACTATGGGCTCACCGCCTATTCGGGAACGGACGGCATTCATGCCTTCGTCAACTCGCTCGCGAGCACTGCGCCGCTCGCAGGCGTCGAGTTGCGGCTGATTGCCCGCAACAACGAGGTGCTTGCGACCGAGACGACCAACGCCAACGGCAGGGTGACTTTTGCACCGGGCCTGGCGCGCGGCGAAGGCGGACTCGCGCCGGCGCTGCTCATCGCCTCGGGGACAGGCGGCGACTATGCCTTCCTCAACCTGAAACAGTCGGGCTTCGATCTCACCGACCGCGGCGTCGCCGGACGCGAGCCACCGAAGGGGCTCGACGCCTTCGTGTTCACCGAGCGCGGCGTCTACCGCACCGGGGAGACGGTGCATGTCACCACGCTGTTGCGGAACGGCGAGGGCGTGGCCGTCGACGGCGTGAACCTGACACTGGTGATGGAGCGACCCGACGGCATCGAGTATCGCCGCACCGTGGTGCCCGACGAGGGGATCGGCGGCCGGGCGCTCAACGTACCGCTCATCGCCTCGGCGCCCACGGGCACGTGGCGTGTGCAGGTCTATTCAGACCCGAAACAATCGGCCATTGGCACAACGAGCTTTCTCGTCGAGGACTATGTGCCGGAGCGGCTCGCCTTCGATCTGAGCACGGAGGCCAAGACGCTGTCGCCGTCGGCCCCCGCCGAAATTTCGCTCGACGGCCGCTTCCTTTATGGCGCGCCCGCGTCGGGGCTCGCCATTGACGGCGAGGTGAACATCATCAAGGCGGCCGAGCGTCCCGGCTTCAAGGGTTATGTGTTCGGTCTCAACGATACGGACTCGCAAGACCAGTTCAGCGTCGAGAGCCTGCCGCTGGCCGACCTGCCGGACACGGACGAAGATGGCCAGGCGACGTTCCAGGTGGCGCTGGACAAGGTACCGGCCTCGACCAAGCCGCTCGAAGCCACGGTCGTGGTGCGGCTTGCCGAGCCGGGCGGCCGTGCCGTCGAGCACACGCTGTCGCTGCCCATCGTGCCCACCGGACCGATGATCGGGGTGAAGCCGCTCTTCACTGGGTCGGCGCTCGGCGATCAGGACATCGCCAAGTTCGACGTGGTTATGGCCGCGCCGGACGGCGCCGCGCTGGCCGCCAAGGGACTCAAATGGCAGCTTCTGCGCATCGAGTCGAAATACCAATGGTATCGCCAATACGGCCAATGGCAGTACGAGCCCATCAAGATCACGCGCCGCGTGGCCGACGGCACGATCGACGTGGCCGCCGGTCAGCCGGGCCATATCGAGGTGCCGGTGACCTGGGGCCGCTACCGTCTCGAGGTGGAAAGCCCGGAGGCGCAAGGACCGCTCACCACCTACGGCTTCGATTCGGGCTGGTACGCGGACGCCTCCGCCGACACCCCGGACTTCCTGGAGATCGCGCTCGACAAGCCGGGCTACGTGGCCGGCGACACCATGACCGTCGCGGTCACCGCGCGTAGTGCGGGCAAGGTCACCCTGTCGGTCATCGGCGACCGCCTCCTCTCCACGACCACCACGGATGTCGAAGCGGGGCTGAACAAGCTGCCGATCACGGTGGGCGACGATTGGGGCACGGGTGCCTATGTGCTCGCCACGCTGCGACGGCCGCTCGACATAGCCGAGAAGCGTGTGCCGGGCCGCGCCATCGGCGTGCAGTGGTTCAGCGTCGACAAGGCCGAGCACACGATCGGCGTGGGCCTCGACCTGCCCGACCTGATCCGGCCCGAGACGACGTTGCGTGTGCCGGTGAAGCTCGCGGGGCTCGCGGGCGAACAGGCCCGCATCGTGGTGTCGGCCGTCGATGTCGGTATTCTCAATCTCACCGGCTACGAACCGCCGGCGCCGGACGACTATTATCTCGGCCAGCGCAAGCTCTCCGCCGAGGTGCGCGATCTTTACGGTCAACTGATCGACGGCATGCAAGGCACGCGCGGCCAGATCCGCACCGGCGGCGATGGCGGTGCGGGCGTGCTGCAAGGCAGCCCGCCGACCCAGCCGCCGCTGGCGCTCTATTCCGGCATCGTCACTGTGGGCGCCGACGGCACCGCCGAGGTGGAGTTCGCCATTCCCGCCTTCACCGGGACGGTGCGGGTCATGGCCGTCGCCTGGAGCAAGGACAAGGTCGGTCACGGCTCCGCCGACGTCGTGGTGCGCGATCCGGTCGTGGTCACCGCCACGCTGCCACGCTTCCTGTTGACCGGAGATCGATCCACGCTTCGCTTGGACCTCGACAATGTCGAGGGCGCCACGGGCGCGTACCAGATCGCGATCTCGACGGGCGGACCGCTCAGCGTCGAAGAAGCGGACCGGTCGATCACCCTCGACGCCAAGAAGCGCGGCGCGGTGACCTTCCCCATCTCCGCGCTCGGCGTCGGCGAGGGCAGCGTGGAGGTCGCGGTTACCGGACCGGAGGATTTCTCGGTCTCCCGCACCTACGCGTTGAACGTCGATCCGGCGACGCAGATCTTGGCGCGGCGCACGGTGACGCCGCTCGAACCGGGCAAGAGCATCACGCTGACCAACGACGTGTTCGCCGGGCTCGTGCCGGGCACGGGCAGCATCGCGCTGTCGGTCACGCCGTCCGCCGCGCTCGACGTGGCGAGCCTGCTCGCCGCGCTCGACCGCTATCCACTCGGCTGCACCGAGCAGGTCATCAGCCGCGCGCTACCGTTGCTCTATGTCAACGAGATGGCGCTCGACGCCAAGCTCGCCGTCGATACCAATGTCGATGAGCGCATCACCAAAGCGATCGAGATCGTGCTGGCTCGCCAAGGCTATGAAGGCGCGTTCGGCCTATGGTCGCCGGGCGGCGAGGACCCGTGGCTCGATAGCTACGTGACCGACTTCCTCACGCGGCCCCGCGCTCGCGGGTTCGCAGTGCCCGACGACCGCTTCAAGCTCGCGCTCAACCGCTTGCGCAACTATGTGAGCACCGCGCCGGACGTCTCGACCGACGGCGGGCTGGCGCTATCCTATGCGCTTTACGTGCTCGCCCGGAACAGCATGACGCCGGTCGGCGACCTCCGCTATATCGCCGATGTCAAACTGTCCGCGCTTGGCACGCCGACCGCCCAGGCCGAGATCGGCGCGGCGCTCGCCATGCTCGGCGACAAGGTTCGGGCCGAGACGGCGTTCCGCGCCGCCGCCAGCGCGCTCCCCGACGACACCGACCCGCTGGTCGGCCGCGTCGATTTCGGCTCGCGCTTGCGCGACGCGGCGGCGGTCGTGACACTCGCTGCCGAAGGCGGCGCGCCGAAGGTGCTGCTGACCCACGCGACCACGCAGATCGGCAAGGCGCGCGATCACGTCACCTATACCTCGACGCAAGAGGACGCATGGCTGGTGCTCGCCGCGCGCGCGCTTGGCACGCAGGGCGTCAAGCTCACCGTCGAGGATGGTGGGTCCGAAGGCGGTCAAGACGGGCCGCTCTATCGCACCTTGAGCGAGGAGGACATCGGCATCAATCCGCTGACGGTGACCAATGCCGGCGATACCCAACTCGATGCGGTGATCTCGGTGAGCGGCGCCCCGACCACGCCGGAGCCCGCCGCCGAGCACGGCTTCAAGCTCGAGCGCAGCTATCATACGCTCGATGGCGAAGAGATCGATATCGCCACGGTGAAACAGAATGAGCGCATCGTGGTGCTGCTCACCGTCACCGAGCCGCAGCCGCAATTCGCCAGAGTGGCGCTCACCGACTACGTGCCGGCGGGCTTCGAGATCGACAATCCGCGGCTCGTCTCGTCGGCCGACACTGGCGGCCTCGATTGGATCAGCCATGCGGCGGACCCGGTGCATACGGCATTCCGCGATAACCGCTTCGTGGCGGCATTTGAGCGGCGAGCCGACAGCAAGCCGCTCTACACCGTGGCCTATGTGGTGCGCGCGGTGTCGCCCGGCAGCTATGTGCTGCCGCAAGCCGTCGTTGAGGACATGTATCGGCCCGACCGTTTCGGCCGCACCGACACGGGCAGCGTGAAGGTGACCCCGCCCAAATGAGCATGCTGGGACGCCGAACCGCTTACGCCGCCATCGGCGCGGCGTGGATCGCCGCGGCAGCCGCCGGGGCCACCATGGGCCTCATCGACTCCTACGGACCGGCGCCGCTGGGGGAGGATCTCGAAATTTCCCGAACGGTGCTCGACCGCGACGGCAGACTGCTGCGCGCTTATCTCACCGAGGAGGGCCGCTGGCGGCTCCCCGCCACGCGCGACGACGTGGACCCGCGCTTCCTCGAGGCGCTGCTCGCCTACGAGGACAAACGCTTCTTCGACCATCACGGCGTCGATCCCCTGGCTATGACGCGGGCGGCCTACCAGCTGGCGAGCCAAGGCCATATCGTCTCCGGCGGCTCGACGATTACGATGCAGGTCGCACGATTGCTCGAGCCGCGGCGGGAGCGGTCGGTCTCCGCCAAGCTGCGGCAGTCGATCCGCGCGCTGCAGCTCGAATGGGCGCTGAGCAAGGACGAGATCCTAGGCCTCTACCTGACACTCGCGCCGTACGGCGGCAATCTCGAGGGCATCCGCGCCGCCTCGCTCGCCTATTTCGGCAAGGAGCCGCGCCGGCTCACCTTGGGCGAAGCCGCCCTCCTTGTGGCGCTGCCCCAATCGCCGGAATATCGCCGGCCCGACCGCTACGCGGAAAAGGCACGGGCCGCGCGCGACCGCGTGCTCGACCGTATTGCCGGCAGCGCCCTCGTTCGCGCCGACGAGATCGCCCGGGCCAAGACCGAACCGGTGCCCGACGCGCGCAAGCCCATGCCCCTCAGCGCACCCCATGCCGCCGACGAAGCGATGACTGCTTCGCAAGAGAACGCCATACGCCTCACTATCGACGGCCGTTTGCAGCGTCGCTTAGAGCGGCTAGCGCGCGAACGGTCAGCGGCGTTGGGTGACGCCATGTCGGCGGCGATCGTGGTGGTCGACAACGAGAGCGGCGAGATCCTGGCGCGGGTTGCCTCCCCCAATTATTTCGATGCTGGCCGCGCGGGGCAGGTGGATCTCACGCGCGCGGTGCGCTCGCCGGGATCGGCCCTGAAACCCTTCATCTACGGGCTCGGCTTCGAGGACGGGCTAGTGCATCCCGAGACGCTGATCGAGGACCGGCCGATCCGCTACGGCGACTATGCGCCGGAGAATTTCGACCTGACCTTCCAGGGCACGGTGACTGTGCGCCGCGCGCTGCAACAGTCCCTTAACGTGCCGGCCGTCGCCGTGCTCGATGCGGTGGGGCCGAGCCGGCTGCTGGCGCGGCTCGGCGAAGCGGGTGCATCCTTGGTCTTGCCGAAGCACGAGACCGCGGGGCTGGCGCTCGGCCTGGGCGGCATCGGCGTGCGACTCATCGACCTCACGGCGCTTTACTCGGGGCTTGCACGGCAAGGCAGCGTGGCGCCGCTCTTCGAGCGCCTCGGTGCCACGCCAAAGCCCGCCAAACGTCTCATAGAGCCGGTGGCCGCGTGGTATGTGGGCGACGTGCTGCGTGGCGCGCCGCCGCCGGTCAACGCGCTCGGCGGGCGCATCGCCTTCAAGACCGGGACGAGCTACGGCTACCGCGACGCGTGGGCCTTGGGCTTCGACGGTCAGTATACGATCGGCGTTTGGGTCGGGCGGCCGGACGGCGCGCCGGTCAGCGGTCTCGTCGGACGCAGCGCCGCGGCGCCAATCCTGTTCGATGCTTTTGCCCGTTTGGGGCGCGATCTCAAGTCGCTGCCGCCGGCGCCGAAAGGCGTTATCTTCGCCAGCACGTCCAAGTTACCGCCGCCGCTGAAGCGGTTTGCCGGGCGCGGCAATGCCGGGGCCGAAACGGCATCGAAGGTGCACATCGTGTTTCCGCCGCATGGGGCGAGCCTGGCGCTCGCCTCGGACGGGACCGTGCTCGATCCGATCGCCATCAAGATCGCCGGCGGCAAGCCGCCTCTCAACCTGCTCATCAACGGCCTGCCGTTCGAGACCGCCAATGCGCCGCGCACATTATTCTTCGACCCGGACGGACCGGGCTTCGTGCGACTCACGATCATGGACGCGGCCGGCACGGTCGACAGCGTCGTGGTCCGGCTCCAGTAGCTATGACTTCTTCGACTTCGAGACGTGCTCCGGCTTCCCTTTGCGCTTGGTGGAAGCCATGTCGTCGAGCTCTTTCTCGCTCATGGATTTATACATGGACTTGGACGCGCCCTTGAGCTCGCTCACTGGCGTGTCTCCCCGCTTGGCGGACAGGGCCGCGCCGGCGGCTTTCTGTTGGGCTCCTGACTTGGCTGGCATGGTCAATCTCCGTGTTTCACAACCAGACGTAAGAAACGCTTCCCCCGCAGAGGCGTTCCCGCTTGGCCGCAGGCCGCTTCCCCTGTAAGCACCACCCCATGGTGGCACCCACCTCACTTGCAGACTTGGCCGTGCCCTTGGACCTCGAACCCATGGAGGCCAAGCTCGTCACGGACCTGCCCGAAGAGCCCGGCTGGCAATTCGAGCCCAAATGGGACGGCTTCCGCTGCTTGGCGTTCCGCGCCGGCGACGAGATCGATCTCAGAGCGAAGTCCGGCAAGCCGCTCACACGCTATTTCCCCGAAGTGGTCGCCTTCCTGAAGACGTTGAAGCCGAAATGCTTCGTGCTTGACGGAGAGTTGGCGATTCCGGGCGGCGACACGCTGTCCTTCGACGATTTACAGCAGCGCATCCATCCCGCCGAAAGCCGCGTCAAGACGCTGGCAGCCGAGATGCCCGCCCTCTTCATCCTGTTCGACATGTTGGTCGACCCGAAGAACAAGAGCCTGATCGAGATGCCGCTGACCAAGCGGCGTGCGGCGCTTGAGGCCTTCTACAAATCGGTGAGCGATCATCGGAATCTAAAGCTGTCGCCCTACACGGTCGATCGTGGCGAGGCAGAGCGTTGGCTCGCCACGGCAAGCGGCGCACTGGACGGCGTCGTCGCCAAAGAACTCGACGGGCCCTATTTGCCGGGCGAGCGGGCCATGCTGAAGGTGAAGCATCTTCGCACCGCCGATTGCGTCGTCGGCGGCTTCCGCTACGCCGCCAAGAGCGACGAGGTTGGCTCCCTGCTGCTCGGCCTCTACAACGAGGACGGCAAGCTCGACCATGTGGGCTTTACCTCGAGCATCACCGACAAGGAGCGGCCGGCGCTGACCAAGCTCTTGAAGACCATGATCGCGCCGCCCGGCTTCAGCGGCAAAGCACCGGGCGGGCCGAGCCGCTGGTCGACGGAGCGCTCGAGCGAATGGGAGCCGCTCGAGCCGAAGATGGTGGTGGAGGTGCGCTACGATCAGGTGACCGGCGGGCGCTTCCGGCACGGGACCAAGATGATCCGCTTCCGGCCGGACAAGGCGCCCGAGCAATGCACCTTCGAGCAGATCGCCCCGCCCGGGAAGCCGCCAAAGCTGGTGGCCGCCATGCTTGCGGAATGACGCAAGCTCTTGACGCGGGCGGCCGTCGTGCCCAACAACGGAGCATGGCGCAGAGCCCCGACAAGCCTTCTGCGAAGAAGCTGCATATCAAGACCTTCGGCTGCCAAATGAATGCGTATGATTCCGAGCGCATGGCCGAAGCGCTTCAGCCTGCCGGGTTCCAGCTCACCGCACAGATGGCCGAGGCCGATCTGGTCATTCTCAATACCTGCCATATCCGGGAGAAGGCGGCCGAAAAGGTCTATTCGGAGCTTGGCCGGGTGCGGCTTGCCAAGGAAGCGCGCAAGGCCCAGGGCCGGGATACGATGATCGCCGTGGCCGGCTGCGTCGCCCAAGCCGAGGGCCGGGAGATCATCGCCCGCGCACCCGTGGTGGACATCGTCGTCGGCCCGCAGAGCTATCACCGATTGGGCCAGCTCGTCGCCGAGGCCGCCTCGACCGGCAAGCGCTCGGTCGAAACGGAGTTTCCGGCGGAAGACAAGTTCGCTGAGCTGCCGGCGCGACCTGCGGGCAAGCGGCAAGTGTCCGCTTTTGTCACCGTGCAGGAAGGCTGCGACAAATTCTGCAGCTTCTGCGTGGTGCCCTATACGCGCGGGGCGGAATATTCACGCACGCCGGGCGAGATCGTCGCCGAGGTGGAGCGGCTCGCCGCGCGCGGAGTCCGCGAGGTCACCCTGCTTGGGCAGAACGTCAACGCCTATCATGGCGACGGCCCGGACGGCGCCGCGTGGTCGCTGGCGAGCCTGTTGCGGCGGCTGGCGGGAATTCCGTCCATCGAGCGCTTGCGCTTCACCACGAGCCATCCGCACGACATGGACGATGGACTGATCGATCTGTTCGGCGAAGAGCCGAAGCTGATGCCCTATCTGCATCTGCCCTTTCAAGCCGGCTCAGACCGCATCCTGGCGGCCATGAACCGCAAGCACACCGCAGACGACTACGAGACGCTGGTCGCCAAGATTCGGCAGGCCCGTCCCGACATTGCCCTCTCCACCGACATTATCGTCGGCTTTCCCGGCGAAACGGAGCGCGACTTCGAGGAGACCTTAGCCTTGGCGGGCCGCGTTCGCTTCGCCCAAGCCTACTCCTTCAAATATAGCGCGCGGCCCGGCACGCCGGCGGCCAAGCTTGAGGATCAAGTGCCAGAGCCGGCAAAGAAAGAGCGTTTGGCCTCCTTGCAGGCCCTGCTCGAGGAGAGCCGCCGCAGCTTCGACCGGCAGACGGTGGGCCGCAGGCTCCCAGTACTATTCGAGGGCAAAGGACGGAAACCGGGACAGATCGCCGGGCGTTCACCCTATCTCCAGGCGGTCTACGTGGATGCGCCTGAGGGGCTGATCGGAAACATCGCCGAGGTTGACATCTCGGCCGCCGGGCCGAACAGTCTTACCGGTGTCATAGACTCGGGATTTGAATGGCGCGAGCCAGTTCAGGCGGCCCTGTGACGAGCAAGGCCAGCGTGCGGAAAACATCCTTGGCCCGCGGGCGTGGATCAGCGGCGAAGCGCCCCGAAATGGCGCCAGGCGAGGCGGGTGGAGAGCCCATCGTCGTCTATTTCGACGACGTGCGGCTCGTGCGCGACCTACTCGGCGACTATGACGCAAACCTTGCCGTGCTTGAGGATCGTCTCGGCGTCGAGGCCGTGGTCAATGGCAACGCCGTGGCCTTGCGCGGTCCTGAAGACGCCTGCGCGGTGGCGCAATCGGTTCTCGAGCAGCTTTATGGCCGACTGGCACAAGGCGAGACGATCGGCGTGGGCGATGTGGCCGGCGCCATCCGCCATGCCCGCGCGGCCACGCCGAAAGAGGGCGCCGAACCCGGTGCGGCCGGCCCCACGGCGCAGCAGATTCGCACGCGCAAGCGCCTCATCACCGCCCGCACCCCGACGCAGAGCGACTATCTGGCTTCGCTCGATCAAAACGATCTGGTCTTCGCCACCGGACCGGCCGGCACCGGCAAGACCTACCTCGCGGTCGCCTTCGCCGCCGCCTGCCTCGAGGCCGGACGTTGCGACCGCATCATCCTCTCGCGGCCCGCGGTCGAAGCGGGAGAGCGTCTCGGCTTCCTGCCCGGCGACATGCGCGAGAAGGTCGATCCCTATCTACGCCCGCTTTACGACGCGCTCTATGACGTGCTCGCGCCGGAGCGTGTCGAGCGCGAGCTTGCCGCGGGCGTCATCGAGATCGCGCCGCTGGCCTTCATGCGCGGCCGCACTTTGTCTCATGCCTGTGTCATTCTCGACGAAGCGCAAAACTGCACGGCGGTTCAGTTGAAGATGTTCCTGACGCGCCTCGGCGAGAACAGCAAAATGATCGTGACCGGCGACCCGACGCAAGTCGACCTGCCGCCGGGCAAGGATTCCGGACTGAACGAGGCGATTGAAATCCTGCGCGGCATCGACGAGATCGGCCATATCGCCTTCACCAAGGCCGACGTGGTACGCCGCGAGCTCGTCGGTCGGATCGTCGAGGCCTACGAGTCCGCGCCTCAGAACGGCGGCCGCTCATGACCGCGGACGGTCCTAGTCGCAACATCGCCGCGCCTGCCCAACCGTTGGCGCTCACGGTCGAAGTGGTCCGCCATGGCAGTGCCTGGGCCCACGCCGGGATCAGCGACGCGACGGTGGAGCTCGCCGCCCACGCGGCCTTCACCGAGGCTCGGCCCTCGCGGCCGGCCTCCTACGAGATTACCATCGTGCTGACGGACGATGCGGAGATGCGGACGCTCAATCGCGACTGGCGCGGCAAGGATGCGCCGACCAACGTGCTGTCCTTTCCGGCGGGCGACGCGCCCGGGGAGCCGGGCCCGCTCGGCGACGTCGTGATTGCCTATGAGACCGCCGCGAAAGAAGCGGCCGACGACAAGCTGACACTCGCCGATCATATCTCTCATCTCGTGGTTCACGGTGTGCTTCACTTGCTTGGCTTCGATCACATGCAGGACGACGAGGCGGAGCGCATGGAAGCTCTGGAGCGACGCGGCCTCGCCTCCCTGGGGATCGCCGACCCTTATCGCGACGAAGGAGAGGCCGGCCTAGCGGAGGCAACATCATGAGCGACGGCCCGTTAGCCGATCACGAACACGAGGCCGAGCAGGCACGACGTGCCGACGAGGATGCATCGTGGTTCGAGCGCTTGCTCCAAAAACTCGGTCTCGGCGAGGAGCCCGACCTCCGCGAGTTGATCGAGGATGCGCTGGCGCGCAGCAAGAGCGACACGCTCAGCGCACAGGAGCGCAGCATGCTGCTGCGAATCTTGCGCTTCGGCAAGCTCACGGTCGAGGACGTCATGGTGCCGCGCGCCGACATCGTCGCGGTCGATGAAAGCGTCTCGCTGGAGGAGCTGATGTGGGTGTTTCGCAAGGCGGAGCATTCGCGCCTGCCGGTCTATCGCGAGACGCTCGACGACCCGCTCGGCATGATTCACATCCGCGATCTCATGTCGTGGATCACCGAGGAAGCGAATGGGGACGACGGGCTCGATCTCGGCAAGGTCAACCTCAAGCGCAGCGTCGCCTCCATCAACATCATCCGCCAGCTGATCTACGTGCCTGGATCCATGTCGGTTCTCGACCTTCTGCTCAAGATGCAGACCTCTCAGCTCCATCTTGCGCTCGTGGTCGACGAATATGGCGGGAGTGATGGCCTCGTTTCCATCGAGGATCTGGTCGAGGAGGTCGTCGGCGAAATCGCCGACGAGCACGACGTGGAAGATGAGCCGATGATCCGCGTCGATCCGCGACTCGGCCTAATCGCCGATGCCCGTACACCGGTCGAGGATCTCGAGGAGCATCTCGGGGTCGAGCTGGTCACGGAGGAACAGGATGAGGACATCGACACGATCGGCGGTGTGGTGTTCTCGATCATGGGCCGCATCCCAGCGCGCGGCGAGCTGGTGAAACATCCGACGGGAATCGAATTCGAAGTGCTGGACGCCGATCCTCGCCGGATCAAGAAACTTCGCATACACCTCCCGCAACCCTCGGGCACCGCATCCGACCCTAAGGCAGGGCAGAGCGCGACCTAGTGTCCCCTCTCAGCCAAGCCGCTGCCTCGGTCGGCCGCTTGCAGGGCGCCAAGCGGGCCGGCTTGGCGATCCTGCTCGGCGCCCTCTCGGTGCTCGCGTTCGCGCCGGTCCATGCGTGGCCCGTGCTGTTCGTCACCTTCGGGGGACTTGTTTGGCTTCTGGATGGATGCCATGCGAAATCGACGCCCAGCGCACGGCTCAATTGCGCGGCCCTCACCGGCTTCTGGTTTGGATTCGGCTATTTCCTCGCCGGCTTTTATTGGGTCGCCGAGGCCTTCCTGGTCGAGCCTTGGCGGCATGGCTGGCTCATTCCCTTCGTCATGGCGGCGCTGCCCGGCGGCATGGCGCTGTTCTTCGCTGCTGCTGCTGCGATCGCCATTGTGATGTGGCGGCCGGGCGCGGCGCGCGTCTTCGCGCTCGCCATCTCCCTCGGTCTTACGGAATATGCCCGCGGTCACGTCCTCACCGGGCTTCCCTGGAATCTGATCGGCTACGGGCTTCTTCCGGAGGGCCCCATGATGCAGATCGCCGCTCTGCTCGGCGTCTACGCGCTGAGCCTTGTCGCGGTCGCGCTGTTCACGGCGCCTGCAGCAATTTGGAGCGCGTCTGAGCCTCCCAGCAAAGGTGCGCCGCACTTGCCGTCTGCCTGCTTGTGGCGCTCGCGCTCGGCTATGTATGGGGCGACCGGCGCTTGGCGGCAGCCACCGATCAGGAAACGGGGGTGCGATTGCGCATCGTCCAAGCGAATATCGACCAGGCCAGCAAATGGCGTCCCGAGAACAGCGCCGAGATTTTCACCGACTATCTCGAGCTCACCCAAGCGCCTGGGGATCGGCGACATCGACATCGTCGTCTGGCCCGAAACGGCGGTCCCGTTCCTTCTCGCGGATTCGCCCGAGGCACTCCAACTGGTTGGCGATGCCTTGCCAAAGGACGGCACGCTTCTCGTGGGCGGCGCGCGTCTCGTCCAGGCCCGGGACGCGGCTGGCCGCTTCGTCGGTCAGCGCATCTTCAACAGCCTTCTGGTGATTGACGACGGAGGCGAGGTCCTCGACAGCTACGACAAGATCCATCTTGTGCCGTTCGGCGAATATCTGCCGTTCCAGGATTTCCTCGAGAGCCTCGGCTTCATGCAGCTCACCGGCGTGCGGGGCGGCTTCAGCGAAGGCGCCGGTCCGCGCCTGCTGCCGATCCCCAGAGCCCCCGCGGCGAGCCCCCTCATCTGCTACGAGATCATCTTTCCCGACGACGTCACCGACCCGCAGGCGCGGCCGGGGTGGCTTCTCAATCTCACCAACGATGCATGGTTCGGGACAAGTGCCGGTCCCTATCAGCACTTTCACCAAGCGCAAGTTCGGGCCGTTGAGCAGGGCCTGCCGCTGGTCCGCGCCGCCAATACCGGCATCTCTGCGGTGGTCGACTCCTACGGCCGCGTTCTCGCCGAGATCGGTCTTGGCGAGAGGGGACTTATCGACGCAGGACTGCCCAAAGTGGGCCCGCCGACCCTGTTCGCGCGCGGCGGAATCGTGCTGGAAATCTCGGTTTTGTTGCTCGCCCTCGCCGGCTGGCTAGCCTTTCGCGTGCGTCAAACAAGCTGAAATGCGCTGCGCAATCGTCTCAAACTTGACGGGGCAAGGAGCCCCCCCTATGAACCGCTTTGCCGAGGGACCCCTGGCAAGACTCTGAACAACCTTCTTTTTTCTTAGATTGCGAGAAGCGGATGGCAGGTAAGAAGCCGAACCCAATTGATACGCATGTAGGCAGCCGCGTGAGATTGCGCCGAATGCTGCTCGGCATGAGCCAAGAGCGTCTTGGCGACAGTATGGGGCTCACATTTCAGCAGGTTCAAAAATACGAGAAGGGCGTGAACCGCATCGGCGCCAGCCGGCTGTTTCAGATCTCCAAAATTCTCGACGTGCCCGTTCAATTCTTCTTCGAGGAAGCACCTTATGCCGGCGATGCCAACGCCCCGCGGGGAATGGCCGAGCCGGATTCCGAAGCCTTCATTTTGGAATTCTTGAATAGCCGCGAAGGGCTCGAACTGAACCGGGCTTTCGTCAAGATCAGCGACGCCAAGGTCCGCAAGAGCGTGGTCGACTTGGTCCGCGCCTTGAGCGCGAGCACAATACCTCCCAAACCGACGTCCTAGTCGAGGGGGGCAGACCCTATAGGTTTGCCTCCGACTTCAAGCTCGGGCTTGACCTCGGGCCTTGCGATTGCCAGAACCGGCCCCAGCTTTGAGGCCTCCGGGCCCATCAACCTATTCCAATGGGGAGTTCTAAGTGTCCCGCGAAAACTACCTTTTCACCAGTGAATCGGTTTCGGAAGGCCATCCCGACAAGGTGTGCGACCGCATCTCCGATGCCGTGGTCGACCTCTATTTGGCTGCCGATCCCTACGCTCGCGTCGCCTGCGAGACGCTTGTCACCACCAACCGCATCGTGCTGGCCGGCGAAGTGCGCGGGCCCGAGAGCATCACTTCCAAGGCCATCGAGGACGCCGCGCGGCGCGCCGTGCGCGAGATCGGCTACGAGCAGGAAGGCTTCCACTGGAAGAATGCCGAGTTCCAGAACTACCTTCACGAGCAGTCGGCGGACATCGCCATGGGCGTCGATGCCAATGTCGAGAGCGAGAAAGACGAAGGCGCGGGCGATCAGGGCATCATGTTCGGCTATGCCTGCCGCGAGACAGAGCCGCTCATGCCGGCACCGATCTATTATTCTCATCGCATTCTCCACGAGATGGCGAAGGCTCGGCATTCGGGCCGCACACCCGAGCTCGGCCCCGACTCCAAGAGTCAGGTGACGCTGATCTATGAGGGCGGCAAACCAGTGCGCGCCGACTCCATCGTGGTCTCGACGCAGCACAGCGCCGATGCCAGCATGGCGCGGATCGAGGAGATCGTGCGCGGCGTCGTCGACGAGGTGCTGCCCAAGGGCTGGGTGAACGGCCACACCAAATTCTTCGTCAATCCGACAGGCCGCTTCGTTATCGGCGGACCGGACGGCGACGCGGGCCTCACGGGCCGCAAGATCATCGTCGACACCTATGGCGGCGCAGCGCCCCACGGCGGCGGCGCCTTCTCCGGCAAGGACCCGACCAAGGTCGACCGCTCTGCCGCCTATGCCGCGCGCTACCTCGCCAAGAATGTCGTGGCCGCGGGTCTCGCCGACAAATGCACCTTGCAGGTCGCTTACGCCATCGGCGTGTCGCAGCCTCTCGCGCTCTATGCCGACCTGCACGGCACTGGAACGGTCGATGAGGCGGATCTGGAAAACGCGTTGCGCAAGGTGATGGATTTGAGCCCGCGCGGCATTCGCGAGCATCTTGGTCTGAGCCGGCCGATCTACGAGCGCACGTCGTCCTACGGCCATTTCGGCCGTCAGCCCGACAATGACGGCGGCTTTTCTTGGGAAGACCTCGATCTCGTCGAGCCGATCCGGGGCGAGCTCAGCTAGTCAGCTTTCGGTCTCGAAAATTGCGCTATGGCCGGCTCGCCGGCCATAGTCGTTTTTGGGATGGATAAATCCGTGGATGCCCGGCACAACGCCGGCATGACGAAAAACCGCGAAAAGCGGGCCGCGGCCGAGACACGGCCGCTCAGGTCCTACGGCCGGCGCAAAGGCAAGCGCCTCAGCCCCCGGAAAGAACGGCTCGTCGCCGACCTGCTGCCTCGCTTGCGCCCCGATCTCGAGCATTCGCCGCCGGACGACTTACGCCTGCTTTTTCCTGTTTCTGTCCGGGAGGTGTGGCTCGAGATCGGCTTCGGCTCGGGTGAGCATCTCCTGTGGCAAGCCGAACATGCCCCGGATGTCGGCATCATCGGTTGCGAGCCCTTCATCAACGGCGTCGCCGCTCTCCTCGGCGGCATCGAGGATCGCAGCCTTGAGACCGTCCGCATTCATGACGGCGATGCGCGCGATGTCCTTGCTTGGCTGCCCGATCAATCGATTGCCCGGGTGTTCATTCTGTTTCCCGACCCCTGGCCCAAGGCGCGGCAGATGAAGCGGCGGCTCGTGTCGCCCGAGCTCGTTCAGTCCCTCACGCGCGTCATCCGGCCCGGCGGCGAGCTCCGCTTTGCCAGCGACGACACCGGCTATGCTGGCGAGGCCCTCCTCGCCGTGCAGCAGAGCGGCGCATTTACCTGGCAGGCTCGCCGGGCCGACGATTGGCGGATCCGCCTGACGATTGGCCAGAGACGCGCTATGAAAGGAAGGCCTTGAGCGGCCGCAAGCCCGTCTATCTCAAATGGGAGCGCCGCTGACCGTTAGGAGAATCCCCATGCGCGCATCAGCTCTTGTTCTTGGCGTATTGGCGTCGACGCTGCTCCTCGGCCCGACCGCGGCCCAAGCCGGGATGGATATTGGCGCCACCTGCTACACCGCGTGCGAGCGGAGCACGACCTCCAACCCCGAATACAAAGCCTGCCTGGCGCGCGCGCGGATGCGGCCGACCGCAAACTGAACGAGCCTATAAACGGCTGCAGACCGCCATCCGCGCCGGGGCCAAGGAGATGGGCCAGCGCCCGGACGAACAGCTCCGCGCGCTCGTCCGGGCCCAAAAAGCGTGGATCGCGTATCGCGACGAGAACTGCACCTTCGAGGACGAATTGGCCTTCGGCGGGACGTCGATCGGCGGCAACTATTCGGCCTGCCTGTGTGCCCTGAGCCATGAGCGGGTGGAGGATTTCGCCCGTATCCGCCAGCACCTCCTGTTCGGCAACTGAGAAAATCTCAGCGAATGGGGCGTTTTGGGCACGCTGGAATGGCTTGAAACCTCGGAAAAAGCTCGTATATTAGCCCCGAACTCATGATTGGATTTTAGTCAGGGGTGGGCCGTCGGCCCGCTCCTTTTTGTTAGGTTCCTCGCCTTCTCGCATCGAGGAGCACGAGACCCCACCATCGATGCCGAGCTCTGCGACACCTGAAGATCGCCGCTTCACCCGTGAGACCGGGCAGGAGCGGGTGATCGCCGATCTCGCCGAGCCCATGCTCGAGGAACTCGGCTTTCGTCTAGTGCGGGTGAAGGTTTCGGCCCGCGACGGCGGCACGGTGCAGATCATGGCCGAGCGGCCGAGCGGTGAAATGACGGTGGACGATTGTGCGATCATCAGCCGGAGGCTGTCTCCGGTGTTCGAGGCCCACGATCCGATGCCGGGACATTACTACCTCGAGGTCTCCTCGCCGGGCATCGACCGCCCGCTGGTCAGGCCGAGCGACTTCGCGTTATGGACGGGTCACACCGCCAAGATAGAGCTGAAAGAGGCGGTCGACGGGCGCAAGCGCTTCAAGGGCACGATCGAAGACGTGGCCGACGAGGAAGTGCATTTGAAGATCGAGCTAGATGGCCAGGCCGAGCCAATCATTATCGGCCTGCCCTTCTCGCTTATCAGCGAGGCGAAGCTGGTTCCCGATCCAGACAGCTTCAGGGCGGATCTTACGGGCAGCAAGCCCGCGAATTGAGCAAGTGACCGGGTGTGCCAGAACGCGCATCGCGGCGAACGTAACTATTGGAGGCAGACAGAATGGCTCAGGCAGGCGTAAGCGCCAATAGGCTGGAGCTCTTGCAGATCGCCGATGCGGTCGCGCGTGAGAAAGCGATCGACCGCCAGGTGGTAATTTCCGCCATGGAGGACGCGATCCAGAAGGCGGCCAAGTCCCGCTACGGCAGCGAGAACGAGATCAAGGCAGAGGTCGATCCCAAGACCGGCGAGATTTCGCTGGCCCGCCTGCTCGAAGTGGTCGAGGACGTGACCTTGGAGGCGACGCAAATCGCGCTGGCCGAGGCGCGGCGCAAGAACCCGGCCGCGCAAGTCGGCGACTTCATCGCCGAGCCCCTGCCCCCGCTCGATTTCGGCCGTGTGGCGGCGCAGAACGCCAAGCAGGTCATCGTGCAGAAGGTGCGCGAGGCCGAGCGCGAGCGTCAGTATGACGAGTTCAAGGATCGGGTCGGCGAGATCGTCAACGGCATCGTCAAGCGCGTCGAATACGGCAACGTGATCGTCGATCTCGGCCGGGCCGAGGCCATCGTGCGCCGCGACGAAACGCTGCCGCGCGAGAACTTCCGCTACGGCGACCGCATTCGCGCCTTCGTCTACGACGTGCGCCGCGAGCAGCGCGGCCCGCAGATTTTCCTGTCGCGCACCCATCCCGAATTCATGGCCAAGCTATTCGCCCAGGAAGTGCCCGAGGTCTACGAGGGCATCGTCACCATCAAGTCGGTGGCGCGCGATCCCGGCAGCCGCGCCAAGATCGCGGTGGTGTCGCGCGACGCTTCCATCGATCCTGTCGGCGCCTGCGTCGGCATGCGCGGCAGCCGCGTGCAAGCGGTGGTCAACGAGCTTCAGGGCGAGAAGATCGACATCATTCAATGGTCGCCCGACGCCGCCACGTTCATCGTCAACGCACTGGCCCCGGCCGAGGTGGTCAAGGTCGTGCTCGACGAGGATGCCGAGCGCATCGAGGTGGTGGTGCCAGATCAGCAGTTGTCGCTCGCCATCGGCCGTAAAGGCCAGAACGTGCGGCTCGCTTCCCAGCTCACCGGCTGGGACATCGACATCATGACGGAGGCCTCGGAGTCGGAGCGCCGCCAGGCGGAGTTCGCGGAGCGGTCGGCGACGTTCATGGAAGCGCTCGACGTCGACGAGGTGATCGCCCAGCTGCTCGCCTCGGAAGGCTTTTCCTCGGTCGAGGAAGTGGCCTTTGTCGAGCCGACCGAGATCTCCTCGATCGAAGGCTTCGACGAGGACACGGCAGCCGAGATTCAGGCACGCGGCCGCGAGCATCTGGAGAAGCTCGAGGCGGAGCTCGACGCCAAGCGTAAGGAGCTCGGCGTCGCCGATGAGCTTTTGGAAGTGCCTGGCCTCAATACGGCGATGCTCGTCGCCCTCGGCCAGAACGACGTGAAGACCGTCGAGGACCTGGCCGATTGCGCCACTGACGACCTCGCCGGCTGGAGCGAGCGCCAGGAGAAAGAGACTATTCGCCACGACGGTTTTCTCGACGGCTTCGGCCTGACTCGTCCGCAGATCGAGGACCTGATCCTCGCGGCGCGGGTGAAGGCCGGCTGGATCGACGAAGCCGACCTCGTCGAGGAAGAGGCGGAAATCGAGGGCGAAGGCGAGGCTGGTGCCGAGCCGGAGGCCACGGAAGCGGGCGAAGCGCCGGCGGCGGACGACGCATCCGCGTCATGAGCCGGCTAGGAGACAGAAGCGTTGCGGCTAGAAGCGGCCAAGCAAGACGAGACCCAGCATGGGCAGACGGCGGATGCCGTTCGCCGCTGCGCCGTCACGCGCGCCCATCGGCCTAAAGACGCCCTTCTACGCTTCGTGCTCGGGCCCGACGGCTCGATCGTCCCGGACTTGAAAGAGAAGCTGCCGGGCCGCGGGGTCTGGCTCACGGCGGCCCATGATACGGTCGCCGAGGCGGTCAAGCGCAAGGCCTTCGGCCGGGCGCTGAAGGCGGAAGCCAAGGCGCCGCCAGAGCTTGCGGACCGGGTCGACCGGCTTCTCGCAGAGGCGGCCGCGGGCGCTCTGGCCATGGCCAACAAGGCCGGCGGGGTCGTGTTCGGCTACTCGAATGTCGAGGAAGCTTGGCCAAGGGCCGCGTGATCGCGCTGATTCACGCACGCGACGCCGCCGAAGATGGTTGCCGGAAACTTGACGGTAAGGCACGCGGCGCCACGGGCGGCGTTGGAATCCCGTCGGTCTGCGCATTTAGCGCGGATGAATTGAGTTTGGCATCGGGCAGGACAAATGTGATACATGCTGCCCTAATCCAGGGCGGAGCGGCTCGAAAGTTTCTCGCGGCAGCCTCGCGCGTGAGCGCTACCGCAGGGGTAGTTCCGCATTTGCGGACCAGAACGGATCGGATACGGACGAAGAATGAGTGAGACCAACGAGACTGAAGGCAAGACTGGCGGGCGCAAAATGACGCTCAACGTGCGCCGGACGGTGGAGTCCGGCCATGTGCGCCAGAGCTTCAGCCATGGGCGCAGCAAGTCCGTCGTGGTCGAGAAGAAAAAGCGCCGCTCGATCGGCTCGGCGCCCGCGGCACCCGCCGAAGAGGCCAAAGCCAAGCCGGCGGAAGCGGCCCCTGCCGCGCCGAAGCCCAAACCCACGCCCGCCGCTCAGCCGCGCCGTCCGGGCGTGGTCTTGCGCCAGCTTTCCGAGGACGAGAAGGGCGCCCGCGCCAAGGCGCTCGCCGATTCGAAGGTGCGCCAAGCCGAAGAGACCGAGCGGGCCAAGGAGATGGCCGCGCAGGAGGCCCTCGCCGAAGTGCAGCGCGCCAAGGAGGCCAAGGAAGCCGAGGCGCGCAAGCTCGAGGAAGAGGCGAACAAGGCAGCCGAGGAACAGGCGAAGCCGAAGGCTGAGGAGCCGCCGCGCAGCAAGCACCTCAAGCAAGAAACCGAGGAAGCCCCGTCACGCACGCCTGACGCCCGCCACAAGAAGGGCACGCCCGCGCCCCGCCGCAACGAGGAGCGGCGCGTCCGCGGCCGCCTCACCATCACCAACGCGCTCGACGAGGAGCAGCGCCAGCGGAGCTTGGCCTCGCTCAAGCGTCACCGCGAGCGCCAGAAGAAGCAGGGCACCGGCCCGCAATCCACTCAGAAGATCCAACGCGAGGTGGTGATCCCCGAGGTCATCACCATCCAAGAGCTCGCCAACCGCATGGCCGAGCGCGGCGTCGACGTCATCAAGTTCCTGATGAAAGACGGCGCCATGCACAAGATCACCGACGTCATCGACTCCGATACCGCGCAGCTCATCGCCGAGGATTTCGGACATACAGTGCGCCGCGTCTCGGAGGCCGATGTCGAAGAAGGCTTCATCGGGGCCAAGGACGAAGACGAGGATCTTCAGCCGCGAGCGCCGATCGTCACCATCATGGGCCATGTCGACCACGGCAAGACGTCGCTGCTCGACGCCATTCGCCTGGCAAATGTGGTTTCCCAGGAGGCTGGCGGCATCACCCAGCATATCGGCGCCTATCAGGTCGAAGTGCCGTCGGGCCAGAAGATCACCTTCATCGACACCCCTGGCCATGAGGCGTTCACCGCCATGCGGCAGCGTGGCGCCAAGGTCACCGACATCGTCATCCTGGTGGTGGCTGCCGACGACGGCGTGAAGCCGCAGACGATCGAGGCGATCAATCACGCCAAGGCCGCGCGCGTGCCCATGATCGTCGCCATCAACAAAATCGATAAGCAAGGCGCCGATCCGAAGCGCGTGCGCACCGAGTTGCTCAGCCACGAGATCGTGGTGGAGAGCCTGGGCGGTGACACGCTCGAGATCGAGGTTTCGGCGCTCAAGAAGACGGGTCTCGACAAGCTGCTCGAAGCCATCGCCCTGCAGGCGGAAGTGTTGGAACTCAAGGCTAATCCCGAACGGGACGCCGAAGGCGTCATCGTCGAGGCCAAGCTCGAGCGCGGGCGCGGCCCGGTGGGCACGGCGCTCGTGCAGCGCGGCACGCTCCGGCTCGGCGATCTGATCGTGGCGGGTTCGGCCTATGGCCGCGTCCGCGCGCTGATCACGACCTCGGCGATCAAGTCAAAGAGGCCGGTCCGTCGGTGCCGGTCGAGGTGCTGGGATTCGACTCGGCGCCCGAAGCCGGCGACCAGTTCGCCGTGGTCGAGAGCGAGGCGCGTGCCCGCGAGATCACCGACTATCGCATGCGCGAGCGGCGCAAGCGGCTGGCGGTGGCCGGCCAGCGCGGCAGCCTCGAGCAGATGATGAGCCAGTTGAAGGAAACCGGCGTCAAGGAATTCACGCTCGTGATCAAGGGTGACGTGCAGGGCTCGGTCGAGGCCATCACCTCGGCGCTTGCCGCACTCGGCACCGATGAGGTCCGGGCCCGCGTCGTGCACGCCGGCGCGGCGGCATCACCGAATCGGACGTGTCGCTGGCGGCAACGTCGGGCGCGGTCTTGCTGGCCTTCAATGTGCGCGCCAACGCGCAGGCCCGGGAAGCGGCCGAGCGGGACGGCGTCGAGATTCGCCAATACGCGGTGATTTACGACCTGGTCGACGACATCAAACAGGCCATGTCCGGCCTGCTGGCGCCGACCAGGCGCGAAACCTTCCTCGGCAATGCCGAAATCCTGGAGGTGTTCACCATCTCCAAGGTCGGCAAGGTGGCCGGCTGCCGCGTCACCGAAGGCAAGGTCGAGCGTGGCGCCCATGTCCGGCTGATCCGCGACAACGTCGTGGTGCACGAAGGCAAGCTCTCCACTCTGAAGCGCTTCAAGGACGAGGTGAAAGAGGTGGTGTCCGGCCAGGAATGCGGCATGGCCTCGAGGCTACCAGGACATGCGCCAGGGCGACGTCATCGAGTGCTTCGAAGTCGAGCACGTTCAGCGCACGCTCTAGGCAGCTACGGCCGCATCGGCCTCACGCCAGAAAGAGAGCGAGCATGACGCGGGCGAAATCAAAAGCCTCCAGAGCGCCAAGCCAGCGCCAATTGAAGGTGGGCGAGCTGATCCGGCACGCGCTGGCCGAGATTTTCACGCGCGGCGAGGTCATGGACGAGGTGGTCAGCAAGCACTCGCTCACCGTGCCGGAAGTCCGCATGACGCCCGACCTCAAGCTCGCCACGGCCTATGTGATGCCGCTCGGCGGCGGCGAGGCGGAAGAGGTGGTGGCTCATCTCGAGAAGCATAAGCGCTTCCTGCGCGGCGAGATGGCCAAGCGGGTGAACCTCAAATTCATGCCGGAACTTCGGTTCCGGGTGGACGTCTCGTTCGAAGCGTCCTCCCGCATCGACGAGTTGCTCGCCTCGCCGCAGGTCGCCCGCGACCTCGACGACTAGCGGCCGAATCCGGAGCAAACCACCATGGCGCGGCGGCGAAAGGGCCAATCGGTCAACGGCTGGCTTATCCTCGACAAGCCGCAAGGCCTGACCTCGACCAAGGCGGTTGGACGGGTGAAACGTCTCTACGACGCCAATAAGGCAGGCCATGCCGGCACCCTCGATCCGCTGGCTACGGGCATCTTGCCCATCGCTTTCGGCGAGGCGACCAAGACCGTGCCGTTCGTGGTCGACGGGACCAAGGCCTACCGCTTTACCGTGCGCTTCGGCGCGGAGACCGACACCGACGACGCCGAAGGCACGGTGACGGAGACGAGCGACCGGCGGCCCTCGCGCGCAGAGATCGAGGCGGCGCTTCCCCAATTCACCGGCGAAATTTCCCAGATGCCGCCGCGCTATTCGGCGCTCAAGGTGGACGGCGCGCGGGCCTACGACCTGGCCCGCGACGAGGAGGCGTTCGAGCTGGCGCCCCGGGTCGTGACCATCGAGCGCTCGAGCTGATGGAATGTCCAGACCGGGACATTTGCGTGATCGAGGCCGAGTGCGGCAAAGGCACCTATGTGCGGTCGATCGCCCGCGACCTCGGCCGGGCGCTGGGCTGCTTTGGCCATGTGGAGGCCTTGCGGCGGACCCGGGTGGGCACTTTCAGCGAGGCGGACGCCCTGCCCCTCGACCGGATCGAGGAGGCCGGCGCGCAAGGCCCGGACGCCCTATTCAGCCTCTTGCGGCCGGTGGAGACGGGTCTCCAGGATGTCCCGTCCCTCAATCTGAGCAGCGCCGATGCGGCCCGGCTCCGGCAGGGCCAGGCCGTGCTTCTGCGCGGCCGGGATGCCCCGATCATGACCGGGACGGTCTATGCGACCTCAAAAGGGGCGCTGGTGGCGCTGGGAGAGGTGAGCCAGGGCGAGTTCAAGCCCCGGCGAATCTTCAATTTGCCGGGCTAGAGGGGCCTCTTCTCCGGCTCTAGGGAGCCAGAGATTCCGCTGGTCTCGGGCACGATTATCCCTATATTGCAGCGGTTGCGCGGGAGGCTGCTTTGGCGGCCCGATTGCGCATATTTTGAGCTGACCGTGCTGGACGACATCCCGGCCCGGCCCTGAAAACCCCTAACAGCAAGGATTTTACGATGTCGGTTAGCGCTGAGCGTAAGCAAGAGCTCATCCAGGAATATGCGACCAAATCAGGCGATACGGGATCTCCCGAGGTCCAGGTTGCCATCCTGACCGAGCGGATCACCAATCTCACCGAGCATTTCAAGACGCACGGTAAAGACAATCATTCGCGTCGCGGCCTGCTGAAAATGGTCAGCCAGCGGCGCCGGCTGCTCGACTATGTCAAGTCGTCAGACCAGGACAGGTATCAAAAGCTCATCAATCGGCTCGGCATCCGCCGGTAACGTCTTCGCTTTCGCGAAGGCGTTTTTGGTTTGAGCTTTTGCATTTGAACGGGCCAGTCCCCGCGCCACCGGGCGTTGGGACCGCCTTATCTTTCCCCACACAATGGGACATGAACATGTTTGAAAAACACACCGTAGAAATCGAATGGGGCGGCCGCCCCCTGACGCTGGAGACTGGCAGGATCGCCCGCCAGGCCGACGGCGCCGTGCTGGCCACCTATGGCGAGACATCCGTTCTCGCCACCGTCGTTGCCGCCAAGGAGGAGAGGGTCGGCATCGACTTCTTCCCTCTGACCGTGAACTACCAGGAGAAGACCTTCGCCGCGGGTAAGATCCCGGGTGGCTTCTTCAAGCGCGAGGGGCGTCCGACCGAGAAGGATACGCTGACCTCGCGCCTGATCGACCGGCCGATCCGTCCGCTGTTCGCCAAGGGCTTCAAGAACGAGACGCAAGTCATCACCACCGTGCTGTCGCACGACATGGAAAACGATCCCGACATTCTGGCCTTGGTTGCCGCCTCCGCCGCGCTGACCCTTTCCGGCATTCCCTTCCTGGGGCCGATCGGTGCCGCGCGCGTCGGCTATATCGAAGGCAAGTATGTGCTCAACCCGATGATCGACGAGATGCCCGAGACGGCGCTCGATCTCGTGGTCGCGGGCACGGCGGACGCCGTGCTGATGGTGGAATCGGAGGCCAAGGAGCTTGACGAGGACATCATGCTTGGCGCCGTGATGTTCGGCCATCAGCAGTTCCAGCCGGTGCTCGACGCCATCGTCAAGCTCGCCGAGAAGGCTGCCAAGGAGCCCTGGGCGCTCAAGAAGATCGACAATTCGGAGCTCGTGGCCAAGGTCGGCGCGCTTGCCGAAGCCGGCCTGCGCGACGCCTACTCCATCGCCAGCAAGCAGGAGCGCCGCGACGGCATCGCCAAGGTCAAGGAGACGGTCATCGCCGCGCTCGTGCCCGAGGACGCCGACGCGACCCTGGCATCAAACGTGTCCGCTGCCTTCAAAGAGGCCGAGAAGAACCTCGTGCGCTCGGGCATTCTCGACACGTCCCGGCGCATCGACGGCCGCGACCTGTCAACGGTCCGCCCGATCGTGTGCGAGGTCGGCATACTGCCCCGCACCCATGGTAGCGCGCTGTTCACGCGCGGCGAGACGCAGTCGCTCACCGTCGCCACGCTCGGCACTGGCGAGGACGAGCAGTTCGTCGACGCGCTCCAGGGCACCTACAAAGAGTCCTTCATGCTGCATTACAACTTCCCGCCCTTCTCGGTCGGCGAAGTTGGCCGCATGACAGGTCCGGGACGGCGCGAAATTGGCCATGGCAAGCTGGCTTGGCGCGCCATTCATCCGGTGCTGCCCGACCATGAGCAGTTCCCCTACACCATCCGTCTGGTTTCCGAGATCACGGAGTCGAACGGCTCCTCCTCAATGGCCACGGTGTGCGCCTCCTCGCTCGCCATGATGGATGCGGGCATTCCGCTCAAGAAGCCGGTCGCCGGTATCGCCATGGGCCTGATCAAGGAAGGCGAGCGCTTCGCCGTCCTGTCGGACATTCTCGGCGACGAGGATCATCTCGGCGACATGGACTTCAAGGTTGCCGGTACGTCCGAGGGCATCACCTCCCTGCAGATGGACATCAAGATCACCGGCATCACCGAGGAGATCATGAAGGTCGCGCTCGATCAGGCGCGCGGCGGCCGCCACCATATCCTCGCCGAGATGGACAAGGCGCTCAACACCGCCCGTCCGGAGCTCGGCGAATACGCGCCGCGCATCGAGACCATCCACATTCCGGTCGACAAGATCCGCGAAGTGATCGGCTCCGGCGGTTCGGTGATCCGTGAGATCGTCGCGGAGTCCGGTGCCAAGATCGACATCTCCGACGACGGCACGGTCAAGATTGCATCGTCGAACGCGGAATCGATCCGCGCGGCGATGGCCCGCATCAAGGGCATCACCGCCGAGCCCGAGGTCGGCGAGATCTACCAGGGCAAGGTCGTGAAGGTCATGGAGTTCGGCGCGTTCGTGAACTTCTTCGGTCCCAAGGACGGCCTCGTGCATATCTCGCAACTCGCTGAAGGGCGTCCCGCTTCCGTCGCCGAAGTCGTCAAGGAAGGCGACCAGGTATGGGTGAAGTTGCTCGGCTTCGACGATCGCGGCAAGGTCAGGCTGTCGATGAAGGTCGTCGATCAGAAGACCGGCAAGGAGATCGAGAAAGCCGAAGCGAGCTAGAACTCGCGGAGCTTACATCGCAAACGATGAGAAAGGGGCGCTTCGGCGCCCCGATCTTTTTGTGCCGATAGGCGGTTTGTCGCCCCCCGCTATTGCGCGGAGGGGGCTTCGGGCGCCTTGGAGTCTTTGGCGCAACGCCAGCCGATGACGAAGTATTTGTTGTTGGCCTTCTGCCACTCGTCGGCCTTCTCGCCGCCGGTCCTGATGCAGGACACGACGTCGCCGGCGCCGCACCGGGAACCTTGTATTCCTCGCACTTCTCCGGCGTGGCCAGGAGACATACCATCACAATGAGCTCGGCCATGCGTCCTCCTTTTACTTGCTGTCCGACGCCATCCGGGCGTCCATACGCGGACAGGATCCTTCTTATGGGGGCCTAGATCGTAAGCCCGTCGGCCCGTGTCAATATGGCGGGCGCCTTGTCCTTACTACTGCGCCGCCTCACGCGGGGTCACTTTGTCGACAGCATTCTCAAGTTCTTCGGCCCGCTCCATCGCCTTGAGCGACTGCAGGTCGGGCATGAAGGTGGTCGAGTAGCCGCAATCCACGAAATGGACCTCGCCGGTGACCGCGCCGGACAGGTCCGACAGCAGATAGAGCGCGGCACCGCCGACCTCGTCCAGCTTCGGCGAGCGGCGCATGGGCGCATGGCGCTGCTGATAATGGAGCAGCGTGCGCGCATCCGAGATGCCGGCACCGGCCAGCGTGCGCATCGGCCCGGCTGACAGGGCGTTCACCCGGATGCCGCGCGGGCCGAAATCGGACGCCAGATATTTGACGCTGGTCTCGAGCGCCGCCTTGGCCACGCCCATGACGTTGTAGCAAGGCACCACCCTGGTCGCGCCGCCATAGGTCAGGGTCAGCAGCGAGCCGCCTTCGCTCATCATGTCGGTGGCGAGCTTGCAGATCTCCGTGAACGAGAAGCAGGAGATCACCATGGTGTGCTCGAAATTCTTGCGGGTCGTGTCGCAGTAGCGGCCCTTGAGCTCGTTACGATCCGAGAAGGCCAGCGCGTGCACGACGAAATCCAGAGAACCCCACTCTTTCCGGATCACGTCGAACATTCGCTCGACGCTCGCGAGATCCTCAACGTCGACCTCTTCGATGATCTTGGCGCCGATGGACTCAGCCAAAGGCACGGCGCGACGGCCGAATGCGCCGCCCTGATAGCTGAAGGCAAGCTCGGCGCCTTGGCCGTGCAGCACGCGGGCGATGCCCCAGGCGATGGAGCGATCGTTGGCGACGCCCATCACCAGGCCCCGCTTTCCCGCCATCAGCGGTCCTGCCTCAGCGATGTCTCTTGTTGGTGCCATGGTACTTACTCTGCTTAGGGGTTAATTTCCGCCGGGTTCCCCGTTCCTCAGTTATCCAAACGACGGAATACGAGTGTGGCGTTGGTGCCGCCAAATCCAAAGCTGTTCGACATCACGGTGTTAATGGCGACATTGTCCTGCCGCTTTAGCGCGATGGGCATATCGGCGACCTCCGGATCGAGATTCTCGATATTGGCGGACTCGCAGACGAAGCCGTTATGCATCATCAGCAGCGAGTAGATCGCCTCATGCACGCCAGCGGCGCCCAGCGAGTGGCCGGTGAGCGACTTGGTAGCGCTGATGGGCGGGCAGTCGTCACCGAATACTTCCCGGATCGCCTCGATCTCGCGTATATCGCCCTGCGGCGTCGAGGTCGCATGCGGATTGATGTAGTCGATCTTGTCACCGTTCAGGTTCTGCATGGCCATGCGCATGCAACGCACCGCGCCCTCGCCCGACGGCAGCACCATGTCGAAGCCGTCCGACGTGGCGCCGTAGCCCACCAACTCCGCATAGATATGGGCACCACGCGCCTTGGCGTGCTCCAGCTCCTCGAGCACCACGACGCCGGCGCCGCCGGCAATGACGAAGCCGTCGCGGGCGGTGTCGTAGGCGCGGCTCGCCTTCTCGGGCTGATCGTTGAAGTCGGACGACATGGCGTTCATGGCGTCGAATAGGACGGACAAGGTCCAGTCGAGCTCCTCGCCGCCGCCGGCGAACACGATGTCCTGCTTGCCGAGCTGGATCAGCTCGCTCGCATTGCCGATGCAATGGGCGGACGTGGAGCAGGCCGACGAGATGGAATAGCTCACGCCCTTGATGTGGTAGGGCGTCGATAGGGTGGCCGAATTGGTGGACGACATCGATTTCGGCACCTCGAAGGGCCCGACCTTTTTCGGACCCTTCTCGCGCGTGGTGTCGGCCGCCTGGACGATGGCCCGGGTCGAGGGGCCGCCGGAGCCCATGATCAGGCCGGTGCGCTCGTTGGAGATGTCCTTCTCCTCGAGGCCCGCATCGCGGATCGCCTGCTCCATGGCAATGTAGTTCCACCCGGCGCCGGCGCCCATAAAGCGACGGACCTTGCGGTCGATCATCTCCTCCCAGTCGAGCTTGGGCGCGCCATGAACCTGACAGCGGAAGCCGAGCTCCGCATAGGTCTCGGCCTTGACTAGGCCGGACTTCGCCTCGCGCAGCGATGCCAGCACCTCCTGGGCGCTGTTGCCGATGGAGGACACGATGCCCATGCCGGTCACGACCACGCGTTTCATGGGGTCAACGTCCTTGAAATCAGTGCCGCAAAAAGATCAAGCACCAGCAGGTGCGGCTTCGTCCGCTTGGAACAGGCCGACCCTCAGGTCCTTGGCCGTGTAGATCGTCTCGCCGTCGGCCTTGACCCAACCATCGCCGGTGCCGAGGGTAAATTTGCGGCGGATGACGCGCCGCAGCTCAACGATGTATTCGACCTTACGCATGGTGGGCAGCACCATGCCGGAAAATTTCACCTCGCCGACGCCAAGCGCGCGGCCCTTGCCGGGGGCGCCGAGCCAGCCGAGGAAGAAACCGAGCATCTGCCAGAGGGCGTCGAGGCCGAGGCACCCGGGCATCACCGGGTCGCCCTTGAAGTGGCAGTCGAAGAACCAGAGGTCGGGCTTCACGTCGAACTCGGCCACAATCCGGCCGTGACCGTGCTCGCCGCCGTCTTCCTCGACATGGGAGATGCGGTCGAACATGAGCATGGGCGGCAGGGGCAATTGAGCATTGCCGGGGCCGAACAACTCGCCCCGGGCGCAGGCAAGCAAATCCTCATAGTCGAATTGGCCCCGCCGTTCGGTCGTCGGTTTCTGCACTCTGTTACGTCCTTCGTTCACTTCGATCCTCAATATCGGCTGGTTTCCTAACACAGTCGAAGCCCCACCAAAAGCCCGGGGAGGCTCCGGTCGGGACCCAGCCAAGTGCAAGCCAAGTGTATGACTCGCCAGCCGCAACCCGCCTCACGACCGCCCGCCCGACCCGGGCTAACGCGGCAAAAAGTCAGCCAAACCACAACGTTGCGGCGGACGCCCCTACCCCCTATATTCGTCGAGCAAATCTATAAGCGAAAAGATCAGATGGAAAAGTTGCCCCAAGGGCCCCATGAGGCCGAAACCATGACCGGAAACGTCGCCGGACTGCTGCGCGGCGCTGGCCTACGGCCAACACGTCAGCGGGTCGCGCTGGCGCGTCTGCTGTTTGCCGAGGGCGACCGGCATGTCACGGCCGAGCGGCTGCACGAGGAGGCCTTGGCCTCCAGGGTGCCGGTATCGCTGGCCACCGTCTACAACACGCTGCACCAGTTCACGCAGGCGGGGCTTCTCCGGGAGGTCGCGGTTGAAGGCGCCAAGACCTATTTCGACACCAATACGTCGAACCACTACCACTTCTTCTGCGAGCGCTCCGGCCGACTCCTAGACATCTCGACCGGTGACATCCGTATCGACGGGCTGCCCGAGGCGCCCGAAGGCATGGCGATCTCCCGTGTCGACGTGCTCGTGCGGCTGGTCAAGAAGGCCGGCAGCTAGGCTCTTGGGCCGCTAGGCTTCGTCAAGGCTGGCTACTACTCGATCGCTTCGCCGCGGTAGACCCCCCAGAGCTTGTTCTGCTCCACATAGCCCGAATAGTCGCCGACGGTGAGTTCGCACCACTCGCCGTCGCATTCGACCACGTTGCCGAGCACGCCGGCCTGAAGCTCGGCGACAGCGCGAGAGCCCGTGGACGCGCTGTCATGCAGCGGGACGCTCTCCTGGCCCTTGGCCCAAGGGCTGATGAGCACCGTGCGCCGCCCGCTCAAGAGGCTATGGAATACCCAGCCCTCGGACCCCTCGCTGTCGCGCACGCGGCGCCAATTCTCCGACTCGGCGACGATCTCGACCGGCAGGCCCGCCCGCGAGAAGACCCAGACGATGGCCTGGTCGGTGCTCGGTCCCCGGCGCACATTGACCTTGTCTGATTTGAGGCTGACGAAGCGCGGCACGGCCAGGCCGGTGGACCCATTGGCGGGAGGTTGCTTGACGCTGTCCTCGGCGGCGCTCTTGGCACTTCCGGCCAAGGCGAGGCCCAGGGCCAGCCCCAACCCGATCAAGACACGATAGCGCAACGTCTCACCCCCATATTGCCCCCCCGAATCGATGGTCCTTCAATGGCCGAGAAAAGTGAAAGGATCGTGGCTCCGCGCTTTTTCGGGGCCCTAAGCCAATATGACGCTTTATCTCGCGAAGCCCCTTCTGTTAGACAAAGCGCGCAAATCAAGCACCTGGCAATTACCCAGGGGGATCCTCCCCCGCCGCCGCTAGCCTCCTGACGGGAAAAGTTATGTCTTCTGATCGTCCGCTCGTTATCGTCACCCGTAAGCTCCCCGACGTCGTGGAAACACGGCTCAGAGAGCTGTTCGACGCGCGCCTCAACATAGAAGACAAGCCGTTTTCGCGGGAAGAGCTGATCGAGGCCGTGAAGACGGCGAATGTGCTCGTGCCGACGGTCACCGACCGCATCGACCGGGCCGTGCTCAGCCAAGCGGGACCCGATCTCAAGCTGATCGCCCAGTTCGGCACCGGCGTCGACAATATCGATCTGGATACAGCGCGGAACCGGTCCATCCTCGTCACCAACACGCCGGGCGTGCTGACCGAGGACACCGCCGACATGACCATGGCGCTGATCCTGTCCGTGCCGCGGCGTCTCACCGAAGGTGCGGCGCTGCTTCGGGCCGACACCGGCGACTGGCAAGGCTGGTCGCCCACCTGGATGCTCGGCCACCGCATCTACGGCAAGCGACTCGGCATCGTCGGCATGGGACGGATCGGCCAGGCGGTGGCGCGGCGCGCCAAGGCGTTCGGCCTCCAGATCCATTATCACAACCGCCGCCGCGTCCAGCCCGACATCGAGCATGCGCTCGAGGCGACCTATTGGGACAGCCTCGACCAGATGCTGGCGCGCATGGACATCATTTCCATCAACTGCCCGCATACGCCGGCGACCTATCACCTGCTGTCAGCCCGGCGCCTCGCGCTGCTGAAGCCGTCGGCCTATATCGTCAATACGGCGCGCGGCGAAGTGATCGACGAGAACGCGCTGGCCCGCATGATCGAGAACAACGAGCTGGCCGGCGCCGGCCTCGACGTATTCGAGCATGAGCCGGCGGTGAATCCGAAGCTGCTGCGCAACGATAAGGTCGTGGTGCTGCCGCATATGGGCTCGGCGACGCTCGAAGGCCGCGTCGACATGGGCGAGAAGGTCATCATCAACATCAAGACCTTCCTCGACGGCCACGCGCCGCCGGACCGCGTCCACCCCGCGATGTTCTAGGAGACCGCGGCTACTCGGCCGCGGCGGGGGAGGCCTCGGGCGTCCTCACGTGCTCGGGCCGGAAGCCCATGCCGATGAGGCGTGCCGGCAAGCGCCTAAGCCACGGAAAGCGGTTCAGCATCTTGGCGACGAATGGCGGCTTCGGCCGCGCCCTCATGGTGAGCACGTTGGAGACGACCCGGTTCTGGACGAAGATCTGGAGCGCCTGGGTCATCTCGGTCGGCCATTGCCGCCGCTTCTGCACCTTGCGCAAGTCGTCCTCGGTCACTTTCCCCTCGCGCAGCGGGCCGGCGAGGATATTGGCGGTGGCGACCGCGTCCTGAACGGCGAGATTGATGCCGACGCCGCCGATGGGAGACATGGCGTGGGCCGCATCGCCGATGCAAAGCAGCCCCGGACGGTACCAGCGCTTCAACCGATCGACCGCCACGGTGAGCAGCTTCACGTCATCCCAAGAGCCGATCTCGCGCACCCGGTCGGACAATTTGGGGTTCAGCGCGGCAATTGCCAGGCGGAAGGCCTCAAGCCCTTTGCGGCGCAGTTCGTTGAAGCCGCCTTTGGGGATGACGAAGGCGCACTGCCAATAGTCGCCGCGGTCGATCATGATGAAGAAGCGGCCCGGCTCGATGCGGCCGAGGCTGTCGGATCCGTCGCTTGGATGCCGGGACAGGCGCAGCCACAGCACGTCCATCGGCGCGCCGCGATCCTCGACCTCGAAGCCGGCGAGCTTGCGCACGGTGGAATGGCGGCCGTCGGTGCCGACCACAAGCTCGGCGCGGACCTCGAGATCGCCTTGCGGGGTCGCCGCCTTGAGGCCAACGATGCGGTCGCCGTCCTTCAGGAGCTCGTCCACCTCCGCCCGCATGCGCAGATGAAATGTTGGGTAGCGCTTTCCCGCCTCGGCAAGGAAGTTGAGGAAGTGCCATTGCGGCATGAAGGCGAGGAATTTGCAGTGGGTCGGCAGGTGCGAGAAGTCGGCGATCTGCACCAGATCATCGCCGATCTGCGCCCCGAGCTGGCGTACCTCTTGGTGCGGCCGCTTGAGGAACTCGTCGATCAGGCCGAGTTCATACATGAGCTCGAGCGTCGAGGGATGAATGGTGTCGCCGCGGAAGTCGCGAAAGAAGTCCTCGTGCTTCTCGAGCACGACCACATCGACGCCGGCCCGCGCCAGGAGAAAGCCGAGCATGACGCCCGCCGGGCCGCCGCCGGCGATCGCGCAATTGGTCGTGATGGTCTCGGACGCATGGTGTCTTGGTACCGGAATTTGGTTAACGCGCGCCTTTTCCATTCAGGTTCCCGGGGGGTTGTTGCGCCGGATCAAGGCGCGCCGTCCTAACTCGCCATCTCATTGAGCGTGGGAAGAAGTGTAGGCGTCAGACGGCTGACGCCCCGGACCTAACGGAGATCGATCATGACTCGCACTCGGGTATTGGCGTGCGTCGTAGGTGGCGCTGCGCTGTTTCTCGGCGTGACGGAAAGCTCCGCCGGAATCCTCGTCTCCGGCCTTGAAGACCTCAGCGCGGCGCCCCGCTCCAGGGCCGAGAAGGTGCACGAGGGCAAAGGGGGTATGCACCAGAACTGTCTCAGGCACGCGGCGCCCGGCGCCTACCCGGACTGCCATTGGCACCATTTCGATCCCAGGACGGGGCAGTGGTACAATAGGAGGCGGTTGCTTGACGGCACCAATTGTCCCGCCAACGACGTTTGCCCGTACGATTCCTCGGGCGCCCGCCGTTGACGCTTTCGGGGACCGCGGCTCCGCTCACTCCGTAGCCTCAGCCGCTGCCTTGCGGTGGTGACTGAGGTCGCGGAAACGCGGATTTCTGCCGTTCAGGGGGTTTTCCGGGTCCCAGGTATAGGCCACGGTCGAGAACCTGGCCTGGAGGGCATCGTAGAGCATGAGCCGCCCCACCAGCCCCTCGCCGATGCCCAAAAGCTCCTTCACCACCTCGACCGCCTGGAGGCAGCCCATGACGCCGGCGACCGCGCCGAGAATGCCGGCTTCCGAGCAGGGCGGCACGGTGCCGGCGGGCGGGCTTTGCGGAAACAAACAGCGGTACGACGGGCGCGGCTTGCCCTCCGCATCCGTCTCGAAGGCGCGGAAGGTGGTGAGCTGGCCGTCGAAGGGGCCGACGGCGGCGAACACCAAGGGCAGCTTGGCGAAATAGCACGCATCGTTGATGAGATAGCGCGTGGCGAAATTGTCGGAACCGTCGGCGACGATGTCGAAGCCACGAACGATGTCGAGTGCGTTCTCCGGCACCAGCCGCGTCGTATAGAGCTTGGTCTTCACATGGGGGTTGAGGCGCTCGAGCGTGGCCGCGGCGCTCCTCGTCTTGGCGCGGCCGACCGACCCCGAGTCGTGGGCGATCTGGCGCTGGAGATTGTCGAGGCTCACGCGGTCGTCGTCGATGATGCCGATGGTACCAACGCCGGCCGCGGCGAGATACAGAAGCAGCGGCGAGCCGAGACCGCCGGCGCCGACCACGAGCACGCGCGCGGCCTTCAGGCGCTGCTGGCCTTCGCCACCGATCTCCTTCAGCACCAGATGCCGCTTGTAGCGTTCGATCTCGTCAGGGGTGAGCATGATGGCCCCAACCTATGCCTTCCAGGCGCGCGCTGCCAGGAGGGTCGCGCTAGCCGGTGGAGCCGAAGCCGCCCTCGCCGCGGCCGGTGTCTTCCAGGCTCTCCGCCGGCACGATCTCCACATGGGTGACCGGCGCGATGACGGCTTGGGCGATGCGGTCGCCGCGCTGAATGAGGAAGGCTTCGCTACCGAGATTGATGAGGATCACCATGACCTCGCCGCGATAGTCGGAGTCGATGGTGCCGGGGCTGTTGAGTACGGTGATGCCGTGCTTCAGCGCCAGGCCGGAGCGCGGCCGCACCTGCGCCTCGTAGCCTTGCGGCAGCGCGAACACGAGACCCGTGGGGACAAGCACGCGGCAACTTGGATGAAGCGTGATCGTGCCGTCCTCGGGTACGGCGGCGACGAGATCGAGACCCGCAGCATGAGCCGATTGATACGCGGGAAGCGGCAGCCCCTCGCCGTGAGGAAGCTGCTTGATCCGAACCTGAACGCTCATTCGGCGGCCGAGCGCAGATTGGGCAACGCCTCGGCGGCGCGGGCAAGGAGCCGCGCGGCCATGTCGTCCTTGCTCATGGACGGCCAGTCCTCGATGCCGGCGCCGGTCACGAGATGCACGCGCGTGGCGTCGCCGCCCATGATGCCGGTGCCATGCGACACATCGTTGGCGACGATCCAATCGGCGCCCTTGGCGCGGCGCTTGGCCTTCGCGTTGTCGACGACGTTCTCGGTCTCGGCGGCAAAGCCGATGACAAGGTCCGGACGCTGCGGCCCCGGAATGGCAATCGTCGCCAGGATGTCCGGGTTTTGCTCGAGGCTCAGCGACACGTCGTTGCCGCCGTCTTCCTTCTTCAGCTTCTGCGCGGCTTCGGTTGCTGCCCGCCAGTCAGCGACGGCGGCGGCGCAAATGGCCATGTCGGCGGGAAGCGCATCGAGCACCGCGTCCAGCATCTCCTGCGCCGTCTCGACCTTGATCAGGGTGACGCCGCCGGGATCGGGCAGCGTCACGGGACCGGACACCAGCGTCACATGCGCGCCGAGCGCTTGCGCGGCGCGAGCCAGCGCGTGGCCCTGCTTGCCCGAGGAGCGGTTGGCGATATAGCGCACCGGGTCCAGCGGCTCATGAGTGGGACCCGAGGTGATCAATACGTGGCGCCCTGAGAGCGGGCCCGGTTGTTGCTGTGCAAGGAGGCGCTCGATGGCATTGGCGATGGCCGCCGGCTCGGCCATGCGGCCCGGACCATATTCGCCGCAGGCCATCTCGCCCTCGTCCGGGCCAATGAAAATGATGCCGTCTTCGCGCAGCGTGGCGACGTTGCGGCGGCAGGCGGGATGCTGCCACATGCGGACATTCATCGCGGGCGCCACAGCCACGCGCTTGTCCGTGGCGAGCAGAACGGTGGAGGCGAGGTCGGACGCGGTACCCGTCGCCATCTTGGCGAGAAGATCGGCGGTCGCCGGCGCGACGACGACAAGATCGGCTTCGCGCGACAGCCGGATATGGCCGATCTCGGCTTCGTCCTTGAGGTCGAACAGATCGGTGAAGGTCTTGTCCTCGGACAGCACGGAGAAGGAGAGCGGCGTCACGAACTCCGCGCCGCCCTTCGTCAAGATGACGCGCACCGACGCGCCCCGCTCCTTCAAGCGGCGCACGAGCTCCAGGCTCTTATAGGCGGCGATGCCGCCGCCGACGATGAGCAGGATGCGCTTTCCTTGCACTCTATCCTCGTTCCTCGTCACGCCCGGCCTCGCGCAGGGCATCCACGGTTAGGAGTAGATCAAATCCCGTCTGTCGGGAAACGCCCGGCCATGACTACCATGTTGGGGTTAATGACCAAAAATCAAAACAAGAGCGCAAGCGCGATGGCCACCAGCGCGATCGCGCCCACCCAGATGCCGATGCGGCCCGCCCGGTCCTGGCGGGTCTGCGCTTGCGCCAAACGCTCCACGCTGTTCGTATCGAGGCGCAAGCCCTGCTCGGCCATGTCGGCGAAGGCGTCGGCGGCGCGCTCGGCCTGCATCAACAGCTTCGGGATGTCGCCGACGAAGCGGCCGACGGAAACCGCGCTCTCGGCCGCCTGCTCGAGCCGCGCGCCGGCGCCGAGCTGGCTTTCCAGCCACTCCTTGGCGACGGGCTCGGCCACCACCCAGATATTGAGGGCCGGATCGAGGCTGCGGCCCACGCCCTCGACCACCACCATGGTCTTTTGCAGGAGGATCAGCTCGGGCCGGGTCTCCATGTCGAACACTTCGGTATATTGGAAGAGCTGGCCCAGGAGCTGGGCCATGGAGATCTCGCTTGCCGGCCGGTCCATGATCGGCTCGCCGATAGCGCGCAAGGCTTGGGCGAATTGCGCCACCGAATGTTTGCGCGGCACATAGCCCGCCTCGAAATGCACCTCGGCAACGCGGGTATAGTCGCGGGTGATGAAGCCGTAGAGGATCTCGGCCAGGAAGCGCCGCTCCTTCATGCTGAGAGGCCCATGATGCCGAAGTCCACGGCGACGATGTCGCCTTTGGCGTCGACGAATAGATTGCCCTGATGCATATCGGCGTGGAAGAAGCCGTCGCGCATGGCGTGGCGCAGGAAAGTCTGCACCAGAGTCCGGCCGAGCACTTTCAGGTCGTGGCCGGCGGCGCGCAACTTATCGAGATCGCCGATGGGGACGCCGTCGATCCACTCCAAGGTCAGCACGCGCCGTGCGCTGCGTGTCCAATCCACCGTAGGCACGCGGAAGCCTTCGTCGTCCTTGATGTTGTCGGCCATCTCCGAGATGGCGGCCGCTTCCATGCGCAGATCCATCTCGATGGCGACGGACTTCGCCAGCGTGTCGACGACGGCAAGGGGTTTTAGGCGCCGCGAGGGCGGATGGAAGCGCTCGATCATGCGCGCGGCCAACACATATGAGTCGAGGTCTTTCTGAAAGCGCTGCTCGATGCCGGGGCGCAGCACCTTCACGGCGACGTCTTTCAGCGAGCGTCCGGCGTCTTGACCTTGGCCTTGTGGACTTGGGCGATGGAGGCCGCCGCCACGGGTGGACCGAACTCGGCGAAGAGCGTGCCGATGGGCGCTTCGAGCGCCGCCTCCACGGCCTTCACCGCCTCGTCTTGCGAGAAGGGCGGCAAGCGGTCCTGAAGGCTGGAGAGATCGCGCGCCAGCTCGCGGCCGATGATGTCGTCGCGGGTGGCGAGGAACTGACCGAGCTTGATGTAAGACGGGCCGAGCGCGGTGAGCGCCGCGGAGAGCCGCGCCTGATTGCCCGCGTCCGCGCCGTTCTTGCGCAAGGGCGCGGTGGCGCGGGCGAACAGACGGAGCGGGCCCGGCAGGTTGGCATGGTCGGGCAGCACGCGGGCGCCGCTCCACGCAAGCGTTGCGCCGGCCTTTGTCAGCCGCGCCATGTTGGCGATGGCGTTCACCTTACTGCCTCACTAAATCCGCCAGCCGGAATGGATGGCGCGATGCCGCCGGTCAGGTTTCGATAGCTCACCCGCTCGAAGCCCGCATCTTGAATCAAACGGGTGAAGCTTTCCTGATCAGGAAAGCGCCGGATGCTTTCCACGAGATAGCGATAGGCCTCGGCGTCACCGGCGACAAGACCGCCCAGCCGCGGGATCGCATTGAAGGAGTAGGCGTCGTAGAGCGTGTCGAGCAGCGGCATCTCCACGCTCGAGAATTCCAAGCAGAGAAACCGTCCGCCGGGCTTGAGCACGCGATAGGCCTCGCTCAGCGCCTTGTCGATATGGGTGACGTTGCGGATGCCGAAGGCGATCGTATAGGCGTCGAAGCGGGCGCTCGGGAAGGGCAGCGCTTCGGCGTTGCCTTGGACGAAGTCGAGCGGGCCCGGCGTCCTTCGCCACGGCGCGCGCCCGGCCGGCCTCGAGCATCTCATTGCTGATGTCGCAGACCGCGCTGCGCCCGAGCCCACCTGCTTCAGGAAGCGGAAGGCGATGTCCCCCGTGCCCCCGGCCACGTCCAAAAGAGCGAAGGGCGTGGCGCTTTTCGGCGGCGCCAGGGCCGTCAGCAGGTCGGCTTTCCACAGGCGATGCATACCCCCCGACATAAGGTCGTTCATCAGGTCGTAGCGGCGCGCCACCTTGGCAAACACCTCGTTCACCAGGCGCTGCCGGTCGTTTTCGGCCACGCGGGAGAAGCCAAAACTCGTCTCAGCTCCCGTCCCGGCGGTGGAATCGCGGTTTTTCAGGTCCTCGGTCATGCGAACGGACAATAGCGTAAGGCCCGAGATCACGCTATTGTTGCAGTGCAATGAGATTTTTTCTGCACTGCACTATGCAGGGACGCCATGCCGGAACTGCCTGAGGTCGAGACCGTGCGCCGGGGTCTGGAACCCATTTTGGTGGGCAACGCCTTCGCGCGCGTCGAGCAGCGGCGGCCCGACTTGCGCTTTCCGCTGCCCCCGGAGTTCGGCGCGCGCCTGGAAGGCCGCACGGTCGAGGCGCTCGACCGGCGCGCCAAATATCTGCTGGCGCGGCTAGACGACGGCGAGGTGCTGGTCATGCATCTCGGCATGACCGGGCGGTTCGCCATCGACAAGGCGAACGGTGACGCGGCCGCGCCCGGCCGTTTTGCGCATCGCCCGAAAGCCACACCAAAGCATGAGCACATCGTGTTCCATCTCGGCGACGGCACGGCGGTGCGCTACAGCGACACGCGGCGCTTCGGGATCATGGACTTGATCCCGGGGGCCATGCTCGACGGTCACGCCCTGTTCAAAGGTCTCGGCGTCGAGCCGCTGGGCGATGACTTCACGCCCGCGTGGTTCGCATCGAAGCTCAAGGGCAAGGCCACGTCCATCAAGGCCGCCCTCCTCGATCAACGGCTGATCGCCGGGCTCGGCAACATCTATGCTTGCGAGGCGCTGCACCGCGCCGGCATCTCGCCGCTGAAACTCGCCGGAACACTCGCCACCAAATCCGGCAAGCCAACAAAAAAAACGGAAACGCTCGTTGACGGGATCAAGACGGTGCTGACAAGCGCCATCAAGGCCGGCGGGTCGTCGTTGCGCGACTATCGCCACACGGACGGACGGCTCGGCCGCTTTCAACATCGCTTCAAGGTCTATGGCCGCGAGGGGAAACCCTGCCGAAGGACGGGATGCAACGGCGTCGTCCGGCGCATCGTCCAGAGCGGCCGCTCGACCTTCTACTGTCCAACCTGCCAGAGATAAGGGAACTGACACTCATGTTTGTGGAAGAGATCGCAAAGGGCGAACAGGTGCCCGAGGAAAACCCATACGAAACGCTGCTGGTCACGCGGCAGGGCAAAGTCGGGCTGATCACGCTCAACCGGCCGCACGCCCTGAACGCGCTCAACACGCTTCTCATCAGTGAGTTGAACCGCGCGCTGAAGGGCTTCGAGACGGACCCAGGTATCGGCGCCATCGTCATCACCGGCAACGAGAAGGCATTTGCCGCCGGCGTCGACATCAAGGAGATGCACACCAAAACCTTCGTGGAGGCCTACGGCAGCGACTTCCTGGCGCCGTTCGATAAGATCGGCAACATCCGCAAGCCGATCATCGCCGCGGTGGGCGGCTACGCGCTCGGCGGCGGCTGCGAGCTCGCCATGTCGTGCGACATCATCTTGGCCGCCGACAACGCCGTGTTCGGTCAGCCGGAGATCAATCTCGGCATCATGCCGGGGGCTGGCGGCACCCAGCGTCTGACCCGCGCGGTCGGCAAGGCGAAGGCCATGGAGCTCTGCCTCACGGGTCGCATGATGGAAGCTGAGGAAGCGGAGCGCGCCAATCTGGTGAGCCGCATTGTGCCGGCGGACGAGCTTCTCGAGGAGGCCATGAAGGTCGCCGACAAGATCGCCAACCTGTCGCAGCACGCGGTGATGATGATCAAGGAGGCGATCAATCGCGGCTTCGCCACGACGCTGGCCGAAGGCACCCGGTTCGAGCGCGGCCAGTTCTACTCGCTGTTCGCCACGGAGGACCAGAAGGAGGGCATGGCTGCCTTCATCGACAAGCGGAAGCCAGAGTTCAAGAACCGCTAAAGGCTCGTTTCGCGGATAGAGGGAGGCAGCCCCCGATTTGCGCCCAGTTGACGCTATTGGGGGTGCTCGCTATAGAGCACGTTAAATCAGTGTTTCTATCGTGCCTTCGCCCCCTTCCGCGGGCCGAAAGCCGCCCTCAAGGATCCTAGAAATGGCCAATACTAAGTCGGCGAAGAAAGCCGTTCGCCAAACCATCCGCCGTACCGCCGACAACAAGAACCGGCGGAGCCAGATGCGCGGCTCCGTGCGCAAGGTCGAGGAGGCGATTGCCTCCGGCAACAAGGACGCCGCCCAGACCGCGCTCAGGGAAGCCGAGCCGCTCATGGTGCGCACGGCGCAAAAGGGCCTGCTCCACCGTAAGAGCGCCTCTCGCAAGGTCTCCCGCCTGGCCAAGCGCGTCGGCGCGATGGAAACCGCCTAGGCGCCGAAAAGACACGACTGTTGCCCCCGCGCCACGGGGCTTGCGCACAGTTCCGCGCGCTACATGTCAATTTGACGAATATTTCAAACGCTTGACAACGGGCCGGTGGCGCGGCCGCCCGCTGTCTTATCCACCGGCTCCCCCCTCGAAAAAAAAAAATTCGCCCCGAACCGGCGCCGAAACCCCAGCTTTCTGGGCTCTTCGCCGCTTCTCCTGGTCGATTCACGCTTGCTGCACAGAGGCTTGGAGAGACAGGCCAACCGCTCCGCCTACTGGTCATCTGGGCGTGGTGACCTTGCCCGGTCGCTTGATCGGCGGGGTTCGCGTGTGTATAGTCTAGTCATCCGAACGGGGAAGTCCCCTCCTTACAATTGAGTATCTTGGCCTTGGTGTTCGCCCGGGACAGGTTTTCTTTGTCTTCGTAGCAAGGAGGGATGAAATCTTGTGGAATTCTTATGCGTAAGCTGTGAATGTTGCGGTACTAGATTGCGTGAAGTCACCACGTATTGTGGGCGGCTCAAAAACAGTTCTTTCGACGTGCTCACATTTTTAGGGGAGGAGGCTCGATTTTGGGCGCGCAGTCTGACGAAAACGCGGTCGACGAGGTTGATGTGGCGGCGGCCTGGAAAGGCCTCATGGCGAACCCTCGATCGCAGCTCGTCGATGTGCGCACCCGCGCGGAGTGGACCTATGTAGGGATTCCCGATCTCGGGCCTTTGGGCAAACGTGCTGTCCTCGTGGAGTGGCAGTCTTTTCCCGATCAGTCCGTGGATCCGCGTTTTGCCGAGCGTCTCGCCAACGAGTTGAAGGCGCTCGGTGTCCAGTCGGACGACGACCTTTTCTTCATTTGCCGTTCGGGAAGCCGGAGTCTGGCTGCGGCCAGGGCGATGGCATCAGCGGGGTACCGTGCTTGCCACAACGTCTCTGAGGGGTTCGAAGGACCGCTCGACGACGAGAGGCATCGCGGGTCCCTATTAGGGTGGAAAGCGATCGGGCTCCCCTGGCAACAGGGATAGGAGCCGGGCGCTAGGACGGTCGTGGCTGTCCGCGTCAATCAAGTTGGCTGCTCAAGTACATGCGTGCGGTGCGTTAAAGGCGCGAACGAGATGAATGGGAAAGATAAGAACCGTGGCACATGCACAGGCACAAGCACCGCAAAAGCAGCAGTGCGCGCCAAGCGACGCTTGGTCGAGAGTCAAAATCCGCCTGCGTGGCGAACTGGGCGAGGATGTTTACGCGAGCTGGTTCAGGGGAGTAGAGGTCGAACAGGTGGGCGACGGGGTGATCCATCTCACCGTGGCCACACGCTTTCTAAGGAACTGGCTGCGGACGCATTACTACGAGTCCGTGCTGCGGCTGGCGCGGTCTGAGTGGCCGACGGCCGAGCGCCTCGAGTTCACGGTTAGACAACCGCATTTTGCCATCGAGTTGCCGAAGGAACCGACGCAGGAACGGCGGACGCCGGCGATGACGACGTCGGACCTAACGCCGCTGCCCATGCCGCTGCGCACAGGTTACGGTGGCTTCGAGGGCTCGCCGCTCGACCCGCGCCTGAGCTTTGGGAGCTTCGTGGTGGGGGCCTCGAACAAGCTTGCCCACGCCGCGGCGCAACAGGTGGCGAGCGCCTTCTCGAGCCCGCAGTCGCCGTTCAATCCGTTGTTTCTGCACGGCAATGTCGGCCTGGGCAAAACCCATCTGCTGCACGCGATTTCCTGGGAGATCAAGCAGCAGAAGCCCGAGGCCGAGGTGCTTTACCTGACCGCGGAGCGCTTCATGTCGGGCTTCGTGCAGGCTTTGCGCGCCCGTGACGCGCTCGCCTTCAAGGAGAAGCTGCGGAACATCGACATCCTGCTGATCGACGACATGGAGTTCCTGCAAGGACCGACCATTCAGCAGGAGTTCTGCCACACGCTGAACTCGCTGATCGACGGCGGGCGGCAGGTCGTCGTGGCGGCGGACCGCGCGCCGACCCATCTCGACAAGCTCGACAAGCGCATGCAGTCGCGGCTCGGAGGCGGTCTCGTGGCCCAGATCAAGGCGATGGACTACGACCTGCGCCACCAGATCCTCGAAAGGCGGGCCGAGGAAGCTTGCACCGACACCAAGGGGCTCGAGGTCTCCGAGACGGTGCTCGCCTTCCTGGCGGAGCGCCTGACCGAGAGCGGGCGCGAGCTCGAGGGCGCCGTCCACCGCTTGCGGGCGAGTTATCAGCTCACCGACGAGCCGGTGACCATCGCGGTGGCCGAGCAGATCGTGCGCGACCTCATGCGGGGAACCGAGCCCCGGCGGGTGCGGATCGACGACATCCTGCGAACCGTGTCCAAGCATTACGGGGTCAATCGCGGCGATCTGCTGTCGGGACGGCGCAACCGGTCGATCGTGCGGCCGCGTCAGATCGGCATGTATCTCGCCAAATTGCTCACCTCGCGCTCGCTGCCCGAGATTGGGCGGCGCTTCGGCAACCGCGACCACACCACCGTGCTGCACGCGATCCGCAAGGTCGAGCAGCTGATGAGCGACGACAATCAGCTGCGCGAGGAGATCGAGCTTCTGAAGCGCTTGCTGCGCGACTAGAGGGAAGGCGGGAGGGGCCTTGTCTGGACCGAGGCCTCTCCCGCCGCTCTTTCAGGGCGCCTCGTGCCCCTTGAAATGTCGCCGCCGTCGCGGCAAGGTCTTGCCGGGAGTTCTGAGCTTTTCACCCAGGCGTCAGCAGATTTTCGACCGGTGCCACGGGCCTTCGGCCAGGTCTTGATGCATCGGCGAAGCGTCAATTTTCGGGGTATTCTCCAACCATGCGCCTCACCATCGACAAGCCGAGCCTCGCCAAGGCGCTCGCCCATGTGGCCAGCGTGGTCGAGCGGCGCAACACCATTCCGATCTTGTCGAACGTGCTGCTTGCGGCGGGGACCAACGAGCTCAGGCTGACGGCCACGGATCTCGACATGGAGCTGGTGGAAACCGTGCCCTGCCGGTCGTCGGGCGACAGCGCCATCACCGTGCCTGCGCATATGTTCTACGACATCGTGCGCAAGCTGCCCGAAGGCAACGAGATCGAGCTTGAGCGTGACGCCGAGCAGGAGCGGGTCGTCATCACCAGCGGCCCGGCTCAGTTCTCGCTGCAGACTCTCCCGGCGGACGACTTCCCGGCGCTGTCCGTCGACGACCTCGACCATAGCTTCAAGTTGCCAGCCGCCGATCTCAGGCGCCTCATCGAGAAGACCCGCTTCGCCATCTCCACGGAAGAGACCCGCTATTACCTGAACGGCATCTATCTTCATGCGGCCGAGACGGACGGCAAGCCGACCTTGCGGGCAGTGGCCACCGACGGCCATCGTTTGGCGCAAGTCGAGCTGCCGCTGCCGACGGGCGCCGAGGGCATGCCGGGGGTGATCGTGCCGCGCAAGACGGTGGTCGAGCTGTCCAAGCTCGTGGAGAACGCCGACGGCGAGGTGCGCGTGGAGCTGTCGCCGGCGAAGATCCGCGTTTCGGCCGGTCGCGTCGTGCTCGCTTCCAAGCTCATCGACGGGACCTTCCCCGACTATGAGCGCGTCATCCCGCAAGGCAACGACAAGCGCATGGAGGTAGACAATGCCGCCTTCGCACAAGCCGTCGACCGGGTCTCCACCTTGTCGAGCGATAAGGGCCGCGCGGTGAAGCTGGCGCTGTCCGAGGGCAAGCTCGTGCTGTCGGTGAACAATCCGGATTCCGGCAGCGCCACGGAGGAGCTCGCCGTCGACTACGGCTTCGATCCGTTGGAGATCGGCTTCACGGCCCGCTATCTGCTCGACATCACCGGCCAACTCGACAGCGGCACGGCAGAGTTTCAGCTCGCCGATCCGGGCTCGCCCACCATGGTGCGTGACGTGAAGGACCCGTCCGCCCTCTACGTCCTCATGCCGATGCGGGTATGAGGGCGAGCCCGCGCGAACAGGATCCCGCAGACGCGCCGACGGACAAAGGCCACGGCCTTGCGCCCGACCGCCTCTTCGTCACCGCGCTCAAGCTCACCGACTTCCGCAACTACGCCAGCGCCAGGTTCACGCTCCAGGCTTCGCCCGTGGTGCTGGTGGGCGACAACGGCTCGGGCAAGACCAATCTTCTGGAAGCGGTGTCGCTGCTCGGCCCGGGCCATGGCCTGCGCGGACGCCCTTACGGCGAGCTTGCCCGCAAGGACGGCCAAGGCGGTTTCACCATCGCCGCCACGGTCATGTCGCGCCAGGGCGAAGTGGACATCGGCACCGGCTTCCTGCCGGGCACGCGCGAGGAAGGGGCAGGCCGCAGCGTGCGCATCGCCGGCAAGGACCAGAGCACCGGCGCGCTCGGCGACTACTTGCAGCACGTGTTTCTAATCCCGGCGATGGATGGACTGTTCACGGGTCCGGCGTCCGAACGGCGGCGGTTCCTCGACCGCCTCGTGCTCGCGCTCGATCCCAAGATGCGCACGCCGCTCGGCCGCTACGACCGGGCCATGCGCCAGCGCAATCGCCTGTTCCAGATGCGGGAGTTTTCGCGCGCGCTGTTCGAGGGGCTGGAGGAGCAACTGGCGGAAGCGGGCGTGGCCATAGCGGCGGCCCGGCTCGACGCGGTGGAGCGGCTGACGGCGCTCATCGACGAGACGAGGGCCGCGCGCGGGCAAGGCCCGTTCCCGCATGCGGTCCTGGCACTCCACGGCACGCTGGAGACGGAGCTGACCATGCGCCCGGCGACCGAGGTGGAGGACGTCTTCCGGGTGATCTTGGAGACGGGCCGCGAGCGCGACCGTGCGGCGTCACGCACCCTTGAAGGACCGCATTTGAGCGACTTACTAGTGGTTCACGGTCCCAAAAACGCCCCGGCAGCGCAGTGCTCCTCGGGCGAGCAAAAGGCCCTTCTGCTGGGCCTCGTGCTGGCCAAGGCCGACCTGATCAAGGCGCTGGAAGGCACCTGCCCTCTGGTCCTCCTGGACGAGGTCGCCGCCCATCTGGATCAGGCCCGCCGCGAGGCACTTTTTGGCGAAATTCTGCGGCTTGGAGCCCAGGCCTGGATGACTGGAACAGACCGGGAACTATTTTCCCCGATTGCACAAGATGCCCAAATCTTGGCGGTGAATCGGGGTAATATCAGCACGTGATTCCAAGGGCCTCAGCGGCCCGCCCAAAAGAGCAACACCGACCGCTTCAAAACAGCCTCAGGGACCCATGACACCAGCTGCCAAACGCAAAGCCGCTGCTGCCGCAGACTATGGCGCAGAGTCGATCAAAGTGCTGAAAGGCCTCGATGCCGTGCGCAAGCGGCCGGGCATGTATATCGGCGACACCGACGACGGCTCGGGCCTCCACCACATGGTCTACGAGGTCGTGGACAACGCCATCGACGAGTCCCTCGCCGGCTATTGCGACGCCGTCCAGGTGACGCTGAACGCGGACGGCTCGGTGACGGTGGAAGACAACGGCCGCGGCATCCCCACCGAGATTCACAAAGGCGAAGGCGTCTCGGCGGCGGAAGTGATCATGACGCAGCTCCATGCCGGCGGGAAGTTCGACCAGAACTCCTACAAGGTGTCGGGTGGTCTGCATGGCGTGGGCGTGTCCGTGGTGAACGCACTTTCGAGCCGGCTCGAGCTCACCATTTGGCGCGCGGGCAAGGAGTATGTCGTGAGCTTCGCCAACGGCGTTCCCGAGGGACCGCTTAAGGAAGTCGGCGACGCGGACGGCAAGACCGGCACGCGCATCACGTTCGTGCCGTCGCCCGAGACGTTCACCATGGTCGAGTTCGACTATGCGACGCTCGAGCATCGCCTGCGGGAGCTGGCCTTCCTCAATTCCGGCGTGCGCATCATCCTGTCGGACCATCGCGGCGTCGAGCCGAAGAGCGAGGAGCTGTATTACGAGGGCGGCTTGCGCGCCTTCGTGAAGTTTCTCGACCGCACCAAACATCCGCTCATCACCGAGCCGGTCATGGTGGAGAAGACGCAAGACGGCATCACGGTTGAGGCGGCCCTGTGGTGGAACGACAGCTACCACGAGAACGTGCTGTGCTTCACCAACAACATCCCGCAGCGCGACGGCGGCACGCATCTGGCAGGCTTCCGCGCGGCGCTCACGCGCACGGTCAACACCTATGCCGCCGAATCCGGCATCGCCAAGAAGGAGAAAGTGGCGCTGACCGGCGACGACGCGCGCGAAGGACTGACATGCGTGCTGTCGGTCAAGGTGCCCGACCCGAAATTCTCAAGCCAGACCAAGGACAAGCTCGTCTCCTCGGAAGTTCGTCCGGTGGTCGAAGGTGTCATGGCCCAGGCCTTCTCCCAGTGGTTCGAGGAGAATCCGGGCGAGGCGCGCAACATCGTGCAGAAGATCGTGGAAGCCGCGGCCGCGCGCGAGGCCGCGCGCAAGGCCCGCGACCTCACGCGCCGCAAAGGTGCGCTCGACATGGCGTCGCTGCCCGGCAAGCTCGCCGACTGCCAGGAACGCGATCCCGCCAAGTCCGAATTGTTCCTCGTCGAGGGCGATTCAGCCGGCGGCAGCGCCAAGCAGGCGCGCGACCGGGCCTTCCAGGCCGTGCTGCCCTTGCGCGGCAAGATCCTCAACGTGGAACGCGCCCGCATCGACAAGATGCTGTCCAGTGCGGAGATCGGCACGCTGATCACGGCGCTCGGCACCGGCATCGGCGATGAGTTCGATCTCGCCAAGCTGCGCTACCACAAGATCATCATCATGACGGACGCCGACGTGGACGGCTCGCATATCCGCACGCTGCTGCTCACCTTCTTCTACCGGCAGATGTTGTCGCTTATCGAAGGCGGCTATCTCTACATCGCCCAGCCTCCCCTCTACAAAGTGAAGCGGGGACAGCAGGAGCGCTACCTGAAGAACGAGACTGACCTTGAGGACTACCTGATCGGCGAAGGCCTCGAGGACGCGGTGCTGATGACCGGCGACGACGCCGCGCGCAGTGGTCGGGACTTGCGCGACATCGTCGAGACGGCGCGGAAAGTGACCTCTGTCCTCAAGGGCCTGCACAGCCGCTATCCGCGCTTCATCATCGAGCAGGCGGCGATCGCCGGCGTGCTCAATCCGAAATTCCTCAAGGACGCCAAGCAGGCGCAGGAAGCTGCCGCCTATATCGCCAAGCGCCTCGATGCGCTGGCCGAGGAGACCGAGCAGGGCTGGCACGGCGAGGCGCTCCCCGAAGGCGGCATGCGCTTCTGGCGTGAGCTGCGCGGCGTCATGGAGTCCCATCTGGTCGACGGACCGTTCATCGCGTCCGCCGACGCGCTCAAGCTCGATCAATATGCCGCTCATCTCCAGGAGGTCTATGCCAAGGCCGCCATCCTGAAGCGCAAGGACACGACGCTGGCGGTGCACGGCCCGACCGACCTTCTCGATGCGGTAATGGAGACGGGCCGCAAGGGGCTCTCCTTGCAACGGTATAAGGGCCTCGGCGAGATGAACCCCAATCAGCTGTGGGAGACCACGCTCGACCTCGACACGCGCACCATCCTCCAGGTGAAGATCAAGGAGGGCGAGGACGCTGACGATGTGTTCTCGCGGCTGATGGGCGACGTGGTCGAGCCAAGACGCGAGTTCATCCAGGAAAACGCGCTGCAAGTCGCCAATCTGGACGTCTAAGCGCTCTCTCCGCCTCATTCCTTAACGCTGTGGCAAGGCGCGACCCCTAGGGTTTTGGCCTTGAGGAGCCTCGTTGCGCCGGTCCGTCGTGCCGTCGCCCGGGGCTCGCTTTGCAGTATCAAGTTCGAGGCGGTCATCGATGGCAGGAGTGCGACGGAGCGCAAAGCCGCGGGCCAAGGCGAGCGCGGCGCGAAGCGCCGGCCGGAGCCCGGGATCGGCGCGCGGCGCAAGGCACCCGCCAAGCGGCGTCCGCAAGCACGCCGCAAGGGCCGGCTGTGGCGCCTGAAGCGCGCGGTACAGCGGCATCCGGTTGCCTTCAAGATCGCCCGCTTCGGTCTGCTGGCGTGCATCTGGGGCACCATCGTGTTCGGCGGCGCCGTCGTCTATTTCATCGCGCAGGTCCCAGATCCGATCCTCGCCACGCTCGACGACCGGCCGCCCAATGTCACGATCCTCGCCGCCGACGGCACCGTGCTGGCGGAACGCGGCTTACGGCGCGGTCATGTGCGCGTGGACGTGCTGCCGAAACACCTCATCGAGGCGGTGACGGCGACCGAGGACCGGCGCTTCTATCATCATTTCGGCATCGATCCGATCGGGCTGGTGCGCGCCACCTACCGCAACTTCCGGGCCGGCACCGTGGTCGAGGGCGGCTCGACTATCACCCAGCAGCTCGCCAAGAATCTGTTCCTCAAGCCCGACCGCACCCTCACGCGCAAGCTGGAAGAGCTGGTCTACGCCGTATGGCTTGAGCAGCGCTTCACCAAGGACGAAATCCTCGAGCTCTATCTCAACCGGGTCTATTTTGGCGGCGGCACCTATGGCGTCGAGGCCGCGGCGCGGCATTATTTCGGCAAGTCGGCGCGCGTCGTGAGCCTACCGCAAGCCGCGCTCCTGGCAGGCCTGCTGAAAGCCCCGTCGCGCTACGCTCCGACACGGAGCGTCAGGCTGGCGAGCGCCCGGGCGGACGAGGTGCTCGACAACATGGTGGAGGCCGGCTCCTCACGGAGGAAGAAGCCGAAGCCGCCGGGCGCGCGCCGCTCAAACTGCGGGCCAAGGGCGACGAGACGGGCTATCCCTATGCCGTCGATTGGGTGGCGGAGCTACTGCCGGAATATGTCGGCGAGCACGAAGGCGATCTCATCGTCGACACGACCATCGACGCCAACCTTCAGCGGGTGAGCCAAGAAAAGCTGCGCGAGCTGCTCGATACGGAAGGCCGCGCGCTCAAGGCGGGCGAAGGCGCCATCGTGGTGCTTGATCCGGTGGGCGGCGTGAAGGCGCTGGTCGGCGGCCGCTCCTATCGGTCGAGCCCCTACGACCGGGCGATCAAATCGCTGCGGCAACCGGGCTCGGCGTTCAAGCCGTTCGTCTATCTCACCGCGCTGGAAAGCGGCTACACGCCGGACTCGCTCGCCTATGACGGCCCGGTCAATATCGGCGGCTGGAAGCCTTCGAACTACACCAATCGCTACAAGGGCGAGGTGACGCTGCGGGAGGCCATGGCGCAATCGCTCAACACCGTGGCGGCGCGGCTCACCAACGAGGTCGGCGCCTGGAAGGTGGTGCGCACGGCACGGCGGCTCGGCATCCATTCGAAGCTCCACGCCCAGCCGTCGATCGCGCTCGGTACCGCCGAGGTGACGCTGTTGGAGCTCGCCGGAGCTATGCCCCCTTCGCCAATGGCGGCCAGCGCGTGCTGCCTCATGTCATCACGCGCGTGCGCAACGGCGACGGCAAGGTGCTCTACCGCCGGCGCCACACCACAACCGGCCAGGTGGTGGCGCTCCAATATGTGGGCGCCATGAACGATATGCTGAACGCGGCGCTGGTGCGCGGCACCGGCAAGCGGGCGGCGATCCCCAATCATGTGGCGGCCGGGAAGACCGGCACGACGCAGAATTCGCGCGACGCCTGGTTCGTCGGCTACACCGCCCATTACGTGGCGGGCGTGTGGATCGGCAATGACGACGGCTCGGTGATGCGCAAAGTCACGGGCGGCACGCTGCCCGCGGAACTCTGGCACGACATCATGCTTGCGGCCCATGAGGGCAAGCAGCCGATGCCGCTGCCCGGCACACATGCGCCACGGCGGCTGCAAGACACCATCGCGGCGCGCATCCCGTGGACCTCGCATGCGACCAAGCAAGAGGCCAGCCAGGACGTGCCGCTCTTTCAACGCGTGCTTGGCATTTTCGGCGGCGGCTAAGCGCGCTCTACTCGATGCTACGCTTCGGCGAGGAGCCGCGTGAGGGATGCGGAAGCCCCTCGGCGCCATAGCTATGCAGGCTCGCGCCGTATTTGCGCAGCCACTCCCTCGCCTCCTCGTGGCGCGGCATGGTGCGGGCGACGACCGCCCAGAAGCGCGGGCCGTGGTTCATATGAGCCAGATGGGCCACCTCATGCGCGGCGAGATAGTCGAGCACGAAGGGCGGCGCGAGCACCAGCCGCCAGGAGAAGGACAGCGCGCCCGTGGTCGAGCACGACCCCCAGCGTGTGGTCTGGTCGCGCACGAAGATGCGCTTCGGCGTCAGGTTGAGGCGCTTGGCGTGGAGATCCACGCGCAGCTTGAGATCGAGATGGGCCTGGCGCTTTAGCCAGTCCAGCAGCCGCCGGGGGGCGTGCTCTTCCTCGCCAGAGACATGGAGGCGCGGCAGGCGCCGCTTGGCCACGCGCGCCCCGGCCGGCCAGGCGGGCGCCACCTTGGCGTCTTCCGGCTCCTCGACCCACACCACGCCACGCCGGCGCACGGAGCCGGCAAAACGCAGCACATGGGCAAGCCCACGCAAGGGAATCACCGCCCCGTCGGTGAAGGGCACGGGCTCGGGCAGGCCGGCGACGCGCTCCTTCAGCCAATCCAGATGACGGGACAGGAACTCGTCCGCATCGGCGAAACTCGAGTAAACCGGCATGGTGAGGACGGCGCCACGGCGGGCCTCGCTCACCTGCAGGCTGAAGCGACGCGCGCGGAGGCTGCGACGCAGGAGCATCGGAATTTCCAGCCCCTTTATTTTGACTTCGATGGTCTCTCCGCGCCCGATATTCAGCCGCTTCAGCATGCCAAGCTCCCTACCAACTGTACCAAAAGGGGCCACGAATCTGAGGAGCCACCGTAGCACAGGGTTTTGTGGGAGCGCTCGCCTCTGCTTTAGGCAACCCGGCCTAGAGCACGCGCCAGAACGCCTCTACGGCGCTCGTGAGCCCTCAGGAAAGCCCGGATTTCCGGCAAAATCTCGGACCGGAATCGCTTTCCATTAAAAACGCCGTAATGGCCTACATCGGGCTGCAAATGATGGGCGCGCATGGCGTCCGGGAGATTTTTGCACAAAGTTTGGGCAGCTTTCGTCTGGCCGATCCCGGAGATATCGTCCTTCTCGCCCTCCACCGTCATCAGGGCGACCCGATGGACCTTGCCGGGGTCCACCAGGGTCCCTCGATGGTGCATTTCGCCCTTGGGCAGCTTGTGCTCCAGGAAGACCGTCTCGATGGTCTGGAGGTAGTACTCGGCGGTGAGATCCATGACCGCGAGGAACTCGTCATAGAATTCCCGGTGCTTGGTGGCCGAGTCGCCGTCGCCGCGGACCAGATTCTGGAAGAGATCGCGGTGGGCGTTCAGATGCCGGTCGAGATTCATGCCCATGAAGCCCGATAGCTGCAGGAAGCCCGGATACACCATCCGCATCATGCCCGGATAAGGCCAGGGAACCTGGGTGATGACATTGCGGCGGAACCAACTCAGCGGCTTGCCGGCGGCGTAGCGGTTAACCTCGGTCGGGCTCTCGCGCGCATCGATCGGGCCGGCCATGAGGACCATGGAGCGGGGCACCGCGCGGTCCTTCTGCGCCTCCATCAGCGAGACGGCGGCGAACACCGGCACGGTCGGCTGGCAGACGGCCATGACATGCACGTCACCGTCGAAAAACCGCAGGAACTCCATGATGTAATCGATATAGACGTCGAGGTCGAAGGGCCCAGCGGCACGCGGCACATAGCGCGCGTCCTGCCATTCGGTGACGTAGACATCGTGATCGGGCAGCAGATCGCGCACCGTACCGCGCAGCAGCGTGGAGAAATGCCCCGCCATCGGCGCGACCACGAGAACCTTGGGATCGCTGCGCTTGAAAGCGTTGCGTTTGGCGCTCGCACCCAAGTCACGCTCGAAGTGGACGAGATCGCAGAACGGCTTCGACAGGACGGTGCGCTCGCGCACCGCCACCTTGCTGCCGTTAACCTCAACCGTATCGATGTCCCAGGTCGGCTTGCGATAACGGCGGGTCGAGCGCTCGAAAAGCTCGAGCGCGGCCGCGGCACCGCGGCCCATGGCCGTGTGGGACGCCGGATTCAGCGGATTGCGGAACAGGAGCCGATAGCATCCGCAGCCGCGCGCGCGGGGCGCAGCGCGGCCTGGTTCAGCTCATAGAGATGGTAAAGCATCATAGCCTCCGACTCAGACGCATCATAATGCTGCATCGCGGAATCAAATGGTGATTTTATGCTGCAGTGCAATGACACCTTGCCGCAGGGGCATCGGACGCGCGGCTATAGGTAGCGGCGCAGAGTCTCCGTCATCTTGTCCGCCGGTGTGCCGTAAGGGATGTGGGTGATGTATTCGCCGTCGGGGCCCATAAGGTAAAGAAGTGCAGAATGGTCGATGCTGTAGTTGTCGCCCGTGCTCTCGTCTTGGAACTTTTGGTATGTGACGCGATAGGCTTTCGCAGCCTTGGCGATTGCCTCGGGCGAACCGGACAGTCCCACGAAGTTCGGTCCGAAATTCTCGACATAGGCGGTGACGGCCTCGGGCGTGTCACGCTCGGGATCGAGCGTAATAAAGATGGGGACGACTTTGTCCGCATCCTTCCCCAGCCCGTCCAACGCCGCCGACATGACCTGCAACTCTGCCGGACAAATGTCGGGGCAGTGGGTGAAGCCGAAAAACACGAGCATGTGGCGGCCGCGGAAATCTTTATCGGAGACGGTCTTGCCGTCTTTGCCGACAAGCTCGAAGGGGCCGCCGACAAGCGCCTTGCCGCTCGTCGTCACGCGGTTGTTTTGCATGTCGGTGTTGAGAATGAGAATGCCGGCGCCGATGAGCGCACCGAGAAGAAAGCCGCCGACAATAACCAGGAGAAACGGACGTCGCATCGAATTCACTCACCAAGTTGCAGCAGCGTGCCGTTGATCCGCGCGCGGCTTAGGAACCAGCTGAACGTGGCATAGCCCGCCGCCAGATAGATCGCGTTCAACGCCAAGGCCCACCACAGATCCATCGGATCGAACGTGTGGTGGAGGAGGATGGAGCGCATACCCTCGAACACATGCGTCGGCGGTAGCGCGAGCGCAACCGGTTGCAGCCAATCGGGCAACACCGACACCGGATAATACACGCAGCACAAGGGCAGCAGCAAAAAGGCGAGCGACCACGCCAGCTCTTCCGCACCGAGTCCGTAGCGCAAAATCACGCCGGCCGAGATCAAACCCAGCGACCAGCTCGTCAGTACGAGCACGCAGAAGAAGACGGCGAGTGGCAGCCCGAGGGTGAGCAGGTTGAAGCCAAAAATGAAATAGGCGGCGATCGCCACGGGCACCATGCTGACGCCGAGGCGAATGATGCTCCACAGGCTCAAGGCGGCCACAAGCTCGTAGGGCCGCAACGGGCTGGTGAGCAGATTGCCGAGATTGCGTGACCACATCTCCTCGATGAAGGTCGTCGAGAAGCCGATCTTCGAGCGAAATAGAATGTCCCACAGCAGGACCGAGCCGATCAGCACGCCGGCGGCCTGCATCAGCGGGCTCGATGTCTCGGCGAGATATTTCTGCAAGAAGCCCCACGTGAGCATTTGCAGGAACGGCCAGTAGATGAGCTCCACCAGACGCACGCCGGAGCTGCGCAACAGGTAGACGTAGCGATGGACGAGCGCCCACACGCGCCGAAACGACGCCGATATGCCGCTCGGGGACAGCAGCACGGGCTCGACGCCATTGCCGCTTGGCGACGTACTCATGACGCCTTCCGCGGCTGTTCGGGCTCGACGGCGGCCAGCTTGGCGCGCCCACGCACGAGATCGAGAAACACGTCTTCGAGCGTGTCGCGCCCGTAGCTCTTAATGAGCGCTCGCGGCGTCTCGTCCTCGATGATGCGCCCCGCCTGAAGCAGGATGACGCGATCGGCGAGACGTTCCACCTCGGCCATGTTGTGGGAGGCGAGCAGCACCGTGGCGTTACGCTCGGCCGCGTAGTCTTTCAGCTTGCGGCGAATCCAATCCGCTGTGTCCGGATCGAGCGAGGCGGTGGGCTCGTCGAGCAACAGCAGCTCGGGCGCGTTCAGCAGGGCCTTGGCGAGGCCCACGCGTGTCTTCTGACCGGCGGAGAGCTTGCCGGTCGGCCGGTCGAGCAGCGGCGCGATCTGCAGATGCTCTACGACATAGGCGATGCGCTCCGCCGCGTTGGCGATGCCGTAAAGGCCCGCGTAAACTTTCAGGTTCTGCTTCACCGTGAGCCGCGCCGGCAGGTCGACATAGGGGCTCTGGAAGTTCAGGCGCTGGGCCACGTCGTAGCGATTGCGGCTCATATCGGCGCCGAATATGCGGACCTCGCCTTCGCTCGGCATGACGAGCCCGAGCAGCATGGCGATGGTCGTGGTCTTGCCGGCGCCGTTCGCCGAGAAGCGCCACGGTCGAGCCGGCCTGGATCGTAAAACTTATGTGATCGACGGCGGTGACGGCGCCATATCGCTTGGTGAGGCCGCGCACCATCACGGGCAGGCGCGTAAGATCGGCGCCGTCGCCGTTTTCCCCTTGTAAGTTGCCCCTTGCGTCGTTCATGACCTTGCGCTGCGCGCCCGCTTTGTCGGAATTATGGCTCACCGCCACATGTTAGGGTTCACCTATGGCCGCCCTGGACAATAGTCAAACCGATCGCCGCGGCGCCGTGCCGGAATGGCTGCGCGCGGGCGAGAGCCGCCTGCGCCTGCAGACGATCGTCAGGCTGCGCTGGCTCGCGGTGCTCGGTCAGAGCCTAACGGTGATCGGCGCCTATTGGGCGCTCGGCATCGACCTGCCGATCGGCGGCTGCTTCGCCGTGATCGCGCTGTCGGCTTGGTTGAACGTCGCCTTGCGCATCCGCTACCCGGCCAGCCAGCGCCTCAAGGCCAACTACGCCTTCATGATGCTGGGATACGACATCCTGCAACTGGCGGCGCTGCTCTATCTCACCGGCGGGCTGGAGAATCCCTTCGCTTTCCTTCTCGTCGCGCCTGTCACCGTGTCGGCGTCGACGCTTCCCTTGCGGATCACCGTGGCGCTCGGCGTGCTGGCCATCGGTGCGGCGACCGTGCTCACCACCTTCCATCATCCGCTGCCCTGGTTCGGGCATGAGGCCTTGGTGCTGCCCTTCCCTTACGTGATGGGTATTTGGGCGTCCGTGGTCGCCGGCATTCTGTTCATCGGTTTTTATTCGTGGCGCACCGCGGAGGAAGGCCGGCGCATGGCCGAGGCGCTCGCCGCCGCCGAGATGGTGCTCGCCCGTGAGCAGAAGCTCTCCGCGCTCGACGGACTGGCGGCGGCGGCGGCGCACGGGCTCGGCACGCCGCTCGCCACCATTGCGGTCGTGACCAAGGAGCTGCTGCGCGACGCCAAGGAGGCCGACCCCCATTACGAGGATCTGCTTCTGGTGCGGGCTCAGGCGGAGCGCTGCCGCGAGATTCTGAAGGAGCTCGCCGGACGCGGCGAGGAGCTGGACATAATCGTCTCGCGCATGCCCGTCAGCCATCTGATCGAGGAGGTGGTCGCGCCGAACCGGCTGCTCGCGGTACCGATCGAGGTGACGACCGGGCCGCTTGCCGGCATCGACCGGTGCAGCGCCGCGGGCAAGGAGCCGGTGACCCAACGCAACCCGGGCGTCATCTACGGCCTCGGCAATCTGGTGGAAAACGCCATCGACTTCGCCGCCTCCAAAGTGGACGTCGACGCCCATTGGTCGCAAGACGAGGTCCGCATCGTCATCGCCGACGACGGGGAAGGCTTTCCCCCGCACGTGCTCGAGCAGTTGGGCGAGCCTTTCGTGACCACGCGGCCCGGCGAGAGCTGGGGCGAGGAGCGCCGGACGAGCCATATCGGCATGGGGCTCGGCTTCTTTATCGCCAAGACGCTGCTCGAGCGCTCCGGCGCTCAACTCGAGCTAGCCAACCGGCCCGAGCCGGAGAGCGGCGCGGTGGTGACGGTGATCTGGCCGCGGGCGCGGTTCGAGCAACCGCCGGGCAAAGACGAGTTCACGCCGTTTATCTGAACGTCGGATTCAGAGCGAAACCGGGCGAAAGACGAGGTTTTCGGAGCGATCTGCCCGGAAATCGACGTCTTTTCGATGGTTTCCGTTCACTTTGATCCCATCGCGTTCTCCCGCTAGGCTTGCTTCGCAGTGCAAAAATCCCTACCTCTAGCTGCAACAAGAACCGTCAATCCGTTTGGGAGGTTACGCCTTAAGGGTTGGCCATCGCAGCGATTTAGGAGCTGATCATGGAAACCCGGCCGGTGTTGCCGACGCCACAGGGCGTGCACGTGCCGCAGGACAATACTCTTCTGATCGTCGACGACGATCGCGCTTTCCTTGCCCGGCTCGCCCGCGCCATGGAAACCCGTGGTTTCGAAGTCGAGGCTGCCGCGTCCGTCGAGGACGGTCTCGCCTCGCTCAAGCGCCGCCCGCCGGCTTTCGCCGTGGTCGATATGCGCCTGGAAGACGGCAACGGCATCGATGTCATCGCCGCGTTGAAGGACGTGCGCCCCGAGGCGCGCGCCGTGGTGCTGACCGGTTACGGCAATATCGCGACCGCCGTCACCGCGGTGAAGATCGGCGCGGTGGACTATCTGGCCAAGCCGGCGGATGCGGACGACGTCTATAACGCGCTCGTCGCCTCGGCCAATACCAAGGCACCGCCCCCGGAAAACCCGATGTCGGCCGACCGCGTGCGTTGGGAGCATATTCAGCGCGTCTATGAGCTATGCAACCGCAACGTCTCGGAGACGGCGCGGCGCCTCAACATGCACCGCCGCACGCTGCAGCGCATTCTCGCCAAGCGCGCGCCGAAATAGCCTTCCGACACTTTCAGCTTTCGAAGCCGCAGCCCGGATCGAGATGATGCTGCAGGCGTAGCGCTGCCGCGCGCGCAAAGCAGATCATCATCGCCTTGCGCCGGGCGGCGGAAAGCCGCGTCTCGGCCGGCTCCCGCACCAACTCGGCCCCATAGCGATCGGCGAGGATGAGGCCCGCATGCTCGGGAATCACCTCGCATGGGAAGTCGGCCGCCACGGCGAAATAGAGCCGATCGCAATAGTCCAAATATTCGTGCCACTTACCGTCAGTGCGGTAATCGACCAGGCAGGATTTGATCTCGACGATCAGCACGTCGCCGCTCGGCGACAAGCCCACCACGTCGGCGCGGCGGCCATTCGCCAGCGGCAGTTCGGCAACGACCGAGTGTCCCAACGCGCGCAAGGTCCGGCAAACGCCGCGCTGCAGCGCTGCGGCGACTTGCGATTGGCGCCCATCGAAGGAAATGAGCGGATCATGCGGATCGGCGCGCGTCTCGCGCAACGGACTATCCCTCGCCTTGAATCAAACAATCGTCACGGAATTGTGCATGTTTGATTATTTCCTGAGTAGGAACAAGCTGCTAAATCGCACGTTGAGAGACAGGCGCCCGAGCCCCACGGGAGGAATCATGAGCCTGAGTAACACCGTCATCGCCGAGCCTCGGCGGACGCCCTCTTCCAAGCTCACAGAACTGCACGATCGTCTGATGGAAACGCGCCGGCTGTCGCTCGCGCTGGCCGATCCGCTGAGCGACGAAGACCAGGTCGTCCAAGCCAATGACGACGCAAGCCCCACCAAATGGCATCTCGCGCATACCACGTGGTTCTTCGAGGCCTTCCTGCTGAAGCGCTTGCTGCCCGGCTACCGGCTGTTCGACGAGACTTACGAATACTGCTTCAACTCCTATTACGAGGCCGTCGGCCCGCGTCATCCGCGGCCCAAGCGCGGCCTCCTGACGCGCCCCACCGCCGCGGACGTGCGCGCCTATCGCGCGCATGTGGACGAGGCGCTCGTGCAAATGTTCGCGGGCGACATGCCGAGCGACGCCGCGGAGATCATCGAGCTCGGCATCAATCACGAGCAGCAGCACCAGGAGCTTCTCCTGACCGACATCTTGAGCCTGTTCTCCGCAGGCCCGCTCAAGCCCGCCTACCGCAAAGCTAAGCCTGGCGTCTCGGTGCAGAACGCGGCGCCACTTGCCTGGTCGTCATTCGACGGCGGCATCTTCGAGGTCGGACACGACGGCAAAGGCTTCGCCTACGACAATGAGGACCCGCGGCACGAGGCCCTCATTCGTCCCTTCAAGCTGGCCAATCGCTGCGTGACCAACGCCGAGTGGATCGATTTCATCGAGGATGGTGGTTATGCGACCGCGTCGCTTTGGCTCGCCGACGGCTGGAACACGATCCAAGGCCAAGAGTGGCAAGGACCGCTCTATTTCGAGGAGGCCGATGGCGGCTACATGCAGATGAGCCTACTGGGCCACCGGCCCGTGGACCCGGCGGCGCCGGTGACGCATGTGAGCTATTTCGAAGCGGATGCCTTCGCCCGCTGGGCCGGATGCCGGCTGCCGTCCGAGTTCGAATGGGAGGTGGCCGCCGCCGATCTACCGGTCGCAGGACGCGACCTCGGCGCCGATCATTTGCGTCCCCTGCCCGCCAATGCTGACGATGGGCTTACGCAGATGTTCGGCGATGTCTGGGAGTGGACGGCAAGCGCTTATCTCCCCTATCCAGGCTTCAAGCCGGCGCCTGGCGCGGTCGGTGAATATAACGGCAAATTCATGTGCAATCAGTTCGTGCTCAAGGGCGGCTCCTGCGCCACGCCCGCCGGCCATATCCGGCGCACCTACCGCAATTTCTTCTATCCCCATCAACGCTGGCAGTTCACGGGCCTCAGGCTCGCGGCGGACGCGTAATGGCGAGCGACATCTCTTCAACCTTGGCTGAGGGCCGGACCTCCGCCTCGTCTGCCAAGTCCACGCGGCGCGAGGCCGAGACCGCGGAGTTCGCCCAAGCGGTGCTCGCGGGACTGGCACGCCGTCCCCGCAGCATCCCTTCGCGCTTTCTCTATGACGCGGTGGGCTCGGCGCTGTTCGAGGACATCACGCGGCTCAAGGAATATTATCCGACGCGAACCGAGACGGCCCTGCTCGAGACCTATGGCGCGGCAATCGCGCGGCTCGCCGGCGACGTGGATATCCTCGTGGAGTTTGGCTCGGGCTCCAGCCGCAAGACGCGCCTATTGATTGACGCGCTGGACGGTCTCGATACCTACATCCCGATCGACGTGTCGGAGTCCTTCTTGACCGAAGCGGCGAGGCGGCTCGAAGCCGAGCATGACGGCCTCACCGTCAAACCGTTGGTCGGCGACTTCACCCGGACCCGTCACCTCGCCGGCGCGCCACGCGGACAGAAGCTCGGTTTCTTCTCAGGCTCGACCATCGGCAATCTGACCCATGAGGAAGCGCGAGACTTCCTGGTCAATGCGGCGCATCTGTTGGGCCGGAACAGCGCCTTCCTGATCGGCGTCGACCTGAAGAAGAGTCTCGACATTCTGCTGCCGGCCTATGACGACGATGACGGCGTCACCGCTTCGTTCAGCCTCAACATGCTGGCGCGCATCAATCGCGAGCTCGACGGGGATTTCGACATCGGCAGCTTCGCCCATCGGGCCGTCTATAACGATGCCAAGGGCCGCATCGAGATATATCTCGAGAGCCTCACCGAGCAGACAGTGCAGGTTCGCGCTCGCCGCTTCAGTTTCGACAAGGGCGAACGCATTCACACCGAGAACTCGCACAAATATTCGGTGCCCGAGTTCCAGGCGCTGGCGTCAAGCTCAGGCTGGCGCCCGGTCGAGGCCTGGACCGATGACGACCGGCTCTTCAGCCTGCATCTGTTGCGCTGCGCCTAGCCGAAAACGCCGCCCGCTCTTCGTCTTGCGCGCCGTCAGCCGTCGAGGCATGGTGCCGCCTCCAAAAACCCAAGGAGGGGGAGCGTGGCTGATCTTCCAACCGGCAACGCCGTTATCGGGCAATCGGGCGGGCCGACCGCCGTCATTAATCAGGCGCTGGTCGGGGTTATCGAGGGCTTGCGCGAGGGCCTGGTCAACGCTGGCAAGGTGAAGCGCATTTTCGGCATGCGGCACGGCGTGCGCGGCATTTCCTCGGGCAAGGCGGACGAGCTTATCGACCTCGCCCCGCTCTCGGCGGAACGCCTGGAGCGCATCGCCCGCACGCCCTCCGCTGCGCTCGGCTCCACCCGGGACAAGCCTGACGCGGCCTATTGCGACCGGATCCTCGAAGGCTGCCGCAGCAACGACATCCGCTACTTCTTCTATATTGGCGGCAACGACTCCGCCGACACCTGCCGCATCGTCGCCGAGAAGGCGGCCGAAGCCGGCTACGAGCTGCGCTGCTTTCATGTGCCGAAGACCATCGACAACGATCTGCGCGAGAACGACCACACGCCGGGCTTTCCGTCGGCCGCGCGTTTCGTGACGCTGGCCCATATGGGCGACGCGCTCGACAATGCCAGCCTCGGCGGCATCAAGATCAACATCATCATGGGACGCAATGCGGGCTTCCTCACCGCCTCGGCGGCGCTCGCGCGCGAGCTGCGCGAGACGGACGAGGATCCGGCGAAGCGCCCGGCACCCCATCTCATCTATGTCCCCGAGGTGCCGTTCGTCATGGACGAATTCCTGGCGGACGTGGATGCCGTCTACACCAAGCTCGGCCGCTGCCAGATCGCCGTCAGCGAGGGCATTCGCGACGCCGACGGCAAGGAGATCGGGCCGCAGCTGATGGGCACGGGCGAGGTCGACGCCCACGGCAATGTGCAGCTCTCGGGCTCCGGCGCGCTCGGCGACGGCTTGGCCGGCTTCCTCAAGAAGGGACTCACGCCCGCCGGGGGCAAGGCGCCGCGTATCCGGGCCGATACGTTCGGCTATCTGCAGCGCTGCTGGCCGGAGACGTCGACGGTCGATGCGGCCGAGGCGCGGGGTGTCGGCCGTTTCGCCGCGGAGCTCGCGAGCAACGGCGAGATGAGCGCCTCGGTGACCATCGTCCGCACCTCCAACGCCATCGATTCCTATCGGAGCGCATTCGGCCGCGCCGAGCTTTCCGCGGTAGCGCGCCACGCGCGGCACGTGCCGCCCGAGCTCCTGTCGGGACGCAACAATGTGAGCCCGTCCTTCTACGATTATTGCCAGCCGCTGGTGGGCGACCTGCCGCATTTCGAGCGGCTGTAGCCCTAAGTCTCGACCAGCTCGCGGATGTAGGTGGGGAGCGCGAAGGCGGCGAGCTGCATGTCGGGGCGCCAATAGCGCGTCGGGAAGCGGCCCGCCTTCTTGTAGCGCCGCTCAATCTTCTTGAGCTTGTGGTGCCTGAGGTCCTTGTCGTCGGTGGCCCAGCCATAGGACATGGAGCCGCCAAAGTAGCTCGGCGTGGTGGCGAGATAGGCGAAGGCGTCGTCGAACAGATCGCGGAAGTAGCTGGCCGACTGCTTGAGTTCCGACGCTTGCAGGAACGGCAGACCATTCTGCGTCACCAGCACGCCGCCCGGCGCGAGCGCCCTGCGGCAATCCGTGTAGAACTCCTTGGTGAACAGCACGGCGCCCGGCCCGATGGGATCGGTAGAGTCCACCAAGATCACGTCGAAGCGGTCGTCCGTCTCATGGACGAACTTGGTGCCGTCGGCGATGACGACACGCGTGCGCTTGTCGTCGAAGGCGCCGGCGGACACGTCCGGGAAATGCTCGCGGGCGAGATCGATGACGCTGCGATCGATCTCGCACAGCGTGGCGCTTTTCACCTCGGGATGCTTCAGCACCTCGCGCAGCACTCCGCCATCGCCGCCGCCAACGATGAGCACGCGTTTCGCCTTTCCGTGCGCGAACAGAGGCACATGCGCCATCATCTCGTGATAGACGAACTCGTCCCGGGTGGAGAGCTGGACGACGCCGTCCAGCATCATCACCCGGCCGAAGTCCGAGTTCTCGAAGATGATCAGCTGCTGGTGCTCGGTCTCGCTATCGAAGAGGACGCGGTCCGCCTTTAGGCGGACACGGAAGCCGCCATGGAGTGTCTCTTCGACCCACCGTTCCATCGCTGAAGTTCCTTGCCCCGAAGTTGCGTTTTGACGACCACCTTGCCTGGCGTAAACGCCTCTTTCAGCACATCGATGGACGCCCGCGGATTGGCATCGCCGCACATGAACACGTCGAGTGCGGCATAGCCGTATTCGGGCCAGCTATGGATGGATATATGCGACTCAGCGAGAACCGCGACACCCGAGACCCCACCATTCGGCGTGAAGTGATGAAGGTGGATATGCAGGAGCGTCGCGCCCGCAGCCTCCACACACCGCCTCAAGGTTTGCTCGATATGGTCTAACTCGTCGAGCCGTTCGGCTCTGACCAGATCGATTAGGAGATGAGTTCCCGCGTAGCGGACTCCGTCTCGCTCACAGAAAAAGTCCTTGCGCTCCTCTCCCATTTCGGGATCGAGGCACCGGGAATGCTTTTCTTCCGTTTGGGCGGTGCTTGAACCATGATCCAAGTCCATCCCCAATTGGAAGAGGGCGTCACTGGACATGGCGTCCTCCCCAACCAGCAGATGTTGATCGAATAAGAGGCGCTATTTGCACCTCGTGTTCCGGCGATGCAAGTGGTTTTTGGGAAGTGGAACAGAATGACGCCGCAGGAGGCGCGCAAGCTGGCGCCAATCGGCCTTCTCGCCGGTTTGTGACAGTGCCGGGCGCGCCGGCGTGGCAAGGAGGAGTGATCGGCCATGGGTTCGCGAAAGGTTAGGCCCGTCACGGGCGCCGCCGTGGCGTTCCTGACCGGCGTCAGTCTCCTGGTCTGTCTCAGCGTCGGCCCATCTCCAGGCCTGAGCGCCGAGGCGCTGCCCCGGCTCGGCACCGAGCTCGGCGCCACCTCGGTGTCCGGGCTGTCGTCCGGCGCGTATATGGCCGGCCAGATCGAGATCGCCCACGCTAAGGACATTGTCGGCGCCGGCATCGTGGCTGGCGGCCCGTTCGCCTGCGCCGAGACGGCAGCCTCGCGCGCCTTTCCCTTTTGGCCCACCGCCATCGGGCAGAACGCGACGCAGGCGCTCTACAGCTGCATGAAGACGACCATGGGCGCGCCCGACCCCGAGGCGCTGGTCGCGCGCACCAAGGCGCTGGCCGACGACGGCGTCATCGATCCGGTCGACGCGCTCCGCGACCACCACGTCTACCTCTATTCCGGCAACGACGATCAGACCGTCACCCGCCCCGTGGTCGCGTCCGCCAAGCGCTTCTACGACCTTCTGGGCGTGGCGCTCGGCAACGTCACCCTGGTGGAGGGCGCCGGCGGCCACGCCTTCATCACCGAGCAAGGCGGCTTGGCCTGCGGTCTGACGGACGAGCCTTACGTCAGCGACTGCAACTACGATCAGGCGCGCGCCATCCTCGGTTGGATCTACGGGCCGCTGCAAGCCGCCTCCGCCGAGCCGCAGGGCAAGTTCGTGGTGTTCGATCAGGACCCCTTCTCCGACCCGGGCGACGGATTCGCCGACGAAGGCGTCGTCTATGTGCCGCCCACGTGCCAGACGGAGCGGGGCTGCCGGGTTCATATCGCGCTTCATGGCTGCAACCAGTCTCGCGAAGAGGTCGGCGATGCCTTCGTGCATGGTGCGGGCTTCGCCGAGTTGGCCGATGCCAATCGCCTCGTCGTCCTGTTTCCGCAGGCCAAGGCGATCACCGGGATCAATCCGGAAGGCTGCTGGGACTGGTGGGGCTATACGGGGCTCGACTATCTCGGCAAGGATGCCCCTCAGATCAAAGCCATCTGGGCCATGGTCGAGCATCTGGCCAAGCGGGAGGCGACCGATGACTGACGCCCCTATCATCGCCATATTCGAGGCGCCGCTCGGCTCGGACCTCTACACGCAGGCCCTGCGACTGCGCGAGATCATCCTGCGCAAGCCGCTGGGGCTATCGGTCACCGGCGAGGAACTGACGGACGACGCCATGCGCCAGCATTTCTGCGCGGTGTCCTATGGCGCGGTCGTCGGCACGGTCTCCTTGCGGCCGCTCGACGAGACGACGCTCCATCTCAAGCAGATGGCCGTGGCCGAGACTCGCCGCCGGGAACGGGTCGGAGCGCGACTGCTGGCCCACGCGGAAGACTGGGGCGCGGGCGGCGGCTTTCGCCTTATGGTGCTTCATGCGCGAATCGGGGCAGAGGGGTTCTATCTCAGACTCGGCTATCGCAAAGAGGGCGAGCCGTTCGACGAGAACACGATCCCGCATGTGAGAATGATCAAGCGGCTTGGGCCGTAGAGGAGCGAAACATGAGCGTGGACGTGGGCGACAAGGCACCTTCCTTCACCTTGCCGGCGGATGGCGGCGGCAAGGTTTCGCTGAAGGATTTCAAGGGCAAAACGGTGGTGCTGTATTTCTATCCGAAGGACGATACCTCGGGCTGCACGGCGGAGGCTTGCGCCTTTCGCGACGCGCTGCCCGACTTCTCCAAGGTGGACGCGGAGATCGTCGGCATCTCGAAGGACCCGGTCAAAAAACACGACAAGTTCAAAGAGAAGTACGAGCTCAACTTTCCGCTGGCCTCCGACGAGGACGGTGCGGTGTGCGAGGCCTACGGCACATGGGTCGAGAAGAGCATGTATGGCCGAAAGTACATGGGCATCGAGCGCTCGACCTTCCTGATCGACGGCAAGGGCGTCGTGCGCAACGTGTGGCGCAAGGTGAAGGTGCCTGGTCACGCCGATGAGGTGCTGAAAGCCGCCGCGGCGCTGAAATAGCAGCGATGTTGCTCGGTCTTTCCCGCGGTTTCTGGGTGATGCTGGCTGTCGTTCTCGTGGTGACGGCCGGGGCCATCGTGCTGCCGAGGGCCTACCGCGTGGCGCTGCTCGCCTCGGGCTACATGGCTCAGACCTTATGCACCGGCGTCTTCGTTTCGGACCGCAGCTTCGACGACGTGATGGCGCAGGACCTGACCGGGCCCGGCTTCGGGCTCGCGGTGTTCTTTCAGCCGTCAGCCAATCCCAAAGCGGAGGCGGTCACCGTTTCCGCCAATGGCATCGCCACCCAGACCTCGCTCCACCGCGACGGCCTCGGCTGCACGTTGATCCACGACGTCAAGCCGGAGACATTGCGCGCGCAAAGCGCCGGACTGTTCTCAGCTGGCACCTCGACGAATAGCGATCCCGACAATGCTGCATTGTGGCCCGAAGGCGAAAGGGTCTTGGCCTGGTCGCCGCCGGACGGGGTGGACGGCGAGGCGCTCGCCGCGGCGATCGAGGACATCTTCGCCGAGCCAGATCCGGCCCATCCCCGCGGCACACGCGCGCTCCTGGTGGTGCATGAGGGCCGCATCGTGGCCGAGCGCTATGCCCCCGGCTTCGATGCATCGACGCCCTTGATCGGCTGGTCCATGTCCAAGGCCGCGACCAACGCGCTGGTCGGTATGCGGGTGATGGACGGGGCGATCAATTTGAACGACAGCGCGCTCTTGCCGGAATGGCGGGCGGTGGACGACCCGCGCCGCGCCATCACGCTGAACGAGCTGATGCGCATGACGAGCGGGCTCGCCTTCCAGGAGGACTATGGCAGCGATCTCAGCGATGTCGCCCAGATGCTGTTCGTGAACGGCGATGCTTCCGGGTTCGCCGCGTCGATGCCGCTCGTGCATGCACCCGGCACCAAATGGTCCTATTCGAGCGGAACCACCAACGTCATCGCCGGCGTCTTGCGCGAAACCTTCGCCAGCGAGCGCGACTATCTCCGCTTTCCGAACGCGCGGCTGTTCAAGCCGCTCGGCATGACCAGCGCCGTGCTCGCCCCGGACGCGGCCGGCACGTTTGTCGGCTCGTCCTTCCTCTATGCCTCGGCCCGGGACTGGGCGCGGCTCGGGCTTTTCTTCCTGCGCGACGGGGTGTGGCAGGGAAACCGGCTGTTGCCGGCGGGCTGGCTCGCCTATTCGCTTCGCCCAACGCCGCTGTCACCCGAGAACGAGTACGGGGCGCAAATGTGGCTCAAGCTGCCGCTGTCGCCTGGACTCGGCGAGCCGCCAATGCCGGACGACGGCTATTACATGCTTGGCTATCAAGGACAGGCGGTGGCGATTCTGCCGTCGCGCGATCTCGTCGTGGTGCGGCTCGGGCTGACACCGGACGGCGGCGACTGGGACACGGCGCGGAATCTCGCGCCGTTAGTCTACGCCTTTCCGGCGAAGGACGGCTGAACGAAAGCGGGACCGCACCGCCGTCCTAACGGCGCGGCCCGTTTCACTCTTCAATCCCTCGACGGCTTACTCAGCCGGCGTGGACGAGTCGTCCATGGATTCGTCGGGCATAGCCTCGGCCGGCTTGGCGGGCATTTCCTCGGCGGGCTTCGCCGGCTCGGCCTTGTCTTCCTTGCCGCCGCCACACTGGTTGGCCGACAGGCCGACGAGCGCAATTGCTGCCGCCGCGGCAATCAAAAGAAATCTGCGCATGATGCTGCCTTCTCCTCGTTGTACGCGCCGGTTATTTGCTCGTTAGATGGTTACTTGGCGCGAAGGGCGAAAATAGCCGAACCCGGGGTCAAAAACCACAGGATACCCAGACGATCCCCAGGTTGTACGGCTACGAAAACTTGGCGATTACACCCCCAAAACCCCTCGTCTGTTTTGCAGCGCAAGGCAGGCGCGGATCGCGCGATTAGCAGCTCAGGCGTCGAGCGTCTTCACGTACACGACCTTGCCGTCGCCCGGGCCGTAGAAGTCGGGCAAGCGCGCCTGCTCGGCGAAACCTTGCTGCTCATAGAAGCCGCGGGTCGGCGCGTAGCGGTCGGACGATGACGTGTCGGCGTAGATGCGCTTGGCCCCGGCCCGGCGCATGGCCGCTTCGGCCCGCGCATAGACTTGCGCGCCGAGCCCCTTGCCCTGCTCTTCGGGCGCCACGGCGATCCAGTAGAGATCGAACGATGCGTCCGTGCCATCGATCGGCCCGTAACAGGCGTAAGCCACGAGCGACGGCCCACGCTCGGCGAGCACGAAATGGTAGCCGGAGCGGATGCCCTTGGTGAGGCGCTCGGTCACGAGCTCGCCGGCGATGTCGACCTCCGCCGCGCTGAAGAAGCCCGTGCTGGTGACCAGCGAGCGGACACGCCCCACATCGTGGGCCATCACGGCGCTGCGCCATTCCAGCGCCTCGCGGGCGCGCTTAGCAGCGGGATCGTGCGGCATCACGGGCACGGCGGCGCGGGCGGTGGAATGACCAGCCACGAGGCCTGAGAAGAAATTGCGCGTATTGGTGCCCAGCGTGCGGACACGATAGCCGCCCTCCTGCACGACCAGCGTCGGATAGTTCTGCTCGCCGATCATGCGGCCGAGCTGCTCGAAGTCGCGGGCGCCGTTGGACCAGGTGCCGGTGGGGTCGCCGCGCGCCGTATCGAGCCCGAGCGAGACCACGAGATAGGCCGGAGCGAAGCGCTTGACGCGGCGTAGGGCCTCGGCGACCGCATTGCGGTGCTGCTCCGGGGTGATGTGCTCGGGCAGCGGAATGTTGAGATTGTAACCGCCGCCGGCGCGATCCCTGTCTCGTCGCGGAACCCGGCGAAATAGGGATAAGCGAAGCTCGGATGACCGTGCACCGAAACGGTGAGCACGTCGGCGCGGCTGTAGAAGATCTCTTGCTGGCCGTTACCGTGGTGATAGTCGATGTCGAGGATGGCGACCTTGCCGTAACGCGCCAGAAGATTCGCCGCGATGGCCGCGTTGTTGAAATAGCAGAAGCCGCCAAAGGCATGGGTCTCAGCGTGGTGGCCCGGCGGTCGCACCAAAGCGTAGGCGAGGCCGGCCCCTTCGAGCACCTTCTCGGCGGCGGTGAGCGAGCAGTCGACGGCCGAGCGGGCAGCGAGATAGGCGCTCTCGTTCAGCGGCGTGAAGGTATCGATGCAGTAATAGCCGGCGAGCACCGTCTCGTCCTTCGGCGGCCGCGCCGCGTTCCGCACCGGGAACACGTAAGGGTATATGGACTTCTTGGAGCCGGCGAGGAGGCATGCCTTGCGAATATAGTCGACGAGCCGACCGTCATGCACGGCGCGGATATGCCGGTCGGAGAAGCGCTTGGTCGGCAGCCGCTCGAACAGACCCGACGGCTCGAGCTCGGCCATGATCGAGCGGATGCGAACCGGTGCCTCCACATAGCCGCGGTCCTGCACATGGTGCAGCGTGTGCTCGTCGTTGAGAACGAGCGCGATGCGCGGCGCGCCGGGCTGTCGCACCTCACCCTTCGGCGCGCGCCGCGACTTGACGTAGCGGGGCGCACGCAAGACCACCGGATCGTCCTTGAACGAGTCCACCACGAGCTGCACGTAGCTGGCGGGCAGCTCGGCGTATTTCCGCTCGAGGATGGCGCGTACCACCTTCCTCGCCTTGTCGCGGCTCGGCAGATCGTTGGAGCCGAGAGGATCGAGCACGAGGTAAGGCGGATCGGTGGCGCCGGGCGTCACCGGCGTCTCATAGGCCGTGTTGACGATCGGGAAAGCACCGTAGCGCTCGTAGAATTTGAGCCGGCTCGCATTGTCCGCGCGGATCTCGGGGTTCGGGCTGAGCGCCGGATCGTCGGGCAGGCACTCGAAGTAGAGCTGGGTGCCGAGCGCGCGCGCCTCTTCGCGGACCCGCTCGTAGAGCGCCGCGCCGATGCCGCCGCCCATGCGGCCCTTGGCGGTCGAGATGATCTCCAGATAGGAAAAGCCGATATCCGGGAAGTAGAGCAGCAGAGCCACGCCGAGCGTCTGGTCGCGGCCGTTCTCCGCCACGAACAGCCGCGAGACGAAGCGGTGCTTCAGCGGGTTCGAGAGCTGGTCGGGCAGCTTGGCGATGTCCGCCTCCGGCATGCCCGAGAACTGCTCGCGCATGATCTTCTGCGCCGCCGCGATGGCTCCACGGTTCACGGCCGTCGTGGCGTCGGCGACTTTGCGGATGCGAAGCATCTCAGGCGCCGTGCATCAGGCAATCGCCCTAAGGCGGCCCAAGGGCGCTTCGACGATGGCCCCGATCATGTCGCGATAGGTGAGCCCGGCCTCGTGCGCCGCGGCGGCGAAGCCGGCATCCGGGGTCAGGCAGGGATTCATGTTGACCTCGAGGATGAACGGTTGCCCGGCCTCATCGACTCTGAAATCGACGCGCGCATAGCCCGTGACGCCGAACAGGGTCCAGCAGGCGCGCGCGTGGCGGGACAGCACCGCGGCAAGCCCGGGCTCGGCCCGTTCCACACCGAAGCGGCGCGGCGTGCCGTGAAGGCCGGGCTGTCCGGCGCCCATTTGGCGTCGTAGCCGACGATCTTTGCAGCGTCGGCGAAGCCCTCGAAGACGATCTCGGCGATGGGCAGCACTTGGACTCCGTCGTTGCACGCGAGCAGCGAGACGTTGAACTCGCGGCCCTCCACGAAGCCTTCCGCGAAATGCTCCGTTTGCCAGCGCGCGGTCCGCTCGGCGATGGCTTGCCGCGCCGCGGCGGCAGGCATCACCGAGGTGTCATCCATGCCGAGCGAGCCGTGCTCCCAGACCGGCTTGACGATGACCTTCGCCGCGGCATCGACCCCGTCGTCACCATTGGGCCATCGCCCATCCTCAGACCAGACCGGCGTCGGCAGGCCCTCATGGGCGAGCTTCAGCTTTGTGCCGACCTTGGACAGGGTGTCGAGCCAGGCGGTCGTGCATGCGCCCGTGTAGCGCAAGCCCAGCGCATCGAGGCGCGCGGGGACCATGGGCGCCAACCGTCCGTCTCCGTTCACCGCATCGACTAGGTTGAACACGACGAGCGGCCGGCGTGACGGCAACGCGTCAAGCCCGCCGAGATCGGGCATGAGACCGACGATCTCGGCGGCGTAGCCGAGCTCACGCAGCGCTAGCGTCACCGCTTCGGCCGCCAGGACCGTATCGATCTCGTCGGGGCGGCTTGCCGTTGCCGCGTGCAGGACGGAGATGAACCCTTTTGTCCCGGGTGCCATCAGGCCGTTCGCCGCAAGCGCTCCCTATCCGGCCGGGTGAGCCCGTAGCGCGCCAGCCCGGCGTCGAGGATCATACCGATCAGCGCGACGAATTCGATGCCGTTCTGGGCGGCGAGGATCGGCAAGTCCGAATGGGACGGGTGGAGCCCCGCGAGCGGATTGGCTTCGAGGAAGAAGGGCTCGCCCTTATCGTCGGAGCGGAAGTCGATGCGGGCGGTGTCGCGGCACTGCAGCGCGCGGTAGGCCGCAAGCGCCCGCGTCCCCGCCAACCGCGCCTCGTCGTCGTCGGCGCGGACGTAGGTCACCAGGTCCTCGCAGAGTTCCTTGTTGTGCAGCGAATAGACATTCGCCTCGGCCTGCGGCTTCAACAAGATCTCGCAGACGCCGATCACGCGGGCGTCGGTGCCGTTGCCGACGATCCCCACGGTGAACTCGCGGCCACCCAGATAGCGCTCGACCAAGGCCGGCTGACGGTAGCGCTCGATCACCTGTGTCACCGCCGCGTGAAGCTCGGCCCGGTTCCGCACCAGCGAGGCGCCTCGCAGCCTTTGCCGGTGCCCTCGGCGAGCGGCTTGACGAAGGCGGGGAACGCATCCCACCCACCGACCTCGGCGGCGCTCCGCTCCGCCACGGCGAAGGCCGGTGTCAACACGCCGGCATCGCGGACGAGCCGCTTGGCGATGGCCTTGTCGAGGGACGCGGCCATCGTCAGCGGGTCGGAGAACAGGTAAGGCTGGTCGAACAGCTCGCACAGCGCCGGCACCTGCGCCTCCCGAGCGCGGCCCTTCACGCCTTCGGCGATGGAGAAGACGAGGTCGAAGCGCTCCCCGGCCACGAGGCGCGCGGCAAGGGCCTGGCCCCGGCCGACGCGGATCGTCTCGCAGCCCAGCGTTTCCAGCGCACCGGCCAACTGGTCGATGGTGTCGATGCTATCGAACTCGGCCACCTCGTCCTCGGAGAAGCCGAGAGCGCGATAGTCGTCGCGCAGATCGTAGACCAGGGCGATGCGCATCAGCCTTCTCCCCGGTCGAGCGGCCGGTCCGCGCCGACGACGCCTTGCGGATCGTTGTAGCGGTAGGTGTTGCCCTCGAAATTGCGGAGGATGAGATCCTCGCCCTCACGGCCAACCACGTAGTCGGGCAGAAGCGGAATCTTGCCGCCACCGCCGGGCGCGTCGATCACATAGGTTGGCACGGCGTAGCCCGTGGTATGGCCGCGCAGGCCCTGCATGATCTCAAGACCCTTGTCGATGCTCGTGCGGAAATGCGACGAGCCGGTGATCGGGTCGCACTGATAGAGATAATAGGGCCGCACGCGGCGCATCAGCAGCCCGTGATAGAGCGTCTTCAGCGTCTCGACGGAGTCGTTGACGCCCTTCAGCAACACCGTCTGACTGCCGAGCGGGATGCCCGCGTCGGCGAGCCGGGTCACGGCCTCGGTCACCTCAGGCGAGAGCTCGGCCGGGTGGGTGAAGTGCAGGCTCATCCACAACGGGTGATGCTTCTTGAGCACGCGGATCAGCGAGCGGGTGATGCGCATGGGCAGCACCACCGGCACCTTGGTGCCGAGCCGCACGAACTCCACGTGCGGGATGCGGCGCAAGCGGCCGAGCAGATAGTCGAGCCGCTCGTCGGACAGGGTCAGCGGGTCGCCGCCCGAGATCAGCACATCGCGGATCTGCGGGTTGTCGGCGATGTAGTTGAGCGCGTCCTCCCATTGCGGCCGGCTGAACGAGTAGTCGCCGCCCGCCTCGCCGACCATGCGCGAGCGCGTGCAGTAGCGGCAATAGGTGGAGCAGAAACCCGTGGCGAGGAACAGCACGCGGTCTGGATAGCGATGCACCAGGCCGGGCACGGCGCTGTGGCCGTCCTCGCCGAGCGGATCGTCCGCCTCGCCCGGCGTCTTGAGATACTCGCTGCCGACGGGGATGTGCGTGCGGCGGAGCGGCTCCAGCGCGTCTTCTCGCGACATGAGGCTCGCATAATAGGGGGTGATGCCGAGCGGCAGCGAACCCTGATGGCGGGCGACGGCGTCACGCTCATCGTCCGACAACTCGAAGATGCGCGAAAGCTCCTCGAGCGAGCGGATCCTGCTTCTCGCCTGCCAGCGCCAGTCGTTCCACTGGGCGGGGTCGACGTGCGGGAAGAAGCGCTTGCGGAAGGCCCGCGTTCTTGGGCCGACGGGGAAGCGCTCGGTGCGCGCGGCGAGCACACCGAGGCCCGACCCGAGGCCGGGGGCCGCGGCGGGGGTGAGCAAGTTGATGGGACGATGTGTGTTGGGAAGGAGTTGATGTGCCGCCAGCGGGCGGCTCGGAGGCTCTTCAGCCTCTTCGCTCTGTAGCTTCATGAGAGATGCGTCCCCTCCGGGGCTTTGACCGGCCGATGGTGGCGCCAACCGCCGACTCTGGACCGCTCAAAATGCGCAGGTCATTTCATCGAGCTTGATGGCATTTTCAAGTGGGAAAATCGGCGGAAGGGGGACTGGGGCGATTTTTTTCTTTTGCCGCCTCGGGCGCTCGCCGGCCGTCGTTTGGCGCCATCCCGGGCGAGGTGCACTCGGGCAAGCGGGGGGCCGCATCGCCATGAGGGATGCAGCCCCGTTGGGCGCTCTTGTCGATGACGCGTCAGATCACTCGACGACGACTTCGCTGATCTGGATGACCGGGGCGAGGTCGGTGTAGTTCGGGATATCCGCCAGGATCTCTCCGGCATGGGGGCCGAAGCCCGCCTGAAAGCTCTCGATCGAGTCGCAGAAGATGTGACACATGCCGACATAGGTGGGCGGGCTGCCGGGCTCGCCTCCGGCAATGCCCTTGTCGACCGTGTAGCGAAGGCAGGCATCGCCCATCTTCTCCGCCACCATGGGCATGTGCTTCTCGGCGTAATAGGCGTGGTCGAATCTCGCGCCCGGCTGGTTGGGATAAAACACGCTAACTTTGATCATCATCTCTCCTCGAATTGCCCCTGTGCCCGGTCTCACCTAGCATAGGACGGACAAGAAGCCATGCTCCAAAGGAGCGGCAACCGGGAGGCTGTGATCCAATTCGATCACGGTGCGTTCACGCGGGATTGTGCGGTCGTGCCGTGGTGAGTTGCATGGCGATCGGCTACTCTGCGGCGCAGCCGAAACGAAATCGCTCCAAAGACTCGCTGCCGCTTCCCATTCCCATGAGAGCGCCATGGCACTGGCCGAGGAACATCACCAAGCAAAGTCTGCCGGACGGCTCGTCTACCGGCAGTCGGTCTGGACGCGGGCGACCCATTGGATCTGGGCCATAAGTCTGTTCTTCCTCCTGCTGTCAGGGCTACAGATCTTCAATGCCCACTCGACGCTCTATATCGGCCAGCAGAGCGGATTTGCCTTCGACAATTCCGTTCTTTCTATGGGAGCGGTCCGGACGCCCGAAGGGCTGGCGGGCCGAACCACCGTCCTCGGCGATCAGTTCGACACAACCGGGGTGTTCGGGGTCAGTGGGACATCTGAGAATCCCCAAGTTCGAGGCTTTCCCGCGGCGCTGACCCTCCCGTCCTACCGCGATCTGGCGACGGGCCGCGTGGTCCATTTCTTCTTCGCCTGGATGTTGGTCGTGACGCTTCTCGTCTGGCTCATCGCCAGCCTCGTGAACGGCCACCTTCGCCGGGATCTCGCCCCGACAGGCCGAGATCTCGCCCATCTGCCGCGAGACGTCGCCGATCACGCGCGCCTTCGCTTCCACCACACAGGAAAATACAACGTCCTGCAAAAACTGAGCTACTGCATCGTGTTCTTCGTGCTGTTCCCGCTCATCGTCTTGACCGGGCTCACGATGAGCCCGGGCATGGACGCCGCTTGGCCTTGGCTCCTGGACGTCTTCGGCGGGCGGCAGACGGCACGCACGATTCACTTCGTGGCGATGATGCTGCTCGTCGCCTTTTTCCTCGTGCACATCATCATGGTGTTCGCAGCCGGCCCGATCAACGAGCTGCGCTCGATGATCACCGGCTGGTATCGCACCGACCCCGAGACCAAGAGGGACTCCGCGTCATGAGCAAAGCCATCCTCACCCGCCGGCGACTTCTGGGCATCGGCGCCGCCGGCGCGTCGTCGCTGATGCTCGGCGGTTGCGATGCATTCGATTTTCTCGGCGACCGCAGCGGCAATGTTCGCGACGTCCTCAAGAAGGCGAACGACGTGACGTATTACGTGCAGCGCTTTTTGATCGGCGATGCGCTGGCGCCTGAGTATGCGGAAAGCGAGGTCCGTCAGGGCCAAAAGCCCAACGGATCGACGAATCCGACCTCGACGGAATACTTAGCGCTGAAGGCCAACGATTTCGCCGACTACCGGCTTTCCGTCACCGGGCTCGTGGAAACGCCGAAGAGCTATTCCTTGGCCGAGCTGCGCAACATGCCGTCGCGCACGCAGATCACGCGCCACGACTGCGTCGAGGGCTGGAGCTGCATCGCGAAATGGACGGGCACGCCGCTGTCCGTCGTGCTCGACGAGGTGAAGCTGAAGCCCGCCGCCCGCTATCTCGTATTCCATTGCTACGACAACATGGGCAGCGGAGCATCCGGACCGAATTTCTATTATGAAAGCTGCGATCTGGCGGATGCGCGGCACCCCCAGACGATCCTGGCTTACGGTCTCAATAACGAGACGCTTCCCGTCCCCAACGGAGCGCCGGTGCGCGTGCGGATCGAGCGGCAGCTCGGTTACAAGCAGCCCAAATACATCCACACCATCGAGGCGGTGAGCGGCTTTGCCGCGATCGGCAAGGGTAAGGGCGGCTATTGGGAAGACCGCGGCTACGAGTGGTACGCGGGGATCTAAAGGGAAGGTTTTGGCGCACCCGACAGGATTCGAACCTGTGACCTCTGCCTTCGGAGGGCAGCGCTCTATCCAACTGAGCTACGGGTGCGTCGCGGAGCGAACCTAGCCAAACCCGAGAAACTAAGCAACGGCGGGGCTCCGGCAGCGGCATCCCTGCACCGCCGCCATTTTCCGTTCTAGCCTGCTCCTTGCAACATATTCCGGGAGGCGTCCCATGCCGGGACGGCGCGCGGAGACGAGGCATGGAAATCAACCAGAATCGCGTGGCGTGGGTCGACTACGCCAAGGGATTCTGCATCGTCATGGTGGTGATGATGCATTCCACCCTCGGCGTTGAGGAGGCCGCGGGCAGACCAGTTGGATGGGAACCCTGGTGGCCTTCGCCAAGCCGTTCCGCATGCCCGACTTTTTTCTCATTTCGGGACTCTTTCTCGCCCGGGTGATCGACCGGCCGTGGCGCGCCTATCTCGACACCAAGGTCGTCCATTTCGCCTATTTCTACGTCCTGTGGGTGACCATCCAGTTCGCCTTCAAGGCGCCGGGCTTCGCCGGCGATCTCGGCTGGGGCGGGGTGGCGCAAGCCTACGCGCTCGCCTTCGTCGAGCCATTCGGGACGCTCTGGTTCATCTACCTCCTGCCCATCTTCTTCGTGGCAACCAAGCTGGCCCGCGACATGCCGCAGGGACTGGTCTGGATGAGCGCGGCCTTTCTGCAGATGTCTGGCGTGGATACGGGATGGACCGTCGTGGACGAGTTCTGCTCCCGCTTCGTCTATTTCTATACCGGCTACGTGATGGCGCCCTATGTGTTCGACTTCGCCGCCACCGTGGTCGGCAATCGGCGCGATGCGCTCCTGTTTCTCGCCGCCTGGGCTCTGTTCGAGGCGGTGATGGTGTTTGGCGGCTATTCCGAGCTGCCGGTCGCCGGGCTCGGTCTCGGCCTGCTCGGCGCGCTCGCCGTGGTCGCGGCGTCGGCGCTGCTGTCGACGCAAGGCTGGGCGCTGCCGCTACGCTATGCCGGCCAGAACTCGATCGTTGTCTATCTGGCCTTCTTCCTGCCCATGGCCACGACCCGGGCCGTGCTTCTCAAATTCGCGCCTGGCCTCGATCTCGGGCTCGTCGCCCTCATCGTCACGGCGGCGGGCGTGGTGACCCCTCTCCTCCTCCATGCGCTGGTGAGGAACACGCAAGCCCGCTTCCTGTTCGAGCGCCCGGGCTGGGCGAAGCTGCCGCCGCGCGCGCCGCAGACCGCGGAAGCCACTGCCTAGGCACGCGGTTAATCCTTTCCTCCCCTCTGATCCATGTTCGGCCATTCCCGCCGCCATGTCGCGGCGATCGGCGTCCCAGTCATCACGGCGTGACTTGACGGGAGGAAGCATTGGCGTAGGTATTCGTCTAACGACGAAAGGCTGGGCAAGCCTATGGCCAAGAAAAAGATCATCGTGATTGGCGGCGGTTTTGGCGGCGTGTTTGCCGCCAAGTCGCTGGAGAAGCTCGGACGCGGCACGCTCGACGTCGAGCTCGTCAACAACAACAACTATTTCGTGTTCCAGCCGTTGCTACCCGAGGTGGCCGCGTCGAGCATCAACTCCGCCGATGCGGTGGTGCCGCTCCGCCAGCTGTTGAGCAACGTCCAGGTGCGCCAGGCGCGCGTCATGGGTATCGACTTCGCCAAGAAGACCGTGATCGTGATGCAGGGCGCCCGCATGACGCCCGTCGAGCTCAAATATGACGAGCTGGTCATGGCGCTCGGCACCGGAGTCGATCTCAATCGCATTCCCGGCATGGCCGACCACGCGCTGACCATGAAGGATCTCACCGACGCGCATCGCTTGCGGACCCACGTCATCGGCTGCCTCGAGACGGCGGACGTGACGACGGAGGCCGAGGTGAAGCAGCAGCTGCTGACCTTCATCGTGGCGGGCGCCGGCTTCTCCGGCGTCGAGACCGCGGCCGAGGTACGGCAGCTCGTCAGCCGGGCGCTGCGCTATTACCCGAACATCAAGCCCGATGAGATCCGCATGTATCTTATCGAGTACGCCGATCGCATCCTCCCGACCTTCCCAGCCGATCTGGCCGAATACGCGACGACGCAGCTCAGGAGCCAGGGCATCGACGTGCTGACCGGCGTCGGCACCAAGTCCGCCACCTCCACGGGCGTCGAACTGACCGATGGCCGCAAGATCAACTCCTCGACCATCGTCGCCACCATCGGCAACGGGCCGCATCCGCTGGTCTCGATGCTCGGCCTCGACATGCAGTGGGGCCGCATCAAAACGGACCGCTTCATGCGCGTGCCGGGCCAGGAGCATGTTTGGGCGCTCGGCGACGCCGCCCTCATTCCGCTGGTCGACAATCCGCAGGAAGACCCGGTCGACTACGCCACGCAGACGGCGCAGTTCGCCGTGCGGGAAGGCCATCAGCTCGCCGGCAATATCTTCGCCAAGCTCAACGGCAAGGAGCTCAAGCCCTTCGCATATGAGTCGAAAGGCTCGCTCGCCTCGCTCGGCATGAGCAAGGCCGTGGCCGACGTCTACGGCATCAAGCTGTCCGGCACCTTCGCCTGGCTGCTGTGGCGCGGGTTCTACCTGTCGTTCCTGCCCGGGATCGCCGCCAAGTTCCGCGTTGGCATGAACTGGATCCTAAACTCCATCATGCCGCCGAATATCGTGCAGCTCAGGATGCCGCCGCCGGCGACCCGCTACATCCACTTTTGGAAGGGCGACAAGGTGTTCGAGCCGGGCATGCTGATCGACGGCTTCTATACGGTGATCAACGGCTCCTTCAAGCTGACCATCGACAACCCCGACACGGGCGAGCATTTCGAGAAGGTGTTCGGCCCGGGCGAGCATTTCGGCGAACGGGTGCTGGTCAAGTCGGAGCTCAGGACCGGGCTGGTCGAGGCGCTGGAGGACGGGCTGCTGCTATTTATCGCCCAGAAGGACTTCACCCGGTTCGCCACGGCCTTCCCCTTCCTCGACAACTATTTCAAAGAGTATATCGAGAAGACCTTCGGCGGCGCGGACAAGGCTTTCGCCCCGGGCTCGACCAACCAGCGCAAGCAGCTGGCAAAGACCCGTTAGCCCCCGCAAGAGGGCCGTGGATGAGGCGGCGAACTGACTCCCTTGGCCGCGCCGCAATCCCTATATTCCCTCATCATGACAACCAAAAAGACCACCACCCCCGCCGCCGGCAAGCCGGTCGCGAAAGGGGACCACGTCTACCTCATTGACGGCTCCGGCTATATTTTCCGCGCCTATCACGCGCTGCCGCCCCTGACGCGGCCCTCGGACGGGCTGCCCGTGGGAGCGGTGCACGGCTTTTGCGGCATGCTGTGGAAGCTCTTGCGGGAGACGGGCGAGCTGGCGCCGCCGACCCATATGGCGGTCGTCCTCGACTACTCCGCCAAGACCTTCCGCAACGATCTGTTCGACGGCTACAAGGCGAACCGGTCGGAGACCCCCGAGGACCTGATCCCGCAATTTCCGCTGGTGCGCGACGCGGTGCGCGCCTTCAACGTCTCTTGCGTCGAGAAGGAAGGCTTCGAGGCCGACGACCTCATCGCCACCTACGCCTTTCAGGCGCTCGAGGCGGGCGCGACGGTGACCATCGTGTCGTCGGACAAGGATTTGATGCAGATCGTCCGCCCCGGCATCGTCATGTACGACACCATGAAGAACAAGGTGATCGATGAGGAAGGCGTGGCCGAGAAGTTCGGCGTGCCGCCGGAGAAGGTCGTCGACGTGCAGGCGCTAATCGGCGATTCATCCGACAACGTGCCGGGCGTGCCGGGTATCGGCGTGAAAACAGCGGCGCTGCTCATCAACGAATATGGCGATCTCGACACGCTGCTGGCGCGCGCCGAGGAGATCAAGCAGCAGAAGCGGCGCGAGAACCTCATCACCTTCGCCGATCAGGCGCGGCTGTCGCGGACGCTGGTCACGCTCGACACCCATGTCGATCTCGACGTGTCGCTGGCCGAGACGGCGGTGCATCAGCCCGACACCGAGGCGCTGACCGCCTTCATGCGGCAGATGGAATTCTCCACCCTGCTGCGGCGCGTGGCCGAAGGCTTGGGCGCGCCGCTCCCCGAGGGCGAGGCGAAGCCCGCCACGGCGCGCAAGAAGAAGGACGACTACGATCATCCGTTGCGGCGCAGCCCCCGCGGCGAGGCCGGACCGGCGCGCGACGTCGAGGTTCAAGGCGGCTCGCCGGCGGAGCTCGCCATCGAGCGGGCGAGCAAGCTCGAGGGCGTGCCCTTCGACCGGGCCAATTACGAGACGGTGACGGAGATTCAGCGCCTCATCGATCTGTTGGAGACCGCGCGCTTCCAGGGCCATTTCGCCTTCCGGGTGAAGCTCAACGGCAGCGACCCCATGCTGGGCGAGATCGCCGGCGTGGCGCTGGCGCTGGTGCCCGGTCACGCGGCCTATGTGCCGCTCGCGCACCGTGCAGGCGACGAGCTCGATCTCGGCGGCGAGACCACCGTAACGCAAATCCCCGTGCGCGAGGCGCTGGACGCCTTGAAGCCGGTTCTCGAGGACGAGGCCGTGCTCAAGATCGTGCAGAACGCCAAGGCCGATATCGTCGCGCTCGGCCGCTACGGCATCGCGCTTCAAGCGATCGACGATCCCTGCCTCATGTCCTACGCGCTCGACGCGGGCCGCGCCGAGCATCTGCCGGGCAAGCTCGCCGGCTCGCTGCTCGGCTACACGTGCCTCACCGAAAAAGAGGTGATGGGGACCGGCAAGGCGGCGGTTGCCTTCGACCGGGTCGCGGTCGAGCGCGCCACGGAATATGCCGGCGAGGAGACCGATCTCGGCCTGCGGCTGTGGACGATCCTGAAACCCCGCCTTGCCGCCGAATCCGTCACCACGGTCTATGAGACGCTGGAGCGGCCGCTCGCACCCGTGCTCGCCGAGATGGAGCGCGCCGGCGTCAAGGTCGACCGCGCCACGCTGGCGAGCCTGTCCGGCGCTTTCGCCCAGACCATCGCCCGGCTCGAGGACGAGATCCGGGAGCTGGCGGGCGAGGACTTCAATGTCGGCTCGCCCAAGCAGCTCGGCGAGATCCTGTTCGACAAGATGAGCCTCGCAGGCGGGCGGCGCACCAAGACCGGCGCGTGGAGCACCGACGCCGCGACCCTCGAGGAGCTTGCCGCGCAAGGTCACGAGCTGCCGCGCAAGGTGCTCGACTGGCGCCTCGTCGCCAAGCTCAAGAGCACCTACACCGACGCGCTGCCCACCTATATCCACCCGGAGACGGGCCGCGTGCACACCTCCTACGCGCTGGCCGCGACGACCACGGGGCGGCTGTCCTCGGTTGAGCCGAATCTACAGAACATCCCCGTGCGCACCTCCGAAGGCCGCTCCATCCGCAAGGCCTTCGTCGCCGATAAGGGCAAGAAGCTGATCAGCGCTGACTACAGCCAGATCGAGCTACGCGTGCTGGCCCACATGGCGGACACGCCCACCTTGCGCCAAGCCTTCGCCGACGGGCTCGACATTCACGCGATGACCGCGTCGGAGATGTTCGGCGTGCCCATCGAGGGCATGGACCCGAACGTGCGCCGCAAGGCAAAGGCGATCAATTTCGGCATCATCTACGGCATCTCCGCCTTCGGGCTCGGCAACCAGCTCGGCATCCCGCGCGGCGAAGCGGCCGATTACATCAACACCTATTTCGAGCGCTTCCCGGGCATCCGCGACTACATGGAGGCGATGAAGGCGGAGGCCCGGCGCACCGGCTACGTGAAGACGCTGTTCGGGCGCAAGATCCACTATCCCGAGATCAACACCAAGAACCCGTCCTTGCGCGGCAATTACGAGCGCGCCGCCATCACGGCGCCGATCCAGGGCTCGGCCGCGGACATCATCCGTCGCGCCATGATCCGCATGGCGGCGGCGCTCGCCGAGGCGGGCCTGCAAGCGCGCATGCTGCTGCAAGTGCATGACGAGCTGATCTTCGAGGCGCCGGAGGACGAGGCCGACAAGACCATGGAGGTGGCACAAGCCATCATGGAGAACGCGGCCGAGCCGGCATTGCGCTTACAGGTGCCGCTGAAGGTGGACGCGCGGGCCGCCGACAATTGGGAGGCCGCGCATTAGGGCTAGCCCTTCCGCGGGCTGACCACGGCGACGATGTTGGTCTGCACCACGCCGTCGACCTTGGCGATCTTGTGAAGGATCGCCTTGTCGCCGTCGGATGAGTCCTTGCAGTCGAGCTGGGCCACCAGCTTCTCATCGGACAGCTTCACCACATTGGCGAACTGGCAGTTGTCCATGTCCAGGGCCTTGAGCGTGTCGAGGGTGGCCACGGCATTGGCCGACCCCAGCAGCTCGATAAACAGATAGATATTCACCATTGTCTCGGTCTCCTCCCAGATTGACGATCTTTCACGTTCGATTGCAGGACTTCAGGATAAACTCCCCGACCCACCAAGGAGGTCCCATGTTTACCGTCCGTCTGCGCCCGGTCTTCGCATTCATCCTGCTCTGCTTTGCCGCCCAGCCGGCGCTCGCGGTTCCTGCGCCCATGTCGGACACGGAGCTGATGGAGAAGAGCGATTTGGTGACGCTGGTGCGCGTGTTGTCGGTGACCTGCACCAGCATCACGAAGGACGAGAAAACGGGCCAGGACCTGCCCGGCTATCTCGCCAAGCTCGAGATCGTCGAGGTGAAGAAGGGCGACATGAAGCCCGGCGAGGTCGTGCTGGTCACTTGGCGGGCTCTGCCTGAGGGCATCATCGGCGGCTGGTCGGTCGCCTATTACCCGGGCGAGGAGGTGTGGACCCATCTCACCAAACGTAGCGGCGGGGTGACCTATGCCACGACCTGGTGGAACGCCAAGGGCACGCCGATCAAAGAGCCGGAGACCACCGACTTGCCGCCGGGGATCGGCCAGACCTCTGCCATGCGGGGCAAGCCGTAAGGCTTAAGCGGATAGCCCGTCGAGCCAGGCTTTGAACAGGGTGCGGCTCGCCTCATTGGTGGGCGGGGCGTAGCGGGCGGTCGCTTCGCGCATCTCGGCCAGATCGACATTGTTCTTGGCGAGCTCGAGCGTGTGTCCGATCAGCCAGCGTTCCATATCCCGCTCCTCGAGCTCCACATGGAACTGCAACGCGAGGACTTTCGGTCCGTAGGTGAAGGCTTGGTTCGGCGTGAGCGGCGTCGAGGCGAGCCGCGTGGCGCCCGACGGCAGATCGAAGGTGTCGCCGTGCCAGTTCAGCACGCGCAAACCTTCGAGCACGCGAAGCGGCGAGGACTTGCCTTCATCGGTCAGGATCAGCTCGTCCCAGCCGAGCTCGGCTTGCGGTCCGGGATAGACGCGCGCGGCGAGCACCGAGGCGAGCGCCTGGGCGCCGAGGCAAATGCCGGCCACCGGGATGCCCCGCTTGACCACCCCCTCGATGACGTTGAGCTCGTCCTTCAGGAAGGGATAGCGGTCGATCTCGTAGATGCCGATGGGGCCGCCCAGCACCAGGACGATATCGGCAGCCAGCGCAGGCGAAAGATCGTCGACGCCGGCTTGCAGATAAGTGAGAGGGATGCCGCGGCCCGCTAGCACGGGGCCGAGCGTGCCGGCGTCCTCGAAGGCGACATGGCAGATGGCGACGGCGTTTTTCATCTTCTTCCCCATATGCTTCGCTCATGCTCCGGCGCGGGCTCACATCTTGCGCCCGCCCATTCCGACCTGTTGACGATTTGCGACGCCTGATCGCCCGTTTACGACATTGACGGCGGTCACACCACGGCCGACCGGCCCTGACGGCGCGGATCGCCGGCGCCTTCCACCGCGCCTTTGGCATCACGGCGGGCGGCATGCACGCGCCGAAGAAGAGATTCTGCTCGGGCCAGGCCCGCGCCCGGTCGCCAAGCGCACGGAACGCGGTTTCGGCCGCCTCGCTCAAGCCCGGCTCGAAACTCGTGGTGCCACAGCGCTCTACATGCAGGCGCGGCGCGGCCACCGCGTCCTCCAGGCGCATGCGGTGAGCGAGCAGATTGACGGCGACTTGCAGGATCGCCGTGCGGATGCGGTTCGAGCCGCCGGTGCCGAGCGCCGTGACCGTGCCGTCCGCTTCCAAGATGATGGTCGGCGCCATCATGGAGGAGAGCCGCGTGCCTTCGGGCCATTGATCGAGCGCGCCGCAAGCGAGGTCCTCCTCGCCCAGCATGTTGTTGAGCATGAAGCCGTGGCCGCCGACGATGAAGCCGTTGCCCTCGCCGTTGGACAGGCTGACGGCCGCGGCGTTGCCGTGCGCGTCGATGACGCTGATATGAGTGGTGCCGCGATAGGCAGGCGGGTGGCTTACGGCCGCGCGGATGTCGTTGGCCAGCTCTCTGCCGACGAGACGCGCCGCGAGCCCGTCGCCATGGGCGGCGCGCGCCGCGTTGGTCGCCTCCATGGCGGCATGCACCGCCAGCGTATCGATGGCGCGGCCGTCCTCGGCGAGCGCCTCGAGATAGGCAAGGCCATAGGCGATGAGCGCGCCGCTGGCGGCCGGCGGCGGGTTGAGCGCCACGCTGGCGCCGCCATGACGCCAGACCAGAGGCTCGCGCAAGGCGACGCGATAGTCGCGCAGATCATCGGCGGTGAGATGGCCGCCGAGATCGCGTGACTGGGAGGCAATCGCCCGGCCCACATCGCCCTCGACGAAGAGCCGCGCGCGTCCTCAGCAAGCCATTCAAGCGTCTCGGCGAGCGCCGGGTTGCGGAAGGTCTCGCCCGCCTTCATCAATTCGCCGCCGGGCGCGAAGATCTTTTTGGCGCCGTCGCTCGCAGTGAGGATCGGCGCGATGACGGTGAACAGGTAAGCTTGGAAACTGGTGAGCGGGAAGCCGGCGCGCGCGGCACGCACCGCCGGCTCGACCAGGCGCTTCATGGGCAGGCGGCAGTAGGCCTCGTGCATCGCGTAAAGACCTTGCGCCATGCCGGGCGTAGCACTCGCGCCGAGGCCGATATGAAACTCCTGGGTGGCGGGGCCGAAATCGGCGTCGATGGGAAAGAATTCGACCTCGTCGGCGGGGCGGCGCTTCAGCGGCGTGTCCACGAAGAAGTCGAACAGCTGCACCGCGTCGCTGTCGGCGCGGCGCGCCATGAGGAAGCCGCCCCCGCCGGGTGAGGCGAACACCGCCTCGGCGACGAAAGACATGCAAAGGCCGGCAAGGGCCGCGTCGAAGGCGTTGCCGCCGTCGGCGAGAATCTCGGCGGCGGCGTCTACCGTGAGCTGATGCCCGGCCGCGACGACACTTCTATCCTTGCTCATGCGGTGTTGCCTAAGGCGAAGCGCGGCAGCGGGCAAGCCTCGCGCGGGTCCCAAAAACAATCATGGCCGGGACAAGCCCGGCCATGACATAGGTCATCTTGTTGGTCCGGCTTTCACCGGCGCGAGGCTAGCTGAGGCGCTTCTCGAGCTGGGAAAGCTCCTCCCTGAGGCCTTGCGGCAGCTTGTCGCCGAAGGTCGCGTAATGCTCCCTGATGAGCGGCAGCTCGGCTTTCCAGCCGTCGATGTCGACCTTGAGTAGCTCCTTCAACGCGCTGTCGTCCACGTCGAGACCGTCGGTGTCAAGCGCGTCTTCCGTCGGCACCTTGCCGATCGGCGTGTCGATCGCCTCGGCAGTGCCGTCGCAACGCTCAAAGATCCATTTCAGGACCCGCGAGTTCTCGGCGAAGCCCGGCCACAGGAACTTGCCCTCGGGGCTCTTACGGAACCAATTCACGTAGAAGATCTTGGGCAGCTTATCGCCGCCCTTCTCGCCGATCTTCAGCCAATGGGCGAAATAGTCGCCCATGTGGTAGCCGCAGAAGGGCAGCATCGCCATCGGGTCGCGGCGGATGTCGCCCTTCGCGTCGGCGGCGGCGGCGGTCTTCTCCGATGCCATGATGGAGCCGAGGAACGTCCCCTGCTTCCAGTCTTCCGCCTCGGTCACGAGCGGGACCACGGAGGCGCGGCGGCCGCCGAACAGGATCGCGTCGATCGGCACGCCCTTGGGATCTTCCCACTCGGGCGCGATCACCGGGCACTGGGAGGCGGGCGCCGTAAAGCGCGCGTTCGGATGCGCCGCAGGCCGGTCGGCCTCGGGCGTCCACGGACGGCGCATCCAGTCGATGGCATGGGCCGGCTTGTGCTTGGTCATGTCCTCCCAATAAACGTCCTCGTCCTCGGTGAGACCGACATTGGTGAAGATGCAATTCTCGTCGAGCGCCCGCATGGCGTTGAGGTTCGACGCTTCCGACGTGCCCGGCGCCACGCCGAAGAAGCCGGTCTCGGGATTGATGGCATAGAGCCGTCCGTCCTCGCCGAACTTCATCCAGCAAATGTCGTCGCCGATGGTTTCGGCTTTCCAGCCGGGGATGGTCGGGTTGAGCATGGCGAGATTGGTCTTGCCGCAAGCGCTCGGGAAAGCGGCTGCCATGTACTTCACTTCACCCTTGGGATTGGTGAGCTTGAGGATGAGCATGTGCTCGGCCATCCAGCCCTCGTCGCGAGCCTTCACGGAGGCGATGCGCAGCGCATGGCACTTCTTGCCGAGCAGCGCGTTGCCGCCATAGCCGGAGCCGAAGGACCAGATCTCGCGCGTCTCGGGGAAATGCGAGATGTTCTTGGTCGAGTTGCACGGCCACGGCACGTCGGCGGTCTTCGGCGTCGGCAGCGGATATCCCACCGAGTGCATGCCGCGCACGAAATCCTCGCTGTCGCCCAGCGCCTTCCACACCTTGTCACCGACGCGGGTCATGATGTGCATGTTGGCGACGGCGTAAGCGCTATCCGTCACCATGACGCCGATGCCGGCGATGGGGGAGCCGACCGGGCCCATGGAATAGGGCACCACATACATGGTGCGGCCCTGCATGGCGCCGTCGTAGAGCTTGGTGATCGTCGCCTTCATCTCGGCGGGATCGGCCCAGTTGTTGGTGGGGCCGGCGTCCTCTTTCTTCACCGAGCAGATATAGGTCTGGTCCTCGACGCGGGCGACGTCGGCGGGATCGGAGCGTACGAGGATCGAGTTGCCGCGCTTGTCGGGGTTGAGCCACATGGCGGTGCCGCAATCGACCATCAGCTTCAGGAGTTCCTGATACTCCTCCTTCGAGCCGTCACACCAACGCACCGCGTCAGGCTTGAACAGGGCTTTCGCCTCCTCGACAAAAGCCAGCACCTTCGGATTGGTCGTCTTGGCCCCTTCGGCCACAATCTTCGCCTGAACGCTCATGCGGTTTCGTCCCCAGATCTCGAAATGATGGAAAATTTGCTTTGTATCGCCCTCTAGCTACCCCGAACTTGGGGGGCTTTCAAGAAAGGTCCTGTGACAGAAAAACGACCCCCGAGGCCGTCAGGACGGTTCGACTGCGGCGCGCGCCTCCTCGGCCAGGCGAACCAGCTCTTTCCGGGCGCCTTGCGGGGTCGTCACAGGCTCGGAAAACATGATCCGGCGGGCATCCTGGCCGAGCGCGATATCGCAGCCCTCGGGATCGATGCCGGTCATCCGCCAAGGGCCCGGGTCGCCGCCCGTGAAGGCGAGCGCATAGAGCGCGATTGCGTCGGCGTGGTCCTCGTTCATGTGGGCGACGATGCCCGCTTCCGCCTCGGCCAGCGCCGCCGCCCCGTCCAGGGGCAGCAGGAGATCGGCCGGCTCCAAGTCGACGATCCGCCCGAAGCCGCCGATGTAATGGGCGCCTTCCACCGCCAGCCGCCAAAAGGCGAAATCGGGGAAATCCACGTAGAAGGCCGCTTCCGCGTGGCGGGCGAGGAACCGTCGCCTCACCGCCTCGTCGTTAACCTTCTCCGCCCGGCCATGGAGGGTGACCCTGGCTCCTTGCAGGGGATCGGCAAGGTCGCCCGAGCCGTCGATGAGGATCGCCGCGCGCGGGTCATGGGCCAAATTGCGGGTATGGCGCGCCAGGGTGGAAATGAGGAAGCTCGGCGCCCCTGCCTGGTCCGTGGCGACCGTGATCAGGGAGGCGTAAGGTGCGCCCGAAGCGCTGTCGAGGGTGGCCAGGGAGGCCTTGAAAGCGCGCCGCGCAAGCCTGCGTGCATCCGCCGCAATCTCGGCCTTGCTGGGCATTTCTTGCGAGTTATTTACTTGCGCCATAACGATATTTGTTGCATCCCGATGGTGAAGGGTATGGCGCTCGGCGCCCTGCTGCTGCCACGATTTTGGGCAGCCCTATAAGCACAACACCCTCGCACTCGCGTCAATCGCGCAAAAGGCCCCCCAATGCCAACAATCGCCCTTGTCGACGACGATCGTAACATCCTGACCTCCTTGCGCATGGTGCTCGAGGCGGAAGGCTATAAGACGCAAACCTATAACGACGGCGCCAGCGCGCTCGACGGCTTCGCGGAGTATCCGCCCGACCTCGCCATCCTCGACATCAAGATGCCGCGCATGGACGGGATGGAGCTGTTGCGCCGCTTGCGCCAGCGCAGCGAGCTACCGGTAATCTTCCTCACCTCCAAGGACGAGGAGATCGACGAACTGTTCGGTCTCAAAATGGGCGCCGACGATTTCATCCGCAAACCCTTTCCCCAACGGCTCCTCGTCGAGCGGGTGAAGGCGGTGCTGCGCCGCTCCCAGCCGCGCGACACGACCCAGGTCGTCGAGGACAAGTCCAAGGTGCTCGAGCGCGGCCAGCTCAAGATGGACCCGGAGCGCCATACCTGCGTGTGGGACAACCGGCCGGTGACGCTCACGGTCACGGAGTTCCTGATCCTTCAGGCGCTCGCCTCCCGTCCCGGCGTGGTAAAAAGCCGGGACGCGCTGATGGATGCGGCCTATGATGATCAGGTCTATGTCGACGACCGCACAATCGACAGCCACATCAAGCGGTTGCGGAAGAAGTTCAAGGCCGTCGACCAAAGCTTCGACGTGATCGAGACGCTTTATGGCGTGGGCTACCGATTCAAAGAATAGCGAGACTGACCGATGACCGCCGAGGCCGATAGGTCCTGGCTGCGGCGGGACAGCTCATTCAAGGAACGCGTCCGCCGCGGCACACGCCGCGCGGTCGCTTGGCTGCGGCGCGCACCCGGCTGGGTCATCGAGCACAGGCCTTTCCGGCACGGCTTCTCCAGCCTGACGCGGCGCATCGTCGTGCTCAATCTCATCGGCCTCGCTATTCTCGTCTCGGGCATTCTCTATCTCAACCAGTTCCGTGCCGGACTCATCGACGCCAAGGTGCAGAGCCTGTTGACCCAGGGCGAGATCATCGCCCGCGCCATCGCGGCTTCCGCCGGCGTGGACAACAGTGAAGTGCCGGTCGACCCGGAGAAGCTGCTGGAGGCGGAACTCGGTCAGGCCGGCACCGGCGACGACAGCGCCGCCTTCTCCAACGCGCTCGGCTTCACCATCGATCCCGAACGGGCGGCGCCGATCCTGCGGCCCTTGGTCAAGCCGACGGGCAGCCGCGCGCGGATCTATAACCGCGACGGCGCGCTGATCCTCGATTCCGATACGTTCTACTCGCGCGGCCAGGTGCTGCGTTACGACCTGCCGCCGCCGGACTCCGCCGAGCCCGACGCGCTCACCACATTCTGGCACGCGGTGACGACCCGCATGCGGCAATACGAGCTTCCGCCCTATACCGAGATTGGCGGCGCGAACGGCAAAGCCTATCCCGAAGTGGCCACGGCCTTGACCGGGACGTCGGTGCCCATCGTGCGCATCAACGACAAGGGTGAGATCGTGGTTTCCGTGGCCGTGCCCGTGCAGCGCATGCGCGCCGTGCTCGGCGTGCTTTTGCTGTCGACCCGCGGCGGCGACATCGACAATATCGTGGCGGCGGAGCGCTGGAGCATCGTGCGCGTGTCGCTGTTCGCCGGCACCGTCACCTTCGTCCTGTCGCTCATCCTCGCCAACACCATCGCCGGGCCCGTGCAACGTCTCGCCAATGCGGCCGAACGCGTGCGCCACAGCGTCAAGGCGCGCGCCGAGATCCCCGACTTCACCGACCGCTCCGACGAGATCGGACATCTGTCGGGCGCGCTTCGCGACATGACCGGCGCACTCTACCGGCGCATCGACGCCATCGAGAGCTTCGCCGCCGACGTGGCGCATGAGCTGAAGAACCCGCTCACCTCCTTGCGCAGCGCCACGGAGACCTGCCTCTTGCCAAGACCGAGGAGTCAAAGCAGCGGCTGATGGAGATCATCCAGCATGACGTACAGCGGCTGGATCGCTTAATCAGCGACATTTCCGACGCCTCGCGTCTCGACGCCGAGCTTGCCCGCGAGGACGCCGAGCCCGTCGCCATGGATGAGCTGCTGCGGGCCACGGTGTCGCTGTTCAACGACATCCACCGCGACGACACGCCGGAGGTTGTCCTCGACATTGCCTATGCGCCGGGCGCCCATCCCTATCGCGTCTCCGGCCATGACAGCCGCTTGCATCAGGTGATCGTCAATCTCCTGGAGAACGCCATCTCCTTCTCGCCGCCGGGCAGGCCGGTCGCCGTGGTGGCGCGCCGCATCGGCCCGGACGTGCAGATCGCGGTGGAGGACGAGGGGCCGGGCATTCCGGAGGAGAATCTCGAGCGCGTCTTCGAGCGCTTCTATACCGACCGGCCGCAAGAGAATTTCGGCCAGAACTCGGGGCTGGGTCTTAATATCTCACGTCAGATCATCGTCGCGCATGGCGGGCGTCTCTATGCGGAGAACCGGCCGGCTGCCGGCGCCGGACGCGGCAAGGGCGACACGCCTTCAGGGATGAGCGGTGGCGCACGGTTCGTCATCCGCCTACCGGCGGCGTAAGGGTCAGCGAAGAGGATCGGTTGGCGCGCGAGCTCGTCCATGGCACCTGCGTGGCCCTCGGCAAGAGCGCCGCGCTCCTGCGTGGCGGGAGCGGCGCGGGAAAGTCTGATTTGGCGCTGAGATTTCTGGCGCTGCCGGGAGAAGGCGCGCTCCGCCCTATCCTTGTGGCCGACGATCAAGTTTGGGTGGACACGGACGGCAACGGCCAGCCGATGGCCTCGGTTCCCGAGGCGATCGCCGGCAAGATTGAGGTCCGGGGGCTGGGAATCACCGAAATGCTGTTCTTGGCGGAGGCGCCGCTGGTGCTTATTTGCGACCTGGTCCCACCGGATCAGGTGCCGCGCATGCCGCCGACCCCTTTTGAGCGGACCATGGTGGCTGGTGCGGCGGTTCCATTGTTGAAACTTTCGGCCTTCGAGGCATCGGCGCCGTTGAAACTGCGCATGGCCCTCTTGCGGGCGTCGGCACAATGAGGTTTAGGGAGACGGGTTCGGGCTTGCGCGCGACCTCTCTCCCGACAAAGATAGCGGCCTTTGAGCGGCCGGCAGCTACCAACGAGGCAATATGATCGGCGTCGTCATCGTCACCCACGGCCAGCTCGCACGCGAATTCCGCGCAGCGCTTGAACATGTGGTCGGTCCGCAGGAGCAGATCGAAACCATCTCGATCGGGCCGGACGACGATCTCGATGTCCGCCGTGCCGACATGCTGGCGGCGCTCGCCAGTGTCGATAGCGGCGAAGGCGTCGTGGTGCTCACCGACATGTTCGGCGGCTCGCCGTCGAACCTGGCGATCTCCGCCATGGAGCAATCGAATGTGGAGGTTATCGCCGGCGTCAACTTGCCGATGCTGGTCAAGCTTGCATCGGTGCGCGGCGAATCCGGGCTCGACGACGCCATCACCCAAGCGCAAGAGGCCGGCCGCAAATATATCAGCGTCGCCAGCCAAATCCTGGCCGCGAACTAGCGATGACCATGGCGCAGGGCACACCAGCCAAAGGCCCGCACGCCGCCGAGGTTACCATTCCCAACAAGAAGGGCCTGCATGCACGGGCCTCCGCCCAGTTCGTGCGCTGCGCGTCCGAGTTCCAGGCGAATATCCGCGTGTCGCGCGAAGGCCACACGGTGGGCGGCACCTCGATCATGGGGCTGATGATGCTGGCCGCCGGCCAGGGCCACTCGATCCATATCGAGGCGGACGGCGCACAAGCCGCCGAAGCGCTTGCCGCGCTCGTGGCGCTCGTCGAGAACGGCTTCGGCGAAGAGGACTGAACGCGGTCTCTCGCGCTAGTGGCACGTCTTGAGATAGCCACTTCCCGATTGATTGACGTAGAGCTGGGCCGTGGCCTTGTCGAACGGCCCGCGGCGGCAATCCAATAGCCATTGGTCAGGTTCGGGCAGGTGTTGGTGTTCAGCGAGATCCAGCCCGGACCGTATTGGTTGGCGCGGGCTTGCGCCTCGCCCTGGGATCTGAACGAGCCGGCAATCGCGTACCAATCTCCGCCGGACGGGGCCGGGCCGGCGTTGCCACTCACGCAGACCCCTTGAGACAGCACGAACCCCGGTGGGCAAGTGGGCGCCACCACGACCGGACCACCGGCAGGTGGCGGCGGCGAAACGGCGCCCTGAAGCGTAAACAGCAGCTTGTCGGCACGGTAGCCGATGACCCGGCAGCTTCCGTCGAGCTTGGGCGCATTGCCTCTGAGGATGATCGAGCCACCGTGATTATGGCCAGTGACGGGGTAGAGAACCGGCCCGCAGGTTTTGTCGAAGCGGCGCGCCTGACCGCTGATCGCGCCACCGGCTTGCTCGACGCCATTGAACAACAGGGTTCCGCTGGTCACCCCGACACCGAGGAGTCCCCGCCGCGGCCGCGTATATGAAATGGACATGCCGCCGCCGTCGCAAACCTGCAGCTCCATGAGCGAGCCGTTGTGGTCATACTCATCGACGGCACAGTTGCTGGCCGCAACCGGCGAGGCGCCGATCCCCAATGCCAATGAAGCTGCAACGAGAAACAGTCGACGCGCCATTTGATCTCCCAAGCTGAACTAAGTGTCCGCTGAGCCACATGCCCGGCGACCGTAGAACGTTTGGTGGCTTCGGCGAAGAGAATTGAGCTCGCTTCGGCGTCCGTGCTTACTTCCGCTTTTTGCCGGTCACCATGGCGCGGACGAGATTCTCGCGATAGACAAAGCTCGCCAGAATCACCGCGCCAGGACGAGGCCACCGACCACGTAGCCGGCCCAGACATGCACGATGAGCGGGTCCTCGGTCAGATAGGCGGTGGCGAAGGCCACGACCAAGGCCCAATGGAAGACCCGCACGAAGGGGTCCCACACACGGACTTCGGCGGCCTGGGATGTCTTTACGGGATTGAGCATGGCGGCAGGTCCTACCCGGTCCTGTCCGGCGCGCGTGAGCGGCGTCAACAATGACGGGACCGGCCGCCAACCAAGCTCCAAGCGCGTTGGGGCGGCGCCGGCGGGCCTGCGGCACAGGTGGGCTCCTTGGGGGGCCCACCGCCACGGCGTGGCCTTTTGCCACTTCGCCTCGCCCGGGGCGCCCTTGACTCCGAGGGGGCCGGATAAGATATAAGGACTTCTTTATATCTTTATGCAGCCAGACAGTGGGAGTTGGCATGAACTACCATGTGAAGGATATCGGGCTCGCCGATTGGGGCCGTAAGGAAATCGCCATCGCCGAGACCGAGATGCCGGGTCTCATGGCCGTGCGCGAGGAATTCGGCAAGGCGCAGCCTCTCAAGGGCGCCCGGATCGCCGGCTGCCTGCATATGACCATCCAGACCGCGGTTCTGATCGAATCGCTGGAGGCGCTCGGCGCCGAGGTCCGCTGGGCCTCCTGCAACATCTTCTCGACCCAGGACCACGCCGCCGCCGCGATCGCCGCGAACGGCACGCCGGTGTTCGCCGTCAAAGGCGAGACGCTGGACGAGTACTGGGACTATGTGGACCGCATCCTCGAATGGCCCGGTGGCGAGACCGCCAATCTGATCCTCGACGACGGCGGCGACGCCACGATGATCGTCATCCTCGGCGCGCAAGCGGAGCAGGATCCGTCGGTGCTCGCCAAGCCCGGCAATGACGAAGAGACGGCGATGTTCGCCACCATCAAGAAGCGGCTGGAACGCGAGCCCGGCTTCTACTCGAAGGTGAAGGCCAATCTGAAGGGCGTGTCGGAGGAGACGACCACGGGCGTGCATCGGCTCTACGAGATGCAGAAGAAGGGCATGCTCCCCTTCCCCGCCATCAACGTCAATGACAGCGTCACCAAGTCCAAGTTCGACAATCTCTACGGTTGCCGCGAAAGCCTTCCGGACGGCATCAAGCGCGCCACCGACGTCATGCTCGCCGGGAAATACGCCGTGGTCGCCGGCTATGGCGACGTGGGCAAGGGTTGCGCCGAGAGCCTGAAGAGCCAGGGCGCGCGCGTGGCGATCACCGAGATCGATCCGATCTGCGCGCTACAGGCGGCGATGGAAGGCTACGAGGTGATCACCATGGAGGAGGCCGCTCCCAAGGGCGACATCTTCGTCACCGCCACCGGCAATAAGGACGTCATCACCGTCGACCATATGCGCGCCATGCATGACCGCGCCATCGTCTGCAATATCGGTCACTTCGATTCCGAGATTCAGGTGGGCGGTCTGAAGAACTTCGTCTGGCATAACGTGAAGCCGCAAGTGGACGAGGTCGAGTTCCCCGACGGCAAGCGCATCCTGCTCTTGGCCGAAGGCCGCCTCGTCAATCTCGGCTGCGCCACCGGCCATCCGAGCTTCGTGATGAGCGCGTCCTTCACGAACCAAGTGCTGGCGCAGATGGAGCTGTGGCAGCATGTCGGCAAATACGAGAACAAGGTCTATGTGCTACCGAAGCATCTGGACGAGAAGGTGGCCCAGCTGCATCTCGGCCGCCTCGACGCACATCTCACCAAGCTGAGCGACGAGCAGGCCGCGTATATCGGCGTGAAGGCCGAAGGCCCGTTCAAGCCGGAGCATTACCGCTACTAGGCGGCAGTCTCCCAGCTCAGTCGTTTCGCGATGGCCGGGCGCAAGCCCGGCCATTTGCGTCGCGAGACCTTGAACACCGCCAATGGCTACTTGGCGTCGGCGCCGGCCTTCTGCGCGTCTTCGAGCTTCGCGATGTCCTCCGGCGTAAGCTGTGGGCGATCCATCTTGATCGTCAGTTTCTCGAACTTGGCGGTCAGTGGAAATGGCGGTTTGTAGTCGGCATCGTTGACGCCCGTAAGCGTGTCCGAGCCGATGTCGAAGCTCTCGTCCCATTGCAAGATCATCGGCAGCGTCTTCTCCATCTTCTTGGTGGCGACGACCTTGCCGTCGACCTTCAGCGTTCCGATTCCCGGTCTGCCGACGCCGCTGAAATTGTTGTAGGCCAACGTCCCGGAGCCCAGGCCGTCATAGACGAAGTCGAACTCGACCGTATGGCGGCCAGGCGAAAGCGCATCCGGGCCCTCCCACTTCAGGCGTTCGAGGTCGACCATGTTCCACAGGAACACGGGCTTGCCGCCCACGAGATAGAAGCCATAGCCACCGAAGCGTCCGCCCGAGGTGAGGATCATGCCCTCAGCCCCGCCTTCCGGCACCTCGATGTCGGCTGTGATCGAGTAGGAGGTGTTCAGCAGCAGTGGCGAGTCGCCTTGCGGCAGGCCAACCATCGGACGCGTGTAGACGAACTCGGAGCGGCCGGCGGTGATATTGGGCCGCGGCGCGACGATGCGGGCCGCCACCGACGCGTCCAGCGGGAAGACTTGATATTTCTTGGCTTCCGCGACGAACTTCTCCCGCATTTCCGCGACCTTTTCCGGGTGTTCCGCGGCGATGTCCGTCGCCTGGTTGAAGTCGTTGCTCAGGTCATAGAGCTGGAACACCTGATTGTTCAGCGGATCGGGATTGGCGGGACCGAAGGCTTGCCAGGGTGCGCGATTGACCTTGGTGCTCAAAAGCCAGCCTTCGTCATAGAGCGCCCATTGCCCCATCATCTCGAAATACTGTGTCTTGTGCCGGGATGCCGTCTTGGCGTTCTCCGCATCGAAAGTGTAGGCGAAGCTCGTGCCCTCGATCGGCGCCTGCTTGATGCCGTCGACCATTTCCGGCGCATTGATGCCGGTAACCTCGAGGAGGGTCGGCACCACATCGATGACGTGGAGGAACTGCTCGCGCAGGCCGCCCTTGTCCTTGATGCGCGCCGGCCACGACACGACCATGTTCTGATTGATGCCGCCGAGCCTCGATGCATTCTGCTTGAACCAGTCGAATGGCGTATCGAAGGCCCACGACCAGCCGGCAGCCATATGATTGTAAGTCTGTTCCGTGCCCCACACGTCGTAGAACTTCATCTGGACGTCGACGGGGATTTCGTTCAGGCCGTTGAAGAACGCGACCTCGTTCGGTGTCCCCAACGGTCCGCCCTCGGCGCTCGTGCCGTTGTCGCCGTTGATGTAGATGACCAGCGTGTTGTCGAGCCTGCCAAGGTCTTCGAAGGCCTGGATAACGCGGCCGATCTCGTAGTCGCTATACGCTGCGTAGGCGGCGAAGACTTCGACCTGCCGGATGAACAGCTTCTTCGCCTCAGGCGTGAGCTCGTCCCACGGTTTCAGGAGGTCTTTCGGCCAGGGCGTCAGCTTCGCATCTTGCGGAACGATACCCAGCTTCTTTTGGTTCTCGAAAATGCGCTCGCGCAGCTTCTCGTAGCCGTCGTCGAAAAGATGCATCGCACTAATCTTGTCGACCCATTCCTTGGTCGGGTGATGCGGCGCGTGCGTGGCCCCAGGCGCGTATTTGATGAAGATCGGCTTGTCCGGCTGGGTCTGGTGTATGCGCGAGATGTAATCGATGGCGTCGTCGGCCATCGCTGTCACGAGGTTCCAAGAGCCCTCCTGACCCTTGAAAGGATAGATCTGCGTGGTGTTGCGGAACAGGTTCGGCTGCCACTGGTTGGCGTCGCCCCCGACGAAACCGTAGAAATATTCGAAGCCCATGCCGGTCGGCCATTGGTCGAAGGGACCGACTTGGCTCGCGGCGAAGGCCGGCGTGTTGTGGTCCTTGCCGAACCACGACGTCGCATAGCCGTTATCCAGCAGGATGCGGCCGATCGTTGCCTTATCCTCGGCGATGATGCTGTTGTAGCCGGGAAAGCCAGTCGACTGCTCGGAGATCACGCCGAAGCCGGCCGAATGGTGATTGCGCCCTGTGATGAGCGCCGCACGCGTCGGCGAGCACAGCGCCGTCGAGAAGACTCTCGTGTACCGCAACCCTTCATTGGCGATGTCGTCCATCGTCGGCGTCGGGATCACGCCGCCAAAGGTGCTCGGCACACCAAATCCGGCGTCGTCCGTGATGATGAGCAGGATGTTCGGCGCTTCCTTCGGCGGTACGATGCGCGGCGCCCACCATGGGGTCGATTGCAGGGCATCGTCTTTGATCACGCCGCCGAACTTGGGATCGGGCGCGGGTAGCTGCTGACCGGGGATTGTCGTCGTCGCGCTGGGCGAACCCAGCTCGCCGATCACCTCCTGTGCCGTAGCGCTGCCGATCGTGAGAAGCCCTGCGAGGCATACAAGCGCCACCCGCCCTGCAAACCGTGAAACCACTGAAACCTCCCTCGTTTGCGCCCCTTGGGCTGCACCGGATCGCCGCGAGCGAGCCGCCAAATTCGTAAAAGACCCCGCCAAGTTTATCCTGCCGACGCGAGATGATACTTGCCATTTGGCGCCAAGTCACCGACCCGCCCCAGCACTTCAGGACACGTGCTGTCCTCCGCGACGCGGTGAAAATGCGTCTTCGCCGCGATTAACCAATGCGCTTGCGCCTGTGGGCAAGAGTCCGCGAAGCAGCTAGTCTGTTCCGTGATTCGCCTTGAGTTCGCGCGGGCCCGGCCGGCCCTAGCGTTTCAGTCTGTGGCAGAATTTGCGGCGCGAGGCGGGGCCATGGACGGCGGCGTGGAGCGAGGGGACCATGCGGACCAGCGGAGGCGAGGAGACACCTGATTCGAGGTGGCCCATAGTGCTGTCCCGCGTATTCGCCTATTCAATTCCGAGCTATCTGTTGCCCATCGACGCCGCCATGGCCGCCGAGGCCGCCAGCTTCGACGCGCAAGCCCTGCTCACGCTCGGCATCAATCTCGGTGTGATCGCGTTTGCCATCGGTACGGCCATCGTGTGCCTGCGCGCGACGAAGCGCGCGCGGAAGCAGGAGGCCAATGCGGCGAGCGAGGCGGAGCGCTACGCCTTGAGCGAGAGCACTCTGGAGACGGTGCTCGCCGCCGAGCCGCAAGCGCTTTTGACCCTGAGCGAGACCGGGGAGCCGGAGCTTCTGGTCTCCAATCTGCCCGCAAGCTTCGGCGTGCCGCGCGAGCCCGAGCGGCTGCTGAATTTCGCCGGCTGGCTTGACGCGGCATCGAGTGCCGAGCTCGAGTCGGCGATGCAGGCGCTGTCCGAGCGCGGCGAGGCGTTCAATCTCATGCTGCACACTCGGCGCGATAAATATGTCGAGGTCGACGGCCGCACCGCGGGCCGGTCGCTGGTGCTGAAGGTGCGCAACATTGCCGGGCAGCGGCTGGAACTCGCCGAACTCTCGGTCAGGCATAAGGCGCTCGAGGAGCAGGTGGCGAGCTTGCGCGCGCTGCTCGATGCCGAGGCGACCAAGGGCGAACGCTCGCTGGCCGAGAGCAAGGCCAGCATGGAGACCCATTTCCGCAGCTTCGACCGTCTCGCGACCGCGTTCGCCGTGTTCGACGCCGGACAGCGCCTCGCCCATTACAATCAGGCTTATGTGGATCTGTGGCAGCTCGATGCCGAATGGCTGGCGACGCATCCGCGCGACGGCGAGATTCTCGACCGTCTGCGCCAGGCACGACGGCTCGAGGAGCGTGCCGACTATCAAGACTGGAAGCGCAACTGGCTGTCAGCCGCCGGCACCGACAAGCAGGTCGAGGACCGCTGGCACCTTCCCGATGGGCGGACGCTGCATGTGATCGCCGATGCCGACGGCGAGGGTGGGGTGACCTATCTCTATGGAAACGTCACCGAGCAGATCGCGCTGGAGAGCCGCTACAACGCGCTGATTCAGGTGCAGCGGGAAACGCTCGATACGCTGCGCGACGGCGTGGCGGTGTTCGCGCCCGACGGGCGCCTCAGACTCTACAATCAGGCCTTCGCCGACATTTGGCGCTTGAGCTCCTCGCAGCTCGACGAGCAGCCGCATGTGGACGACGTCATCGAATGGTGCCGCACGCTCTACGACGCGTCCGAGGAATGGGAACGCACCAAGGCTGCGGTCACCGCCATCGTAGCGGAGCGGCGCCCTTATGAGAGCCAGTTCGACCGGCCCGACGGCAGCGTCATCGCCTGCGCCGCGCTTCCCCTGCCCGACGGCGGCACGCTCCTCACCTATTCCGACGTTTCCGACACCAAGCGCGTCGAGCGCGCCCTGATCGAGAAGAACGAGGCGCTAGAGGCGGCGGACCGCCTCAAGAGCGAGTTCGTATCGCATGTCTCCTACGAGCTGCGGACGCCGCTCAACAGCATGCTGGGATTTGCCCAGATGCTCGCCGAGCCCGCCTTCGGGCCCTTGGGCGACCGGCAGCGCGAATATGTGGACGACATTCTCTCTTCGGGCACGACGCTGCGCGCCATCGTCGATGACATTCTCGACCTCGCCACCATCGACGCGGGCACGCTCGAACTGAAACTCACACCGGTCAATGTGCGCGACCTCATCGAGGCGGCGCGGCAGGGCGTGGAGGAACGTCTCAAGCAGGACGATGTGCGGCTGGAGATCGAGGTCGCCCCCAGCGTCGACGAGTTCGTGGCCGATGCCAGCCGGGTCACCCAGATCCTGTATAATCTCCTGTCCAACGCCATCGGCTTCTCGACGGCGGGCGAGGTGGTGAAGTTGGCTTGCGCCCGGGAGGGTGCCATGATCGCCTTCACCGTCGAGGACCAAGGGGTCGGCATCCCGGAGGATTATCAGCACGCCGTGTTCGACCGTTTCGAGAGCCGCGCCCACGGCTCGCGCCACCGCGGCGCGGGTCTTGGCCTGTCCATCGTCAAGAGCCTGGCCGAGGCTCACGGCGGCACGGTCAGGCTCGTCTCGGCCGCGGGCAAAGGCACCCAGGTCAGGGTCCTTCTGCCGGTGAAGCAGGGCGCCACGCCGGAAGAAGCGGAACCCGACTTGCCCCGCTACCGGGTCAACCGCGCGGGATGAACGCAGGCTGGACGCTGGACGACGTCGATTTGGCGGGACTCGGCATCCTCGCCGGACGGCTCGCTCTGTTTCTGAAAACCGGCGATGTGGTCACGCTGAGTGGACCGCTCGGCGCCGGCAAGACGACCTTCGCCCGTGCCCTCGTGACCCATCTCGGCGATGCGGACGAGGTGCCGAGCCCGACCTTCGCGCTGATGCAGCGCTACGAGACTCATCGCCTGACGCTGCACCATTGCGACTTCTACCGGATCGAGGCGCCGGAGGTCGACGAGCTCGGCCTCGACGATGCACTGGCCGAAGGCGCGCTGCTCATCGAATGGCCCGAGCGCGCAGGTGATTGGCTGCCGGGGGACCGGCTCGAGATCGTCCTCGACGAGACAGCCAATCCGGACACCCGCCGCGTCACCCTGACGGGACATGGAAGCTGGGAACTCCGCCTCGAACGCTTGCGGACCGTGTCGCGCTTTGTCGACACGACGCCGTTCGCTGACGCCGACACGGAATATCTGCAAGGCGACGCCTCGGCGCGCTCCTATGCGCGGCTCGTCCTGCCGGATCGGTCCGCAATTCTCATGAACTCTCCGCGCCAGCCGGACGGCCCGCCGATCCGCGATGGCAAGCCTTATAGCGCGCTGGTGCATCTCGCAGAGGATGTGACGCCGTTCGTGGCGGTGACGAATGCATTACGCGCGCGCGGACTGTCGGCACCCAAGCTCGACGCCTTCGACCTCGACCAGGGCTTCATCGTGCTGGAGGATTTCGGCGACCGGGTCTTCGGGCTCGAGTTGGCGCGCGGGACGCCCCAGTCTGAACTTTGGGCGGCTGCCGTCGATGTGTTGCTGGCACTTGCCACCGAGCCGCCACCCGCCGACCTGACCATCCAAGACCATGCGCCCTATCAGCTGCCGGATTTCGACGTCGACGCCATGCTGATGGAAGCCTCGCTTCTCATCGACTGGCTGTGGCCGGCGCTCCACGGCCGAGAGGCGCCGGAGGCGTTGCGCGCGGAATATCTCTCACTATGGCGCCCGCACCTGGAGAAAGCGGTCGCCGCCGATCCGGGCTGGGTGTTGCGCGATTATCATTCTCCCAATCTGATGTGGCTGCCGGACCGGGAAGGCGTCGGCCGGGTCGGTCTCCTGGACTTCCAGGACGCCCTCAAAGGGCCGCTGGCCTACGATCTCGTGTCCCTACTCCAGGATGCCCGGCTGGACGTGCCCGAAGCGCTTGAACGGGAGCAACTCGACCGGTACTGTGCCGCCCGAAGCGCGCAAAGCGGTCATTTTTCGGCCGATGAGTTCCGGTCGCTCTACGCAACGCTCGGCGCCCAACGCAACTCGAAGATCCTCGGCATTTTTGCGCGATTGGCCAAACGTGACGGTAAGCGCGACTATCTCGCCCATATCCCGCGGGTTGCGCGCTATCTTGAGCGCGACCTTGCCCATGAGTCGCTCGGCGATCTTCGCCGCTTCTACCGCCGCGAATTTCCCGCCGCTGCCGACTTGCCGCCTATCGCTCCGTAGTTTGCACTGTAAGAGGACGTACCCATGACGCGAGCCCGCACGGCGATGGTTCTTGCCGCTGGCTATGGCGCGCGCATGCGCCCGCTCACCGACACGTTGCCGAAGCCCCTAGTGAAGCTCGCAGGGCGGGCGCTGGTCGACCATGTGCTGGATCGGCTGGCTGCGGCCGGCGTGGAAACGGCGATCGTCAATGTCCATTACCTGCCCGAGCAGGTCGAAGCGCATATGCAGGAGCGTTCCGGCCGGGCGCCGAAGACGATCATCTCCGACGAGCGCGATGTGCTGCTCGACACGGGCGGCGGCGCCAAGAAGGCGTTGCCCCAGCTCGGGCCCGGTCCCTTCTTCATCCACAACTCGGACTCGGTCTGGGCCGAGGGTGCCGCTGCCGCCTTGCCGCATATGCTGCGGCAGTGGGACGCAACACGCATGGACTGCCTGCTGCTGCTGGCGCCGATGTCGACCAGCCTCGGCTATCATGCGCGCGGCGATTTCGATATGGCGCCGGACGGGCATCTGACGCGGCGCGGCGAGCGGCAAGTGGTGCCCTTCGCCTTCGCCGGCGTGTCCTTGTGCGAGGCGAAGCTGTTCGACGGCGCGCCAGACGGCCCCTTCTCGCTCAACCTGCTGTGGGACCAGGCCCTGGCCAAAGGCCGGCTCTACGGCTTACGCCTCGACGGGCGCTGGATGCATGTGGGAACGCCCGAGGCGCTAGCGGAGGCCGAGGCCTCGTTCGAGCATGAAGGTGCCTGAGCGGCCGCCCGCGCCTCGCCTCTACACCATTCCGCCCTCGGCGCCGTTCCTCACGACCCTCGCCCGGGCGCTGCTTTCCGGCGACCTGCCGCTGCCCGGCGGGGCAAAGCCCGATCCGTTGACCCTGCCGCTCACCACCATTTACTTGCCACGCGGCGTGCGGCGCGCGCTTTGCGCGAGGCGTTTCTGGCTGAATCCGGCGGCCAGGCTCTGCTGCTGCCGCGCATCCACGCGCTCGGCCACGCCGACGAGGAGGCGGCCATCATCTTCGGCGCCGAGGAAGCGGACGGTGCCGACGGCGCGCTCGGCGCGCCGGCCATCGACGCCCTGCCCCGCCGGCTCGCCCTGATGAAGTTGATCCTCGCCTGGGGCCAGGCTTCCGCGCGAGATGCCACCGAGGCAGAGATCGAGGCCACAAGCTGGGTCAACAGCCCGGGCCAGGCATCGAACCTCGCCGCCGATCTGGCCCGGCTGATGGACTTCGTGGAGTCGGAGGAGGTCGACTTCTCCTCGCTCGACACCCTGGTGCCCGAGGATCTCGCGTCCCATTGGGAGGCGACGATCCAGTTTCTCACCATCGTCACCGAGAACTGGCCGCAATATCTCGCCGACAACGGTCTCGTGTCGCCGGTCGCCCGGCGTAATCTGCTGATGGCGCAAGAGACCGCGCGGCTGGCGCAAGGCTCCCCCTACCCTGTGATTGCCGCGGGCTCGACGGGCACGGTGCCGGCCACGGCGCGGCTGCTCAAGACCATCGCCACGCTTCCCAACGGCGCCGTGGTGCTGCCCGGTCTCGATCTCATGCTGGATGACGACAGCTGGGACAGCCTGACGAAGCATCCCGAGCATCCGCAGACCGGCATGGCGGAACTTCTGCGCAAGCTCGGGGTGGCGCGGCGCGACGTGGCTTACGTTCCCGGGAGCGCGCCAGACGGACCGGCGCGGGCGCGGCTCCATCTCGTGAGCGAGGCGTTGCGCCCCGCGGAGACCACCGACCAATGGCAGGGCTATTTGGAGACCGATACGCTCTCGCCGGATGGACGCGCGAGCTTCGCCAATGCGCTTTCCGGGATCCGCATGGTGGTGGCGCCCACGGCCCACGACGAGGCCGAGGCCATCGCCTTGATTCTCAAATCCTGCATCGATGCGCCTGGCAGGACGGCGGCGCTCGTGACACCGGACCGGGTCCTGGCGCGGCGGGTGGCGGCGCGGCTGAAAGGCTTTGGCCTGACCATAGACGACTCGGCCGGCACGCCCGCCTCCCGCACCGTGCCCGGCGCTTTTCTCGACCTGGTGCTCGCCGCGGCGGAAACGAATTTCGCCCCGCCGGAGCTCATGGCGCTCCTCAAGCATCCCCTGGCACTGCTCGGCCGGGAGCCCGGCACGATCCGCGCGGCGGCGCGGGCGCTCGAGCGTGGTGCGGTCCGAGATATCTATGTGGGTCAAGGTCTTAGCGGCATGTCGACGGCGCTTGAGTCGGCCCGCGATGAGCGCTCCTGGCGGCGCTCGGCGTTGCGGCCGGAGGAGCACACGATGGCCCTCCAACTCGTGCGCGACCTGGAAGAGGCCTTTGCACCGCTTGGCCAGTTGTTCGCAAGCTCAGTAACGCACAGCACGGCGGCGCTTGCCGAGGCCCATGCGGCCACGGCCGAGCGGCTCGCGCGAGACGCGGCCGGCTCCTCCTCGGGGCTGTGGCAGGGCGATGCCGGTGAAGCACTAAGCCTGCTGCTGTCCGGGCTGATCGGCGAAGGGGCGACGCTCGACATGTGCGCGAGAGACTATCCGGCTTTCTATCGCAGCCTGCTCGCCGGCCAAGTGGTGCGCCCGCGCGGCCCCGCGCATCCGCGCCTGTTTATCTGGGGACCGCTCGAAGCGCGGTTGCAGCAGCCGGACGTGGTCATCCTCGGCAGCCTCAACGAGGGGGTGTGGCCGCGCCCGCAAGAGGCGGGCCCCTGGCTCAGCCGGCCCATGCGCGAGAAGCTCGGTCTATCGCCGCCGGAGCGGCGCATCGGGCTCAGCGCCCACGACTTCGCTCAGGCGCTCGGCGCGCCGACCGTCTATCTCACGCGCGCGCTGAAAGTGGACGGGGTGCCGACCGTGACCTCGCGCTGGCTCCAGCGGCTGGAAGCGCTGGTGGAGGCGTCCGGCCTCGCCGGCAAGATCAAGCCCGAGCGGCCCTGGGTCGCCTGGGCGCGGGAGCGTGATCATGCCCCCGGTTTTGCCCCGGTCGAGGCGCCGCAGCCGCGCCCGCCGGTCGACGCGCGCCCGCGCGAGTTGAGCGTGACGCGTATCGAGCGGTGGATCGCCAATCCATACGAAATTTTCGCCCGGCACATCCTCAAGCTCGAGCCGTTGAAGCCGCTCGGCACCGAGCCGGACGCCGCCATGCGCGGCTCGATCGTGCATGACGTGCTGCATGACTTCTCCCGCGCCCATCCGGATGCGCTGCCGGACGACGTCTATGGCGCGCTGATGACGGCCGCCGACGATCTCTTCGCCAAGCTCGGCGGCTCCGCGCGGGTCGAGGCGTTCTGGCGGCCACACTTCCAGCGCTTCGCCCGCTGGTTTGCCGCCACGGAACCGGCGCGGCGCGCATTGGCCACTGGCACGCATACGGAAGTGAGCGGCGCGCTTGAGCTCGACTCGGGCTTCCGCCTGAAGGCGCGCGCCGACCGTATCGACACGACCGCGGATGGCGGCGTCATCATCTACGACTACAAGACGGGGAAGCCGCCGATCCCGAAGCATGTCGAGGATCTTTACAAGCCCCAGCTGCCCTTGGAGGCGGCGATCGCCGCGGCGGGCGGCTTCGCCGATCTGGGGCCGCTTCCCGTGCGGTCGCTGGTCTATATCCAGGCCTCGGGACGCCAAGACGGCGGCGACGAGCAACCGGCCACCAAGAGCGATGCTGGCGCCCTGGCGGAAAAGGCGCTCGAGGATCTGGAGCGGCTCGTCACCCATTTCGCCGAGCCCGATACGGCCTACGAGGTGAAGCGCCGCGCGGCGCCGGCTTCACCAATGCCTATCGCTACGACGAGTATGAGCATCTCGCCCGCGTGCGGGAGTGGCTGACGCAAGAGGCCGAGGAGCAATGGCCATGAGCGCCGATCTCCTGCACGAGGCGGACGCCAATCAGGCGCGTGCCTCCGACCCGAACGCGTCCGCTTGGGTGTCGGCCAATGCCGGCACCGGCAAGACCGAGGTCCTGGTCAAGCGCAGCTTGCGGCTTCTGCTCGACGGCGCGCGGCCCGAAAGCATTCTCTGCCTCACCTACACCAAGACGGCGGCGGCGGAGATGCAGAACCGCCTGCTCAAGGATCTCGCCGCTTGGGCGACGATGCCGGACGCCAAGCTCCACGAGGCGCTCACCAAGCTCATGGGGCGGCCGCCCGCGGACAAGGATCTGCGCGAGGCGCGGCGGTTGTTCGCGCGTGCGCTCGAGGCGCGCGGCGGGCTGAAGATCCACACCATTCACGGCTTCTGCGAGCGGCTGCTGCAGCGCTTTCCGTTGGAGTCGGCGGTCACCCCGCATTTCACCGTGCTCGACGACCAGGGCGCGGCGCTCCTCAAGCGGCGGGCGTCGGATGCGGTCATCGCTCGCGCCGCCGAGGACAGGGACGGCATGCTCGGCCAAGCGCTCGATACCATCGTCACGGTCGCCGGCGAGGAATGGTTTCGCCAAGTGGTCGATACGGTGCTCGCCAAACGCAGCGAGCTCGGTCGCATGGTGGCGCATCACGGCGGGCTAGGGGCCTGGGCAGTCGCCGAAGGCGAGGCGCTGAAGCGGCTGTTCGGGGTGGCCGGCAAGAGCGAAGCCGATCTGATCGATGCGCAAGCCGGCGCGCTTTCGAACGAGGAGATCGACGCCGCACTCGCCGCCTTCGCGTCCATCGGCAGCACCGCCAAGACGGACATCAATGCAGCAGCCGCATTGCAGAGCGCGCGGCGGGCGCAAGGCGAGAGCCGGGCGGCGGCCTTGCGCGCGTTGCTGCTCACTCAAAAGGGAACCCCGTCCGCCACGGTTTGCACCAAGGCCGTGAAGGACGGCGCGCCGGACATCGCCGCGAGGCTCGACGAGGTCAAGGTGCCGTTCGCCGCGCTCGAGCAGGATCTGGCGCATCTGCGCGCGGCGGAAGCCAGCAGTGCGGTGCTCCTCCTCGCCGACGCATTCAGGACGGTTACGCGCGCCACAAGCTGGCGGAGGCGGCGCTCGACTATGACGACCTCATCACAGGCGCGGCATCTCTTGTCGCGCGCGGGCGCGGCCGCCTGGGTGCTCTACAAGATCGACGGCGGCGTCGACCATATCCTGGTGGACGAGGCGCAGGACACCAACCCGGAGCAATGGGCCATCATCGAAGCGCTGGCGGAAGAGTTCTTCGCGGCGGCCGGTGCGCGCGAGACGTTGCGCACGCTGTTCGCGGTGGGCGACGAGAAGCAATCGATCTACAGCTTTCAGGGCGCCAACCCGGCGCGCTTCGGCACGGTGGGCCGCGCCTTCAAGAAGCGTGCGCAGGCTGCCGGCATTGAATGGCACGAGGTGCCTCTCAATCTGTCGTTCCGCTCGACCGTGCCGGTGCTCGACGCCGTGGACCATGTCTTTGCCCGCCCCGTGGCCGCGCAAGGCATGACCTTCATCGAGAGCGCCATCATCAAGCATCACGCCAATCGCCAGGGCGAGGCGGGACTGGTGGAGCTGTGGGAGGTGCAGACCGAGACCAAGCCCGCGCCCGCGCCCGCGTTCGAACCCTGGAACGAAGGCGCGAGCGGCGCGCGCGCCGTGGATGCGCTGTGCCGCCGCATCGCCGCGACGATCAAGGGCTGGCGCAACAGCGGAGAGATGCTCCCTTCCGCCGGACGGCCCATCAAGGCCGGCGACATCCTCATCCTGGTGCGCCGGCGCGAGCCATTCACCGCACCGATGATCCGCGCGCTTAAGCGCGAAGGCATCGCGGTCGCGGGCGCCGACCGCATGCGGCTGATGGATCAGCTCGCCGTACAGGATCTCGTGGCGCTGGCCGACGTGCTGTTGCTGCCGGACGACGATCTGGCGCTCGCGGTGGTGCTCAAGAGCCCCCTCTTCGGTCTCGACGACGACGCACTGTTCGACCTCGCCTATGACCGCAAGGGGTCGTTGTGGTCGGCGCTCAAGGATAAAGCGCACGAACCGCGCTTCAGCGGGGCGGCGGGGCGGCTCAAGGACTGGCTGTCTCAGGCCGACACCATGCCGCCTTATGAGTTCTTCGCCGCGCTGCTCGGCGCCGACGGGCAAGAGATGCGCAAGCGCATGCTGACGCGGCTTGGCCCGGAAGCTGCCGAGGCAATCGACGAGTTTCTCGATGCCGCGCTCGCCTATGACCGGGAAGCGGTGCCGTCGCTGCAAGGCTTCGTCAATCAACTGCGGGCCGGCGACATCGAGATCAAACGCGACATGGAGCAGGACCGGGACGAGGTCCGTATCATGACGGTGCATGGCGCCAAGGGCTTGCAAGCACCGATCGTGTTCCTTCCGGACACCTGCATGTTGCCGCGCCCGCAAGGCCCGCAGCTCTATCCCGTGGAGCGCCAGTCGGCGCCGCCGGACGAGGTCACCCATCTCGTCTGGTCGCCCGGGCGGTCCGATCTCCAGGCCATCGCCGCGGCGAAGGAGGCCCTGAAGCGCGCCGACCGCGACGAGTATCACCGGCTCCTCTACGTGGCCATGACGCGAGCGCGCGACCGTCTGTATGTGTGCGGCTGGCAGGGGCAAAAGGACCCCGAGCAGGACTGCTGGTTCCATCTCGTGCGGGACGGGCTCGACGGATACTTGAATCCGGTGGAGGGACCGGACGGCGTGCGCCGGATGGCCTCAGCGCAAGAGAAGGACGTGCCGCCCACGGAGACCGAGGCCGAAACCGGCGAGACGCCGCCGCTGCCCGACTGGGCCCTGACGCAAGCACCGCCGGAGCGGGTCCGCACGCGGCTCGCGCCCTCGCGCCTGGCGCTCAGCGCCGAGCCCGGGCAGACGGAAGAGACCGAGCAACCGCCTCTGGGGCCGCGGGCGCTCGCCGACACCAAGCGCTTCGCCCGTGGACGCCTGGTGCACGCGCTCCTCCAGCACCTTCCCGAGGTGGCCGCCGACGACCAGGAGCGGGCTGCCCGGGCCTTCGTCGCGGCGCGCGGCACCGAACTGTCTGATGCGCTGAAGGCGGAGATCGTCACCGAGACGCTTGCCATCGTGCGGGACGACGCGTTTGCGCCGCTGTTCCAGCCGGGCAGCCTGGCCGAGGTGCCGGTGGTGGCGCGAATCGGCGAGGGTGCGGCCGGCTTCGACATCGGCGGGCAGATCGACCGGCTGGTGATTCGCGAGAACGACCTCTTGATCCTCGACTACAAGACGAACCGCCCGCCCCCTGCAACCGAGGACGCCGTGGCGGACGCCTATATCAACCAGCTCGCCGAATACCGCCTGGCCCTCGCGCAACTCTTTCCGGGGCGGGAGATCAAGGCGGCGCTGCTGTGGACCGACGGTCCCCACCTCATGGAGATCTCATCAACTTCGCTTGATCGGGCCGAACGCGACATGTTGAACCGCCGGGCCGCCTTGACGCCATAGGTGGGCACACCTAGGTTCCGGTCACTGGGCGCTCAAGAGCCCGTGCCGGCGAGGAGAAGAAAATGGCGACTGGAAAAGTGACCGACGATACGTTCGATGCCGAGGTGCTGAAGTCCTCGACCCCCGTCGTCGTCGATTTTTGGGCCGAATGGTGCGGCCCCTGCCGGCAGATTGCTCCCGCGCTCGAAGAGATCTCCAACGAGCTCGGCGGCAAGGTGAAGATCATCAAGCTCAATATCGATGAGAATCCGCGCACGCCGGGTACCTACAACGTCCGGGCGATCCCCACGCTGATCCTGTTCAAGGACGGCGAAGTGGCCGATACGCTCCGCGGCGCCTACCCGAAGAACCATCTCGCCGCGTGGATCGGCGGCGCCATCGACGGGACCGCTTAGCGGCCAACCCTTCTAGGCGTGAAGTCTGAGAACGTGGCCCGCGAGGTAGAGTGAGCCGCAAATCAGCACGCGCGCCGGCTCGCCGCGTGAGGCCGACCTGAGCAAGGCCTCAGGCACGCTATTCACGGCCACGGCGTCGAATCCTTCCAGGCGCGCGATGTCGGCGAGCGGCTCGGCGGCGAAGGCATTGGGCTCATCGGGGATCGGCACGGTGTACACGCGCTCAACCAGGCCCTTGAACGGGGCGATGAAGCGCCGCGCGTCCTTCGTCTCCATCATGCCCCAGATGACATGCACCGGGCGCGGCACGCGCTCGTCGAGCTCGGCGAGCGCATGGGCAACGGCTTGACCGCCGGCCTCGTTGTGACCGCCGTCCAGCCAGATCTCGGTCCCCTCATCCACATAGGCATGTAGGCCGCCGACCGGCAGGCGCTCGAGCCGCGCCGGCCATTGAGCTTCGGTCACGCCATGCTCAAGCGCCCGCTGGGTCAGCGCGTCGCCGAACACGACGCTGGCGGCGGCGATGGCCGTGCCGGCATTGTCGATCTGATGCCGTCCGGCAAGGCGCGGCAGCGGCAGGTCGAGCAGGCGCGAGGTGGTCTGGAAAACGAGGCGCCCTTGCTGCTCGTACATGTCGAAGTCACGGCCGGCGACATGGAGCGGCGCGCCGATCTCGGCCGCCCTCGCCTCGATCACGTCAAGCGCTTCGGCCTCCTGACGGCCGACGACGCAGGGCACGCCGGGCTTCAGGATGCCGGCCTTCTCGCCGGCAATCTCCGCCAGGGTCTCCCCAAGAAACGACACATGGTCGATGGAGACCGGCGTGATGATGGTGAGCAGCGGCTTCGCCACCATGTTGGTGGCGTCGAGCCGGCCCGCGAGCCCGGTCTCCAGCAGCAGGAGATCGGCCGGGGCCTCGGAGAAGGCGAGAAAGGCGGCAGCCGTGGTGATCTCGAACAGGGTGATGAGCTCGCCGCCATTGGCGGCTTCGGCGCGCGCCAGGCAATCGACCAGCACCTCCTCGCTGACCGGCGCCGCGCCATGGGGGCCGGCGAGGACCACGCGCTCGTGAAAGTCGACGAGATGCGGCGAGGTATAGATGTGCACGCCCTTGCCCAGGGACTCGGCGATGGTGCGCAGGAAGGCGAGCGTCGATCCCTTGCCGTTGGTGCCGGCCACGTGCACGACGGGCGGCAGCTTGTCTTGCGGATTCCCCAGCGCGGCGAGCAGGCGCTCGATGCGGCCGAGCGACAAGTCGATCGACTGCGGATGCAGCTTCTTGAGGCGCTCACAGCAGCGTCGCTCATCGGTGGAGCGGGGGCGGGGCGTTGGATCCCCGGCGCTATAGGGGAGAGTCGACAATCGCGAGAGACCTTAGGCGCTAGTGCGGCGGATTAGGATTAGCGCCATTGCCGGGCGTACCCGTCAAGACCTCATCCTGGGCGTCATCGCCGTCATCGTCGTGGGCGGCGGGCTCGGCGGCAAGGCCATTGCCGCTACGGCTGTTGCCCTCATGGGCGGCGGGCGGCGGCGCTTCGTCCGCGGCCTGGACGGGAATGGCGATATCGCGGCCGGGCTTGCGATGGGTGAACAAATTGCAAAGTCGCGCGAGCGTGCCGCGCAGCTCGTGGCGGTGCACGACCATGTCCACCATGCCGTGCTCGAGCAGATATTCGCTGCGCTGGAAGCCGTTGGGCAGTTGCTCGCGGATCGTCTGCTCGATGACGCGCGGGCCGGCAAAGCCGATGAGCGCGCCGGGCTCGGCGATGTGGATGTCGCCCAGCATGGCATAGGACGCTGTCACGCCGCCGGTGGTGGGATGGGTTAGCACGACGATGTAAGGAAGCCTTGCCTCGCGCAGTTCCTGCACCGCAACCGTGGTGCGCGGCATCTGCATCAGGGACAGGATGCCTTCCTGCATACGCGCGCCGCCCGAGGCGGCGAACAGAATGAACGGCGCGTTGCGGACAAGGGCCGCGCGCATGGCCGCGATCACCGCCTCGCCCGCTGCCGTGCCGAGGGAGCCGCCCATGAAGGCGAAGTCCTGCACCGCAGACACGACCGTGTCGCCGTGGAGCTTGCCGATGCCGGCCATGACCGCGTCGTTGAGACCGGTCTTGTTGCGGGCGTCCTTGAGGCGGTCGGTGTAGCGGCGCTCGTCGCGGAACTTGAGCGGGTCGAGCGGCACGTCGGGCAGATGGATCGCCGCGAATTTGCCGTCGTCGAACAGCGCCTTGAGGCGCGCCGCCGGCGTCATGTGCATGTGATAGTTGGACCCTGGAGCGACGAACTGGTTCGCCTCCAGATCCTTGTAGTAGATCATCTGCCCGGTCTCGGGGCACTTCACCCAGAGATTGTCTGGCAAATCCTTCTTGCGAAGGATGTTGCGGATTTTGGGCCGGACGACGCTGTTGATCCAGTTGTTCACGTGTCTCTGAACTTTCTCGGTCGCAACTCTTCTCTTCGTGCTCTAGACCGCCGCGGCTTCCGCCTCGTGGCGCAGCGCGGCCGACAAGCGCTCGACCAGGCCGAGCAAATGCGGCTTCGTCTTAGCCGTGGCCTTGCCGCCGGCGTCGAGGCTCTCGGCGATCGCCGAGACCAGTGCCGAACCAACCACCACGCCTTCGGCAATCCCGGCGAGCTCGCTCACTTGCTGTTCCGTCTTCACGCCGAAGCCGACGGCGATGGGCAAGTCCGTATGCGCCTTGATGCGGCCTACATGGGCGCCGACCGCGGCGATGTCCGGCGCCGCCGTGCCGGTGATGCCAGCGATGGAGACGTAATAGACAAAACCCGACGTATTCGCGAGCACCGCAGGCAGGCGCTTGGCGTCGGTGGTGGGCGTGGCGAGGCGAATGACGTCCAGTCCGCCCGCATTGGCGGCCGGTCTCAGCTCTTCGTCTTCTTCCGGCGGCACGTCCACCACGATCAAACCATCCACTCCGGCGTCCACCGCGTCGGCGATGAAGCGATCCACCGGATACACATATATGGGGTTGTAGTAGCCCATTAGCACTATCGGCGTCGTATCGTCCTCGGCGCGGAATTCTCTAACCATGGACAGCGTCTTTTTCATGGTCTGGCCCGCGCGAAGGGCCCGCTGGGAGGAGGCCTGGATGGCTGGACCGTCGGCCATGGGATCGGAGAATGGCATGCCAAGCTCGATCACCGTCGCGCCCGCGGCCGGCAGGCCCTTAAGCATGGCCAGCGAGGTGTCGTAGTCCGGGTCACCGGCGGTGATGAAGGTCACGAGCCCGGCGCGGCCCTGGCGCTTCAGCGCGGCGAATGTCTTGTCGATCCGGGTCACCACTTCAGTTCGCGCCTCGTGTTTGAGCATCCAAATAGCTTGCGACCGAGTCGAGATCCTTGTCGCCACGGCCCGAGACATTGACCACCATCAAGTGATCCTTCGGCTTCTTCGCGGCGATGTCGATCACGCGGGCGAGCGCATGGGCCGGCTCCAGCGCGGGGATGATGCCCTCGAGCTTGCTGCAAAGCTGGAACGCGGCCACCGCCTCGTCGTCCGTCGCCGACAGAAACTCGACACGGCCCACGTCGTTGAGCCAGGCGTGCTCGGGGCCGATCCCGGGGTAGTCGAGACCAGCCGAGATCGAATGCGCCTCCTCGATCTGGCCGTCCTCATCCATCAGCAGATAGGTGCGATTACCGTGCAGCACGCCCGGCCTGCCGCCGGCGATCGAGGCGGCATGCTGGCCACTATCGAGGCCGTGACCGGCCGCCTCCACGCCGTAGATCTCGATCCCCGGCTCGTCTAGGAAAGGATGGAACAAGCCCATGGCATTGGAGCCGCCGCCGATGCAGGCGATGAGCGAGTCCGGCAGGCGGCCTTCGGCGGCAAGCATTTGCTCGCGAGTCTCGCGGCCGATGACGGACTGGAAATCGCGCACCATGGCCGGATAGGGATGCGGTCCCGCCACCGTGCCGATGCAATAGAAGGTGTCGTGCACATTGGCGACCCAGTCGCGCAAGGCCTCGTTCATCGCGTCCTTCAGGGTCTTCGAGCCCGATTCCACGGCGCGGATCTCGGCCCCCAGAATTTTCATGCGCAGCACGTTCGGCTTCTGCCGGGCCACGTCCACGGATCCCATGTAGATGATGCAGGGCAGACCGAACTTGGCGCACAGCGTCGCGGTGGCGACGCCATGCATGCCGGCGCCGGTCTCGGCGATGATGCGGGTCTTGCCCATGCGCAAGGCCAGCATGATCTGGCCAAGGACGTTGTTCACCTTGTGCGCGCCGGTGTGGTTCAGCTCCTCGCGCTTGAAATAGATCTTGGCGCCGCCGCAATGCTCGGTGAGGCGCTCGGCGAAATAGAGCGGCGACGGCCTGCCCACATAGGTCGCGAGGTGACCGTCCATCTCGGTCTGGAAGGACGGGTCGGCCTTGGCGTCGGTATAGGCCTGCTCCAGATCAAGGATCAGCGGCATCAGGGTCTCGGCCACGAAGCGGCCGCCGAATAGGCCGAAATGACCGTTCTCGTCGGGTCCGCCGCGATAGGTGTTCTGGGCGCGTGTGTTGGTGACCGTGCTCATGATGCCTTGGCTTGCTGTTGAGTGGCGCCACGCGCGCCCTGAATGAAACGGAGGATCAGTTCTTCGTCCTTGACGCCGGCAGCCGATTCCACGCCGGAGGAGACATCCACCAGATGCGCGCCGGTGAGACGGACCGCCTCGGCGATGTTGCCGGGGTTCAGCCCACCGGAAAGACCGAAGGGCGGACGGGCGGCGGCGAGCATGCGCCAGTCGAACGGCACGCCGTTGCCGCCGGGCAGCGCCGCGTCGGGGGCCGCCTTGGCGTCGAACAGGATCTCATCGGCGATGCCGGCATAGGCGTCCGCAGCGGCGATATCCGCCGCCACGGCCACGGGGATGGCCTTGATCACGGGCAGCCTCGTCCGCGCCTTGATGGCGGCCACGCGCTCCGGGGTCTCGTGCCCATGGAGTTGTAGGAGATCGGGACTGACCGTTTGAGCCACCTGGTCGATCAGCGCGTCGTCAGGATCGACCATGACGGCGACGGTGGCGACCCGGCCGCGCGCGGCCTCAACCAGGCTGGCGGCCTCTTGCAGTCCCAGATTCCTTGGGCTCGTGGCGAAGAACACCAAACCAACGAAATCGGCCCCGGCGGCAACCGCGGTTTCGAGGATGGCAGGCGTCCGCACGCCACAAATTTTGACCTTGACCGTCACGGGGGCTCTGAGCGCTCTCGGGTGAGGGTTTTGCTGGCCTTTTTACAGGCTCGCGCGGGGCCACCCTATGAAATCCGGGCCTCTAAGTCCATCGCACTGCAACATTGGCCTTGCCGAATGGTTCAGGCCGTCCCGGACGCCTGGGAGGTCTTGGACCGCCAGCGCCAGGCCGCCACGCCGGCCCAGACCGCCTCCAGAACGCCGAAGGGCCAGGCCCCCTGGAGGAAGCCATAGGCCGAGCCGAGGAGACAGGCCCCGGCAAAGGCCAGAATGAACCACGGACTGCGGTCCTCCAGCGCATAGGTCACGAGCATGGCGCTGACTGCCACAAGTCCGAAGGCCGTGAGCGGGTCCATGGCGGCGTGGCGCTATTCGGCGGTCAGTTGCGGGCGCGCCGGGCTGACAGTCTCCAGCTCCTTCTCCAGCCGGTCCGCCTGGCGGCGCCAGTCACGGGCCTCGCGGGCTTCCTCGCGCGCGGTCCGGCGCCACTTGCCCTGGTTCAGCCAGGAGGCAATGCCGCCGACCAGCAGGCCGAGGGCGAAGGCGCCAAGCAGGAACAGGAAGAACGGGGCTTGCAGCGACAGATTGGGCTCGGCGCCGCCGAACGGATCGAGGCTGAGCACGGCCGGCTCGCGGTTGACGACCGCAAGCGCGATCAGTACGACGCCGAGCGGCACCACCACGAGTGCAAGGATGAGTTTACGCCACACGGCTGCTCCTCAGGGACCGCCGATGACTTGTCAGCCGTCGTCCCGACCATCAGGGTTCAGGCGCTCGCGCAGTTCCTTCCCGGTCTTGAAGAAGGGCACATACTTGTCCTCGACGAAGACCGTGTCGCCGGTGCGCGGATTGCGCCCCTGACGCGCCGCGCGATGTTTCACCGTGAACGCGCCGAAGCCGCGCAACTCCACGCGGTCGCCGCGCGCCAGCGCACCGGTGATTTCATCGAGCACGATATTGATAATGCGCTCGACGTCACGATGGAATAGATGCGGATTGGCCGCCGCCACCCGCTGAATCAATTCGGATTTTATCATTATACGCCCCACGGGGCAGCGGCCGTTTCCGCCACTGCCCTACGCCCCCCACTAGTTGGACGCAGGGTGCCAAACCGAAACCAGACCGTCAAGCTTGAGGGAGGCCGATGCCTGCCCCAAAACCGCGGCTATTCCACTGGCCGAACTACCGAATATCTTGGCCGTAGAGTCGAAAAACCAGCCGAATAGGCCGCTGGATTCAGTCTTGGGTTTCCACTCCACCACTTTCAGCCCTGGCGGGAGCTTGCGTTCTTTATTCAACCAGCGCAAGGCGGCGCGCTCGTCGCCGATCTGATCGACCAGGTTGAGGGTCACGGCCTGCCGTCCGGAATAGATGCGCCCATCGGTGAGACCGGGGACGGAACGCGGCTCCAGCTTGCGGCGCTCGGCCACCAAATCGAAAAACCAGTCCTTGGCGTCGTCGACCATCTCCTTGGTCATCTCGCGCGCCTGCTCGTCGGTCGGCTCGAAGGGGCTCGGCACGGCCTTCAACGGCCCGCTCTTCACCTCTTCCATCTTGATGCCGAGGGTCTCGAGGAGCTCGGTGACATTCGCCCACTGGAAGATGACACCGACGGAGCCGGTGATGGTGTTGCCGTAGACGAAGATGCGGTCGGTGGCGAGCGCCACGATATAGGCGGCCGACGTGGCCAGCGTGCCGCAGGTGGCGACCACCGGCTTCTTCTCGGCAAGGCGGCGAATGGCGTCGTACATGGCCTCGCCGCCGGTCGTCGTGCCGCCGGGACTATTGATGTCGAGGATCACCGCCTTGACCTGATCGGCCTTGGCGACCGCGTCGATCAGGTTCTTCATCTTGCGGTCGTCGGTGATGACACCGCTGATGTCGATGCGGGCGACATGGGCAGGATGCCGGCGGAACCCGCCATCTGCTTGTCGGCCAGGAAGAGCGCGCCGAAGAACAGCAGGGCGAAGACCACCGCCGCGATACGCCAGATCGTCACCCGCCGCTTGAGACGGCGGCGCTCGATCACACTTTCGGCGTCGAGACCCATTGGCAATCGCAGCTGTCCGCGCCACGCGCGGTGCAAAATAGAGAGGTAAGACGGCCCGAAGGCCGTCTTGCTTATTATTCCTCGGAAGAGGCCTCTGACTCGGCCGCCTCGTCCGCCGCCTTGTCCGCCGCCTTGGCTTTCGCCTTGCGCTTCGGCTTCGGCTTCTCGGCAGCATCGTCGTCGGCCGCCTCGACCTCTTCGGTATCCTCGCCCTTGGCCTTATTCAAGGCCGCGCCGAGAATGTCGCCAAGCGAAGCGCCGGAGTCGGTCGAGCCGTACTGGGCTACCGCCTCCTTCTCCTCGGCGATTTCCAGCGCCTTAATCGAGGTAGAGACCTTGCGGGTCTTGGCATCGACCTGGGTCACGACGGCATCGAACTTCTCGCCGACGCCGAAGCGGTCAGGCCGCTGCTCGGAGCGGTCGCGGGACAGGTCCGACCGGCGAATGAAGGTCATCAGGTCGTGATCGAGGAGCTTGGCCTCGATGCCGTTGTCCTTGACGGCGGTCACCTGGCAGGTGACGCGCATGCCCTTCTTGATCTTGGCCGAGGTCTCGCTGCCCTCAAGCGGATCGGCCGTGAGCTGCTTGATGCCGAGGCTGATGCGCTCCTTTTCGGAGTCCGCCTCGAGCACCACGGCCTTGACCGTATCGCCCTTCTTGAACTCCGCGAGGGCTTCCTCCCCAGACTTGGACCAGTCCAGATCCGACAGATGCACCATGCCGTCGATGCCACCTTCGAGGCCGACGAACAGGCCGAACTCGGTGATGTTGCGGACATCGCCTTCGATGACAGTGCCCGGCTGATGGCTCGCGGCGAAAGCGATCCAGGGATTCTCCTGGGTCTGCTTCAGGCCTAGAGAGATGCGGCGCTTGTCGGGATCGACTTCGAGCACCTGCACCTCGACCTCTTGGCTGGTGGAGATGATCTTGCCGGGATGGATGTTCTTCTTCGTCCAGCTCATCTCCGACACGTGGATCAGGCCCTCGCGCCGGGCTCGAGCTCGACGAAGGCGCCATAGTCGGTGATGTTGGTGACAGTGCCCTTGAAGCGCGCATCCACCGGATATTTGGCGGCGATGCCTTCCCACGGATCGGACTCGAGCTGCTTGATGCCGAGGCTGATGCGCTGGGTCTCCGGATTGATGCGGATGATCTGCACCTTCACCGTGTCGCCGACATTGACGATCTCGCTCGGATGGTTGACGCGGCGCCAGGCCATGTCGGTCACATGGAGCAGGCCGTCGATGCCGCCGAGATCGATAAACGCACCGTAATCGGTGATGTTCTTGACGACGCCCTCGATCACCTGACCCTCCTCGAGGCGGGCGACGATCTCGCTGCGCTTCTCGGCGCGGGTCTCTTCCAGGACGGAGCGGCGCGACACGACGATATTGCCGCGGCGGCGGTCCATCTTCAGGATCTGGAAGGGCTGCGGCGTGTTCATCAACGGCGCCACGTCGCGGATCGGACGGATGTCGACTTGGCTGCCCGGCAGGAAGGCCACGGCGCCGTCGAGATCGACGGTGAAGCCGCCCTTCACGCGATTGAAGATGATGCCTTCGACGCGCTCATTGTTCTTGTATTTTTCCTCGAGCCTGGTCCAGCTCTCCTCGCGGCGCGCCTTGTCGCGCGACAGCACGGCCTCGCCGGCGGCGTCTCGACGCGCTCCAGATAGACGTCGACCTCGTCGCCGACGGAAAGGCCCGCGGGCCGGCCGGCGACGCTGAATTCCTTGATCGGTACGCGGCCTTCGGTCTTCAGACCGACGTCGATAACGGCGACGTCTTTTTCAATGGAAACCACGGTGCCTTTAACGACACTGCCTTCTTCGAGTGCGGTCCCGGCCAGCGACTCTTCAAGAAGGGCCGCGAACTCGTCGTGGCTGGGTTGGCTAATGCTCGTCTGCGGCTCGTTCATTTAGGCTCCTACTCGGCGTCCCACCGAACGCTTCTACTGGCGTGGCGCGAACCCGAGGCTCGTGTTGCAACCGATGCGGCAAAATTCGCGAAAGCCGATGGGCCGCCTGTTAGCCGCCCAGCCTCCGCTCGCTTCAACCGCGGAATTCATTCAAAGATGATGTGCCAATGCCAAATGGGCACGGCCTCAATCGGCCCGCCCCGCATTGCCCATCGCAGCCTCGACCAAATCGATCGCTGCCCTGAACGCGGCGTCTATATCCAAATTTGTGGTGTCGAGCAAGGCTGCGTCTTCGGCCTGGCGCAGCGGCGCCGTGGTCCGGGTCATGTCCCGCTGGTCCCGATCCCGGATATCGGCCAGGACCTCGGCCTCGGCGATGGCCGCCCCAGCGGCTTGAAGCTCCAGAAAACGGCGGTGGGCCCGCTCTTCCGGGGTCGCGGTCACAAACAGCTTCACGTCCGCGTTTGGGCAGATGACCGTGCCGATGTCCCGGCCGTCGATCACGGCGCCCGGCGGAATGCGGACAAATTCGCGCTGATAGGCCAGAAGCACCGCCCGTACCTCCGGGTGGCGGGCCACGACCGAGGCGGCCTCGCCGAGCCCCGCGGTCCGTAGCACCGGATCGTCCAGCGTCGCCACGTCGAGCCGGGACGCGGCCGCGGCCGCAGCGCTCGAATCGGCGAGCTCACCGCCTTGCGCCAGGGTATCGCGCGCCACGGCGCGGTAAAGCGCGCCCGTATCGAGATGGCGCAGCCCGTAGTGGACGGCGATGCGCTTGGCGACGGTGCCCTTGCCGGAGGCCGCCGGACCGTCAATGGCGATGATCATGCGAGCTCGGCTCCAAGGCTGGTCATCAAGGCCGCGAAGCCCGGGAAGCTGGTGGCGATCATGGTCACGTCGTCGACCGTGACCGGCTCGCTGGCGCCGAGCCCGAGGATGAGGAAGGCCATGGCGATGCGGTGATCCATATGGGTCTCGACCAGCGCGCCGCCCTTCACCGCCCCTCGCCCCCGCACGATCAGATCGTCGCCCTCGATGCGGACCGCGACGCCGCAGGCTTCGAGCCCGGCGGCGGTGGCGGCGAGCCGGTCGCTTTCCTTCACCTTGAGCTCGGCGAGACCCGCCATGTGGGTCTCCCCTTCGGCGAAGGCGGCGACCACGGCCAGCACAGGATATTCGTCGATCATGGACGGGGCGCGCTCCGGCGGCACGCGCACGCCCTTGAGAGGTCCGGCCTTGACGCGGAGATCACCCACCGGCTCGCCACCCTCGTCGCGGAGATCGAGCACCTCTATTGACGCGCCCATCTCGCGCAAGGTGTCGAGGAAGCCGGTGCGCGTCGGATTCATCAGCACGTTCTCCACCACCAGGTCGGAGCCGGGGCAAATGAGAGCGGCAGCGATCAGGAATGCGGCGGAGCTCGGGTCGCCCGGCACCGAGAGCGCCGCGCCATGCAGTTCGGCATCGCCGCACACGGTGACGGCGCGCCCGCCGCCGGCTTTGTCCTCGGCGTGAAGCTCGGCGCCGAAGAACGCCAGCATGCGTTCCGTGTGGTCGCGCGTGGCCAGAGGCTCGATCACGGTGGTGCGTCCCGGCGCATGCAGTCCGGCAAAAAGAATGGCTGATTTCACCTGCGCCGACGGCACGGGCAGGTCGTATTCGATGGGAAGAATGTCTCCCGTGCCGCGCACGGTGAGCGGCAGGGTGCCGCCTTCGCCTTGCGCTTCCACTTGCAGGCCCATGGTGATGAGCGGCGTCAGCACACGCCCCATGGGGCGGCGGCACAAGGAGGCGTCGCCGGTGAACTCGACGCGCATGTCATGACCGGCGACGACGCCGAGCATCAGGCGGCTGCCCGTGCCGGAATTGCCGAAATCGAGCGGTCCCTGGGGCGCACGCAAACCGCCGACGCCCTGGCCCAGCACCTCGACGGTGCCGTCCTTTTGCGTGACCTCCGCACCGAGTTCGTCAACGGCCTGCGCCGTGGCCATGACATCCTCCGCGGCGAGGAGCCCGGCGATCCGGGTCCGCCCGATCGCCAGGGCGCCCAAGATCAAGGCACGATGGGAGATCGATTTGTCGCCCGGCACTCTGACACGGCCGGAAATGCGCGCAGATCGGCGGGCGGTCAGAGGGTGCGGCATAGATTCTCGGTTGGGGTTTTGGGGTGCTCGATAGCTTTTGACACTACGCATGAGGCGTGGCAATGGGGAGTCAACTCAAGGCTAGCTTCGAGGAGCGTCAATGTCGAAACCCGCACGGGGAACCAAGCGCGTTTGCCCGAGCTGTGGGGCGCGGTTTTACGATTTGGGTCGTTCGCCAATTACCTGCCCCGTCTGCGAAGCCGTTTATCAGGTGACGCCGCCGTCATCGTCACGGCGGGCCGAGCGCGCTGCACCCGCCGAAGTCAAGAAAGCCGTAGTCGCCGAAGCGGATCCGCCGGCGACGGGCGATGCCGACGTCATCAGCCTCGATGAGGCGGCGGAGGCCGAGGAAGCCGCGGTCGACGACGAGGAGATCGTCCTCGACGACGACGACGACGACATCCCGGCCGGCGACGACGATGACGACACCTTCCTCGAAGAAGAGGAAGACGAAGACGCGGACGTCACCGGCATTGTCGGCGGCGGCCCCAAAGAAGAAAGCTAAGAACCGGGCGCGGACGGCAAGCACGTCCGGCCCCCGCCGGCCCCGTGGCTCGTATTTCTCTTGAACCCACGGGACGCCCGGCCTAAGTGATGCGTCTGATTTCTCGCGGCCCCGCACGGGCCAGCGAAATTTCCCGAGTTCTTAAGGGGCCATAGCTCAGTTGGGAGAGCGCGTGAATGGCATTCACGAGGTCGGCGGTTCGATCCCGCCTGGCTCCACCAAACCCTTCTCCTTGGACACACGAGATGAGGCGTCGCCCAAGCCGCGGGCTTGAACTGCCGTCAGTGCGCGTGCCGGCAGTCGCGTCCGGCGCGTTCGCCATCGGCGCGCTGGCCGTGGGCGCCCTTGCCATCGGCGCGCTGGCGATCGGCCGCCTGGCCGTGCGCCGCGCGGACATGGCCAAGCTTCATCTCGGCGAAGTGGAGATCGACGACCTAACGGTCCGGCGTCTGCGGGTGATCGAGACCGACGACGGGGCAGACGACTAGCGCGCTAGTGACCGCCGACGACGCCGACCGTGACCCGCGCCACACGCGCCGCGCCCACCAGACGCGGCAAATCCTGGTCATAGGCGCCGGCGGCCAGCAGAACCGTATCGCCCTTGGACGCCGCCCCGATGGCGTGCGACAGGGTCTTGAATGCCGTTTCCGGCGTGCGGCCGTCATTGCTGTCGAGGCCGGTCTTGGGGTCTACATACCAGGTCATCGCGCAGGGGCTCCGATTCGACGCTTTCGAGACGTTACGGCAACGCGGCGCGCTCCGATAGCACCGACTATCGGGACAACCCCAGCCCCCTTCACCCTTCTCCTTGAATTCGCGGGCGGATTTCCCCATATGCCAGCTGGTTTATGAGACTCAGCGCCGCGGCGGGCTGAGGTTGCGAGGCGCCGTCAGGGCCTCGAAAGTTCGTCACCAGCACGCGCGGCACGCTGATGAAAGAGGCTTTCCGCCGGATGTCGCGCATGGCACTTTTCGACGGCAATCTTTGGTTAACCCTGTCCACGGATCGCCTGGGCGCGCCCGCCAAGGCAGCCGATGGCGGTTATCCGCCCTACAATATCGAGCTCTTGCCTGAGGGCCGCAACGGTCCGGAGGCCCTGCGCATTACGCTCGCGGTCGCCGGTTTCTCACTTGACGAACTCGACGTGAGCGTCGAGGACGGTGAGCTGACGGTCCGTGGCGCCAAGCGCGACGAGGTCGCCAAGGATTATCTTCACCGCGGCATCGCCGCGCGGCAGTTCAAACGGAGCTTCGCCCTGGCCAAGGGCGTTGAGGTCCGCAAGGCCGAATTGCATGATGGCCTGCTCGCCATCGTGCTGGAACGGCCCCATAGGGAGAAACGTGTACTCAAGGTGGGAATCGCGCCAGTCGGCTAAGCTCGCGTTACGCTATGACGCGCGCTTCTCCACGAGGAACCGGAGTCCGAATGAATAAGATGGAAAACGACGAGACCCGCCATTTGATGAGCCTGAAGGAGCTCGCGCTCCTCGGCGACGGCGAGGTCGCCTATATCAAGCAACTCGACTCGGATTCCGCCGAACGGCTGTTCCCGGCGCTCGACGACGCGCCCGAGGGCATCGATCTGTTCGCCGTGCTCGGTGCCGACGGCACGCCGCTGGCGCTGACCGATAGCCGCAACGCGGCGATCGCCAACGCGCTCGAGAATGACCTCGTGCCCGTGAGCGTGCACTAACTCTCCGCCCAACCAGCCTTCGTCTCCACCACGAGCCGCACGGCGCCGGCATCATCTGGCGATGATGCCCGGCCGCGTGCATAGTCGAGCCATCCAGTTTTCTCCGGAGGGCTCGCATGACATCGCAGATCGTCTTCAAGGCCGCGCGCTGCGCGGCGTTCGTCCTGCTGGCGGCGGTGGCAGGCTTCTCTGCTCATCCAAGTGCGGCGCGGGCGGACCCCTTGCTCGATGAGACCGTCGCGTTCACCGGCGATATCCTCTACCTCCAATACAAAATACCCGGCCTCGTCATCGCCGCGGTGCGCAACGGCGAGACGGCGATCCATGGGGTCGGCGCGGCGCGCGATAGTGGTGAGGCCCCGGACGGCGACACCGTCATGCGCATCGGCTCGATCACCAAGCCTTCACGGGCCAGGTTCTGGCCCAGCTCGCCGCGGACGGAACCGTGTCGCTGACGCAGACGGTCGCCACCACCGCGCCCGATCTCGGCTCCGGCGCCGATCCGAACCTCGCCAATCTGAGACTCATCGACATCGCCACGCAGCGTCGGGACTGCGCGCGAGGTGCCGCATGATGCGGGCCCGGCCGACGATCCCTTCGCGCCGATCACCCGCGAGGCGTTCGCCGCGTGGCTGAGCAAGGAGCCGTTGCTGTTCGCACCGGGGACAGGCGTGCTCTACTCGAACTTCGCCTTCGACGTCCTGTCGATCGCCTTGTCCGAAGCGGCGAAGAAGCCCTATCCCGACCTCCTGGCCGAGCATGTCACCGGGCCGCTCGGCATGACGGACACGACCTTCGCGCCGAACGAGGCGCAAAAGGGCCGGCTGATGCAAGGGCACGGCTTCGACGGCAAGGCGCTGCCGGACGTGCCGACCGGTTCGGTGATCGTCGGCTCGGGCGGCCTCTACTCGACGCCGAAAGATCTGCTGCGCTGGATGCAATGGCATCTCGACCGCCTCGGCAAAGACGGCGCCGAGACCCGCATGCTCGATCATGCGGCCTATCTGGTGCGGGACGGGCTGAACCCAGTGTCAGGCATGGACGAGTCCGGCCAGATGGACGCCATGAGCCTCGCCTGGGTGGTGATGATGCCCGAAGGCGATCGGCCGCTGATCCTGCAAAAGGCGGGCGGGCTGCAGGGGACGTTCTCCTACATCGCCTTTGCGCCGACGCGGGGCATCGCCGTGTTCGTCGCGATCAACAAATTCGACTTCGCCGCGGCCATGGGCATGGCCCAAGCCGTCAACGAGATGATCGCCACGCTGACACCGCGCTAGGCGGCGTGCGAGGAGGTCTCTTCCTGGGTGAGAACCGCGTAAAGCGCGGCGGCATCCTTGGACGCGCGGAGCTTGTCCACGGCGGATCCCTCGCGCAGTAACCGCGAAATCCGCGCAAGCGCCTTCAGATGGTCGGCGCCGGCGCCCTCGGGCGCGAGCAGCAGGAACACGATATCCACGGGCTCGCCATCGACCGCATCGAACTCGACCGGCTCGGGCAGCCGGGCAAAAACACCGACGATCCGTTTCAGCCCGGCGAGCTTGCCGTGGGGGATGGCGACTCCCTGGCCGAGCCCGGTGGAGCCGAGCTGCTCGCGCTGCCAAAGAACATCGAAGACGTCGCGCTCCGGAAGGCCGGCAGTGCGCGCGGCCCGGGCCGAAAGATCCTGCAAGAGCTGCTTCTTGCTCTGCGCCTTCAGCGAAGGAACCACGTCCTCGGGTGAGATGAGATCACCTAGATGCATTCGACTACCCGTGTGACTTGTGTGAGCGGACAGGGCGCGAACGCCGCGTGCCCGACTGGCGCATTCTCAAGAGCTGGAACCCATCCAGCCGATCTTGCGGGACTCCCCGTCCAACTTTTTCGACTCACCCGCCCCGACGGCTGGTGCCCGATGAACGTCTCGACGGTGTGACAACGCAGTCCTGGACGCAACTTGCGCAACGCCTCTCGACGCCCAGGATCATTCGGTAGCTTGCTTCGTCATTGCCGGCGGAAGCTTGTTACAAGACCCTTCTTGTCTGGCGCTTCCCGGGGCGCATACCGCATTCTCGAGATCCGATTCGTGTCGAGACGTCCCAAAGCGCCTCGCTCGTCCTCGATAGCGGCGGGAAGCTAGACCCACGTAACTAGGGTGTCAAACGCAATAAGGTCGATCTGCCCTCTTTACAGATTTCGCCTTCGTGAACAGCGCATTAGACGCAAAGTTCAGGCGCTTGCGCCCATCGCGATGCGCTTCAGCCGGCGGCGCTGCACCGAGGAGGGAATGCCGAGCGCCTCACGATATTTCGCCACCGTGCGGCGGGCGATGTCGATGCCGTCGCCCTTGAGCCGCTCGACGATTTTGTCGTCGGAGAGGACATCGGCGGCCGGCTCCGCGGTGATCATCTCGCGAATCCGATGGCGCACCGCCTCCGAGGAGTGGGCGTCGTCGCCATGGGCGGTGGCGGCAATGGACGAGGTGAAGAAATATTTCAGCTCGAACAGGCCGCGATTGGTGGCCATGTATTTGTTGGCGGTCACGCGGCTGACCGTCGATTCGTGCATCGAAATGGCGTCGGCCACGGTCTTCAGATTCAGCGGCCGCAGATGACGCACGCCGTAGGTGAAGAAGGCGTCCTGCTGGCGCACGATCTCTTGCGCGACCTTCAGTATGGTTCGTGCCCGCTGATCGAGACTCTTCACCAGCCAATTCGCGGTTTGCAGGCAATCGACAAGATAGGACTTGTCCTCTTTGCGCATCTTCGTCTTCGACACCGTCGCGTAGTAGGACTGATTTACCAGCACGCGCGGGAGCGTATCGCTGTTCAGCTCCACGTAGAAGCTCCTGTCGGGAAGCGACCGCACGAGCACGTCGGGCACGATGGGCTGTGCCGGGGCCGAGCCGTATTTCAGGCCGGGCTTCGGATTGAGCCGCCGCACCTCGGCGATCATGTCGCACAGATCTTCGTCGGAAACGCGCGCGGCCCGCTTGAGCGCGACGAGATCGTGGGTGGCGAGAAGATGCAGATTGTCGATCAACGCGGCCATGGCCGGGTCGCAGCGGTCCTGTTCCTTTAGCTGTAGCGTCAGGCATTCGCGCAAGTCGCGGGCGAAGACGCCACACGGATCGAAGGTCTGCATGACGCCGAGCGTCTCCTCGACGAGCTCCTGGGGGGCTCCGAGAAGCTCGGCCAGGCCATCGAGATCGCCGCGCAGATAACCGGCCTCGTCGGTCATATCGATGAGGTGCTGGCCGATCATGCGGCGTGCCGGATCGGAGAACGTGAGGCTGAGCTGCTCGGCAGATGGGTCCGCAGCGTCTTCTCCTCGGCCACATAGGCTTCGAGATTGGAGCCGTCATCGTTGTCGACCCGCGATCCCTGGGTAAGCCCGCTCCACCCTGAATCGGTCATCGCCCCGGGCGTGAAGGTCTCCGAATCGGGGAACATGTCCTGGGGCTCCGCGTCGAGATCGTTGGTTTGGCTCGCGCCGTTCCCCGTCTCGAGGTCGACCCAGTCGTCGCCATCGCCGGTTTCGGCGCTGCCCTCGTCGGACGCCGGCGCGGCCTTCGCGTCGCGCCGTCGTCCTTGGTGGCGGTGGGGGAACGGTCCTCGGCCAGGCCGTTGGGCTCATCCGGATCGGCATGTTCGAGCAGCGGATTGCGCTCAAGCTCAGTCTCGACGAAGGTCGCAAGCTCCATGTTCGACAACTGCAACAGCTTGATCGCCTGCTGCAATTGCGGCGTCATAACCAGACTGTGACTCTGGCGGAGTTCGAGCTTTGTGTTGATCGCCATCTACTAATTCACTCGCGATCGGGTGTTCAGATCTTGAACTGATCACCAAGATAAACGCGTCGCACATCCTCGTTGTTAATGATCTCGTGCGCGGTACCGTGGGTTAGTACCATACCGTCATGGATAATATAGGCTCGGCTAACAAGCTCCAACGTCTCGCGCACATTGTGATCGGTAATGAGAACGCCGATGCCGCGCTCGGTGAGATGCCGCACGAGCGCGCGAATGTCGCCGACGGCGATCGGATCGATGCCGGCGAAGGGTTCATCGAGCAGCATGAAGGAGGGACGCGAGGCGAGCGCGCGCGCAATTTCGACACGCCGCCGTTCACCGCCCGACAGTGCCATGGACGGCGACTTTCTGAGGCGCGTGATGCGGAATTCCTCGAGGAGCGAATCGAGCTGAAGCTGGCGCTCCTTCTTGTTTGGCTCGACCATCTCAAGCACGGCGAGAATGTTCTCCTCCACCGTGAGGCCCCGGAAGATGGACGCCTCCTGCGGCAGATAGCCGATGCCGAGCCGCGCGCGGCGGTACATGGGCAATTTGGTCACGTCACGGCCGTCGATCTTGATCGAGCCTTGGTCGGCCGGGATCAGACCCGTGATCATGTAGAAGACGGTGGTCTTGCCGGCGCCGTTCGGCCCGAGCAGTCCGACCGCTTCGCCGCGCTGAAGATCGAGACTGACGCCGCGCACGACGGTGCGCTTCTTGAAGGCCTTGACCACGGATCGGATGGTGAGCCAGCCGTTGCCTGGCTGGCCTTGATGCGCGGGTTCGCGCACGGCGGGCTCGACCTGCACGGGAGCCTCCGGGGCAGCAACCGCCTGACGGCCTGGAAACGACAGCAACTTGCCCACTGACCCTTTCCGCTCCTCAGTTGAAGCGCTGGCCGGTTGAAATCGGATAGAGCCCCTTAAGGGGTCTCACCGGAACTCAGGCACAATCGGCCATGGCTCGGCTTCATCGACGGCCGCATCTTCCGCTTCCGGCTTCTGTTCGCCTGGAACAGGCTCCTCATTGCTTGCCGCAGGTGCCGGTGCGGATTTCTTAGGCTTGATGCGGACCGGTTCGGCATCGCCATCATCGCCGCCACCGTCTTGCTTAGGCATGAACAGCGCGCGGATACGGCCTCCGGTCGTGGCATTACCTGGATTCTCGAACCGGCTCTCACCCGTCTTCAAGTTAATGATAAGCCGTTCTCCCTTTAGCACATTCTGACCTTGCGATAACACCACATTGCCACCCACGGTTACCAACTGAGCCGGCACATCGTAGAGCGCCCAGTCGCTGGTGGTGGTCTGATCGTCGTCGCTGGTGATGACGACGCTGCCTCTCGCCTCGATCTTGCTGATCTGCGCCTCGGGACCGGCCGGCTTGTCCGGCTGATTGGCGGCGGGCACCGGCTCGGCCGCCTTCTGGCCGGTGATCTTCTCCGCGCCGCCCACGTAATGCACGTCGAGCTCGGCGGCGCGCAGCGTCGTCGTCCCCTGCACCGCTTTCACATTGCCTTTGAACGTCGCGTATTTCTGCGCGTCGTAGACGGTAAGCATGTCGGACTCGATATCGATCGGCGCATCGGAGCTCTCGGACAAGCCGCCGAAGGAGTTGCTGAGCGTTTGCGCGGGAAGCGGGTTCGTCAGGGCGATGAGCCCGAAGAGTGCCACCGCAGGCGCCATGACGGCCGAAGTAAGACTGACCCTCTGTTGCGTGCTCATTGCGGGCTCACCGTATTCGCATCGCCGGCAGCCGGCACCGTCTGTTGTACCGCCTCCGGCGCTTGAGCGGGTTGCGGCGTGCCGTCGCCTTCCTTCGGCTTCTTGACGAGATGCACCGCCACCTTGCCGCGGAAGATCAGAATATGATCCTGCGACCGAAACGTCAGCGCGTTGGCCTTGACCGTGCCGTTGCTGAGATCGAAGGATACGGGCTGGTGCGAGCGCAGCGTCTGGGTGTCCATGTCGAGGCTGGCGTGCTTGAGCTCACCGGTGCGCCCGAGCTGGTGGCGACGGTGATGCGGTCCTGCATCACCAACCGCTCATACTTGCTGTTGAACACGCCGCGCACGGCCTGCATGCGCGACCAGCCGCCGGAGGCGTCGAAAGATTGGCCTGGATCGCGTGCAGCTTGATGATTTCGGGGTTCTTGATGTCCTGGTCGGCGTGATCGGCGCGGATCACGTATTTACCGTTCTTCTTGTCGGTGCCTTCGAGGGTCGGGTTGAGCATGCGCAGATTGCCGTCGACGATGTCCATGCCGTCGATGCTCGCCGTCACGTCGCCGACGGTGATGTTGAGCCGGGTGGAGACGAAATAGGCCACCAGGACGAGAAGGCCGAAAACCGGAAGGCTCTTCCGCAGGATCCGGACCATGCGGCTATGGCGGCCGGCGCTGACAAAGGCGCGCTCGCGCTCCTCGGGTGTCCGCACGCGATAGCGCGGTCCCGAGTTGAGGAGATTCGCGTCAACTACCATGTTTTCCGCCAATTTTTGCGCGGGCCCCCCGGCTTTTCAGCCACCCGAACGTCACCTAGCCGCAGGACTTTGATCACATTGCGACCGCTTGGCCTCGATGCCAATGGCCAATAGCCGCGGCCCATGGCCAGTTCAGTGGGCGAAAGGATCGATCTCGGCCCAGCCTTCGAGGTCGAGTTCGGCCCGGGTGGGGAGAAACTCGAAGCAGGCGCGCGCCAGATGCTCGCGGCCCTCACGCCGCAGCATGGCGTCGAGCCGATCGCGCAGCGCATGTAAATATAGCACATCGCTGGCGGCATAGCTGAGCTGCTCTGGGCTGAGCTCGGCCGCCCCCCAATCGGAGGATTGCTGCTGTTTGGACAACTCGACCCCGAGCAGTTCGCGGCAGAGATCCTTGAGGCCGTGCCTGTCGGTATAAGTCCGGGCGAGCTTGGAGGCGATCTTGGTGCAGTAGACCGGGCCCGGCATGACGCCGAGGAAATGCTTGAGCACGGCCATGTCGAAGCGGCCGTAATGGAAGATCTTGAGCACGCTGTCGTCGGCCAGCAGGCGCTTCAGCTCCGGCGCGTCGTAATCGCCGGAGATCTGCACCAGCGCGGCGGTGCCGTCGCCGTCGGACAGCTGCACGAGGCAGAGCCGGTCGCGATGCGGATTGAGCCCCAGCGTCTCGGTATCGATGGCGACCGTCTTGCCGGCGAAGCGGCCGGGAGGCAAATCGCCCTTATGCAGATCGACGGTCGAAGGCTGGCTCAAGATATTGGCCGTCATCGCGGCCCCGCCAACTTGGGGCGAAGCGGGGTTGGTGCCCAGGAGAAGACTCGAACTTCCACGCCCTTTCGGGCACTAGCACCTGAAGCTAGCGCGTCTACCAGTTCCGCCACCTGGGCTTGAGGCTGTTGAGGTACGATTGGCTGTTCTCGTTGTCAATTGCCCGCAGAAGCGCCTTCAAGGGGCGGCCCCCGTCGTGTAATGCTGCAAGTGCTCATAGCAGGGCCAGGTTAAGAGGCATCTAAGTGGCTGTTCAACTCAACAATCAAGCACTGGTGACCATTTACGGAGGCTCGGGCTTCCTCGGGCGGCACGTGGTGCGCGCCATCGCGCGAACCGGCGCGCGGATGCGGATCGCGGTCCGGCGGCCAGAGCTCGCGGGCCATCTCCAGCCGCTCGGCAGCGTCGGCCAGATCAATCCCGTCCAGGCCAATGTGCGCTTTCCCGACTCGTTGATCGCCGCGGCCGAGGGCGCCGACGCGGTTATCAACCTCGTCGGCATCCTGTTTCCGACCGGCAAGCAGAGCTTCAAGTCCGTTCAGGACGAAGGCGCGCGTCATGTCGCCGAAGTGGCGAAGGCCAGTGGCGCGCGCAGCCTTGTGCATGTCTCGGCCATCGCGCCGACGCCGATTCGCCGTCCGTCTATGGGCGCAGCAAGGCGGCGGGCGAGGCGGCGGAGGCCGTGTTTCCCGAGGGCGGTCATCCTCCGCCCGTCGGTGGTGTTCGGGCCGGAGGACGATTTCTTCAACCGCTTTGCGGCACTGGCGCGCCTGTCGCCGGTGCTGCCGCTCATCGGCGGCGGCCGGACCAAGTTCCAGCCGGTGTTCGTGGGCGACGTGGCGCGGTCCGTGGTGGCGGCGCTCACCGGGCTTGCGTCCGCCGACAAGCCCTACGAGCTCGGCGGGCCCGAGATCCTCACCATGCGCGACGTCATGGAGCGCGTGCTCGACTACTCCATGCGCGAGCGGCCGCTGATGCCGTGGCCCTTCTGGCTCGCCAAGCTGCAAGCCGCCTTCCTGCAATGGCTGCCCACCCCGCCGCTCACGGTCGACCAGGTGCGGCTGCTGCAAAGCGACAATGTGGTGAGCGATGCGGCGATCAAGGCCGGGCGCACGCTGCATGGCTTGGGGATCGAGCCGGTGCCGGTGGCATCCGTGGTGCCCGATTATCTCGAGCAGTTCCGGCCGCGCGGCCAGTTCTCCGTCTACAAGCCGTAACGCGTTCGTCCGGTCCTAGGTGTAGATCATCACCAGCAGGAAGCCGCCGAGCACCATCCGGTAGAGCACGAAGGGCAGGAAGCTGATGCGCCGCACCAGCGCCATGAGGAAGGCGATGGCGGCGAGGCCGGCGAGGAAGGTCAGGGCGGCGCAATAGACCGCGTCCATGGTGATGGTATCGCCGCTCGCCAGCGCATCGCCGACGGTGAGCACGCCGGCGCCGGCGATGGCGGGAATTCCCAACAGGAAGGAGAAGCGCGCCGAATCCGGTCGGGTGAAGCCCAAGAAACGCGCCGCCGTCATGGTGATGCCCGAGCGGCTCGTGCCCGGGATCAGCGCCAGCGCCTGGGCCACGCCGATGAGCAGCGCGCTTTTGAGGGTCATGTTGCCGATGGTGCGCTCCTGCGGCCCCACCGTGTCGGCCACGAGCATGAGCAGCCCGTACAGAATCGTATTCCAAGCGACGATCGTGACGTTGCGCTCGAGATCGCCGATGCCGAATTTCTTGAGGAAGAGCCCGAAGGCGACCGCCGGAATCGTCGCCAGCACGATGTAGATGGCGAGGCGCCCGTCGTCGGTGACCTTGCCCTTGAACAGCTCCAGCCCGCCAACCGTGATGCGCCAGACATCCCGCCAGAAATAGATGAGAATGGCGAGCAGGGTCCCCAGATGCACCATGACATCGACGAACTGGCCTTGGTCGGGCCAGTGCATGATATTGGGGATGAGAATCAGGTGACCTGAGGACGATATGGGCAGGAATTCCGTGATGCCCTGCACCACGGCAATCACGATGATCTGCTCTATCGTCATGGCCCCTCGTCGTGCGGCTTGTTCGGCGCGCGTGCAGGTTCTATACGAGGCTCTGGCCCCGCGCGATTCATTTTGGAACGAATAGCCGCCTAAGCCATCAATGGCGAATCTCCTCCACCATCCTCTATGTGCCTTCTCGCGGTCAATTCGCCTGGCGCTCGCCGAGTGCGGCGTCGAGGCCGAGCTTGTGGAAGAACGGCCCTGGGAGTGGCGGCCGGAGTTCCTGGCGATCAATCCCGCCGGCACGCTGCCCGTTCTGGTCACCGACGACTACGGATCGCTGGCGGGCACATACGCCATCTCCGAATATCTCGAAGACACCGTTGATGAGCGAGAAAAGCGCGGTTTTCAGCCATTTCCCGGGGATGCGGCGGCGCGCGCCGAGGTCCGGCGGCTGGTCGACTGGTTTCACCGCAAATTCCACGACGAGGTCACCGATTATCTGGTGGTGGAGAAGGTCTTCCGCCGTTTCGGGCCGCAAAGCACCTCGCCGAATATGGAGGCCATGCGCGCCGGGCACGACAATCTGCGCTATCATCTGACCTATATCGGCCATCTCACCGAGACGCGCAGCTGGCTGGCGGGCGACGCCATGAGCTTCGCCGACCTGGCCGCGGCCGCTCACCTCTCGGCCCTGGACTATCTCGCGGAGGTGCCGTGGGAAGAGTTCGAGCCGGCGAAGAATTGGTATGCGCTGTTGAAATCGAGGCCGTCCTTCAGGCCGCTCCTGCAGGACCGCGTTGCAGGCTTCACCCCTTCGGGGACTTATGCCGACCTTGATTTCTAACGCCGCGCGCCCCCGGGAGCTGGGCATGGCGCAATCCCTGAAATCGAAGATCGCCGATGCGGCCAAGGCGCTCGGCTTCGATGCGGTGCGCTTCACGGCGGCCGACGCCGCTCCGGATGCCGGCGCAAATCTCGACGCGTTTCTCGCCGAGGGACGCCACGGCGACATGGGCTGGCTCGCCGACACCGCCGACCGCCGCAAGACTCCCCGCGCGCTTTGGGCGGATGCCCGCAGCGTCATCCTGCTCGGACTCAACTATGGGCGCGGCGGCGATCCGCTGGCCATTCTCGACGAGCGCTCGCGCGGCGCCATCTCCATCTACGCGCAAGGCGCCGACTATCACGACGCCATCAAGACCAAGCTCAAGAGTCTCGCCGTGCAGGTCCAGATGCTCGCCGGCGGCGAGGTCAAGGTCTTCGTCGACACAGCACCAGTGATGGAGAAGCCGCTCGCCGCCGAAGCCGGACTCGGGTGGCAAGGCAAGCACACCAATCTCGTGTCGCGCGAATTCGGGTCGTGGCTGTTTATCGGCTCGATTTTCACCAGCGTGGAGATCGCTCCGGATGAGGCGGAAGACGATCATTGCGGCGCGTGCCGGCGCTGTCTCGATATTTGTCCGACCGGCGCGCTCCCCTCGCCCCACCGCATGGATGCGCGCGCGTGCATCTCGTACCTCACCATCGAGCACAAAGGGCACATCGCGCCGCGTTATCGTGCGGCCATGGGCAACCGCATCTTCGGCTGCGACGACTGCCTCGCCGTGTGCCCGTGGAACAAGTTCGCGCAAGCTTCGCATGAGGCGAAGCTCGCGGTGCGCGCCGAAAGCGACAACCCGAAGCTCGCCGAATTGCTGACGCTCGACGATGCCGCCTTCCGCTTGCGGTTTCGCGGCACGCCGATCAAGCGCACGGGTCGCGACAGATTCGTGCGCAACGTGCTCATCGCCGCCGGCAATTCGCGTGACGTCGACCTCGTGCCGCTGGTGGAAGCGCGGCTCGACGATGACTCGCCGCTGGTGCGCGCCATGGCGGTGTGGGCCTTGGCGCGACTGGCGCCCGCCCGGCTGCAAGCGTTGCGATCCGCGTTCGCTGCTAACGAGACCGATCCGGCGGTGCGCGACGAATGGCTGGCGGTGGCCGCGTGAGCCGGTTGTTCGCCTTCGGCCTCGGCTTCTCGGCGCAAGTCCTGGGCGCGCGCTTAGCGGACCGCGGCTGGGAGGTCGCCGGCACGGCACGCGACGCCGACAAGATCGCGCAGCTCCGAGAGCATGGCTACGCGGCGACGCGGTTTGCCGGCGACCGGGACAATGCGGATCTGCCGCCGCTCCTGGCCGGCACCACCCATCTGCTCCACTCGATTCCCCCGGGGCCGGACGGCGACCCGGTGCTGAATGCGTATCGCGAGGAGATAGCCAAACTCGGGAGTTTGGAGTGGATCGGCTACCTGTCCACGGTCGGCGTCTATGGCGACCAGCAGGGCCGCTGGGTGGACGAGGGCACGCCGCCCAAGCCGAACAGCGCGCGCACCGAAGCGCGTGTCGTGGCCGAGCAAGCCTGGATCGATTTCGGCAAGGAGATTGGCGTGCCGGTGCAGGTATTTCGTCTCGCGGGGATTTACGGTCCGGGGCGCAGCGTGTTCGACAAGCTCGCGGCCGGAACGGCGCGGCGGATCAACAAGGACGGCCAGGTGTTCAGCCGCATCCATGTGGACGATATCGCGACGGTACTCGAAGCCTCAATGGCGCGCTCGCGCGCGGGCGCGATCTACAATGTCGCCGACGACGAGCCGGCCGCGCCGGGCGATGTGGTCGCGCATGCGGCGGCGTTGATCGGGGTTGAGCCGCCGCCGGAAGTCGCCTTCAAGGACGCCGACATGACGCCCATGGCGCGCAGCTTCTATGAAGGCAGCCGCCGCATCGGCAATGCGCTGATCAAGTCGGAGCTCGGCGTGACGCTGCGCTACCCGACCTATCGCGAGGGACTCGCTTCGCTTATGCCGCGGGATCGGTAACGGCCAGGCTCGCGACCGTTGCTTCGAGGCGGCGCAGTTGGTCGGGTTGTGACAGGCGGTGATCGCCGTCCTTCACGAGCGTCAGCTCGACATCGTCGCCCGCCACTAGATCGACAAGTGCCAGCGCATGCTGCCAGGGCACGTCCGTGTCGCGCATGCCTTGTAGGATGCGCAAGGGCGCGCCGATCTCGATGCCGCCGTCTACCAAGAGATGGTTGCGGCCTTCCTCGATCAGAATCTTGGTCAGCGGATACGGATCGTCATAGTTCGACGGCGCGTAGAAGACGCCCTCGGTCTCGACGATGGCCCGCGTCTTCGCCGACATTTTCTCCCACATGAGCTTTTCCGTCATGTCCCAGGCGGGTGCGATGAGCACGAGACCGGCAAGCGGCGTATGGCCTTCCTTGGCGAGGGCGCGCGCCAGCAGAAGCGCGATCCAGCCACCCATGGAGGAGCCGACAACGATCACGCGGCGGCCTTCGAGAAGGCGGAGCATGGCGGCCGACTCCTCGAGCCAGTCGCCGATGGAGGCTTCGAGGAGATTTCCCGGCGACAGGCCGTGGCCCGAATAGTCGAAGCGGAGCATGGCGTGCCCCTGGTCGGCCGCCCAGGCGGCAAGGGTTTCAGCCTTGGTGCTCGCCATGTCGGAGAGGAAGCCGGAGAGCCACAAAATCGCCAGGCCGGAGCCGTCCGCGCCCGGATCGCTCCAGCGATAGGCCAGACGGCGGCGTTTAGGCCCTTGGCCAATCTCGATGAATTGTGGTTCCTGAGTGTCCATTCGAATTAGCGCTAGCGCGAAACGGGTTTTTCGCCAAAGACGAGGGTAATGGCAGAGGTGACCATAATGCAGGTCGTGCCGCGGCTGGAGACCGGGGGCAGCGAGCAATCGACCATCGAGATAGCCGAAGCGCTCATCCGCGCCGGCGCGAACGCTCTCGTTGCCACCGAAGGGGGGCGCTTGGCAAGCGCGGTCACGCGCGCCGGCGGCGAGATCATCGACCTGCCCATGGCGAGCAAGAATCCCATCACCATGCTCGCCAATGCGCGACGGCTGGCGAAACTCGTGAGGACGCGCAACATCGCGCTGCTGCATGCGCGCAGCCGGGCGCCGGCATGGAGCGCGTTGATGGCGGCGCGGATGACCAACCGTCCGCTGGTGACGACCTATCACGGGACCTACGGCAAGCCGGGTCCGGTGAAGGCGGTCTATAACGGCGTCATGGGACGTGGCGACCGCGTCATCGCCAATTCCAATTACACGGCGAATCTTGTGGCCTCGCGCCAGCACGTGGCGCGCGACCGCATTCGCGTCATCTATCGCGGGATCGACGGGGCGATCTTCGATCCGTTCGTGGTGCCGCCGGGACCGGTAGCGCGGCTACGTGAGAGCTGGGGCGTGGAGCCGGACCAGAAAGTGGTGCTCCACGGCGCGCGGCTTTCCAGCATCAAGGGACAGCGGCAGACCATCGAGGCGATCCACCGGCTGGACCGCGAGGGCGCGTTCGAAGGCGGCGTGGCCGTCTTCGTCGGCGAGGGGCTACGGGAAGGCTACCGCCGGGAGCTCGCCGACCTGATCGCCAGCTATGGGCTCGAGGACAAAGCCCGGCTGGCCGGTCATTGCGGTGACATGCCGGTGGCCTTCCTCGCCGCCCATACGGCGCTGGTGCCGTCGCTGGTGGCGGAGACCTTCGGCCGGACCAGCATCGAGGCGCAGGCATGGGCTGCCCGGTCATCGTCTCCGATATCGGCGCGCTGCCCGAGACCATCGTGTCGCCGGCGGACGACCCGGCCGGCTTCACGGGCTATTTGGTGCCGCCGGGCGATGTGGCCGCGCTGGCGGAGTCGATCAGGACGGCTCTGGCGCTGACGCCGGCGGAGCGTGAGGCGATCGGGGCGCGGGCGCGGGCGCGGGTCGGCGCGAATTTCGATCTGACTCAAATGCCAGTCGAAGACGCTCGCCGTCTATGACGAGTTGCTTGGGACGGACCTTGCGCGGCTCTTCGAGCACCCGCCCCTCTACGAGCCGGCCGAGGCCACGGGGGACCGCACCTGATGCAGTGAGCGCCGCCGCCTTGCACGGCGTGGCTTGTCAGGCCTATTTGCCATCCTGTAGAACCTTTGGACTTGGTAACAGTTGTCAAAGCGCCCCGTGCCTCGCCGCGGCGAGGGCGCCCGTTCAATAGAGGAGAACGAACATCGTAAGACGGCCCATGAAGCTCACCCCCAACCGGGGAGGCCCCCGTGTCAACGAGGGCATCGACACTCCAAAAATCCAGCTTATTGACGCCACTGGCGAGAATGTCGGCGTGGTCGAGATCGAAGACGCGCGCGCCCGCGCCGTGGAAGCCGGGCTCGACCTGGTCGAGATCTCACCCAACTCCGAGCCGCCGGTCTGCAAGATCCTGGATTACGGCAAGTATAAATATCAGGCGCAGAAGAAGGCTGCCGAGGCGCGCAAGAAGCAGCGCACCGTCGAGATCAAAGAGATCAAGATGCGGCCAAATATCGATACGCACGATTACGACGTGAAGATGCGCTCGATGAACCGTTTCTTCGAGGAAGGCGACAAGGTGAAGGTGACGCTCCGCTTCCGCGGCCGCGAAATGGCCCATCAGGAGCTCGGCACCCAACTGCTGAACAAGGTGAAGCAGGACACCACGGAAATCGCCAAGGTCGAGTCGGAGCCGCGCCTGGAAGGCCGCCAGATGGTCATGGTGCTCGCCCCGCGCTAGACGTTCAGCCGCTTGCAATTGGGGACTATTCCCCTCTATAAGCGCGTTCCAAGGAGCCGCCCGGCAGGGCATGCCGTGGCGGCTCGCATGCTTTCCAGCATCAAGTTCAAGAATGCCGGGTGGGCCTCGCCTGCCACGGCCAAAAGTTAAGGAAGCCAAATGCCCAAGCTCAAGTCAAAGAGCGGTGCCAAGAAGCGATTCAAGATCACGGCTACCGGCAAGGTGAAATGCGCCCAGGCCGGCAAACGTCACGGCATGATCAAGCGGACGACGAAATTCATCCGCGATGCCCGGGGAATGATGGTCCTCGCCGACGAAGACGCCAAGACCGTGAAGAAGAACTTCCTCCCCTACGGCCGCTAGGCCCAGGGCGAGACCTCACAACGAAGGAGCACCGCAATGTCACGTGTGAAACGCGGCGTTACAGCCCATGCCCGCCACCGCAAGGTGCTGAAGGCAGCCAAGGGCTATTACGGCCGCCGCAAGAATACCATCCGCGTCGCCAAGCAGGCCGTCGACAAGGCAGGCCAATATGCCTATCGCGACCGCAAGGTGAAGAAGCGCACGTTCCGCGCTCTGTGGATCCAGCGCATCAACGCCGCCGCGCGCGCCAACGGCATGACCTACGGACGGTTGATTGACGGGCTGAAGAAGGCCGGGATCGAGCTCGACCGCAAGGTTCTGGCCGATATGGCCGTGCACGAGCCGCAAACCTTCCAGAGCCTGGTCGAGGCCGCCTCAGCCGCCGCGCGGGCGTAAGGGCGCCCGCTTGGCCGGGGCGAGGAGCCGCACGCCATGAGCGCATCGGAGCTCGACGGTCTCAAGACCGAACTGCTCGGAGAAATCGCGCAGGCGTCCGACCTCGCCACGCTGGAAGAGGTGCGCATCTCGGCCCTCGGCAAGAAGGGCCAGGTGTCGGCGCTGATGCAGCGGCTGGGCGCGATGCCGCCGGAAGAGCGGCGCGATTTCGGCCAGGCCGTCAACGCGGTGAAGACCGCCGTCGCCGACGCGCTCGAAACCAAGCACGCGGAATTGTCCAGTGCCGCGACCGCGGCGCGGCTGGCGCATGAGCGCGCCGACGTCACCTTGCCGGTACGCGAGGGGCCGCTCAACGAGGGCCGCATCCATCCGGTCAGCCAGGTCACCGAGGAGATCACCGAGATCTTCGCCGATATGGGCTTCCGCATCGCCGAAGGGCCCGATATCGAGACGGACTTCAACAATTTCACCGCGCTCAACATCCCGCCGGACCATCCCGCGCGCCAGGATCACGACACGTTCTATTTCGCCGAAGGGCCCGACGGCACGCGGCCTGTCTTGCGCACCCATACGAGCCCGGTGCAGATCCGCACCATGCTGGCCGACAAGCCGCCCTTGCGCGTCATCGCGCCGGGCCGCGTCTATCGCTGCGACTCCGATCAGACCCACACGCCGATGTTCCATCAGGTGGAGGGACTCGTCATCGACGAGGAGACTCATCTCGGCCATCTGAAATGGGTGCTCGAGGAATTTTGCAAGGCGTTCTTCGAAGTGCCCGAGGTCAAGATGCGGTTCCGCGCGAGCCACTTCCCCTTCACCGAGCCGTCCATGGAGGTCGACATCGGCTACGCCAAGGTCGGCGATGAGCTGCGTATCGGCGAGGGTGACCGCTGGCTCGAGATCCTGGGCTGCGGCATGGTCCATCCCAACGTGCTGAAAGCCGTCGAGCTCGATCCCAAGAAATATCAGGGTCGCCTTCGGCGTCGGCATCGACCGCCTGGCCATGCTGAAATACGGCATGCCGGACTTGCGCGCCTTCTTCGCCGGCGACCTGCGCTGGCTCACCCATTACGGCTTCGCGCCGCTCGTCGTCCCTACGCTCGCCGGAGGCTTGAGCCGCTAGCCATGAAGTTCACCCTCGCATGGCTGAAGGAGCATCTCGACACGGACGCGTCCGTGGAGGAGATCGCCGACACGCTCACCCGCATCGGGCTCGAGGTGGAGGAGGTGTTCGATCCTGCCACCGCGCTGAAAGACTTCCGCGTGGCCGAAGTGGTGAAAGCGGAAAAACACCCGGACGCCGACAAGCTGCAAGTGTTGGAGGTCGACACGGGCAAGGAGCGTTTGCAGGTGGTGTGCGGCGCGCCGAACGCGCGCGCCGGCATGAAAGGCGTGTTCGCGCCCGTTGGCACTTATGTTCCCGGCCTCGACTTCACGCTGACCAAGGCCAAGATCCGCGGCGTCGAGTCGAGCGGGATGATGGTCTCGGAGCGTGAGCTCGAGCTCTCCGACGAGCATACCGGCATCATCGAGCTCAGCCCCAAGACCAAGGTCGGCAGCGCCGCGGCCAAGGCGCTCGGTCTCGACGACGCGGTGTTCGACATCGCCATCACGCCGAACCGGCCCGACTGCCTCGGCGTGCGCGGCGTCGCCCGCGACCTCGCCGCCGCCGGCCTCGGCCAGATCAAGAAGCGCACGGTCAAGCCGGTCAAAGGCGGCTTCGACAATCCCGTTCCGATCAAGCTCGAATTCGCCAAGGACGCGGCGAACGCCTGCCCGATCTTCGCTGGTCGCCTGGTGCGCGGCGTCAAGAGCGGGCCCAGCCCCGAGTGGCTGCAACGGCGCCTGCGCGCGATCGGGCTTCGTCCCATCAACGCCCTGGTCGATATCACCAACTACATCTCCTACGACCGGGCGCGGCCGCTCCACTCTTACGACGCCGACAAGCTCACCGGCGCGATCCGCGCGCGGCTCGGCAAGACGGGAGAGAAGTTCGCCGCCCTCGACGGCAAGACCTACGCGGTGGACGAGACGATGTGCGTAATCGCCGACGAGGCGCGCGTGCTCGGCCTTGGCGGCGTGATGGGCGGAGAAGAGACCGGCTGCACCGAGGAGACGACGAACGTCTTCATCGAGTCAGCCTATTTCGATCCGAAGCGCACGGCGCGCACCGGCCGCACGTTGAATATCCAGTCCGACGCGCGTTTCCGCTTCGAGCGCGGCGTCGATCCGGAATTCGTGCTGCCGGGCTTGGAGCTCGCCACGCAAATGGTGTTCGACCTGTGCGGCGGGAGCCCGAGCAAGGTCACGGTCGCCGGCAAGACGCCGAAGCCGACGCCACCGTTCAAATTCGACATGACCATGATCGGCCGCCTGAGCGGGCTGGCGCTGCCACACCGGGACATCCGCCGCAAATTCGCAGCACTCGGCGTCAAGCTCGAGGGCAAAGCCAACGTGCTGAAGGCGATCGCGCCGTCGTGGCGTCCGGACATCACCGCCGCCGTCGATCTCGTGGAAGAGGTGGTGCGGCTCACCGGCGTCGACCGCGTACCGGCCACGCCGCTCGCACGGCTCTCCGGGGTCGCGGCCCCCGTGCTCACCGAGCGCCAGGCAAGGCAGCGGCTCGCACGGCGCACGCTCGCCGCGCGCGGCTGGTGGAAGCGGCGTGGTCCTTCGTGCCACTCGCCGAAGCGAAGCTGTTCGGGCGGCGGTCAGCCTGAATTGACGCTCGATAACCCGATCTCCACGGAACTTGCCCAGATGCGTCCCTCGCTGCTGCCGGGGCTCATCACCGCGGCCAAGCGCAATCGCGACCGGGGCTTCGCCGACGGGGCGCTGTTCGAGCTGGGGCAGGCCTATCGCGGCGCGGCGCCGGAAGACCAGTATGTGGCCGCCACGGGCGTGCGCTTCGGACAATCGGCGCTTCCCGGCTCGGGCCGGCATTGGTCCGGCGCGGCACCGGAGGCCGATTGGGCCGCCGTGAAGGCCGACGCCACTGCGGTGCTCGCCGCCTTGGGTCTGAGCCAGGCCAATCTCCAAGTCACCCGCGAGGCGCCCGCCTGGTTCCATCCGGGCCGTTCCGGCGCGCTTAAGCTCGGCCCCAAGGTCACGCTCGGCGTGTTCGGCGAGTTGCATCCCGATACGCTTGAAGCGCTCGGCGCCGATGCACCCATGGCGGCCTTTGAGCTTTATCTCGACGCCCTGCCCGCCGCGAAAGCCAAAGGCACGGCGAAGCCGGCGCTACAGGCCTCGGACCTGCAAGCGGTGCGGCGCGATTTCGCCTTCCTGGTGGATGGCGATGTGGAAGCCGGGGCCGTGGTGCGCGCGGCGGGGAGCGCCGACCGGGCGCTGATCACCGATGTCGGCGTGTTCGACGTGTTCACCGGCCAAGGCGTGCCGCAAGGCAAGAAGTCGGTCGCCATCGAGGTGGTCTTGCAGCCGCGCGACAAGACGCTGACCGATGCGGAGATCGACGCGGTGGCGGAGAAGGTCGTGACCGCCGTGGTCAAAGCCACCGGCGGCGAGCTGCGCGGCTGACCTCTAGGCGCTCATCAGTGCGAGCCGAAGCCGAAAAAGCCTGACGGCTGGCGCTTCTTCTTGGGGGCGCCATAGAAGGGCTTGTCCTGGCAGGCGGACGCGAGCTGGCGGCCGAGCTTTGCCGGGATCGCCGGCGCCGGCTGCCACCCGGTGCACATCGCCCCAACCTTGCCGCCGAGCAAATCAGCACCTTCAGTGCAATAGAGCCCGGTGCCGTCCTTGCGCGGGGTGAAGCGCACGCCTTGCGCGCCTTGCCGTCGCCGAGCTGCGCGCCGAGATAGTTCAGCGCGTAGATGCGCCGGACCCCCTGCTCGGGCGCGAAGCGTTCCGGGTGCATATTCGTCTTGGTGACGGGAATCGCCTCGATCGCCGCAGCGCGCCAATAGCCCTGGATGCGCGCCAGATGCACCTTGGCCATCAGGCCGTAGTCGCGGCAGATGCCGAAGCGGCTCATCTCGGCGGTGCCGGGATGGAGAAAATTGCCGAGCCCATAGAAGATGAGCGACGCGCCGTTGAACTCCACCCCTTGGGCTACGTGGGGATGGTGGCCGACGATGAGGTCGATGCCCTTCTCGCTCGAAGCGAAGCCGCGCCAGTCCTTCAATTGCCGCTGATCCGGCACGACGCGGCCTTCCAGCCCGTAGTGAATGGACAGAATGCGGTAGTCGGCCGGCATGCCCGCCAGCCGGTTCACCACCAGCTGGTAATCGGCCGGGTCGCGATAAGACGCCTGGCCGGTCTTGTCCTTGCCGGCGCGATGCTCCTCGCGCTGGCCGGTGACGATGCCGGTGGCGGCAAAGGCGACCCGCGTCTTGCCGAGCTTCAAGCAGCCGGGCCGCGTGGCCTCCTCGAGGGTCGTGCCGATGCCGGCATAGGTGATGGCCCGCTCCGCCGCCGCGACGGCCATGTGATAGAGCGTCTCCTGCGCGCCGTTGGCGCCGTAATCCATGGAATGATTGTTGGCCAGCGAGAACATGTTGAAGCCGGTGTCGATGAGCGCCTTCAGGCCCAACGGATGACTCTGGAAATTATAGGGCGCCTTCTGTCCCTTGCTGTCTGGGACGAGATCGTTGCGGTCGGTGACGACTGTCTCGAGATTGAGAAAGGCAAGGTCGCCGTTCACGTCGGGGGCTACTCCGCTCAGCGAGTCGGCGAAGCCAAGAATCTGGCGATCCTTGCGAAACCCTTCCGGCTGAACCTTGGCGCCCTTTGCGTTGAAGCCGGTGTCGCCGGCAAGCACGATGGTGAGACGGTCGGGATCGAGCTGCTTGGCGGCGCTGCCGATCGAGGCGGTAAACTCGCTATTGGCGCAAGGCTGGAGCCTCGGGGCCCCGTGCAGGGCGCTTCCGCCGGCGACAAGCGCGACGACCCCCGCCGCAGCGCCGGCAGCTTTCACGAAGGAACGCTTGCGCATGCGGCGTGGCATGGGTCAGCCGGCCCTCATGTCATGGCTCGCGTCTCGGCGCGCTCGGCGCCTTGGCGAATCGGAGCTGTATCGAATCCCAGATTGTGGTCGCGGGCAAGGTGCACCATGGCGCGCTCGGTCAGCGCCGTGATGGTGAGTAGCGGATTGACGCCGATGGAGCGCGGGATGACGGCACCGTCACAAACATAAAGTCCGCCATGGATGTCCTCGCCGCTCGGCCCGGCGAACACTTGGCCCTTGTGATTGACCACGCCGCTCGATGCGTCCTCGCCCATGCCGCAGCCGCCGAGCGGATGCGCCGTGGCGGGCTTCACGCCCATGGTGGTGGTGGCGAGCGGGCTCTTGATGTAGCGCGCGCCCACGGCTTGCGCGGCTTTCGTCAGCGCCTCGTCGACGCGGGCGTAGACCGGCTGGTCGCCGACCTTGGGCCAGGCGATCTGGAGGCTGCCGTTGTCGAGATTGATGCGCCCGCGCGCATCGTCATGGGAGACGACGAAGAAGGTCTGCAGGCTCGTCAGCGGCCCCTGATAGACGCCCTTGATGAGGCTTTGCGCCGCGCCGAGAATGCGTCCGCCGGAGATGAAGAAGACGGGCAAGAGAGGGGCCAGCGCGGACGGCAGTACGCCTTCCTGGATGATCATGCTGTGGTCGAGATCGCCGTGGTCGGGCAGCTCGATCTGACCGGCGACGCAGGCACCGATGGTGTCGCCGGTGAATTTCGGCGGCTCGCCGACGCCGATGCCGTTCACGCGCTCGCGCCCGCCGAGCGCGAAAGCGATGATGTCGCCATTGGCGGAGAAGCCCTCCCCGAGCCTGTCGGAAACCCCGAGGCCGTGATCGCGGGAGCGCAGCAGAATCTCGGTCGAGCCCAGCGTGCCGGCCGCGAGCACCACGGTCTTGCCGTCGACGAAAGACGGCGCGGCATCCTTCTCGGCCGTCGGCTTGAAGTGAATGCGCCAGCCGCCGCTCAGCTTCTCGATATGGCTGACGGACAGCTCAGTAAAGATCTCCGCGCCATGGGCGTGTGCGTCGGGGAGATAGGTCATGGCGACGGTGTTCTTGGCGCCGACATTGCAGCCCGAGCAGCAGTCGCCGCACAGCGTGCAGGCGCGCTGGGAGACGCCGGCGGGATTGACCGTGTCCTCGAAGCTCACCACCACGGGTGCAGCCACCGGGTCCTGGCCGAAGGCGGCGCTCGCGGTTTGCAGGGCACGATATTTGGACAGCTCCGGCGCCTTGGCATAGCGGGAGGGGCGCAGCATGGTTTGCGCCCGCTCGAAACCCAGATCGAGCAGGCCGTCCTTGGCGACCGCCTCGGGCCAGGCTCGGTCGGCGAAGACGCGCGCGTCGGGGCGCAGACCCACGCCGGCATTGATGAGGGAGCCGCCACCCAGACCGCAGCCGACCAGCACATGAATGTCGGCGCCAAGCCTGAAGTCATAGAGGCCGGTGCGCGAGCCGGAGCGCATCTTGCCGCCGTTCAATTGCAGCTCGCGCCGTAGCTCCGGCAGACGGTCGGGAAAACCGCCGGTCTGGATCTCGCGCCCCCGCTCGATGACGCAGACACGCTGGCCGGCGCGCGCGAGCCTGGAGGCGGACACGCCGCCGCCATAGCCCGATCCGACCACGACCACGTCGTAGGCCGCTTTCATGGCCGCCGACGGTAGAGACAAAGCCTGTTGCATGCCCCTCCATAACCCAGTTCAACGAGCTTCCCCAAGCGCTTATGCGCCAACGCCCGGCATCACTTCACTTCACGGTCGCGCGAGAGCCACTTTGCCCGCGCTTCCGCACTCCTTATCGTCCCAGACAGACAATACAATGGAGAGACCCCGATGATTGCGCGGTGGATTTGCGCGGGCCTGATGGCGGCCTTCCTGGCGACCTTCCTCATCGCCGGCGGCGCCTACGATACGAAGGCGGCCGAGACCAAGACGGCGATCTTCGCCGGCGGCTGCTTCTGGTGCGTCGAGGATGCCTTCGACAAGGTCGACGGCGTGACCGCGACCGTGTCGGGCTATGCGGGCGGCACCACGCCCAATCCGAACTATCAGAGCCACAAGGGCTATGTGGAAGCTCTCAAGGTGACCTACGACCCGTCGAAGGTGACCTACGCCAAACTGCTCGACCATTACTGGCATAACGTCGACCCGTTCGATCCGGCCGGCCAGTTCTGCGACAAGGGGCCGGCCTATCGGACCGTGGTGTTCGTGTCGGACGACGCGGAAAAGAATTTGGCGCAGCGCACCAAGGCCGAGATCGCGAAGCGCTTCAATCAAACGGTGGCCACCGAGATCAAGCCGGTGACGACGTTCTACGACGCCGAGGGCTATCACCAGGACTACCACACCAAAAATCCGGTGAGCTACAAATACTACAAGTGGCGCTGCGGCCGGGCGCAACGGCTCGCCGAGATCTGGGGCGACAAGCACAGCTGACAAAGAAAAGGCCCGCGCCGAAACGCGGGCCCCTTCGTTACGCATGAAGCGTGACTAGTTCTTCTTGAGCAGGCCGCCCTTGAGCAGGCCCGTCTTCTCGCCCTTGTAATGGGCCTTGCATGCCTTCTTGTAAGCATGGCGCGCCTTGCGGTCGGCCGGGTACTTCGCCTTGGCCATCTTGTGGCAATCGGCATGACCGGCCTGCGCGGCAACCGGCGCCGTCATGGTGGCACCGGCGAGGATCACGGTCGCAGCAGCGGCCAGAAACACGTTCCTAAGCATTGATTTCTCCCATTCGTTAAATGGCGCGATCGCGAAGGCGATCCGCCGTATGAGCCACATAGCCCAAACGTCATTGCCAATGTGTTGATCCGTGCCTGGGCGCATTTGACCCAGACACGAGAAAAGGGGGCCAATTGCGGCCCCCTTTCCTTCAACTCAATTCAAGTCTGGCAGACCAGCCTACTGGGCGGCCTTCCATGCTTCCTTGCAGGCCTTCTTGAAGGAATGACGATCCTTCAGACCCTTGACCATGTCCGGGTACTTCATCTTCGCGGCTTCCTTGCAGGTCATCGCGGCCATGGCCGGCGTGAACTGGAGGGGAAGCGTGGCGGCGGAAACGAGGCCGGCGGCGACGGTGGCGAGAAGCAGTTTCTTCAACATGTGATTCTCCAATCGGGTTGGGAGGACCTTCCTAGCAGGTTTCCTCTAGCGCCCGACAGATACAAATTTAGGGCAATGGCCCCCATGGTTTCGCCTTTATTGTCGCAGGCTGCCGCTTGACCGGCGGGCATTTGCTCCCGTACCTAGCCCGCCATGAGCTCATCCGAGGCGACGTCCCTTTCCAATATCCGCAACTTCTCCATCATCGCCCATATCGACCACGGCAAGTCGACGCTGGCAGACCGCCTGATCCAGCTCTGCGGCGGCCTCACGGCACGGGAGATGAAGGCGCAGGTGCTCGATTCCATGGATATCGAGCGCGAGCGCGGCATCACGATCAAAGCCCAGACAGTGCGCCTCGACTACAAGGCCAAGGACGGCCAGGTCTACGAGCTGAACCTGATCGACACGCCGGGCCATGTGGACTTCGCTTATGAGGTGAACCGCTCGCTCGCCGCCTGCGAAGGCTCGCTGCTGGTGGTGGACGCCACGCAAGGGGTGGAAGCGCAGACCCTGGCCAACGTCTATCAGGCGCTGGACAACAATCACGAGATCATCCCGGTCCTCAACAAGATCGACCTGCCGGCGGCGGAGCCGGAGCGGGTGCGCCAGCAGATCGAAGAGGTGATCGGGCTCGACGCCCATGACGCGCTGGAGATCTCGGCCAAGAGCGGCCTCGGCGTTGAAGACGTGCTCGAGGCCATCGTTCACCGTCTGCCGGCGCCGAAAGGCGATCGCAACGCGCCGCTCAAAGCCTTGCTGGTGGACAGTTGGTACGACGCCTATCTCGGCGTCGTGGTGCTGGTACGTATCATCGACGGCACGCTGTCGAAGGGACAGCGCATCCGCCTGATGCTGACCGGCGGCGCCTATCAGGTGGATCGCGTCGGCATCTTCCGCCCCAAGCAGGAAATGAGGAATTCGCTGGGCCCGGGCGAGATCGGCTTCTTCACCGCCTCGATCCGCCAGGTTGCCGACACCCGCATTGGCGACACCGTCACCGACGAGAAGAAGCCGACGGCGGCGCCGCTGCCGGGCTTCAAGCCGTCACAGCCGGTGGTGTTCTGCGGCCTGTTCCCGGTGGACGCCAGCGAGTTCGAGGATTTGCGCGAGGCGGTCGGCAAGCTGCGGCTGAACGATGCGAGCTTCGACTACGAGATGGAGACCTCCGCAGCGCTCGGCTTCGGCTTCCGCTGCGGCTTCCTCGGCCTGCTGCATCTGGAGATCATCCGCGAGCGCCTGGAACGCGAGTTCAATATCGGGCTCATCGCCACGGCGCCGTCGGTCGTCTATCACGTCTATCTCACCGACGGCACGATGACCGAGCTGCACAACCCGGCCGACATGCCGGACACCCAGAAGATCGCCAAGATCGAGGAGCCGTGGATCGAGGCGACCATCCTGGTGCCCGACGAGCATCTCGGCGCGGTGCTGAAACTGTGCGAGGACCGACGCGGGCGGCAGACGCAGCTCACCTATGCGGGCGCGCGCGCCATGCTGGTCTACGAGCTGCCGCTCAACGAGGTGGTGTTCGACTTCTACGACCGGCTGAAATCGGTCTCCCGCGGCTACGCCTCGTTCGACTATCACATCATCGGCTACGAGGAAGGCGACCTCGTCAAGATGGCGCTGCTCGTCAACGACGAGCCGGTCGACGCGCTGTCGATCATCGTCAACCGCTCCCGCGCCGAGATGCGCGGCCGGGCGATGGTCGACAAGCTCAAAGACTCCCCCGGCCACATGTTCAAGATCCCGATCCAGGCGGCGATCGGCGGCAAGGTGATCGCGCGCGAGACCATCAGTGCGCTGCGCAAGGACGTGACCGCCAAATGCTACGGCGGCGACATCACCCGCAAGCGCAAGCTGCTCGAGAAGCAGAAGGCGGGTAAGAAGAAGATGCGGAGCTTCGGCAAGGTCGACATTCCGCAGGAGGCCTTCATCGCCGCGCTCAAGATGGACGCGGATTAGCGCCCGTCTTCTTTCCGCACTCGGCAACCAAATCACGACATCGGCGTAGGGATGGCGCGACCGCGCGTTTGCGGGCGCGCTTCTAGGCTGCGCCAAGACGACGCCACGGATTTATACCGTCGGCGGACAATTCTTTATGGTTAATGCAACCTTAAAGACTTGCCTTTGTCTTGCCTCTTTGCAGTCATCCAGGCCACATTTGTGGCAATATATTGATATTGTTGTGTTTCATTGGCTTCTCTACTTGACAGCGGCCAAAGTATCACTTCCCATTCGAGCCGTAGGGATTAGCAGCACGATGGGGGATGTCGCGCTCGGGGCTCACGCCTCACACGCCTGTCCTCCGCAAGCAGACTCAAAATTTGCTGCATCGGGCCGTCTCGCCGTTCGCGCTTCAAGCGGGCTGGCCGTGTTCGGGGTGAAGCGTCATCAGAGGGGCAGGTTATGCGTATCGCCCTCGCATTCGGCCTATGCTTGCTTAGCGGCTTGCTCGGCACGCAGCCGCTTGCCGCGGCGGAGCCGTCCGCCAACACCGTTGCCAAAGCCAAGACCGCCGCGGTCACGCAGACGAGCCCGTCCGCGCAGAGCATCCGCGAAAACTATCGCGCGCGGCTGAACGACAACACCGTCACCATCATGGCCGGTAGCGGCCAAGGCACCGACCAGGCCATCGTGCAGGACATCGCCGCGGTGCTCGACGACGGCGATGCGCTGCGGGTCGTGCCCATGGGCGGCAAAGGCCCGGCGCAGAATCTCAAGGACGTGATGTTCATGCGCGGCGTCGACATGGGCATCACCCAGGCCAATGTGCTGAAGCATTTCGCCAAGACCGGCGCGTTGGGACCCAATCTCGAAAGCCAGGTCGCCTATATCGCCAAGCTGTTCAACGAGGAGATGCATGTGCTGGCGCGCGCCGATATCGCCGACGTCGGCGCGCTGGACGGCAAAGTTGTCAATATCGGCAAGGAAGGCAGCGGCGCGGAGATCACCGCGCGCGGTCTTTTCGAAGCCTAGGCGTCACGGTGCAAGAGGTACATCTCGATGAGACCGACGCACTGGCGAAGCTCAAGACGGGCGACATCGACGCGGCGGTGGTGATCGCCGGCAAGCCCGCGCCGATCCTCGCCCATCTCGAGCCGTCGAGCGGACTCAAACTGCTCGCCCTCCCCTACCTCAACGGGCTGGAGGACGACTACTATCCCGCGAGCCTGACCCATGAGGACTATCCGCAGATCATCGCCGACGGTGACAGCGTGGATACGGTGGCGGTGTGCGCCGTGCTGGTGTCGTTCAATTGGGCGCGCAACAATCCGCGCAACGCCAAGATCGACCATTTTGTCGACCGCTTCTTCTCGAATTTCGATGCGTTCCTGGCACCGCCGCGCCACCCGAAATGGCGCCAAGTGAATTTCGCGGCGACCTTGGAAGGCTGGCAGCGCTCGCCGGCCGCGCAAGCCTGGATCGACCGCGCCAAGGCGGCCATGGCCGCCAAAGCGGGCGCCGGTACAAGCGCCGACGACGAAGCGCGGGCGCAGTTCGATACGTTCCTGGCGCAAGCCGATACCGGGGCCGCGGCCGCCTCGGACGACGAGCGCGCCAGACTGTTCCGCGCCTTTCTCGAATGGAGCCGAACGCAGAACCAGAACTAACCGTCCCTTTTTGTCCCATGCGTAGGAGGGTGCCATGGTCCAGCCGGCGCTCAAGACTTTCAAAATGCCAGACATGCCGCAGCCACAAAGCCTCGCCCAGCGGATCGAGGCGGAGATCCGGCTCGGCGCCAGGCCGGAGTTCACCGTGTCCTCCATGGCCGAGCGCTTCGCGCCTCACGGCTTGTACGCGCCACAGGATGCGCTGCGGGCGCTGACAGACGACCCGCCAGCGCGGCCGGCGCTCCGGCGCTGCAAGACTTGGACGGCGAGGCAAGCGCTTTGCCTGACCCGCGGCGTGGTGGTGGTGCTGACGGCGGTGGCCATCGCGCCGGCGGCCATTCTTGCCGGGTTGCTGTGGTTCGGCGCGCTCCGTGGGCCGGCGCATTTCGATTCGGGCGTCTCGCGCCTGGCCCCGGCGCAACAGGCGGCCATCGCCGCCGCGCCCTTCGTCGACGCCGTTGCGCCCGTCCCGGACTTCGCGTTGTCGGCGCCGGAGGCGATCACGGCCAAGGCCGGCGAGGAGACCGGCTTCGCCATCGCCATCGCTCCGGCGGACGCGCTGCCCGAGCGGAGCGTCGTCGCCATCCGCGATCTGCCCGAGGGCGTGATGTTCTCCGCCGGCCGCCTTACGGCACCAGCGAGTGGAGCTTGCGTCCGGACGAGATCTCGGGCCTCACCTTGCAGGCGCGCGAGAGCCAGGCCGGTACGGCGGATCTGCGGGTCGAGCTGGTGGCGGCCGACGGCTCCGTGCGGCACACGCAGCGACCCGGCTCGACATCGCGCCGAACCCCGTCGGCCTTTCCTTGCGCCCCGGCGAGACCGATCGCGTCGAGACGCTCATGGAGCACGGCAACAAGATGATCGCCGTCGGCTATTTCGCCGGCGCGCGCGCTATTTCCAGCGCGCGGCGGAAGCGGGCAGCGGCGAGGCGGCGCTCGCCGTGGGCGCCACCTACGATCCGGCCTTCATCGCCGCGCTCGGCGTGCAAGGCATCAAGCCCGAGCCGCAAGCGGCGCAAGACTGGTACGGCCGGGCGGCGTCGCTCGGCGTCACCGACCGCGCGGCGAAGCTCGAAGAGTTGAAACAGGCCTGGGCGCAGAGCGGCGCCCCGCAAGCCGGGGCGGCAGCCCCCATGGCGCCGGAAGAGGCGGCCCCCGCGGCGGTGGAGAGCCAGCCTGCGCCGCGCGAGGACGAGCGTCCCGGGCCGCTCGGCCGTCTGGTGGCGGCCGCCTCCGAGCTCACCAGCTCGGAGGAATGGGTGGAGGTCTCGAGCGCGGTGAACATGCGCGGAGCGGCCTCGGGCACCGCCGATACGCTGAAGATCATGCCGGCGGGCGCCAAGCTGCGCGTCCAGGCGCGCGAGGGCAATTGGGTGCAGGTCGCCGACCCGGCCACGAACCAGCAGGGATGGATCTACCGGCGCTTCCTGAAAGAGACGGACGCGCCGTAGCACCCGTCACGGCGAGGCCCGGCCTCACTTCGAGGCTCGGGCTTCGCCCTCGCACTGGCGCTTGTGGCAAGTCTAGACCGCAGGTCCGGTGCGCACCTTCCATGCCAGGTAGGTGAGCGCGGCGCCTTCGCAGATCAGCTGGATGCCAAGCAGCACACCGAGCAGCCAATCGGCACTGAGCGGCATGTTGGCCCATAGGATCACGGCCAGCAGAATGCTGATGACACCGGCGCCCAGCACCCAACCCCAGTTGGGGAACGGCTTGATGGTGAGCGCGAAGATGACCTTGGCGATGCCCTCCACCATGAAGAACACGATCAGCAGCACGGTGATGACCAAGAGCCCGCTGTCGGGCGAGCGCAGCAGCAGAAAACCGATGAGAATGGCCAGCACCGCGGAGATCGCCTGCAGCCAGAAATGGGGCACGTGACGGGCGCCGACCAAGCCGATGCCCTGAAGCACGCCGCTGATGATCAGGATCCAGGCCAGCAGGTAGATGATGGCGACCGAAGCGATGAGGGGATAGACCAGGGCGAGAAAGCCGGCGACCACCAGCAAGACGCCCTGAATCAAATACCAGAACGAATAACGCTTAACTGTCTCGCGCATGGCTTGGCGCAGCACCGCGGCAGCTTCGTCCAAGGATATAGCCATGAGAACGCCCTCCTTAAGCGTTGCGGCCGAATCAGGATGATGGCCGCGCGTCAGCATACTCCAAAGCCGGCGGCTCGGAGGACCAACTCCCGCGCCGGTGGGGCGGCAGCCTCGTGTTGCGCTCAGCGGCCGAGGGCGGCTCTCTTGCGGTCCACTTCGGCCTGAGACACGGCGCCGGCGGAGATCAATCCCCTGACGCAAGCTTGGTCAAGCGGTCACCGTGGGCCCGCATGCAGTTCTGAAGACCTCTGGTCTCAAGTCCCCATTGGCTGCAGAACCGGCGGTAGTCGTCCGCGCATTTTCTCTTGCCGGCCATGGCGGAGCCGGTGGTGCCAATTGTTAGAGCAAGCAAGATCAGCAGCGTGGCGCGGTAGGAGGTCATGGCTGGGGTCTTTCCTAGTGGTTGTCCGAAAGCCGGAAATTGCCGCGCCGCATCCTATGAAAGCCGCCCAACCGACGAGTGGGATTTATTTGACACGGGGAAAGAAAATTTCCTTGACCGCAAGCGATTTGCACAAGCCGCGAGAGCGAGACATCACGCTCCTTCATGATATGGATGCGCCCGGGGGACCGGGATGGATTCGACGCAGCAGGAACGGGCACGGCGATCGGCGATCGCCAAGGCGACCAGGCGGCTCATCCCGTTTCTTTGCCTCGCCTACACGGTCAACTTTCTCGACCGGGTGAATGTCGGCTTCGCCGCGCTGCACATGAACAAGGACCTCGGCTTCTCGCCGAGCGTGTACGGCTTCGGCGCCGGTATCTTCTTCCTCGGCTATATTGCCTTCGAGGTCCCCAGCAATCTGGCGCTGCATCGCTTCGGCGCGCGCATCTGGATCGCGCGCATCATGATCTCCTGGGGTCTCGTTGCCTGCGCCATGGCGTTCGTGTGGAGCGAGACGAGCTTCTACGTCATGCGCTTCCTGCTCGGCGTCGCCGAGGCCGGCTTCTTTCCCGGCATCATCCTCTATCTCACCTATTGGTTCCCGGCGGCCGAGCGTGCGCGCATCGTCGCCTTGTTCATGGCCTCGGTGCCGCTCGCCACGGTGTTTGGCGGACCGATCTCCGGCGCGCTGTTGAACATGCACGGCTTTCTCGGGCTGGCCGGGTGGCATTGGCTGTTCATCATCGAGGGGCTGCCGGCGGTCCTCCTTGGCGTGCTCGCTCTCAAGGTCCTCACCGACAGGCCGGCGGACGCGGCGTGGCTCACACCGGAAGAACGACGCGCGCTCAGCGAGCGCATCGAAGCCGAGAACGCTGTCGCCAAGGAAGTCGGCTACAGCGACATCTACGCGGCGATGACGCGCCCGCGCGTGCTGGCGCTCGGACTCCTGTGGTTCCTCATCGTTATCGGCCTGTACGGCATGGGCTTCTGGCTGCCTCAGGTCCTCCAGAGCTACGGCCTCGACGATCTCAGCATTGGCTTCATCACGGCCATTCCCTACGTGTTCGCCTCCATTGGCATGGTGCTCTGGGGGCGCCGCTCCGACCGGGCGAACGAGCGGCGCTGGCATATCGCGCTGCCGCTCCTTGTCGCCGCGGTTGCTTTCGCCTGTTCGGCTTACACGGCGTTGCTCGTGCCCACGATGATCGCTCTGACCATCGCCATGGTCGGCTTCTACGCCACGCTCGGTCCGTTCTGGTCGCTGCCGACCGCCTTCCTCGCCGGGACCGGCGCGGCGGCAGGCCTCGCCCTCGTCAACTCTATCGGCAATATCGCAGGCTTCGCCGGCGCCTACATCGTCGGCCTTCTGAGGGAAGCCACCGGCAGCTTCTCGATGGCGCTGCTGTTCCTCGCGGGCGCCCTGGCGCTCGGTGGGCTCATGGCGCTCGGCTTCCGCAACCCCGAGACGCAAGCGCCGGGCGTCAAGCCCCAAGGGGCAACCGAGACGTCCTAGGACGCCGCGCCGGTGACGATGTGGACGCGCGCGTCCAGGCGGACGACGCCGTCCTCCATATGCCGGGCGAAATGCGCCGCGAGCGCATCGCGCACCGCCGCATAGGCCGAATCTCCCGCTTCGCTCGCCAGCTCTCCGACCGAGAAAGACGCCAGCGCGAAATCCGCGGCCTCCGGCGCCGGCAGGCCGCCGCCGATGGGGAGCCGGCCCCGCCAATCCGCAACGGCGAGGCCGCCGAGACCCGCTTGATCGAGCAACGCGAGCAGCTTGTCGGCCCCGGCATAGCGGAACGGACCGGGTGCCTCCGGATCGGGCGGCGGCACGTCGATGATCCCGGCCGCCACCTCGCGCAGACTAGCCATCCACGGATTATCGGACGGAGGGCCCCAGACCGCGAAGGCGAAGCGCCCGCCGGGCTTCAGCCAGCGTGCGATCCGGGCAAAGGCGGCGGGCGGATCGTCGTAGAACATGATGCCGAAGCGCGAGACCAGGCGGTCGTAGGGCACCTCGGGGGCGGGCGCCGTGCCCATGTCGGCGCAAGAGAAGGCGATGGCGCGCTCGTCCGCCGCTCTGTCGCGCGCCGCCTCGATCAAAGCCGGCGAGATGTCGAAGCCGTGCACTTCGCTTCCCGCTTCCGCCCGGCGCGCAATGGCAAGGGTGGTGCCGCCCCCGCCACAGCCGATATCGGCGATTTTATAGGGGGCATCGAGCTGGAGCGCATCGATCAGCGGCGCGTCGACGGCGGTGAGCATCGCCTCCAAGGGCGAGAGCTGGGCGCGCCATTTCTCGCCGCGCGCGGCGGCCCAGTCCGAAGCTGTCGGGGTCTCGCTCATGGCTTTGACCTATTTGACCAGGGGTGACCCGTCTATTGGGCGCAGGGTCGCAAGGGCACGTGCCGGGTGCTATCGTCTTCCGGGGGACGCGTAGCCATGTGGCAAGGTCAGAAGGACCGGCAAGAACTTGCCGTGACGGGCATGACCGACAAGTCGTTCGCCAAGACGCTCTCCTTGCTCGAAGAGGCGTGGGAGGAAGGCGCGAAGGAAGCGGTGGCGGTGGCGGTGAGCCTATGCTCGGCGCATAAGCAACCGCCGCCCTATTGGGTCACGCTGGCCGTTGCGTGTCTCGTAAGCCCCAGATACCAGCACGACATGGTGCATATCCGGCGCTGGCATCTCGTCCGCATTCTCCGTGGCGAAGGCATTCCCTGGAGCGACGTCTACGACGAGGCGAGCAGGCGGCTCGCCCATGAGGGGGCGGCCTGCGCTCCGCGATCCGTGCGCGAGAGCTACGAGAGCGTGCAGAAGCAACTAGGCTCTCCGAAATAGACCGGCCACGCGGGACGGCATTCATCGGATCACGCCGCGGTCGCGGGCGCCTTCTTGTCCTTCGGCTCGGGCTTCGTCTTGGCTTTCGTATCGCCATTCGGCGCCTCGCCGGTGGCGGCGTTGATGATGACCTCTACGGCCTCGTGCAGCGTGGTGGCGTAGGCGTCAGCCTGGGCGGTCTCCTTGAGCGACTTCATGGCTTGCGCGTCCTCCTCTTCGTGCCAATAGGCGACGAGGATCAGCGTGTCCTGGGGCAAGAGGCGCCGCAGGCGGCGGACGAGATAGCGGATATGGGCGGGGCCTGAACCAAGGCCGAGATAGGACAAGCAGACGGCTTTCGCCTTGGTCGAGGCGAGCGTCGTGATATGGCCCGCGGAGATTTCATCCGGCGGCAGCGCCTCGGCCCCGAGACCGCGCTTCGCGAGCACCGCGGCGAGCATGGCGCCGGCGGCCTCGTCCAGCATCGAGCGCCCGCCGATGCATAGAACCGGCACGTCGTCATGCCAGCCCCGCGCCAGGCTGTCGCGGGGGATGACATGCTCGGCGTCGGCGTCCTCCTCGGCGGGGGCCTCCAGTGAAGCGAGACCCTCAGCCTCCTCGTCGGCCGGCTTCTCGGGCTTGTGGCGCAGCTTGTCGAACCAGCGGCGCGGCTCGAAATCGGCGAGGTTCTCCAGCATCTCATTGACGGTGGTGGCGATGCGCTCCATCTGGTTGGCGCCGAGCGCTCCGCGGGCCGCATCGCGTTCGGCCAGCTTCAGCCCGCTGAGCGCCACGCCCCCGAGATAGGCTTCGAGACTTTGATCGCGCAGCGCGAGCTCGGCCTGATAGGTGGCCTCGGCGGCGTCGCCGATCAGGGCGCGCTGGTAGAAGCTCTGCTCGGGCGTGAGTGCCGGCTGATCGCCGAGCAGCACGTCGAAGAAGCCCAATCCCTCCACATGACGGCCGAGCACGGCAAGGCACACGGTGATGGGGGTGGCGATGATGAGCCCCAGCGGCCCCCATAGCCAGGTCCAGAAGATGGTGGAGCCGATCACGGCGATGGGCGTCACGCCGGTGCCGCGGCCGTAGACCATCGGCTCGACCACCTGGCCCATGGTCAGCTCGCCGATGACGAAGAGCCCGACGACCATGAGCACGGTGGTCCAGCCGGGATCGATGGCCGCGGCGATGAGCGCGGGAAAGGCGGCGGCGATATAGGAGCCGACGTAAGGCACGAAGCGCATGAGCATGGCCAGGATGCCCCAGGCGATGGGGCTCGGCATGCCGATGGCCCACAGGGCCAAGCCAATGAACACGCCGTAGGTGGCGTTGATCAGCACCTGGCTCAGGAAGTAGCGCGAGAGCCGTGTCGCCGCGTCGCTCATGGTCGAGGTGGCGCGCTGAAGGTCGGAGGCGCCAAAGAGTCGAATCAGCCGGTCGCGCAGATCCTCACGTTGGAGCAGGATGAAGACGACGAAGAGCAGGATGATGCCGGCGGTGACCAGGGGCGGCAGGAGCGTGCCGGCGATCGACTGGTAGAGCGCGAGGCCTTTCGGGTCCGGCTCTTTTATCTCGACCTGAATCGGCTGATCGTCCGGCCGGTCGGCGGCATCGCCGACCTGGGGCGCATCGGTATCGGGGGACGGTTCGTTGAGCTGATCTTGGAGATCGGTGAGCACATCGCCAGCCTTCTCCAGCACCTTCGATTCGCTGGTGCTCTCGCGCAGCGACTTGATCTTCTCCGATAGGGTGGCGCGATAGCTAGGAAGCTCGGCGGCGAGCTTCGTTGCCTCGCGGGAGATGAGCCAGCCGAGACCGCCGATGATGGCGAAGGCGGTGATGACGACGACGGCGACAGCGAGCACGCGCGGCACCTTGATCCGTCGCAGCAGCAGGAGCGGCGGCGTCAGCACGAAGCTCAGCAGAATGGCGACGGCGAGCGGCAGCAGCACCTCGCGGCCGAAATACAGTCCGCCGATGACGATGGTGGCGATGAGCAGCCCTTGCAGGACGCTCGCGCGCGTCTCGGGGGTCGTGGGAAGGAAGGGCAATGGCGAACGGGGCATGACGGTCTCCGGCGGGCGGTTCCGGCACACCAAGTCGCCCGTGGTCCCTAGACGGGCCCAGCCGGCGCTTGGCTCTGGAGCGTCTCGCTCCAGGGTTCGGCACTATGGGGCTCAATAAAACAAGAAACCGTTGAGAAGCCTAGTCGTTCCCGATCGTTCCGCACTCATAATCGGTTAGCCAATAATCGGTTGGCCAATAATCGGTTGGCCAATAATCGGTTGGCCAATAATCGGTTGGCCAATAATCGGTTGGCCAAGTCACGCGGGCCGCCGGTCGCGTGCGGCGTGAACTCCTCGCGCCTCGGGGGTTGAGTCTACTCCCGCAACGGATGAAGGAGGAACACAGTGACCAAGGGACTTTTCTTGAGCACCGCACTCGCGGCCTCCCTGCTGTTCGCCGGCTCCATGCAGCCGGCCGGCGCCGCGCCATCGGCGCCCGCCATGGCGCAGGCGACAGCCCCGTTCGCGGCGCAGAGCGCGCTCCTCGAAGATGCGGCATGGCGCTGCGGTCCGCGCCGCTGCTGGTGGGTCCGCAATTATTGGGGCCCGGTGCCCGACTACGCGCTCGGCTGGGGCCCGCCCCTCAGGCCGGACTGCTACTGGAAGCGCGGGCTGCTCGGAAAGTGGAAACACAAGTGCGACGACTAGGGAGGAACTCGCCTCCCGCCCAAGGAGACGCCAGCGGGCTTAACATAGCCCGCTGGCTCTTTACTTATTGAGCGGCTTCAGTCTGGCTCATGAAGGTCGTGGAGTCGTCGGCGATCGCCGGCTCGCTGCCCATTTCGATCTGGCGGATCTCACCCTTGGCGGCGGCGAAAGCCTTGGCCAGGTCGATCATGTGGATGCTCTGGCTGCCATAGGTCTTGAAGTAGAAGCGCATGTTCTTCATGTCGGACACGGTGGTCCACTGGGTGAGCTCGGCCAGCGGTTTGCCGCCGCTTTCCTCGCGCACCGAGCCCAGCGGAATGTCGAACTGATTCATGATGTGAAAGCCCGACCAGACCGCCTCCTCGGCGGTGTCGGAGGGATACTCCGCCTGGCTGAAGGCCACCGCGCGCACGAAGCGTGACGGCGGCGTGAAGTCGCCCGGCAGGCCGTGCATGCCGGCGCCATTGCCGAGCTGGCCGAACGTGGTGCCGCCGAGATCGACGGGCGGCACGCCGGTCACGCTCAGATTCACGTAGTTGCGCAAATTCGTCGTGTGCCAATCGTAGGTCGGCGCGTTGGTCATCACGCCGAGCGGTGCGTCGGTGACCTGCAACGTGCCGCCGATCGGCTCGATGACGATCGACTTGCCGCTCTTGTCGGAGACGATGTAGTGAAGCGGCTGCACCTGATTGAGCACCGGCGCCGGGGTCGGCACGACGGCGACTTGCCCTAGTCCGGCCTTCACCTCGTCGACATTGGCGAAGCTGCCGAGCACCCAGTTGCCGAACTCGTGCGGCGCCATGGCGCGGTTCGCGTTCTCGGGCGTCGCCTTGGCGTATTCCGCGAAGCCCGGGAAATACAGCAGGCCGATGCTCAAGCCCTGATCGTTCATGCCGTCGAGAATGATGTCCTGACCGAGGGCGTTGGCGCCGAGCATGTTGTATTTCGTGGTGTAGGCGATGCCCTTGCCGCCGTCGGGCAGGGTCCCGTGCATGGCGGCGCCTTTCGGGACGACCGATACGCTGGAGTGGAGCAGATTCGCGAACTCCATGGTCCTGGCGCGGATGGTGGCGCCGTCTTTGGCCTTCAGGGCAATGTTGGTGCAGGCGAGGCCCGGCGTGGTGGCGCAGGCGAATGCGGCGACGAGCGCGTAAATCGAGACGCGGCGGATCATGGGGGCGATCTCCTCCTGAGAATGCGGGTCGCGCATCATCGGGGATGGGTCCGAAGGCCGGGTTAAGGCCGCGGGAGGCGCGCGATGCCGTTAAGGGTGGGTCACCAAGCACGCAGGGTTTGCCGCAATATGACGAGGCCCGCTAGCCGGTCTCGTCGCCGCGCGTCATCGGCTTGAAGATCTGCCCGCTTTCGAGCGTGCCGGCGTTGCAGAGATATTGGAACACCGTGCGCTGCTTGCGTTCGAACACGTCGTAATAGTCGGTCCAGCCCCACACGACGATGGTGGCGTCGCCGTTCATGACGCGGTCGGCGAGGCTCGGCGTCGAGTCGCACTCGACGATGTCGACGAACGTGGCGTCGCGGCCAAGCCGCGGCCGCGCGGCGCTCGCCGACCGGTTATCGGGCAACGGCATGATGGGCAGCATGTCCTCGTCGGCCACGTCGCGGATGCCGACATTGGTGGCGGTGCGCATGCGCAAGGCGGGCGTCTGGCCGCTGTTGCGGAAGATCACCTTGACCTTGACGATGCCCTCGGACTCCGGAGTCTCGATGAACTCGAGCTTGTCGACATCGACATAGGCACGCACTCGTCGGCGCGGCCATCCTCGTCGCGTCGCCCAACCGCCGATTGGCTCGCGCCATCGGCGCCGCGCGCGGCCCGGCGTGCGGCCAGCGCCGCCATGAGCAGCGGAATGAACATCATCAGCAGCAGCGCAGTCGCGAGCGCGCCGACGAGCATCAGAAGGCGGGTGAGGCCGACATTGCGCTCCGACGCCACGGCCGTCTTCTCGGCGGCCTCGGCCGTGCGCCATTGCTGGCAGAGATCGGCCTCGTAGGGATGCTGATAGTTCTCGCAAGGCTTGGCGATGTCCCAGCCGGTGGCGGCGGGAGCCGCATCCTCGGCCGCGGCCGCCTCGGGTGCGGGAGCCTCGGGGGACGCCGCTTCCGGCGCCGGCGACTCGGGAGCCGCCTCCTCGGGAGCCGCATCGGGGGCCGCTTCGTCGGCGGGGGCTTCTTCCGCCGGAGCCTCTTCGGCGGGGGCTTCGTCCGCCGGCGCGTCCTCCGTCGCCTCCGGATCCTGCGCGGCCGCATACGGCGGCGCCAAGGTCATGGTCATGGTCATGGTCATGGCGGCGCAGGACAACGCGGTCACATAGGCGAGCGCCCGCAGGCATGCGAATGGGTCGGACGGCAATCGATGATTTGACATGGCAGCGCGCAGCGAAATTTCCCCAGGGCGCCGATCCTATTCATCGAAACGCCATCTGTCTCGTCTTCAACGCGGCCTTCTCGCTTCGTTCCGCGCCATCCGTATCCAAATGGGACAGATCCTGCGTCTCTCGTGCAACGCGGCCAAAAAAACGGCCCCGGGGAGACCCCGAGGCCGTGATTTCCTTCGGCTCAGCCTGGACTGCGGGGGCTAGTTCGCCGCCTGTTTCAGGGTCGTCACGTCGCTGGAGACGTTGGCGACCGGCTGGGTCGCGGCCTCCATGTTGATCGTGCGGATCTCGCCCTTGGCAGCCTTGATGGCTTCCTTGAGGTCGACCATGCGGATCGACTGATCCTGATGGGTGCGGAAATACCAGCGCAGATTCTTGAGGTCGTTGACGCTGGTCCACTCCGTGATCTCGGCGGACGGCTTGCCGACCGCGCCGTTGATCACCGAGCCCTTGGGGATATCGAACTGGTTCAAGATGTGGAAAGCGGCGAACACGGCGTCCTCGCTATCGGCATTCGGCACGGCCGCCTGGCTGAACATGGCGGCGCGGACGAAGCGCGACGGCGGCGTGAAGTCGCCCGGCAGGCCGAGCATGCCTGAGCCCGAGCCGGTGGCGTTCAACGTCACCGGGCCAAGCGTCTCGGATGTGATGTCCTTGGCGGTGAGGTTGATGTAGTTGTCGAGATTGGTCATGTGCCAATCATAGGTCGGCGCGTTGGTCATCACGCCGACCGGCGCCTCGGTCACCTTGAGCTTGCCGTCGATGGGCTCGATGGCGATCGACTTGCCGCTCTTGTCCTGCACGAAGAAGTGCACGTCGGCGACCATGCCTTCGGAACTGCCGAGGCCCGGCAGGGCCGTCGGCACCATGGCGACGTCTTGCACCGCCTTGGTCACCTCATCGACCGTGGCGAAGTTGCCGAGCACCCATAGTCCGAAGTCCTGCGGCGCCAAGGCGCGCGAGACGTTCTCCTTGGTGACGGGGGCGTATTTGGCGAAGCCCGGGAAATAGAACAGGCCGATCGACAGGCCCTGGTCGTTGAGGCCGTCGACAATCATGACTTGACCGACGGCGTTGGCGCCGACGACGTCATAGCGGGTCTTGTAGGTGAGCCCCTTGCCGCCATCGGGCAGGGTCCCGCTGAACTCCTTGCCCGCCGGAACGACGATGACGTTGGACTGAAGCGGAAAGCCAAACTCCAGCGTGCGCCCGCGAATGGCGCCGCCGTCGGTGGCTTTCAGGCTGATGCCCGTGCAGGCAAGGGTGGGCGTGGTGGCGAGTGCGAGTGAAGCGGCGAGTGTGAGAATAGCAGCGCGGCGGAACATGGTGACCTCCTCCAGATGACGTTCCGCATCATGAGACGGCCCGCTTAAGGTGCGTTTAAGTAAGCCCGCCGACCTTGCCGGAGGCTTAATCAGTCCTCGCCACGGCCCGTATAATTTGCGGCAAATCGTGCTGGGCTAGATGCCCGAGACGTCGAACAGGGAGCCGATGAAATAGGTCGCCGCCGCCGCCGCCGCGCCGATCGCCAGCATGCGGGCGCCGCCGACAAGCGCGCTGCGCCCCGAGAACAGGCTCAAGGCGGCACCGACACAGAACAGCGCCGTGCCGGAGATCAGCGAGGCGATCAGGATGCCGTGCTTGGCGTCGCCGAAAAGATAGGGGATCAGCGGCAGGCTGGCGCCGACGGAGAAGGTGAGGAAGGACGAGATGGCCGCGCCGAGCGGCGAACCGAGGTCGTCGGGATTGAGGCCGAGCTCCTCGCGGGTCAGCGCGTCAAGCGCCTTTTCCGGATTCTCGATCAGATGGCTGGCGAGGTGGCGCGCCTCGTCGATGGGGATGCCGCGCGCCTGGTAGATCAGCGCCAGCTCCTCGGCTTCCTCCTTGGGGTATCGTTCGAGCTCGTCTTTCTCCTGGGCGATCTGGTGCTCGAACATCTCCTTCTGCGACAGCACGGAGATGAACTCGCCCGCGCCCATGGAGAAGGCGCCGGCGAGCAGTCCCGCCACGCCGGTCAGGAGGATGACGCTGCCGCTGGTTCCGGCGCCGGCCACGCCCATGACGAGGCAGGTATTGGACACCAGGCCGTCATTGACGCCGAATACGCCGGCGCGAAGCGTGCCGCTGCCATAGGTCTTATGCCGCCGCCCGACCTCCTCCACGGAGGTGGGCATGGGATGGCCTTGCGCGTCCTCGCCGCCCGAGGACGTGGCCTTGCCGCGATAGACCGACACGCCGCGCACCTTCGAGGCCGACAGCACATGGCGCATGGCGCGCGGCCCCACGACGCCGAGCAGGAACACCGTGATCCGCGACCGCAGCGAGGGGGTAAAGACCGGGGTGTGTTTCAGATCCTTGGCGAGAATGCCGGCCTGCTCCTCGGCCGCCGCGGCCATGTCGCGAAACAGCTTGGCCCGCGTGGGATCCTTTTCCGCCGCGGCGACGGCGCCCGATAAATAGGCGGCCGTCTTCTCCGACCGCCAGCGTTCGGCAGCGTCTTCCATGGCCAGATTCCCCCTTCTCGCACTCAGATCAGATTCACAGTGCCCTTCGCGAGGTCATAGACGCCGCCCTGGATGACCACCTTGCCGGACTTGACGGCGTCGCCGATCACGTCCGAGCGCGTCTTCAGGTTGCTCATGCCGAGGCGGACATTCTCCTCGATCGTGGCGGCGAGAAGATCGCCCGGATGCTTGCCGTGAGCGGCGTCCACCGCAGGCTGGATCGCCTCGACGAGTTCAGGCAGATGGCCCGGCAGCTTACTGCGCTCCCGCGCCGACTGGAGCGCCGCGGCCACGGCGCCGCAGTTCGAATGGCCCAGCACCAGGATCAGCGGCACGTTGAGAACCGCGACCGCGAATTCCATGCTGGCGAGCCCGTAATTGCTGACGACGTTGCCGGCGTCACGCACCACGAACACCTCGCCGGGGCCCTTGTCGAAGACGATCTCCGGCGGGACGCGGCTGTCGGCGCAGGCGAGCACGCCAACGATGGGAAATTGCGCGGCGACGCTCGCGGCGCGGTCGGCGAAATAGTCCCGCTCGTTGAATTCGCCCGCGAGATAGCGGGCATTGCCGGCCTTCAAGCGGTCCAGGGCCTCGGCGGGGGAAATGGCGTTCGCCGCCGGTTCGGCGGCGCGGCCACGGCTCACGGGAATGGTGGTCGCGGCCAGAAGCGCGCCGGCTCCGGCCATGAGATGGCGCCGCGACAAAGTCTTGGAATCGCAATTTCCGCACATGGCTTTGAGTCTCCCTTGTAGGCGCACCCTTTCGGATGCGCCGCGGACAAGCTCAACCCTTACGCGGCAAATTCTTAAAACTTACGATCCGCAACTTATGCGTTTTTAGGTTTGGACAGGATCATCCGGTAGCAGTCGAGATTGCGGGCGAGGAATTCGTAGGTGGCGCCCCATAGATAGAGGCGGAAACGGCGATACTCGAACTCGCCGAAGGCCTTGATGACCGCGTCCTTGTTGGACTCCAGATTCTCGGCCCACTGCTTGAAGGTGAGGTAGTAGCTCCAGCGGTCGCTGTGCACTTCCTCGCACTCGAACTCGGTCTTGTTGAGCTTGTTGAGGAAGTCGTCGAGCACGAGGAAGGAGTGATTGCCCGGATAGATGTAGCGGACCATGAAGGTGGACAGCTCGTATTTCTTGCGCGCGGCGCTGCCGTCGAGGAACACGAGACCGCCCGGCTTCAGCAGCCGGTAGAATTTCCGCAGCACCTTCTCGTAGTTCGGCAGATGCTCGATGACGCCCATGATGACGATGGCGTCGTAGGGCTCGTCGGGCTCGAAATCGTAGAAGTCCGTCAGCAGGATGTCGAACTGGTCGCCGAAATTGGCGAGCTTGTCGCGCAGGAAACTCTGCGACACTTCCGAGTTGGTGATGCCGGTATATTGGATGCCGGATTGCAGCGCATGGCCGGAAAACGCGCCCCAGCCGGGGCCGATCTCGAGCACGCGCTTGCCCGGTCCGAGCTCGCATTTCTCGATCGCCCAATCGAATTTGCGCTGTAGCGCTTTCGACAGCGGCTCGTCGTCGCTCTCGTAGATGCCCTGGCTGTAGGCCGGGAACACGGGATCGAGGAAGCTCAGAAACAACTTGGGGTCCAGGTTGTAGTGCGAGGCGATAGCCTGCTTGTTGGTGTAGACCTGGCCGAACAGCAGCGGCTGGATAAAGCGCCAGGCGGCGACCAGCGGATGGCTGTCGTCGAGCGACGCCCGAAGCGCGAAAGGCTTCAGCATGTCGCCTTCGATGTCGATGTCGCCTTGCAGGTAGGCCTCGGCGATGTCGGCCTCGTCTAGCGTGCGCAGCGCCTTGATGGCCCGCTCGTTATGCAGGCCGACGTGGAATTCGGGATCCCCTTGGCCAACCGTCCGCTTGGCGCCGTCCGGCAACTCGATGGAGAAGGGCGTCGCGATCCCACCGACACGATTGATGAAGGCGTCGAGCGTGGTTGCGGCTGATGACATTCGCATTATCCCCCGGCTTTGTTGCGCCCGCGCGTGGGTCCGCGCCAGGCAGGCGTTCTTGTCGGTCGCACGTTCTTGGCAATCGCCTTCGGCAATCGCGGTCTTGGCGTTCGGTCCCGGACCAATTGTGCCCTGGAAGCGGTCAGAATGAAATGCCCACGACGCGGGACGGGCCCTGAGCCTCGTTGTCGCGGCCCCCGCGGGCGTCTAAGGGTATCCACCCGTTCGCCCCCGCAACCTGGAGTTTGGAATGCGCCTCATGAAGCCCTGCCTGCGACGGGCCCTCGCGGCCTTATCTCTACTCGGCCTCTGCTCGGCGCTGGCCGGTCCGGCGGTGGCGGCCGAGCCAGGCTCCATCGTCAATGTCTGGCCGCTGACAGGCGGCAGCCCGGACGGCGGCGAGGCGTTCCGTATTCTCTACCGCTCGACCGGTTTGAAGGGCGAGCCGATCTCCGTCTCCGGGGCGATCTACATCCCGCCCGGCAAGGCGCCGGCCGGCGGGCGCGACGTGATCGCCTACGGTCATCCCACCTCGGGCGTGGTCGAGAAATGCGCGCCGTCGCTGATGCCCGACAATGCCGGCCTGATCTGGGGCCTGAAGTCGATGCTGGCCCAGGGCTATATCGTCGTCGCCACCGACTATCCGGGGCTCGGGACGCCGGGTATCCACCCCTATCTCATCGGCATCAGCGAGGGCCGCGCGGTGCTCGATTCGGTGCGCGCCGCCCGCGCCTTGCCGCGTTCGGGCGCCTCCGACCGGTTCGTGCTGTGGGGGCACAGCCAGGGCGGCCATGCGGTGCTCTATGCCGGGGAAATGGCCAAGGCCTACGCGCCCGAACTCAAATTATTCGGGATCGCCGCGGCGGCGCCGGCCACCTATCTCGCGGAGCTGTTCGACGCCGACAAGTCGAGCTCGGCCGGCAAGGAGCTGACCGCCATGGCGATCTGGTCGTGGTCGAATCTCTATACGACCCGGCATCGAGCCTGGTCGAGCCGGACGCGATGCAAGTCTACGAGACGATGGCCCATGACTGCATCGAATCGGTGCCCCAGTTCGAAGCTCTCGACAAAGCGGAGCGGCCTCTGCAGACGGAAAAATTTCTGAAAGCGAATCCCGCCAAGACCGAGCCGTGGGCTTCGATCATGCAGCGCAACTCGCCGGGCAAGGCGGCCGCCGGCGCGCCGGTGTTCCTGGCGCAAGGCACCGCCGACACCATCGTGCGGCCCTACATCACCAAGCAGTTCGGCGACGCGCTGTGCAAGCAGGGCGCAAAGGTGACGTTCGTCGAGATGCCGGGCGTGACGCACACCTTCGCCGCCAAGGAGAGCGTGACGGCGGCGCTGAAATGGATGGACGAGCGCTTTCGCGGCGCGCCCCCTCCCAATAGCTGCGGCCGCTAGGACATCAGCGCCAATCGCCGATGGCGAAGGACAGAATCACGATCGCGACGAACAGAACCAAGAAGATGACAAATAGGAGCTTGGCGACTTTGGCCGCGCCGTGCTCAAGGCGTGTGAAACCGAAGGCTCCGGCGAGCACCGATATCACAAGCGCGATGATCGCCCATTTGAGCAGCCCCACGGCCTGCCCCTAGCGTGTGATCTTGATGGTCGTGTTGCCGGGGCCGTATTTCTGCACCAGCGAATAGAGCGCGGCGGCGTTGGACGGATGCAGCCGCACGCAACCGTGGCTCGCCGGACGGCCGAGATATTTGGTCTCGTAGGAGCCGTGGATGGCGTAGCCCTTGTAGAAGAAGATCGAATAGGGCATCGGCGAGCCATCATAGATGGACGAGCGGTGATAGCGCGACAGGGCAGTCGGCTTATAGGTGCCGGTCGGCGTGCGGTAGCCGCTGCGCGCGGTGGAAACTTTCCATGTGTAGGTCGGCCTGCCGTTCACATAGACCTGCATGCGCTGGTTGGAGAGGCTGATCTGAGCGACCACGCCGGCATGGGCAAGACTAGGAATGGCGAGCGCCACGCTCAGCAAGGCCGCCAGCAGAAAACTCCGTCTCATGATCATTCTCCCTCAGGGCAGGTTGTGTGCCGCCGCCTGGCGCGTGCCGGCACCGGGCGGGGCGTAGGATCCAGCGTATCGCAGCAGACTAGGCCCCGCGGCTGAATATCTGCTGAACAAGACCGGTCGAGCCGTGCGCCGGGGACCAGCATAGGGCCTAACGGGGTCCAATTTCCCCTATGACTTGTGCTAAGCTTGTGCTGCCATACGCAAAGCTTGGCGGGGAGCCGGTTGAGTGCCGATGCGCGGGCTAGTCCTGAGTCTCACATTATTGTCATTCTGCACGGGCGCCGCCGCGGAGCAGATCGGCATGCCTAAGGTCGCCACGCGGCCCGCGGCGTCGGCCGCGACCGAGAAGCCGGCACCGAAACCGGTGAAGAAGAGGCCCCGGCGCCGAAAACACCCCCGGCGAGAGAGTTGTTCGGCTCGGTGGCGGAACCGGCGCCGCTCGAGGCCCGCTCCATCGGCGGCTATGCCAAAGGCTGCCTTGCCGGCGGACTGTCGCTGCCCATCAACGGTCCCGACTGGCAGGTGATGCGGCTCTCGCGCAACCGCAATTGGGGCAACCCGCGACTCCTCGACTATCTCGAGCGATTGTCGAGCGATGCCCGGGCGCTCGACGGCTGGCCCGGTCTCCTCATCGGCGACATGTCGCAGCCGCGCGGCGGACCGATGCTCACCGGGCATACCAGCCACCAGGTCGGGCTCGACGCCGATATCTGGTTGACGCCGATGCCGGACCGCATCCTCACGCCTCAGGAGCGGGAGGAGATCAGCGCCGTGTCGATGTTGAAGGACCCGCTCACCGTCGATCCCGCGAAGTTCACCATCGGTCAGGTCAAGCTCATCAGGCGGGCGGCCACCTACCCGCAAGTGGCCCGCATCTTCGTGCATCCGGCGATCAAGAAATCGCTGTGCGCCCAAGCGGACTCGGTGGGCAAGGACCGGTCCTGGCTCGGCAAGGTGCGGCCGTGGTGGAACCATTATTATCATTTCCACGTGCGCCTCTCTTGTCCGCCGGGGCAGGAGGGCTGCGAGAATCAGAACCCGGTGAACGGCGACGACGGCTGCGGCAAGGAGCTCGACAATTGGTTCGACATGCTGAAGAAGTCCGCCATCTGGACGGCGCAGCAGCCGCCGCCAGACCCCAACGCCAAGCCGGTGCCGAAGAAGAAGCAGCTCAAGCTCACCGACCTGCCGGGGGACTGCAAGACCGTGTTGACCGCGGGCGGGCACGAGCCGCTTGCCGCCGACGGCGATCTGCCGCCGCTCGCGCTCAAGGCCGCCGCCAGCAAGGAGGCCGGCCCGCCGCTACCCCGGCTGAGCGAGACCCAACTTGAGATCTTGGTCGCGGGCGGCAAGCTCGGCATGCCGCTGCCCGACCGCAACCCGATCCGCTGACAACTCAGGCCTTCACCCTTCACCCCGCAGGGCACATTCGCACCATGTTGAAACGCCGCTCTCATCCTCTCGAAGGCCAGAAGAACGTCTACGGCGAGCCGCTGAAGGCCTGCTCGGAACGGCCGGTGACCGGCTTCTACCGCACGGGCTGCTGTCACACCGGTCCTGACGATGTCGGGCTGCATACGGTGTGCGTGGAGGTGACGGCCGAGTTCCTCGCCTTCTCCAAGGCGCCGGCAACGATCTCACCACGCCGCATCCGGATTTCGGCTTTCCCGGCCTCAACCCCGGCGACCGCTGGTGCCTGTGCGCGCCGCGCTGGCGCGAGGCCTTGGAAGCAGGCTTCGCGCCGCGGGTGATCCTCGGCGCCACCCACGAGGCGACGCTCGAGGTCGTGGATCTCGAGGATCTCAAGCGCTACGCCATCGACTTGGCGTGACACACTTGGCGTGAGAACGACTTGGCGTAGCTGATCCAGGGCGCCTCGGACCCTCTAACCCTTCTTGTTGACAGCGCCTGGAGGTGGCAGCATGGCCAGCATGGCCCAGACCAAGAAGCCTGCCGCAAAGAAGAAGTCAGCTCCCGCCGCGGCGCCGAGGTCGCGGAAGAAGCGGCAAATCTATTCGGAAGGGCACAAGCGCAAATTCCTGGTGGTCGTCGACGAGACGCCGGAGTGTGAAAGCGCGCTGGCTTTTGCCGCCAGCCGGGCGCAACGCACCAAGGGACAGCTGGCGTTGCTTTACGTCATCGAGCCGGAGGGCGAGGCCATGCATTGGCTCGGCGTCGAGGACGTAGCGCGCGAGGAAGGTCAGACCAAGGCCAAGGCGGTGTTCCGCCTGTTCGGCCGCAAGCTCAAGACCATGGGCTTCGAGGATCTGGTGCCGGAAGAGATCGTGCGCGAAGGGATCAAGTCCGAGGAGATCACGTCGCTGATCGAGGAGGACGAGGATATCGGCGTGCTCGTGCTCGGCGCCTCGAAAGATCCCTCCGGACCCGGGCCGCTGGTATCGAGTCTGGCGGGCGGGCGTCTCGCCGGAGTCTTCCCGACGCCCATCACCGTCGTCCCCGGCCACCTGTCCACCGACGAAATTCTGGCACTGGCATAGCCAGGCAAGAGGCGGCCCCGGGAGCTTCGTCCCGAGACCGCTTCAGCAACAGATGATCGGGACCGCCTAGCGGCAGTCCATCATGCCGTGCATGGCCATCTTGGCCTGGCGCTTGGTGGAATAGACGCCCATCACCTTGTAGTGCTTGGAACTCGGGGCCGTGTTGGTCATGACGCAGCCACCGCCGTAGCGGAGCGACACGTAGTAGTCGGCGGCGAGCGCCGGGGTGGCAACGGCGACGAGCAGCGCGCCGGCAACGATATATTTCAGCATGGGGGGTCTCCAGGGACTGAGAGTTGAGGACCGGGAGAATTCCCGAGCCCTGGGCCGGCTCGATCCGGCCTAATGAGAGGCTAGAAATCTCGAGCCTCTCTTCCCAATACCTTCTGTCTATTGACCCCCAACGGTCCGCCTATCGCGCCCGGTATTGAACCGCCGAACCTCTAGAACAGCAACGTGAAGCGGCCTTTGACGCCGTTGTCCGAAACGCCGTCGCCGAACTGGCCCGAATAGGACACGCCCGCCGTGGTCCTTGCGCCGAGTGCGAAGTCGAGGCCGGCGTCGATCAGGGCTGAGTCCTCGGCCAGCGGGCGCTCTCCCCGCTTTATCCTCGCCCTCCGAAGCGGCGGTACAATCCCTCCATCCCTCGTCCATGAGGACGCGAGCTGCAGACCGTCTGCTTCTCGGGACGTGGGGCGCGGCGCCCGAGGTGGCGCGGTACAGATGGGCTGATCTCGGACGCACCATTCCCGATAGGCCCGGACACCCGCGCCATGGACAACGGACCGGCCTCGGGGGTCTCTACTCCGCCCGCCTGCGCTGTAACGCGTGGGCCTTCGGGTGAGGCGTGCTCTGCCTTTCGCACCGCGCCTGTGCCACTGGCGATAAGCGGCGGTCTGAGGCTGTAAAAAGATGCCGTGAGCGGGGCGCCGAGAGGCCGCCCTAGACCTGCAGTCGGACGCGGTCGATCGGTGCCCCGCCGTCCTTGTTTTTGGCATTGCCTGGCGCACCTAGCGCCGGGGTCAAATCGGCTTGCGAGTCGTGCTATGAGGGGCTCCGAAACCTTGACTTTGGGCCTTCCGAAGCTCAAATATGGGCTAGAATAATTCTAAGATATGCAGGCTTTCATCAGCGAAAATGCGTTGAAAGCCCAGAGGCAGAAAGATGTTCATCCAGACCGAAGCCACGCCGAATCCCGCCACCCTGAAGTTCATTCCGGGGCGGCCGGTGCTCGGCGAGGAGGACGCCATCGAGTTCCGCGATCCGGCCGAGAGCGAAGGCTCGCCGCTGGCGCACCGCCTGTTCGAGATCGAAGGCGTGCGCGGCGTGTTCCTCGGGTCCGACTTCATCAGCGTCACCAAGGGCGAGGGCGAATGGCAGCATCTGAAGCCCGCCATTCTCGGCGCCATCATGGAGCATTACCTCTCCGGCGAGGCGATGACCGACGCGCGCCGGATCAGTATGACGGCGACGAGTTCTTCGCCCCCGGAGGACGCCGAGACGGTCAAGACCATCAAGGAGCTGCTCGACACGCGCGTGCGCCCGGCGGTGGCGCAGGACGGCGGCGACATCACCTTCCAGGGCTATCGCGACGGCGTCGTGTTCCTACACATGCGCGGCGCGTGCTCCGGCTGCCCGAGCTCGACGGCGACGCTGCGCCACGGCATCGAGAACCTGCTCCGGCACTTCATCCCCGAGGTGCAAGAGGTCCGTCCGATTTGACGGACAAGCTGCCAGACGCCTCCCTCGATCAGCTCTTTCGCGACGCGCGCACCCGCGGGTCGTGGCACGACAAGGACGTGCCCGACGCGCTGCTGCATGAGCTTGTCGAGCTGGTGAAGCTCGGACCGACGTCCGGCAATTGCAGTCCGGCACGCTTCGTCTTCGTGAAGTCGCCCGAAGCCAAGGCCCGGCTGAAGCCGTTCCTGTCGGACGGCAATCGCGACAAGACCATGAAGGCGCCGGTCTGCGTCATCATCGGCTACGACCTCGAATTCCACGAGCATCTGCCAAAGCTGTTTCCGCATACCGACGCCAAGAGTTGGTTCGAAGGCAAGCCGGAGAAGATCGCCGACACCGCGTTCCGCAACAGCTCGCTGCAAGGCGCCTATCTGATCCTGGCGGCGCGGGCACTCGGTCTCGACTGCGGCCCCATGTCCGGCTTCGACAATGCCGGCGTCGATAAGGAATTCTTCGCCGGCACCGAGGTGAAGTCGAACTTTTTGTGCAATCTCGGCTATGGGGACGATTCGCCCCTCCGGCCCCGCTCGCCGCGCTTCGACTTCGACGAGATGGCGCGCATCCTTTAAGAAGCTCCCCATGAACATCCTCGCGCTGGATACGAGCATGGGCGCCTGCTCGGCGGCCCTGCTATGCGCCACGGACGGCACGCGTGCGCTCCATGCGCGCCAAGACGAGATGCAGCGCGGCCATGCGGAGGCGCTGATGCCGATGGTGGCGGCGGTCATGGCCGAGGGAGACGTCAGGCCAGGCGATCTCGACGTGATCGCGGCGACGCTCGGACCGGGCAGTTTCACCGGCGTGCGCATCGCCATCGCCGCGGCGCGCGGGCTCGCGCTGGCGACGGACGCTGAGCTCTACGGCACGGACAGTCTCACGGTGATGGCGCGCATGGCGGTCTTGGCGATCGCGCCGGACGGTCCCTTCGCCGTCGCCGTCGATGCGCGACGAGAGATGCTCTATCTCGGCCTTTACGACGCGGCGGGGCGCAAGCTCGACGGCCCACTGCTCATCGCCCCCGGCGATGCGGTGGAGCGTCTTCCGCGGGAGCTCGGCCTTGCGGTCGGCAGCGGCGCGCAAGCCCTCGCCGACGCGGCGGCGGCGCGGGGCCGCGATGTGTCGCCCGCGCTAACCACATTGCAGCCGAGCGCCATGGCGCTGGCCGACATCGCCAAGCGAAGGCGGCGAGTCTCCGACGCTCTTCCGTCCGCTCTATCTGCGACCACCCGACGCCAAGCCCCAGCGCCCGCGATCGGGAGCATGTGATGCGACCCGCATGGTGCATCGCGCCCTGCCGGGCGACGCCGGCTTGATGGCCGCCATTCACGCGAGCTGCTTCGACCGGCCCTCGGACCGGCCCTGGGACGAGGCAGCCATGGCACAGCTCATCGCCAGCCCCGGCGTGCTCTGTCTGCTCGGCGCCGCGACCCATGTGGTGGCCGCGCCCGCCGGCCTTCTGATCGCGCGGCGTGCCGCCGACGAGGCCGAGTTGCTCACCCTCGGCGTGACGCCCGCCTGCCGCCGCTCTGGGCTCGGCCGCGCGCTGGTGACCAAGGCTTTGGAGGATCTGCGGGCCAGCGGCGCGGCAACGCTTTTCTTGGAGGTGGACGAGGGCAACGAGGCCGCGCTCGCGCTCTACCGCTCGTTCGGCGCCCAGCCGGTCGGGCGCGCCCCGGATATTACGAGAGCGGCGCCGACGCCGCGATCTTCAGCCTTGCCCTTTCAGACCGGCCCTCCGATGATGGGCAAATCGCCGATCAAGTCCCATGAAGACCAGCGATAAACAGGGGTCCATGTCACAGCCAGCGACACGAGAGAGCAGGCTGGAGCGCTTGTGCGCCGATAGCGGCATGCGCATGACCGGGCAGCGCCGCATCATCGCCGCTGTGCTGTCGGAGGCGCACGATCATCCGGATGTGGAGGAAGTCTACCGGCGGGCCAGCGCGCGGGATTCGCGCATCTCGCTTTCCACCGTCTATCGCACCGTGCGGTTATTGGAGGAGGCCGGGATCGTCGAGCGCCACGATTTCGGCGACGGCCGCGCGCGCTACGAGCCGGCGCGCCACGACCACCACGACCATCTGATCAACGTCAAGACCGGCGAGGTCATCGAGTTCAAGAACGAGGAGATCGAGCGCCTGCAGGAGCGCGTCGCCAAGGAGCTCGGCTTCAGCCTCATCGGCCACCGGCTGGAACTGTTCGGCAAGCCCCTCAAGAACGGCAAATAAGGGCCGCCGCAAGCGCGTTTGACTTCGTGCCTGGGCCGGGACAACGTTACCGCAGCGTCCAAAACAAATAAGGGGGTGGCGTGATGGGAAAGCGGTGGAGTCTCGCGGCAATCTTGACGTTGTTCAGCAGCATGGCCTTGGCCCAACATGCCGTTCCGCTGGAGCCTGATACGGCGCCGGTCGCGGCGCCGGCCGCACCAATAGAGGCCACACCGGAGAGCGATACGGTTGCGCCGGAAAGCAGCGCGCCGGCCCCCGTGGCCGCCGCCGCGGTGCCAGAGCCCGAGCCGGCGCCGGCGCCCCAAATCACGGTCCAAGCAAGCTATCCGTCCGAGGTCGATGTCTATCTGGTCCCGGCGGCCATGCGCCAATCTGCACGACCGGGGAATGGGGCTTCGATGAGATCCGCACGGATTGCCGCACCGAGCCCGTTCCGGTACGGCGCCTGGACCCGGCGCTGCGCGGGCTCTGCGTCACACGCTATGGGCAGCGCACCTGCTATTGAGATCTGCGACTTGCGCTCTAAGTTTGGATTGACCGCAGACCCATGAGAAGCGTGCGTGCGTTCCTAGTGCTGTCGGCGTTTTTCGCCTTCACCATTCCGTTGATGCCGCTCCAGCTCCTGTTCGTGCGGACGGGCTCGCGCTTCGCCCGCAGCTTCCCGCATTGGTATCATCGCCAGGTTTGCCGCATCGTTGGCATCCGTCTCCTCGTCGAGGGCGAGGTGGCCGAGAGCCAAGGCGTACTCATCATCTCCAATCATGTGTCGTGGCTCGACATCACCGTGCTGTCGGCGGTGGCGCCCGTCTCCTTCGTGGCCAAGAAAGAAGTCTCGACTTGGCCCTTCGTGAAATGGCTCGCCAAGCTGCAGCGCTCGGTATTCGTCGACCGCGAACGGCGAAACCAGGTGGGCGACAAGGCCAACGAGATCCTGAGCCGGCTCGAAGGCGGCGACCATGTGGTGCTGTTCGCCGAAGGCACGTCGAGCGACGGCAACGGCGTGGAGCCGTTCCGCACGGCGCTGTTCGCCGCGGCGAAGCCGTCCGGCGGTCAGCCCATGGGATCGAGCGTGTCGGCGCAGACCTTGGCGCTGACCTACACCAAGGTCTACGGGCTGCCGCTCGGGCGCCGTGGCCGGCCGCAGGTCGCCTGGTATGGCGATATGGACATGGCGAGCCACGCCTGGAAGCTGCTGGGGCTCGGCCCGCTCGACGCCAAGATCCGCATCGGGCCTCCGGTGCCGCTCGACGACTTTCCCGACCGCAAAGCGCTTGCGCGCTATGCGGAAGAGAAGGTCCGGCAAGACGTCGTCGAGTTGTTGCGGGGGCCCCGCTAGGACGGAGCCCCGGCAATCGCGCCTTAGATCGCGCGCCTCAGCCTGATCGTGTCCATGACCGTCGCCGGTGCGAAGCTGCCATTCGGCAATTGCCGGATGAAGCCCGCCTTGGCGACATTGGTGAGCGTCACGTGGACGGCCCGGTCGGCGATCTCGCCTTCGGCGAAATAGCCTCCTGCACCGCCACATGGCAGAGGTCGTCCAGCGTCATGGCGCCGATCTCGCTCAGCTTGCGAATCAGGAAGTCGGCGAGCGGCGGCGGTTGCTGGCCGGCCATCGCGGGCCGGCGCTGCTCGGGCTCCTGGGCGGCGGCGGGGGCGGGCGGACGGCGATAGATCTGCGGCGCGACGGGCCGGCGGTCATCCTCGTCCATTTCACCCCTCGGCGCGGCATCGGCACCGGACGGCGCTGTGGCTCGGCTTCGGCCGCGGGCCGGCGGTAGGGCTCGGCTTGTGGCGCCGGACGGCGATCCCGCTCGGCCTCGGCGGCGACAGGCCGGCGATATTGCTCGGCTTGCGGCTCCGGACGGCGGTCCCGTTCGGCCTCGGCGGCAACCGGC
>NZ_LPWF01000005.1 GCF_001723305.1 Methyloceanibacter superfactus
TAAAACAATCGCCGGATGCGGGGCGCCGAGAGGCTGCCCTATCACTGCAGTAGGATCGCAGGCTCTCCGGCGCCCCGCAGTCCTCAAGTTCTTTGGGAGGGATGGCTCTTTGACAGGACTCGCGCGGTCACGCGGCGAGACGATGAAGCACGCCTACCAGCGGAAGGAGAGCTCGGCGACGGGTCCGTGCAGAACCGCGTCGATGCCGGTGTCGTGACCGAGGAAGGTTCCTTTCCAAGTCTCGCCCTCTACCACCGAAGATTGACGCCCAAGAGCGGTCCGTGCATCACGACGTCGAGAACGTTTTCTCCGTAGGCACTTTCCTCGCTGTAATCGACGGCGAGCGCACGATAGCCGATCACCGTGTGGAGCGGCGTTCCGAAGCAATTGACGTCGAAGCCGTAGGTGGCGACGACCTGCCACGAGAAATCGCTGCCGACGCCGAACCCTCCGACATCTCCTTCGAGGGTCAATTCCTTGTTGTCACCAAAGCCGTGCCGGAGACGCCCCCCGATAAAGGGGTCGACCCATTCGAGGTCGCCGGTGCTGGCAACCGCCACCGCCCGATCGAGCTCTATCTTTACGCTTCGATCCACGGTAATGTTTTTGCCTGGTCCGAACCGCTTATCGATCGCACGCTTTATGAGATTTGCACCTCGGCGATTGAGCTTGAAGCCGCGCTGGCGAAGAACGCGCTTAACGACATCGCGAGGATCGAAAGTCGCTGTCGCGGTAACGTCGACAGTGAGGTCGCCAGTTAAATTGACCGTGCTGTCCACGGACTGGTTCCAATAGCGCACACCGCCCAGCATATCGAACGCCGTGTGAGAGGACGCGTTCGACCAATTGGCGACTTCGAACCCGGCGCCTGATTGGATGATGGTCGACTCGTAGTCGAGCTGTGCGTTGGACTTGATGCTCAGATTCGCGTCGACAGTGACGTCGACATTGGGAAACTTCGAGGGACGTCCGGCGCCCTGTCGATTGAAGTCGTTTTTTGCGTGACCGGGAAAGCCGAGGTCCATCCACACGACATCGGTGAAGAACGAAAACGCACCCTTACGCGCCTCGACGTAGCCCATCAAAGCGAGGAGCGAGTCGCTCTTCTCGACGATATCGATGAAGCTCGCATCGATGTCGACGGTGTGTCCCCGAGCTGTAACGTCGCCGTTAACGCCTGTCACCCAGGCGTAGGGCGTGAAGCTGAACTGCCACTGGTTTGACTGCGGGGCCGAATAGCCTGGGTCCAATGCGGTGTCGCCCCTGGCATACGCCGCGAGCGGAAACGCGCCGACAAGCGCGCAGACGCCGACTGCTTTCAACCACGTCACGCGACCTATACTCCCCCCAAGCCCGGTTGACCGCAGAAGATAGTGCGGGCCGAACGGGGACGCTTGCCATTTCACGCCGCGCCGCGGGACATTTCGAAGTCCTGTTGCGTGAAGGCCACAGACTCGGCGGCGGCGGCAAAAAAAAGGGGCGCCCCGGAAGGCGCCCCTTTCAAGCTTTGCGGACCCGGCCGGTTCTACGGCTGGACGCGGCCGAAGCCGTGCTTCCTGATCCAAGCCTTGGCCGCCATCTCGCCCTCGGGGACGAGGTCGTAAAGCGGCGGATTGTTGGACAGGAAGCCGATCTTGAACTGCGGCGGATATTCGAACAGTTCCTTCATGTACCAGCCGGCGGTCGACCCCAGCGGCACCGCCATCGGGATGTGCCGGATGCCGATCGACGCGTCCTCTTGCGGGTTGGTGTAGAGGTTGAAAACGATGCCACCGCCTGTGTCGGTGAAGATCGAGCCCGAGAAGCCGCCGATATCGCCCTTCTGCACGACGCCGTTCTCGATCTCGCCGGTGACGACGCCCTTGAACTCGTCGATGCGAACCGCCGCGTAATATTGGTTCAAGGTGTAGATGCGGCTGCGCCGCGCCGACAGTCCATTGTCGGCGACGAGGAAGGACGACTGGTCGACGCCGTCGATATAGGTCTTCTCGGGGAACAGCCCGGCCAGCTTGGCGCCGGGATAGCCGGCCAGCGCCAACGTGGTCGGCAGGATGTCGGCGAGGTCGAACAGTTGGTCGGACTTGCGCGGCGCGATCATGCCCTTCCAGTAGACGAAGGTCGGCACGCGCACGCCGCCTTCCCAGGCCGAGCCCTTGCAACCGCGGAACGGCGTGCGTCCGTGGGGCGGGATCTCGCATTCGGGGCCGTTGTCGGAGGTGAAGATGACGATGGTGTTCTCCGCCTCGCCGATCGCCTCGAGCTTCTCCATCAGCTTGCCGAGGACGTAGTCCATGTGGACCATGCAGTCGCTGAACGAGGTGCGGGCCATGGACTTGCCGGCCCACTCATCCGACGGATAGTTGTCGAAATGGCAGCCACGCGTGGCGTGGTAGAGGTAGAAGGGCTGCGCGCTCCCCTTCATTTTGTCGAGGAAAGCGAGGCTCGTCTCCATCCAGTGCTTGTCGAGATCCTTGATGTAGTCGAGATCGATGAGCTTGCCGTTCTCGCATTTGGTCGTGTCGGCCGGGGTGCAATGCACCTCGTAATGATCGAAGTTGTCCTCCTCCATCATCTTGAAGCGCTCGGGCGACAGCGCGACCTCGGGATTGAAGTAGATGTCGCGCCACTCGGTGTACATGTCGGAGACGCCGAGAAAGCCGACATAGTCGTCATAGCCGACATTCTGCGGCAGCGAGCCTTGGTTCTCGCCCATATGCCATTTGCCGACGCCTTGGGTGATGTAGCCCTCTTTCTTGAGGAGCGTCGGCATGGTGATGGCGCCGTCGAGACCGCCGGGCTCGCCGTACATCGGCGGACGCAGGATGCCGTGATGCAGCGGGTTCTGCCCCGTGTGGATGGTGGCGCGGGTCGGCGAGCAGGACGGCGTGGAATAAGCGAGGTGAGCGTCAGGCCCTCGCCTGCGAGCTTGTCCATCTCAGGCGTGGCATTGCCGACCGCGACACCGCCGCCGTTGAAGCCCGTATCCATCCAGCCCACGTCGTCGAGCAGGAAGATGAGGATATTGGGTTTCTTGCCGGTCTTCTCGGCCAGCGCCGCGAGCTTGTCGGCGGCGTTCTGCTCCTGCTCGGGGTGATGGATCACCGGATACATGTTGGGCGCCGGCTTGACGGCCTTGAGATGCATGTATTGCTCGGGATGGCTGTAACCCTTCGCGGTGGTCGGGCCGGTGGCATCGCCGCGGATATTGGATTGCGCCATGGCCGGCACGGCCAATGCCAGGCTCAAGACGGCAAGGGCACAGGATTTGGCTAGGGATGGCCTCATCGTTGGGGGTTCCTTCGCGTCGCTATGGGAATGAATCGTCGGATGGACCATCGCAAAGGGAGGACCACCGTTCGGTCAAAGGCAAGACAAGGTTCAGTGACTGTGGATAGGGGCGCCACTCGCCGCGATTATCGCTGGGATTAGCCTGATATCAAGTCACGAGCGGACGAGGCTGTCGGAATGTCCAGGGGAAGCCGCGGCGTCCCTGCGCTAAGCGCATCAATTCCGGATGTGCGTAGGCCGGCGCTTCCGAGCTCGGGCACTAAATGGTACCGCTGGGGGGATTCGAACCACCGACCTCTTGATCCACAGTCAAGCGCTCTAACCAACTGAGCTACAGCGGCACATGGGCAATGCCTAGGCCGGGAACCTAAGCGGAGGCAAGAGCCGTTGCAAGCGGATGGCGCACCTCGCGCGCAAAGAGCGCGGCAACCGGCCGGGCACCTCTAGAACGAGGCGGCGCCATAGAAAAGGCCCGGGCTGGGCCCGGGCCTACGCAACTACACAACGGCACTGAAACTTTAGGACGCCTTGCGCACGGTATCCATCGTGCGGGAGACCTGGTCCTTGATCGGCTCGGCGGTGTCGGCGGCGATCTTGGTCGTCAGCGCGCGGATCTCGCCGGCTTGGCTGGCGAACACATCGAACTGACTGCGGATGAAGGCCGACTGAAGTTCGACGATCTCGGCAAGGTTCTTGGCAGCGGCTAGGTTCTTGGCGAGGTCGAATCCCGAGTTCAAATTGCGCTGAGCAATGTCGATCAGCTTGCGGTTGAAGGCGGTAGCGCCTTGGCCGGCCGCATCGAAGGAGCGCTCCAGCGCGTCGATCGACTCCTCCAGCGATTCCTTGCCGCGCTCATACGCTTCACGGGTCTGGTTGACCGTTTTCTCGGCGAGCATGCGAACGCTCTCCGGCACGGTGGTATCGAGCTTGAGGGATTCGAATTCCTTGGCGGCCGTATTGAAGGTCTCGGTGATCTTCTCGGCGGCTTCCTGGGGGGTCTGGGGAATAGATGTCTCACTCATCATGGCACCTCTTTGTTGATCTCCTCGATTCGCCTCTCGGGGAATGGCGCGGTCTTGCTCATCTGGCCGCTTCTTTTTGTTGCACTGCAATATAAATGGTGCAGTGCGACACTGCAAGAGGCAGCATGCCCAAACACGCGTCTTTTTTGCCCTGTGGACGAAATTCTGCCTTTCGCGCTATGCAATGGACTGGATTCGCCTAAATTTAGTGGTGGAGTCGCATAAGCGCCCCAAGAGGGGGCGTCCCTAGTGGCTGAGCTGGGCTTTGTGTCAAACGCCAGAGCGAGCTCATTTGTTCATATTGGGGCCGACCATGGCCGACCTCAGACCGCGACGGCGCATCGAAGATGGGGACCGCGAGGCGCTTGAGCATATTGCGCGCGCGCTCGAGGGCCGGGTTCTGCTCGGTCCGGGGGCTATCTCCCCTGGCTCCGACAAATCCCCTGCTCCGGACCTAGCCGCTGACGAACACGCGAACCACGCCCCGACGAATGGCCGGGCGGAGGCGAAACCCATGGGCAGCCCGCTCATGCTGCCGCCGGAGTCCTTGAGACTTCTGCTCGAAGCCATGCCGGCGGCGATCGGGCTCTTGCGGGACAATGCCCTTATCTATGTCAACAGCGCCTTCGCTTACGCCTTCGGCTACCACTCACCGTCCGAACTGAGCGAGGCGGGTGGCTCGACGCCATTCTTCCCGGCGGTGCGGCGCTCCTCGGTTGCGACGAAGACAGCGGGCGCACCGGTGAAATCGATGCGCTGACCCGCTCACGCCGCGCCTCAAAGTGGTCTTCGCGCTGAGCCCGCTCGATACCGATCAAGACACGCAGGTGCTTCGTCTCATCGACCAGGCGGATCTCGATGCCGAACTCCCTGCACCGGAGACGGTGGCGGCAGCGCAAGAGCCTGAGACGCCGACGCCCGTGACGGAGATGCCCGCGCCCAAGGCCGAAACCACGCCACCGTCCGAACCGGCAATTGCGCCCGCACCGCGCCGGGCGATCGACCCCGAGGCGGCGAGCCGCCGTCTCGATTTCTTGGCCAAGGTCAGCCATGAGGTGCGGACGCCACTCAACTCGATCATCGGCTTCACCGAGTTGATGCTGCAGGAGCGATTCGGCCCCATCGGCAATCCGCGCTATCGCGGTTACACGGAGGACATCCATCAGAGCGGCCTCTATGCGTTGAGCCTGCTCAACGACCTGCTCGACATCTCGAAGATCGAGGCGGGCAAGTTCGAGCTCGATTTCACCGCGGTGGACGTGGCCGAGGTGGTCGAGAGTTGCGTCGCCAGCCTCCAGCCGCTTGCCAAGCGCACGCGCATCGTGTTGCGGACGTCGCTCGCACAGGACTTGCCGCTCGTGGTCGCCGATCCGCGGCGGCTCAAGCAGACGCTTCTCAACCTCCTCACCAATGCCATCAAGTTCACTACCGAAGGCGGTCAGGTCATCGTGTCCGGCACGCTGGTCGATGGCGAGCTGCGGGTGCGGGTGCGGGACAACGGCGTGGGCATGAGCAAGAATGAGATCGCCTACGCGATGCAGCCCTTCCATCAGCTCGACACGGCGCCGCGCCGGCAGTCCGGGACCGGGCTGGGACTGCCGCTCACCAAGGCACTGGCCGACGCCAATCGCGCCAGGCTCGAGTTGACCAGCGAGCCCGGTGTGGGCACGTCGGCCGACATCATTTTCCCGGCAGAGCGGCTCTTCGCCTCATAGGCGCCTCGCGCCCCCTGGCCGATTTCGCGCCAAGTGTTCTTCGCGACTGCGAAATCCTGTCATTTGTCAGACTTATTGTAGTGCAATTACACTATTATACTAGGCATTGTCGGATAAATACTCAGTTTCTCGAAGCCTTCTAATGTATCTTCATTGATTAGAAGGCTTCTAAGTTTACTTCAGTTACGATAATCTTGTTGACAGTAGGCAAGCGCAAGCCTTAAGCGGAATAGAGGCTCTCCGGCTCTAGTCCAAGGGGAGCAAAGTCTTTCAGTCCGATACCGGGGCCTTGAACCCCGGCCATTGGAGGTCATTGATGCGCTCGACACTGGCGCGCGCCGCGGCGCTCGCGATCCTCATCTCCGCTTCCGCCTTGCCCTTCGCCCGCGCCGAGACGCCGGGCGAGGTGAACATCTATTCCTACCGTCAGCCCTATCTCATCGATCCCCTGCTCCAGGAATTCACCGCGGAGACCGGCATCAAGGCCAATGTTATCTTCGCCGAGAAGGGACTGATCGAGCGGATGCAGGCCGAAGGCCGCAATAGCCCTGCGGACCTCCTGCTGACGGTCGATATCGGCAATCTGAGCCAGGCCACCGCCGCCGGCATCGCCCAGCCCGTGGTCTCCGAGACGATCGAGGCCTCGATCCCGGCCACCTATCGCGGCGAGAACAATGAATGGATCGGCCTCACCCGCAGGGCCCGCGTAGTGTACGCCTCCAAGGAACGGGTCAAGCAGGACTCAATCACGTATGAGGACCTCGCCGACCCGAAATGGCGCGGCAAGATTTGCATCCGCTCGGGCCAGCACGTCTATAACGTCGCGCTGATCGCCTCCATGATCGCCCATCACGGCGAGGAATGGACGGAGCAGTGGCTGCGTGGCGTGAAAGCCAATCTCGCCCGCAAGCCCGCCGGCAACGACCGGCTGCAGGTCAAGGGCGTCTATGCCGGCGAATGCGACATCGCCATCGGCAACACTTATTACATGGGCGCGATGCTCACGGACGAGAAGAACCCCGATCAGAAGGCGTGGGCGAACTCGGTCAGCATCCTGTTTCCCAACACGGGCGACCGCGGCACCCATGTGAACGTGTCGGGTGCGGTGCTGGCAAAGAACGCGCCCCATAAGGACAACGCGATCAAGCTTCTCGAATTTCTGGCTTCGGACAAGGGCCAGGAAATGTATGCCGAAGTGAACAACGAGTATCCGGTGAAGGCAGGCGTCCCGTGGTCGGCGTTGGTTCAGTCCTGGGGCGAATTCAAGCCGGACCCGATCTCACTCAACGAGATCGCGGCTTTGCGGAAAGCGGCAAGCGAACTGGTCGACAAGGTCGGCTTTGACGAAGGGCCAAGCTCATGAGGGGACAGAAATGAGCTTTCATAAGAGCATCGACAAGCAGGTCGGCGCCCGGCGCGCGGCCGTTCCTGTGCGCAGCGGGGCGGAGTGGCTGGTCGGCGTCGGCTTCCGCTGCTGGCTTGCAGGATACGACACGGGCGACATCGCCTGCTGGGAAAACGGCTGGAACGAATATAACCGCTTGCTTGGACCGTCGCGGGCGAAACGTGCCGTGACCGAGCTCGCCTGCTGGGTCAGGACGTTGCGGTCCACGGCCTCTCGCAAGATCGAGTATTACCCGTTCGGCTGCTCCGGCTTCTGCCCTGACGAGTGCATGGCCATCTCGCTGATCGCCGCATCCCAGCATCATCGCTGTCCGGCCATGCAAGCTTGCGCGCTGGCGCTGACGGGCTCGGAGCTCGTGGAGCCGGTGATCGACGCGGCCAATGCCTTCGCCGACGCGCTCCAGGAAGCCGATCAGCGCTTGTCGCAGGAGGCGGTTGCCGCCCTCATGGCGCCCCAGCGCAAGGCCGGCGGGGACGTTTTCGCTGACCGGCGCTAAGCAAGACACCGCCTGCGCCCGAGCCGGAGAGACTCCCACCTTCCGCCGGAGGCTTGCCCGCCTGTCCGAGAGTGGCAATCTCGGATGGTCGGTGGCGGCACTTCTCCTGTCGCTCATCGCCTTGGCGCCGCTGATCGCCATCGCGGTCATCGCGTTCCAATCGAGCGGCGATGCCTGGCCTCACCTCATCGACAATGTGCTCCCCGGTGCGGTGCGCCGCACGGTCGGCCTCATGCTCGGCGTCGGCCTCCTTACCCTTATTATCGGCACCGGCACCGCTTGGCTCGTGACCATGTACCGGTTTCCGGGGCGCCGCTATTTTCAGTGGCTGCTGCTGCTGCCGATGGCGATGCCGACCTACATCATCGCCTACTGCTACCTCGAGCTGTTCGACTACTCGGGCATGGTGCAGACCGGCATGCGCGGCCTGTTCGGCTGGCGGAACGCGCAAGACTATTGGTTCCCCGACATCAGGAGCCTGAGCGGAGCGATCTTCGTCATGAGCGCGGTGCTCTATCCTTATGTCTACATCACCGCGCGGGCGAGCTTCATCGCGCAATCGGTATGCGTGATCGAGGCGAGCCGAACGCTCGGGCGCAGCGCGTCGGAGACCTTCTGGCAAATCGCGCTGCCGCTCGCCCGCCCGGCGCTGGCCGCCGGCGTGGCGCTGGCCCTGATGGAAACATTGAATGACATCGGCGCGGTGGAGTTCTTCGGCGTGCGGACGCTGACCGTCGCCGTCTATGACACCTGGCTCGACCGCGGCAGCCTTGCCGGCGCGAGCCAGATCGCTTGCGTCATGCTGGCCTTCGTGTTCGCGCTTCTGCTCATCGAGCGGGCGCTGCGGGCCGGACGTCGTTTTCATCACACGACCGGCAAGTATCGCGACCTGCCAGAGGACAAGCTCACGGGCATGCGGGGAATCCTTGCCGTGCTCGCCTGCGTGCTGCCGCTGATCGTGGGGTTCGTGTTGCCGGCTGGCGTGCTGGTGGACGACGCCATCGCGCATGTCTCGGCGGGTTTGTCACCGGCCTTTTGGCAGGCTGCCTTGCACAGCCTGCTCTTGGCATTCGCGGCGGCGGTGCTTGCCGTGGCCTTCGCCGTGGTCCTCGCTTATGGGCGGCGGCAAACGCGCTCGAAGCTGGTCCGCGGAGCAAGCCTGGTTCCGGCCATCAGCTATGCCATACCGGGGACGGTGCTTGCCATCGGCCTGCTGATCCCGCTCGCCGGTCTCGACAACAGTATCGACGGGGTGATGCGCTCGCTGTTCGGCGTCTCCACCGGGCTCCTGTTCTCAGGCACCGCCTTCGCCATCGTGCTCGCCTACACGATCCGCTTCCTCGCCGCCTCGCTCGGCGCGGTGGAAGCAGGCCTGAGCAAGATCTCGAAGAATATCGACGCGGCCGGACGCACGCTGGGTGCCACGGTTTCGGACATGCTGTGGACGGTGCACCTGCCCTTGCTGCGCCCCGCGCTGGGCGCCGCCGCCATGCTGGTCTTCGTGGATTCCATGAAAGAGCTGCCGGCGACGCTGCTCTTGCGCCCCTTCAACTTCGATACGCTGTCGACCCAGGTCTTCACGCTGGCCTCGCTCTATCGCTACGAGGAGGCCGGACTTTCGGCGCTGACCATCGTTTTGGTGAGCCTGGCCCCGGTGCTGCTGTTGCACGGGATCATTGCCCGAAGCCGCCCGGGCGCCTCCGCGAGCCGGCCCTCCGGGGCTCGATCAAGGCCTGAATGGGCGTTGCGGATCTCTTGATAACCCAAGAAAATATGGGGCTTGGGTCAATGCGGGACTTGGGCTCACCAAACAATTCGGGCTACAAGGAGCCACTCTTGCAACGGTCACATGGGACGTTCGGGCTCGATCCTAGAGCCCCGCGCCCACAACGGGTGGAAAGGTCGGTATGAAGCCTCGCCAACGTCCTTGGAAATGGCTTCTCCTTGGCCTTGCTGTCTTTCTTCTTGTCGGCTTCGTGGTGGTTCCGCGCCTGATCGGGACTTCCTCCGATTTGCGCGACCGGGTCGCCGCCGCGCTGTCGGCGTGGACCGGCGCCACGGTCACGCTCACGGAGCCTTTGACCGTGAGGTATTTCCCGCCACTGTCCTTGCGCGGCGGCTTCGTGCTCACCAACGCCACCAAGTTGCCTTGGGTCAGTTCCATCGCGGCGAGGGACGTGAAGATGTCCTTGAACTTGTCCGATCTTCTGATGGGACGCGTCAAGATCGAGGCGCTGAGGCTCGGCCGGCCGACGATCACGCTGAAGGCCGATGCCCCACCGACCGCACCGGTGGATCAGACGGCGGAGGCTCTCGTCACCAACGGGCTGACGGCTGCGCCGATCGGCGTCGTGCGTATTCGGCACGGCACGGTCAGGACGGCTTCGGGCGAACGCGTGGCGCGCGATCTTGATGCGCGGTTCGATGCGAGCGACGGTACCGGGTCGCTGACGGCGCTCGGCTCGGTGACGTTCCGCGGCGAGACCGTGCGATTTGCCATCAACAGCGGCAAGATCTCGGAAAGCGAGGAAGGCCAGAGTGCACCCGTTACGCTGACACTCACCTCCGCTCCCGTCACCGCCAAATTCTCCGGCACCGCGCGCTTCGCCGACGGTTTCGGCCTCGACGGCGATATGCGGGCCGAGATGGGTGACGCCCGCCATTTCCTGAACTGGGTGGGCATGGACCTGCCGGAAGGCGAGAGTCTCAAAAATCTGACGGCGGAGGGACCTGTTCATTGGGCGGGGACCACGCTCATCTTCGACGACGGAGCCTTCTCGCTGGACGGCAACGCGGCCGTGGGGCTGCTGGCCATCACCACGGGGATGCGGCCGAGGGTGGAAGGGACGCTCGCATTCGAACGGCTGGTGCTCGATCCTTATCTCGGCACAGGCGACACCGCCGCCATCGGCGAACCGCTCTTCGACTGGGCCCTGCTCAAACATTTCGACGCAGACTTGCGGCTCTCGGCGGCCGACATCGAAGCCTCGAGCCTGGAGCTCGGAAGTGGCGGGCTCACGATTACCGCCAAGAACGGGGCGATATCGAGTGAAGTGGGCGAGCTGGATTTGTGCGGCGGTCAGATGGCCGGCCGGGTGGGGCTCGACCTCTCCGGGCCGCGGATCAAGGCTTCGTTCGCCGGCAATCTCTCCGACGTGGCTATCGAGACCTGCCTCAAGCCCTTTGCCCTGGACATTCCGGTCAAAGGCACCGGCGGGATGAAGGCCGATGTCTCGACCGGCGGGCGCACGGTGGACGAGCTCATTCGCGGGCTTGCCGGCGATCTCAAGATGACCGCCCAGGATGGTGCCGTGCCCATCGATTTTCCCCAGCTCATTGCAGGGTCCGCCGTGGACGGACCGGGCTGGAGCCGAGAGACGGTCACGCCGTTCGACTCGCTCAATGCCGACTGCCGCCTCTCTGCGGGCCATATTTGGTGCCAGGTCTTCACGATGCAGACCCCCCGTGGCGTGGTTTCGGGGTCCGGAGGGGTGGACGTGGGAAAGCAAACGCTTGATTGGGACTTCCTGATCGCCAATCCTGTGGCACCGTTAAACGCCTCGCAGCTCGTCATGGAGACCCCGCCGCGGGTCACCATTCGCGGACCGCTAACGCAACCCTTAATCCAGAGAGCCAATCGCCCCGCACTTGGAGACGGTTCAACGCAGTCAAGGCCGGGAACTGTCCCGGTCTCGCCGCACTAGGCTCCTTTGGAACGACAATCGACCGAGATAAACCGCCGTGTTTTGGCTACGCCCTGATCGATCCTTCGCAACCCGCGCCGTGCACGCCGGCAAGGCCGCCTTGCTCGCTGCGACGCTTTGCACTGGATTTTGCCTGACAGGAAGCGGCGCCGGCGCCGCGGACGGCACGCTTAGCGTCGCCACATGGGGGGGCGCCTACGGCCAGTCGCAGGAGATCGCCTTCTTCGAGCCGTTCGCCAAGGAGACCGGCACCGCGATCGCCACGGAAATCTATGACGGCAGCCTCGCGAAGCTGAAAGGCCTGATCGACGCCGGCAACCCACCGGTCGACGTGATCGACGTGTCGGCGGGCACGCTTGATGCGCTGTGCCGTGACGGTGTGCTGGAGTCGATCGAGGTGACGGACTTGGGTCCGGATGGCCAAAGCATCGAGGCGGATTTTCTGGACGGCGGCTTGTCGTCCTGCGGCGTGGCTCGGTGGCTTGGTCGACGGCTATCGCCTTCGACCGGCAAGCTTTCCGGAAGGGCGAGCCGACAGCGGTCACGGCCCTGCTGGATACCGCGCGCTTCCCAGGCAAGCGCGCGCTGCCGAAAAATCCACGCTACACGCTCGAGCTGGCACTGCTTGCGGACGGCGTTCCGCCTGAGAGCGTTTATGCGGAGCTCGCCACCGAGGCCGGGGTCGATCGGGCGTTCGCCGCTCTCGACAAGATCAAGGACAACATTCTGTTCTGGGACAAGGCCGATCAGCCGATCACCTGGTTGCTGGAGAAGAAGGTCACGATGGCGGCCGGCTATAGCGGCCGGATCTTCCGCGCCGCTGTCGGCGATCAACGGCGCATCGGCGTTCTCTGGGACGGGCAGATCTACGACGTCGACGCCTGGGCGATTCCCAAAGCGGCGCGGAACAAAGACGAGGCCATGCGCTTCATCAGCTTCGCCACGTCGCCGGAGCGGCTGGCGGCACAAGCGCGGCTGATCGCCTATGGGCCGATGCGGAAGTCGGCGGTGCAATTGGTTGGCAAGCATCCGATCATCGGCGTGGAGATGCAGGAGTTCCTGCCGACGGCGCCAGACAACTTCAAGACGGCGCTCAAATTCGACGAGGCGTGGTGGAACGAGCACGACGCCGCGCTCAGCCAGCGATTTACCGCTTGGCTGGCGCCGATCGAGGCCGCCGCGGCGGCCAAGGAGGCCGAGCGTAAGGCGAAAGAGGCTAAGTCCAAAGCGCCGGTCACCAGGGCGACACCTTAGCCGTTCCGCGCGCGCTCGCATCCCGGCAATGACAGTTGGAATAAATTGCGGGCAAGCGGCAACTCGTGTTTGCCTTGCTTGTCGCCTTCATGTCATGCTGATCGCTAGAGCGAGTCTTTTCGATGAAGCCGCGAAGACGTCGCCCTAACACAGAATGCACGACCAGAGTGCAGTATGGCCCTAACTCTTCGAGGTCATACTGACGATGCTAAGCACTGCCGGAGCGGGGCCGGCAGTGCACTCTGGTTTCGGTGCCACTCTGGTCCCGCCAGTCTTCTCTAGAATGTGCGATAGAGCCCCAGCGAGACGTAACCGCTGGGATCGTCCTCGAGATAGTTGCCGGTAAATCCGCCGGATAGCGTCACTTCGAGTTGGCGCAGATTGACGCGCAGGAAGCCGCCACCCCGGCCCGCATCATATTCTTCATTGCCGAGAGCGCCGCCTTCCAACCCCAGCGAGAGTTTGGGACGCACACGGAAGCCTATTCGCGCCAGGCTAAAATATTCCTGGAACGCGGTGCCATAGGCTGCGTCGGCGGAGACATACCACCGCGGCGCGATGTCGTACCAAGTCTCGGCGAGAAGCCTGAGGCCGATCTCCGTGCCTTGCACGCTGTTGTTCGGATCGCGCGGGGTGATGTGCTGATCTTCCGCCTCGATGCCGGCGAACAGCTTGACGGTGACGGCGCCGGGACAAAACTGATAGCCGACCAACGCCGCGGCAAATCCGACCTGCCCGTCGAACGTGGTGGCGATATAGTCGCTGCCGTCGAACAGGGCACCGTCATAGTCGTAGCGGCCATAGGCGCCGACGGCGCGCAACCTAGGCCCGGCGCATAGAGACCCTTGCCGAAGGCATAGCCGCCGCCCACATAGGCACTTGTGTAATTGTCGCTGGCCTCGACGCCGGTGAACATTTCGGTGTGCGGCGCGTTGGGCTCGCCGGATGCCGTCTGGACCGAGAGGCCGAAGACAAGGACAGCCGCGCCCAGGACCCCACCGGCGCGGAGCCTGGATTGGACGCCTGAAGACTTGCCCCCCTGCACGGCGACCACTCGCGTGCTTGTTGCATCGACTATGATGCATCTTACGCGCGAGACCGCTCACGCCCGGCAACCAGGTTGCGCGCAACCCGTCACACTTCAATCTCAGGTTGGTATATGCGTGTTTTGTTCCCCACAGGCGCGGTAAAATGAACCCCGATCGCTTCGACAGCTGGCTCAAGATCGACGCCAAGGGCCTCTATTGCCGTCCGGGCGGCTTCTATATCGACCCGCATAGCGCGGTACGGAACGCGGTCGTCACCCATGGGCATTCCGACCATGCGCGCCCGGGTCACGGCGCCGTGCTCGCGACCAAGGAGACGCTCGCCATCATGCGCGCGCGGCTCGGCGAACTGGCCCCGCGTCTTCCGCAAGAAGCGGCATATGGCGAGCCCGTCAGCATCGGCGACGTCACGGTCACGCTGTTTCCGGCCGGTCATGTGCTCGGTAGCGCCCAGGTCCTGATTGAGTATGAGGGCGTCCGCGCGGTGGTGTCGGGAGACTACAAGCGCAGCGCCGATCCCACGTGCGCCCCTTTCGAGCTCATCCCGTGCGATCTCTTCGTGACCGAGGCGACCTTCGCGCTGCCCGTGTTCCAGCATGGCGATGCGCGCGGTGAAGCGGCGAAGCTGCTCAGGTCGGTCGCGCAATTTCCCGAACGCACGCATGTGGTCGGCGCCTATGGACTCGGCAAGAGCCAGCGCCTGATCGCGCTGTTGCGCGCCGAGGGCTACGACCGGCCGATCTATCTGCATGGGGCGCTGCAAGCCTGCTGCGACCTCTATGAGTCCTTCGGTGTCGCGCTCGGCGCGCTCGAGCCGGCAACCGGCGCCAAACGCGAGATGCTCAAGGGCCAGATCGTGCTAGCGCCGCCGAGCGCCATCGCCGACCGTTGGTCCCGCCGCCTGCCCGACCCGCTGACCTCGTTCGCCTCGGGCTGGATGCGCGTTCGTGCCCGCGCCCGGCAGCAGGGCATCGAACTGCCGCTCGTGATCTCCGATCACGCCGATTGGCGCGAACTGACCGACACCATCGCCGAGACCGGGGCGCGCGAAGTCTGGGTGACCCATGGCCGCGAGGATGCGCTGCTCCACCATATCCGGTCGACGGGACGGCGTGGCCGCGCGCTCGCCCTGATAGGCCGCGAGGACGAGGACCAGTGAAGGCCTTTGCCGCACTGCTGGACCGGCTCGCCTATACGCCATCGCGCAACGACAAGCTCAAGCTCATGGCAGACTATTTCGCGAGCGCGCCGGATCCGGACCGGGGCTATGCGCTCGCGGCTCTGACCGACGGGTTGTTCTTTCGGGTGCCGTTCCGGCGCATCTTCGCTGAGATGCTGGAGACGCGGGTCGATCCGGTGTTGTTCAGGCTGTCCCGCGACTATGTGGGCGACACGGCCGAGACCATTTCGCTGCTGTGGCCGGCACGGAAGGACGACGCGCCGCCGCCGAGGCTGGCCGATGTGGTTGAGGCGGTTCAGGCCGCCGACAAATCTGAAATTCCAGTGCTCCTCGCCGGCTGGCTCGACCGCCTCGACGCCACCGGGCGCTGGGCGCTGCTCAAGCTCCTCACCGGCGCGCTGCGGGTCGGGGTTTCGGCCCGGCTCGCCAAGACGGCGCTGGCTCAATGGTCGGGCAAGCCCCTCGCCGAGATCGAGGAGGTGTGGCATGGGCTCGCGCCGCCTTACGCCGCGCTGTTCGCATGGCTCGCCGGCGATGCGCCGCCTCCCGATACGGCGGGCAAGGCCGTTTTCCGGCCGCTCATGCTGTCGCACGCCATCGAGGACCGGGAGCTTACCGGCATCACACCCGCCGACTTCGTGGCCGAATGGAAGTGGGACGGCATCCGCGTGCAGGCCAGCCATCATGGCGGCGAGAAGCGCCTGTTCTCGCGCACCGGTGACGACATCTCCGGCGCCTTTCCCGATGTCGTGGAGGCCCTGCCCGAAGGCGTCGTGCTCGACGGCGAGCTCCTGGTGATGCGCGGCGGCGAGGTCGCGCCATTCAACGATCTTCAGCAGCGGCTGAACCGTAAGACGGTTTCCGCCTCCATGCTGAAATCGCACCCGGGCCATATCCGGCTCTACGACCTCCTGTTCGAAGGCGACGAGGATTTGCGTGGCCTGCCCTTCGAGGACCGGCGCGCGCGCCTGGAGGCCTGGCACGCGGAGCATATCCCCCAGCACACCGATGTCTCGGACATCATCGACTTCACCTCGATCTCCGAGCTGGAATCGCTGTGGGCAGGCGCGCGGGAGACCGGGATCGAAGGCCTCATGCTGAAGCGGCGCGATAGCCCCTATATCGCCGGCCGCCCCAAGGGCCATTGGTACAAGTGGAAGCGGGCGCCCCAGATGATCGACGCCGTGCTCATGTATGCCCAGCGCGGTAGCGGCAAGCGGTCGTCTTACTACTCGGACTATACGTTCGGCGCCTGGCGGGCGACAAAGACCGGCGAGCCAGAGCTCGTGCCCGTGGGCAAGTCCTATTTCGGTTTCACCGACGAGGAACTGAAGCAACTCGACTCATTCGTGCGCAGCCACACGGTCGATAGCTTCGGGCCGGTGCGCCAGGTGGAGCCGAAGCTCGTCTTCGAGGTGGCGTTCGACTCGGTGCACCGCTCCGCGCGTCACAAGTCCGGCGTGGCCATGCGCTTTCCCCGCATCCACCGCATCCGCTGGGACAAGCCTGCGGAGGAAGCGGACAGGCTGGAGACGCTCACGGGGCTGATCGTGGACTAGCCGCCGTCGGAGCGTCGGGCTACTGGGTGAATACCAGCACGAGATAGGCGAAGAACAGCACCAGATGGACGAAGCCGAGCAAGATATTGGTCGGCGCCCCCGAGAACGTCATCTGGCAAACGAACAAGGTCACCGCCAAAAGCGCGATCTCGACATTGTTGAGACCGAGCTCGAGCGGCGTGCCGGTGAAGACGCCGATGGCGAGCACCACCGGCACGGTCAGGCCGATGGTCGAGAGCGCCGAGCCGAGGCTGAGATTGACGGCGCGCTGAAGCTGATTGCGGGCGGCCGCCTGGCAGGCGGAGGTCCATTCCGGCGAGAGGATGAGCATCGCGATTAGGACGCCGCCCAGAGCGATCGGTAGGCCCATTTGCTCGGTGCCGAAGTCGATCAGCTTGGCCAGAGGCTTTGACAGCAGCACCACCGGCAGCAGCGTCGCAAGCAAGAGAACGGCGTGATACGGCGCGGAGTAGACCTTGCCATGCCCATGGGGCTCGGCGCTTGCCGGCTGGGCAAGCTCTATGTCGATGTTTTTCGCGTTCTTCTTCGGTTGAACGAAGAAGCTGCGATGGCGTGTGGTTTGGATCGTAAGAAAGGCGGCGTAGAGCAACGCCGTCAGGACCCCAAAGATCACGGCCTGCCGGGTAGTGAAGGTCGGACCCGTGGTCGCTTGGGTGAAAGTCGGGATTACCAGCGCGATGATGGCGAGCGGGGTGATCACCGCAAGATAGGCCATGGCGCCTTGCAGATTATATTCCTGCTCGACATGGCGGAGACCGCCGATGGCCAGCACCGTGCCCACCATGCCGTTCAGCACGATCATCAGGATGGCGAACATCGTCTCGCGCGGCAGTGTCGGATTCGGATCGCCGCCGAGCATGACCGTGGCGAGGATCGCCACCTCCATGCTGATGACGGCAAGCGTCAGGATCAGCGTGCCGTAGGGTTCGCCCAGCAGCTCGGCCAAGGCGTCGGCATGACGGACGACACCGAAGGCACACCAGATCATCACGCCGAAGAGCCAGGCGAACAGCAGGGCGACGCGGGGCGCGCTCTCAAGATCGGCAAGCCACTCCTTGCCGACGGTGAAGAAGATCACCGTCGTGGCGATGCCGGCAATCAGCCCCAATTCCGGGCGCAAGCGCTCAAAGAGAGTTCCTGTGTCTGGCCCGGTCTTTGAGACGGCTTTCGACGTTGCCTTCCCGGGGCTGGCCTTGGGAGACGGGGCCTTCTTCGTGGAGGCTTTGCTCGTGGAGGCCTTGGCCGATGACGGTCGGCCCGGGGCCTTGCGCCCTGCTTGCATGATCCAGCCCTTATCCTGCGGCGCACTGGCCAACGACGCGCGTCTTCTATCCAATCGCGCCGCAAGACGAAAGGTGGCAAGGTCCTCCAGAATCAGGGCAGTCACCTGACACTTCCCTGCAGCGTCGAAAGGCGCCGTCGTGCCCTAGACGTGATGACCGTGATCGCCGGCGGCCAATTTCTTCAGGGCGACACGATCGACCTTGCCGGTCGGGTTCAGCGGCATCTTTTCGATGATGACGATTTCCTCCGGCGCCTTGTAGCCCACCCGCGCCTTGGCGAATTGGATCAGCTCGCCCGCCTTGGGCGGCGCCACACCCGGCTTGACCTCGACATAGGCGCGCACGCTCTCGCCATGCGCTTCGTCAATCACGCCGACGACCCCGGCGAGTTCGACCGCTGGATGCTCCAGGAGCGCATCCTCGACCTCCTGAGGAGAAATATTCGAGCCGTCATGCACGATGATCTGTTTTTGGCGGCCGCAGAACCAATTATAGCCGTCCTTGTCGACTTTCATCTCGTCGCCGGTATCGAACCAGCCGTCACGAAGGACCTCGGCGGTCGCCGTCTCATCGTTCCAATAGCCGGCACATTGGGTCGGGGTCTTGACCCAGAGACGACCCTCCTGCTCCTTTGGCAATTCGTGCCAATCGTCGCTGCGAATGGTGAACACGAAGCCGGGACCGGGAAGCCCGATCGAGCCGAGCTTGTCGACACCCATGGGCGGATTGAGCGCGGCCAGGCCGAATTCCGTCATGCCGTATCCTTCGCTCACGGTCCTTCCGGTCAGCGCCATGAATTCTTTCTCCAGCTCGGCGGAGACCTTATCGCCGCCCGAGCGGCAAAGTCTCAAGGAGCTGAAGTCTTCCGTCGTCATGCCGTGCTCACGGATGAGGTGAAGAAGCGCGGTGGGCAGCATCGACAGCAGAGTCGGCCGCGTGGTGCGGAGCAGCGGCCCCATCTCGTCATGGTCGAAGGCCCGCGCGATGATGAGCCGTGCGCCGGCCGAGAGAGCCGCCATGGAGAAGGTGAAACCGCCGATATGGGTGCAAGACGAACCCGGCAGGACCACGTCGTTGGGCGTAACCTCGAAGGCCTGAGCGGCGCTGGCGAACATCCAGCCCAGAGATTCCCGGGTATGGGTCACGCCTTTGGCGGGACCGGTGGACCCGGAGGTGAAGAAGATGGCCGCCGGCGTTTTGTGATCGGGGGTCGGCAGGTCGAGGCGTTGCGGCTCGACCCTACTCAGCTCCTCGATACTCGGCTGCTTGGCCTCGTCGGCCCCATACCACACGACACCCAGCGGCAGATTCGACGCCTCGCTCGCGGCAATGTCATCGGCGCGTTCCGCATGAGCGAGGATGATCTGGGCATCGCTCACGGCTAGGGCGTGATTGATCTCGGGCGGCATATAGCGATAGTTCAGCGGCGTCAGCACGAGCCCCGCCTTGAAGCAGGCGATATAGTGGACAATAAGCGCCGTGCGGTTCGGCATCAGCGAGGCCACGCGGTCACCGGGCTTCAAGCCGAGCGCAAGATAATTGGCGGCGAGCCGGCTGGAAGCGTCGTCAAGTTGGGTCCAGGACACCACCGACTCCATGGAGGTCACGGCCGGATCGTTCGGGCGATTGCTCAGCCCAACCTTCAAGAGATCCTCCAGATGAAGCGGCGCTTCCAGCAAGGGACCTGCATGCAACATGGATGTGTCTCTTTTCGTTTCTAGGCGGCAGCCGCCGGCCGCTCGCGGTCGAAGCGGTAGAGGCCGTAAAAGCCGGTTGGATCGAGAAAAACTTGCGTCGCCTCGGCGAAGCCGGCCTCGCGGCCGAGCGCGAGCCATGTGGCGGCACTTTCGGGCAGATCGCACGTACTGACGTGACGGTCCATCTGGTGCCACTCGTCATCCGAGAGGAAGTTCCAAGCAGGCCGGTTGACGCGCCGGAAACGCTCCAGATAGCCCGCCCGGTCCTCGCCCTCGGCCAAGGTCGGCTCATAGATCATCAAGGCGTCGCGCGTGGCGCCGCAAATCGCTTCGAGCAGCTTGCGCTTCCCATCGGTCGTCAGATGGTGAATCGAAAGGCCGCACCACGCGATGTCGGTGGGCTTCGGTTGCTCGGTCAGTGTTTTAACGAAGTCGCCGTCTCGAGCTCGACCGAGAAAGGCGCGCCCGCAAGGTTCTTTGCTGCGAGCTCAAGGGCGGGCTCCGACAGATCGATGCCGCGATACTGGCGTGCCCTGGTGCCTTCGAGGGCGCGCTTCATCTGGCCGGCGTCGCCGCAAGCAATGTCCAAGAAGTCGAAAGGCCTTGCCTTCGCAGCCAACGCTTCGTGGAGGATGGCGCCCACCTTCTTATGGGACAGCGAGTCGTGATCCACCATCTTCTGGTAGGTCGCCCATTGCTTCTGAAATTGTTCGAGCGCCGCGGCGTCTTCAACCGTACCGCCCGGCTCGAGATATTGGATGTGAATGCTCATGCGCGCGCCGTGACTCTCCGGTTCATGTCCAGGAGAGTTTTACCGCAAGGCAGGTTTGCCAAAGGTTAGCGCGTTCGCCGGCGCATTAACGGCTGGCTTAGATGTCCCAGCCTGGATCGTGAACAATATCGTGGAACGCCTTGTGGATCGCCCCGCCCCAGCCCTCGCGGACGGCTTGCAGATACGGATCGTCGTCCTCGAGCCTTACTGTGAAGCCGGGCTTCAACGAGTCACGCCGGTAGATCATGAGGTCGAGGGGAGGCCCCACCGAAACATTGGAACGCATGGTCGAGTCAAACGAGATCAGAGCGCATTTGGCCGCGTCGTTGAGGCTCGTGTCGTGATGAATGATGCGGTCGAGTATCGGCTTGCCGTACTTCACCTCGCCGATCTGAAAATAGATCGTATCGCCCATGGCCTCGATGAAGTTGCCCGCGTCGTAGATCATGAACAGCCGGAGCTGCCCGCCCTTGAGCTGGCCCGCGAGGATGAAGGAGGCGGTGAAGTCCACCTCCTGCTGCTGCAAATAGCCCGCGTCGACCTTGTGGATCTCGCGCAAGGCATTGCCGACGACGCGGGCGGCCCCGAACATCGAGGTAACCGCATACAAGTCCTGATCGGGGTTCTCATTGTTGAGCCACTCGGTCATCAGGCTCACAACCCCTTGGGTCAGCGACAGGTTGCCGGCGGTCACGAGCGTGAAGAAGCGCTCGCCCGGCTTGTCGAACGAAAACATCTTGCGGAAGGTAGACACTCGATCAATGCCGGCATTGGTGCGCGAATCCGACGCAAGCACCACACCCTCATCGAGCAGAACGCCGATGCAGTACGTCACCTTTTCAACCCCTCACTGGGTCTGTTGCTGGCTTGGGAAACTCACTTTGACAGTCATCGTCTCAAGACCACCCCCGGCGCGAACCCCTCGGACCGGGCTGGCCTCAGCATAATCGAGGCCGACGGCAGTACGAATATACGATTCGTTCGGGCACGCGCGATTGGTTGGATCGAAACCGACCCAACCCAAAGAGTCAACGAAGGCCTCCGCCCACGCATGGCTGGCGGCATGGGCCTCGTTGCCGAACCCGTGGCTCAAATATCCGCTGACATAGCGGGCCGGCACGCCTAGGACCCGGCATACCGCGCAAAAGACATGGGCCTGATCCTGGCAAACGCCCCTTCCCTGCTCCAGCGCCTCGGTTCCCGTGGTGTGCACATGAGTCTCCCCTGGGCTGTAGCTCACCTTGTCGGCGACGGCGAGCATGATCTCGTGCAACGTCTTGATGAGGTCCTCTTTGGGCTCGACCGAGAAGCGCCGGGCAAAGTCGCGGATGGGGCCCGTGACAACCGTGTAGGGCGTTTCGCGAAGATACAGCATGGAGGGCAGTTCCGACGATGCCGTGCCGACCACGCCGTTCGTGTCGCGGGTCCGCACAAGTCCGCAGACCTTGATGTCGAGATTATCGACCGGTTTCGGCAGGGTCAGTGTGTGACAGACATTGCCGTACTGATCCTGCCACTGAGTCATGGAGGCGCCCGGACAGGTGAGCACCCAGCTCTCGACCGCTTGCGTGCCACCCGAGAGCGGCGTCATCCGCAGATACTGCGTCGTAGCCAGCAGCGGCTCAGAGTACTCGTAGGACGTTCCATGCTCGACCCGGATCAACATCTTTAGCCTACACCGCCTCCGCCATGACCATGGGCACCATCAGGAAGTCCTCCTGAAGCTGAAGACCGAGAGCGTTGTTGCGCTCGATAAACTCGGTCAGGAACTCGTGCAGTCCATCCCGAAAGACCCGGTCGATCCGGCCGTAACGGAGGAGCGCATATGTCTGGCCGGCGATACGCCTGCACTCGAGCGGCTTCTTGCCGACGAGGTCCTCCAGCGTCGACACCACGACCTCGTAGCAGTGATGCAACGAGCGGGGCATGTCCTCGCGCAGGATGAGCAACTCGGCGATACGCCACGGATAGACCATGTCATGGTAGACGCGCCGATACGCCCGGAACGCACCAACGGAGCGCAGCAGCGCGCCCCATTGATAATAGTCGACATAGCCGCCGACCTGCTCGGAGTCCGGCAGCAGCACGTGGTACTTCACATCGAGAATGCGCGCGGTGTTGTCGGCGCGCTCGATGAACGTCCCGAGCCGGATGAAGCGGAAGCCGTCGTCGTGAAGCATGGTGCCGAACACCACGCCGCGAAAAAGATGCGACCGTTCCTTCACCCAGTCGAAGAAGTCGCGGTAGCCCCAGCGCATCAGCCCGTCGTAATCGAGATTTTGCACTTGCAGCCAGGTACTGTTGAGGCTCTCCCACGCTTCGCTGGAGATAGCCGAACGCTGGGCCCGGGCGTTCTCGCGCGCCAATCTAATAAGCGAGCAGATCGATCCGGCGTTCTCTTGATCGAGCGCTACATAGCGGATGATGTTTTCGTGGCTGAGGCTGTCGTAAAGCTCGCCGAAGCGGCCGTCACCGGGCGCAATGGACAGGATCGGCTCGAACTGCGTCCGTCTATCGAGCGACGACGGCAGCAGCGACATGCGGAAGCTGACATCCAGCATGCGCGCGGTGTTCTCGGCGCGCTCCATATTGCGGGCCATCCAGAACAAATTATCGGCGGTGCGGCTCAACATGGTCAGCGCTCCAGCACCCACGTGTCCTTGGTGCCGCCTCCCTGGCTGGAGTTGACAACGAGCGACCCTTCTCGCAGAGCCACACGTGTTAGCCCGCCAGGAATCACGCTTGTCTCCTTGCCGGACAGAACGAAGGGCCGCAAATCGACGTGCCGCGGCACGATTTGGCCGTTGCAGAGTGTCGGCGCCGTGGACAACGATAGCGTGGGTTGGGCGATGTAGTTGCTGGGGTTCTGCAGGACCCGCGCCTTGTACGCCTCGCGCTCCTCGGCGGTCGAGGCCGGGCCGATCAACATGCCGTAGCCGCCGGAGCCCTGCACCTCCTTAACTACCAAATTCTCGAGATTGTTGAGCACGTGCTGACGCTGCCTTGGATCGCGTAGCATAAAGGTCTGCACATTATTGAGGATGGCGTGCTCACCGAGATAGAACTCGATCATGCGCGGCACATAGGTGTACATGGCTTTGTCATCGGCGACGCCGGTGCCGAGCGCGTTGGCCAGGGCCACGCGACCTGAGCGGATCGCCGACAAGAGGCCGGGCACCGCGAGCATGGAGTCAGGCTGGAACGCCAGCGGGTCCATGAACTCGTCGTCGACACGGCGATAGATTACGTCAACCTTGACCGGTCCCTCGGTGGTCCGCATCCACACGTCGCCGTCGCGCACGAACAAATCACCGCCCTCGACGAGCTCGATGCCCATCTGCTCGGCGAGAAAGACATGCTCGAAATAGGCGCTGTTGAAGCGGCCGGGGGTCAGCAGCACGACTTCGGGGTCGTCGGACCCGCTTGGCGCCACCGCGCGCAGGTTCTCCAGCAGGCGTTCAGGGTAATTGCCGACCGGCGAAATGCTTTGCCCGTCGAAGGCATCGGGAAACAGCCGCATCATGATTTCGCGATTCTCGAGCAGGTACGAGACGCCGGATGGCGTGCGAACATTGTCCTCAAGCACGAAGAAATCGCGCTCGCCGGTGCGGATCAGATCGATGCCCGCGATATGGGCGTAGACGTCCTTGGGCAGATCGACGCCGTGCATCTCCGGTCGGTAGGCCGGATTGAGCAGCACAAGCTCCGGGGGAATGAGGCCAGCCTTCAAGATCTCCTGGTCGTGGTAGATGTCGTGAAGGAAGACATTCAGGGCCTTCACCCGCTGAAGGCAACCGCGCTCAACGAGGTCCCACTCAGAGCGGTCGAGAATGCGCGGGATAAGGTCGAAAGGGATCAGCCGCTCGGTGGAGCCGCCTTCCGTGTAAACGGCGAAGGTAATGCCCAAGCGCCGGAACAGCTCGTCCGCCGCTTGTTGCTTGGTGACCAAGGATTCGATGGAAACGTTTTCGAGAAGGTCGGCAAGCGCCGCATAGGCCGGTCGCACCGTGCCGTCCGGCTCACGCATCTCATTGAAAAAATGGCGGTAAAGGTCGGCGGAGTCGCCTGCGCCCGCCTCGGCCGTTAGGGTCTCATCTGTTTGCGGCAAGCACGCCCGTCCTGGTTAAGCGCTCCTGAACGCCCTCTTCTTCCTGCGTTTTCCGTCCCAGTGTCTTATTTTCAGGCATCATAGTCCGATGCCCCCGACTTGGGCAACTCCCCGGCTCGCCAAGGCCGCTTTTTGACAGCGCACGCCCCTACTCGGCTGGTGTGGGCCGAGGTTGCGGTTGCTCTTTGGCCGCGCCCGCGAACTTGCGCACCACCACGTAGAAGATGGGCGTGAAGATCAGGCCGAACAGCGTGACGCCGATCATGCCAAAGAACACGGCCGTGCCGAGCGACTGGCGCATCTCCGAGCCGGCCCCGGTGGCGATCACCAGCGGCACCACGCCGAGGATGAAGGCCAGTGCCGTCATGAGAATGGGGCGCAGGCGGACGCGCGCAGCCTCGGTCGCCGCCTGGAAACGATCTTCGCCGGCCTCCTCGTTCTGCCGCGCAAACTCCACGATGAGGATGGCGTTCTTCGCCGCCAAGGCGATCAGAACCACGAAGCCGATCTGACCGAGGATATTCACATCCATGCCCCGCAGCATGAGGCCGCTCACGGCGGCGAGCAGGCACATGGGCACGATGAGGACGACGGCGAGCGGCAGGCCCCAGCTTTCATATTGCGCGGCGAGCAACAAGAACACGAAGACCACCGCCGCGCCGAACACGAAGATCGCGGTGTTGCCGGCTTGCTTCTCCTGATAAGCGAGCTCGGTCCACTGATAGGAGTAACCCTCGGGCAGATTTTCCGCGGCGATCTTCTGCATGGCCTCGAGCCCGTAGCCCGTGGAGAAGCCCGGCTTGGTGCTGCCTTGCACCGCCGCGGCGGAGTAGAGATTGAAGTGCTCCACGCGGTAAGGCCCGGTGATGTCGCGGAACGAGGCAACCGACCCCAGCGGCACCATCTCACCGGCAGCGTTCCTTGCCTTCAGCTGCGAGATGGCGTGAAGGTCTTGCCGGAACTGGCCGTCGGCCTGGGCGGTGACTCGGTAGGTACGGCCCAGGAAGTTGAAGTCGTTCACGTATTGCGAGCCGAGATAGACCTCGAGCGTCTGGAAGATGTCGTCCGTGTTGACGCCCAGCATCTCGGCGCGAACCCGGTCGATATCGGCGTAGACCTTGGGCGTGCGCGTGTTGAAGGTCGTGAACACGCCTGCTAGGCCCGGCGTCTGATTGGCCGCGCCGGCGATCGATTGGGCAACCGCCTCAAGCTGGGACAGGTTGCCGCCGGTGGTGTCCTGCACCTCCATCTTGAAGCCGCCCGTGGTGCCGATGCCGCGGACCGGTGGCGGCGACACGCTGATGATGAAGGCATCTTGGATACTGCCGAACGCCTTGTTGAGAGCGCCGGAGATCATTTGCGCGCTTTGCCCCTTCTCGGCGCGCTCCTTGAACGGGTCGAGCGGCGTAAACACGACGGCCGCATTGGGCGCGGTGGTGAAGGTCGCGCCGTCGAGACCGACGATCGGGACGGCATGAGCAATACCCGGCGTGTCGAGCGTGATCTGCGTCACTCTACGCGCGACCTCATCGGTGCGCGCAAGCGAGGCACCGGGCGGTAGCTGGATGATGTTGATGAGATAGCCGAGGTCTTGGTTCGGAATGAAGCCGGTCGGAGCGGAGCTGAATTGTACCGCCGTCAAACCGATCAACCCCGCATAGACCGCAAGCATAACGGCAGGAATGCGGATCAGCTTGGCGGTCAGCGCACCGTATTTGAACGACACCCACTCGAAGCCGACGTTGAAACCGTGGAAGAAGCGGCCGATCGTCCGCGAGAATAGCGACTTCCGCTCGTGGAGCGGCTCGTGCGGCTTGAACAGAAGGGCGCAAAGCGCAGGACTCAAGGTGAGCGACACGACAAGCGAGATCAGCGTCGAGGTGGCGATGGTCACGGCGAACTGGCGGAAGAACTGACCGAGAATGCCGCTCAGGAATAGTGTCGGAATGAACACGGCGCAGACCACGAGCGTCATGGCGATCAGCGCGGTGCCGACCTCGTCCATGGTGCGGTAGGCCGCCTCGCGCGGCGCGAGCCCCTCGCGAATATTGCGTTCGACATTCTCCACCACGACGATGGCGTCGTCGACGACGATGCCGATGGCAAGCACGAGACCGAACAGGGACAGATTGTTCAGCGAATAACCCAGCGCCGCCAGCATGGTAAATGTGCCGATCAGCGAAACCGGGATCGCGACGATCGGGACGAGCGAGGCCCGCCATGTCTGTAGGAAGATGACGATGACCAAAACCACGAGGATCACCGCCTCGAGCATGGTGTGGATCACCGCCTCCACGGAGTCGGAAATGAAGACAGTCGGGTTGTAGACAATGTCGTAGCGCAAACCGCTGGGGAAGGACTTGGACAGCTCTTCCATCGTCGCCTCGACCTGGGCCGCGGTCTCGAGCGCGTTGGACCCCGGGCGCTGGAAGATGCCCATGGGAATCGCCACGCGCTCGTCGAGATAACCGTTGCGATTGTAGTCGGCGGCGCCGAGCTCGACCCGGGCCACGTCACGCACGCGAACCACACGTCCATCGCTTTCCGATTTGACGATGATGTTGCCGAAGGCTTCCGGCGTGGATAGGCGGCCTTGCGTCTCGACGTTTAGCTGGAAGGCGCCCGGTTGCGGCACGGGCGGCTGGTTGATGACGCCGGCCGCTACCTGCACGTTCTGGCCGCGCATGGCGGCGATCACGTCGCCGGCCGTCAAGTCGCGCACCGCGAGTTTGTCGGGGTCGAGCCACACGCGCATGGAGTAGTCGCGCGCGCCGAAGATGGTGACATTGCCCACACCGTCGATGCGGGCGAGCACGTCCTTCACATGCAAGGTGGCGTAGTTGGAAATATAGAGCAGATCGCGCGTGTCGTCCGGCGAGCTCAGATGGATGACCATCATCAGGTCGGGCGACTGCTTGACCACTTGGACGCCCAGTGCCCGCACCTCCTCCGGCAGCCGCGGCGTGGCGATGGCCACGCGGTTCTGCACCAGCACCTGCGCCGTATCGAGATCCGTGCCGAGCTTGAAGGTCACGGTCAGCGCCATGGACCCGTCGCTGGTCGATTGCGACGTCATGTAGATCATGTCGTCCACGCCGTTGACCTCTTGCTCGATCGGCGTGGCGACGGTGTTGGCGACGATCTCGGCTGATGCGCCCGGATAGCTTGCCGTCACCTGAATCGATGGCGGGGCGATGTCGGGATATTGAGCGATAGGCAGGCTGAAATAAGCCACGCCGCCAATCAAGGTGATGAGGATGGAGATGACGGCCGCGAAAATGGGCCGGTCGATGAAGAAATGAGAGAGGTTCATTACCGCGTCGGGTCCCGACCGCTTACTGCTGGCTGGCTGGCGCGGCGTCGGGCGCCTTCACCGTGCCCTTCTCGGGCGTGACTTTCTGACCGGGCCGCGCGCGCAGGAGCCCGTTGATGATGACATCGTCATCGGGCGTGATACCGCTCCGAATGATGCGCAAGCCGTCATCCGTGACGGAGCCGAGCTCGACCGGCTTCGGCACGACCGTGCCGTCGGGTGACACGGTAAACAGCATCTTGGTCGATTGATCGGTGACCACGGCCGCATCAGGCACGAGAATCGTCGGCTTCAACTGAGACATGGGCACGCGCACGCGGCCGAACTGACCGGGGGTGATGAACAGATTGGGATTTGGGAAGGACGCGCGTACGCGAATCGTGCCCGACGAGCGGTCATACTGATTGTCGACGAAGTCGATAGCGCCCTTGAGGTCCCATTCCTTCTCGTCCATCAGCTGACCCTCGACCTGAACGCCATTCTCGCGCGCGGAAGCAATCTCGCCTTTCTGCACCAGACGCTTGTAGGTCATGCCGTCGCCTTCGCTCACGTTGAACATGAGCCAGATCGGATCGAGCGAGACGATGGTGGTCAGGAGGGTGGTTTCTCCGGTGCCGCCCATGACCAGGTTGCCGACGCTCACCTCGTGACGGCCGAGCCGCCCCGAGACGGGCGCGGTGACACGCGTATAGTCGAGATTGAGCTGCGCCTGGTTGACGGCGGCGATGGCGTTGTCCCGCGACGCGGTGGCGCTTTGCACCTCAGCCGTGCGCTCGTCGAACGTCTCCTTGGAGGCAAAATCGTTCTTCAGCAGCTTGGAGGTGCGATCAAGCTGGACCTGGGCGAGCTGAAGCTGGGCCTCGGCCTGGGTGAGTTGGGCCTTGGCGGACTCGAGGGCGATCTCGTAGGGGCGCGGCTCGATCACGAAAAGGAGGTCCCCTTTCTTCACGATCTGGCCATCGGTGAAATTGACGGATTCGAGATAACCGCTGACGCGGGCCCGGATCTCGACGGACTCCCGGGCCTCGAACTGACCGGTGAAGTCGCTCCATTCCTTGAGCTCCTCGACCAAGGGCTTGGCCACGGTGACCGTGGGCGCCGGCGGAGCGGCGGGGGCTGCGGCCTGCTCGGTGCCTTGCGGGGCGATCATGTAGCGGTAGGCAATCGCCGCGACGGCAATGACGGCGAGCGTGATCAGCAGAATCCGGCCGCTGCGCTGGGCGGGCGGAGGCGCTGCCTTGCTCGCAGGCTCGGACGCAGGGGCCGGCGACGGTTTGGAAGCAGGCGCCTTCGTTTCACGCGCCTTCGGCTCTTCAGACGAGGTTTCGGGCTCGATGTCCTCGTCGGCCGGCGCGCGCTTAGCGGTACGATTTCTCTGCTGCATCATGTCGGGCATCTCAAGCTTCGCGCGAGCGGCCCTCTTGATTCGGCCGCCCCGCGGCCCGCCACTGCGCATTCTGTAAGGAACGCTACCCTATTCGGATCGGCGAACACAGGGGCAACGACCGCATGCCGCACCAGTTAAGGCTCGAACACGGCCATTGCCACGGCGTTTTGCCAATGCTCACGTCAATTTGTCCTTCTGGCCCAACTCGATATGAGCCATTCGGACTGGTCTTACATGCCCGAACCTAACGAAGGCATTATGCTCGATGCCGTCGTTTTCGCCCCGGGGCGCCGGGCAATACAGGAATCCCCTATGTTCGCCAGATGTTCGCGTCTTCTCCCGGCCGCCCTGGCGGTCCTGTGCTTGTCTGGATGCGGGGACGAAGCGACCCTGCCGGTGGAGGCCGGGACTGGGCCGAGCCCTGCATTGCCGGCACCGGTCCAGACGTTTCTGCCCACCGTCCTGCTCGCTCGCGCCGAGGGCTGGCCCGAGGGCACCAGGCCCAAGCCGGCCGAGGGTTTCGCGGTCGAGGCTTTCGCCACCGGCCTCGATCACCCCCGCTGGCTCTACGTGCTGCCGAACGGCGACGTGCTGGTGGCCGAGTCCGATGCCCCGCCACAGCCCGAGATCGAGCGCGGCATCATGGGCTGGTTGATGAAGATGGGCATGAGATATGCCGGCGCCGCCGTGCCGAGCGCCAACCGCATCACCTTGCTGCGCGATGCCGACGGGAACGGCGTGGCCGAGACCCGCTCGGTGTTTCTCACGGGCCTCAATTCGCCGATCGGCATGGCGCTGATCGGGGGCGACTTCTATGCCGCCAACACGGATTCCGTGGTGCGCTTTCCTTATGAAGCCGGCGCAACCCAAATCACGGCCCCGGGCGAAAAGATTGCCGACCTGCCGGCCGGCCCCTTCAATCTCCATTGGGTCAAGAACATCCTCGCCAGCCGCGATGGCAGGCGCCTCTACGCGGGTGTGGGCTCCAACAGCAATCTGGGCGAGAACGGCATGGCGAACGAGGACGGCCGTGCCGCCATCCACGAGATCGATTTGGCGACGGGCAAATCCCGGATCTTCGCCTCAGGCTTGCGCAATCCCGTCGGTCTCGCCTTCCATCCGGACAGCGGCGAGCTGTGGACCACGGTCAATGAGCGCGACGAACTGGGGAGCGATCTCGTTCCCGACTACATGACGACAGTGCAAAACGGCGGCTTCTACGGCTGGCCTTACAGCTATTACGGCGACCATCTCGACCCGCGGGTGCAGCCGCAACGGCCGGACCTTGTGGCAAAAGCGATTGTGCCGGACTATGCCCTCGGGCCGCATACCGCCTCCCTCGGCCTCGCCTTCTATGACGGCACGCTGTTTTCCGCGGCCTATCGCAGCGGCGCCTTCATCGGCCAGCACGGCTCGTGGAACCGCAAGCCGGCAAGCGGCTACAAGGTGATCTTCGTGCCGTTCTCGAACGGCAAACCCTCGGGCGCGCCGGAGGACATTCTGACTGGTTTCTTGAGCAAAGACGGCAACGCCTATGGACGCCCCGTCGGCGTGGCGATCGACAAGGCCGGCGCGCTGCTGGTCGCCGATGACGTCGGCAACACGGTCTGGCGCGTCACGCCGGTGTCAGAGTAGCGCGCAAAAGTCGCAATACACATCAATAGCCCGACCGGGTGGCCAAGCGGCCTCCACAATGCTATAGGCTCACCCGTTCACAAAATCCCAGCGCGCTCGCCCATCCTAGAGAAAGGGAGGTTCCCATCTCGGACGCAACGAGAACTTTGTTCGTTCCCAATACCACGCAGGACTATGGCGACAATCCAATCGCCGTTCGGGAAACCGATACTTATGTCTCTGAATATGTACGTGGTTTTGTCGAAAAGTGGGATGAACTCATCGATTGGAATCAGCGCGCGAAGAGTGAAGGCCGCTTTTTCATCGATGTTCTGAAGGCACGCGGCAAGAAGAGCGTGCTCGATGTCGCCACCGGAACCGGGTTTCATTCGGTTCAACTGCTCAAAGCTGGATTCGATGTCACATCCGTCGACGGATCGGCGGAGATGCTGGCCAAGGCCTTCGAGAACGGCTGCAACCAGGGTGTGGTTCTCAAGACCATTCATGCCGACTGGCGGCAACTCAATCGTGGCGTGCGCGGCAAGTTCGACGCCATCATCTGTCTCGGCAACAGCTTCACGCATTTGTTCGACGAGAACGACCGCCGGCGCGCGCTGGCCGAGTTCTACGCGGCGCTGAAGCATGATGGCATACTGATTCTCGATCAGCGCAATTACGATCGGATCCTCGACGAAGGCTTCGCCAGCAAGCACAAATACTATTATTGCGGCGACAAGGTCGTGGCCGAGCCGGTGCATATCGACGAAGGCCTCGCCCGCTTCGAGTATTCCTTCCCAGACGGGTCGCGGCACAATCTCAACATGTTCCCGCTGCGCAAGGACTATACGCGCCGTCTCCTACGCGAGGCGGGGTTTCAGAAGCTCCATAGCTACGGCGACTTTCAGGAAGAGGGCGAGGAAACGGATCCCGACTTCTTCATTCATGTCGCGGAGAAGAGCTATGGCACAAACTGATCAGAGCATCGCCCTTGCCCGTGACTACTACGACAGTGACGAGGCGGACGACTTCTACCGCACGATCTGGGGCGGCGAGGACATCCATGTAGGGCTCTACGACACCGGCCCCGACATCACCGCCGCCAGCCGCCGTACGGTCGAACGCATGGCCGGCAAGGCCGGCACGCTCAAAGGCAAGCACGTCCTCGATCTCGGCTCGGGCTATGGCGGCGCCGCCCGCGTGCTCGCAGGCGAGTATGGCGCGCTTGTCACCTGCCTCAATCTCTCGGCGGTTGAAAATGAGCGCAATCGGGCGTTGACGCGCGAGGCTGGGCTTGAAGACCATATCACGGTCGTGGACGGCTCATTCGACTCCCTGCCGTTCGAGCGCCCGCAGTTCGACTTGGCGTGGAGCCAAGACGCGATCCTGCATGCACCGGACCGACGCGCGGTCCTGGACGAAGTCGCCCGCGTGCTGAAGCCCGGTGGCGACTTCATCTTCACCGATCCGATGCAAGCCGATGCGCTGCAAGACAAGGATGCGCTCCAGCCGATCTACGACCGCATCCACCTGCCCGACCTGGCTTCGTTCGGCTTCTATCGCACCGAACTTTCGGAGCGGGGTTTCGATGAGATCGAGGTCGAGGAGCTGACAGGCCAAATGCGCACGCATTACGCCCGCATCGGCGAAGAGCTGGACGCACGGCGCGAAGAGCTCGACGCCAGCGATGCCTTCGTCGACCGCATGCTCAAAGGCCTGCGCCATTGGGTGTCGGGGGCCGAGAATGGGCTGCTCGCCTGGGGCATCATGCATTTCCGGAAGGCGCCATAGTGGAGGCGGGCCGCGACAGCGGCTCATGCCCCCCAGACCCTCATTGCACGATTGGGGTGCCCACGAGCGCCAAGCTGATGGTGGCGGCCTTCGTGGTCCTGACCGTCGGCTGGCCGGCGCTAGCCAATGAGAGCTTCGGCGCCGTCAGGGACGTCATCTCAGAGTCCGCCGGCTGGTTCTACAGCGCCGTGGTGTCGGCGGCGTTGATCATGTGCATCGTCCTGGCCCTAGGGCATTGGGGTTCGGTGCGGCTCGGCGCGGACGACGAAAAGCCGGAATTCGGCTGGCTTTCCTGGACCGCCATGCTGTTTGCGGCGGGCATGGGGATCGGCCTCGTGTTCTGGTCGATCGCCGAGCCTCTCACTCATTACGCGGGAAATCCGCTCATCGCCAGTTGGGGTGCCGATCCGTCGACCACCGTGCGGGCCCGGGTGGCCATGGAGATCACGTTCTTTCATTGGGGATTGATGCCGTGGGCGCTCTATGCCGTCGCCGGACTCATCTTCGCCTATTTCACCTATCGCAAGTCCGAGCCGCTCACCGTCCGCTCGGCCATGCGCCCACTGATCGGCGACGCGGTCGGGCGCTGGCCGGGCAAGCTCGCCGACGTCGTCGCCATCGTCGCCACGGTGTTCGGGCTCGCCACGTCGCTCGGTTTCGGCGCCGCGCAGATCAATTCCGGTCTCAACCGCCTGTTTGGCTGGCACGTTTCGACAGAGCATAAGCTGCTGATCGTGGCGGTGATCGCAGGCGTGGCCGTGTTGTCGGTGAGCACGGGCCTGAAGCGGGGGATCCGCCTCCTGTCGCTCGCCAATGTCTGGCTTGCGGCGCTCATCCTCCTTGTCGTGCTGATGTCGGCGCCGCTGGAGCCGATCTTACGCAACGTCTCCTTGCGCCTCGGCGACTACCTCGCCAACCTTCCCTGGCTGACTTACGAGACGGCGCGCGACGATACGGGCTGGGCCGCGTCGTGGACCACTTTCTACTGGGGATGGTGGATCAGCTGGACGCCCTTCGTTGGCCTGTTCATTGCCAGAATCTCGCGCGGACGCACCGTCCGGGAGTTCATCCTCGGCGTGCTTCTGGTGCCGACCGCCATCACCTTCGTATGGCTTTCTATCATGGGCGGCGCGGCGATCTCGGCCGCGCGGGCCGGTCCCGCCATCATCGACGTCGCCCGCAACGAGCCGGCTCTGTCTCTCTACGCGATGATCGACTTTCTCCAGTCCGGCCCGTTCGCCACGCTCATCGCCTTCGCCGCAACGCTCCTGGTCGCGATCTTCTTTGTCACCAGCGCCGACAGCGGCACGCTGGTGGTGACGACCATGCAATGCGGCGGGCACGCTGAGCCGCCGGTACTGGAGCGCGTGCAATGGGGCGTCGGCATGGGCGCCGTGGCGGGAGCGCTGCTGGTGGCCGGCGGATTGGGGGCGCTACAAGCCATGGCCGTGGCGGCCGCTCTGCCCTTTGCCGTGGTGCTGGTCGCATTGGGGGTTGGCTTCACGGCCGCGCTCCATGAAGATGCAACCCAGCAGTGGAAGGCGCGGCGCGCGCGAAAGTCCCGGCGCGCCACCTGAGGAGATCCTCGAAGTGGCCAAGTCCATCCTGTGCTACGGCGACTCCATCACCTGGGGCTACAATCCGAAAGACGGTTCGCGTCTACCGCCCGAGGACCGTTGGCCGCGCGTGCTCGAGGATGCGCTGGAGGGCCAGGCGCGGGTGGTCGAGGAAGGGCTGAATGCGCGCACCGTGGCGACCGACGAGCCGTCCCGCCCCAATCGCAACGGGCTCGCCATGCTGCCGCCCTTGCTCGAGGCGCACGCGCCGCTCGACCTGGTCATCATCATGCTCGGCACCAATGACAGCGCACCGTGCTATCGCCTCACTGCGGGCAAGATTGCCATGGATTGCGCCGCATTGATCCGCACGGTCAACGGGAGCCTGGCGGGCCCCGGTGCCGGGGCGTCACGGATAATTCTCGTCGCGCCCCCTCCCCTCGGCGCGCTGAGCGCGGAGATGACGTTGTTCTATGCCGGCGGCGAGGCGACGTCGCGCGGGCTTGCCGATGCCTATCGCACCATCGCGCAGGCTTTCGGCGTGGCATTTTTCGAGGCGGGGCAGGTTTGCCAGGTGAGCGCGGTCGATGGCGTCCATCTTGATCCGCAAGGTCAGCGGCAACTGGGCTTGGCGTTGAAGGACGTGGCGGAGCCCCTGCTCTAGGAGATCGACCATGGCAACCTTCACCGTCTTTCGTGACGACTTTCGCACGATCCTCGGGATGAATTTCGAACGGCCGGAGCTGATCGAGACCAATGCCCATGAAGGGCCGGTCTATGTAGCGTCGGAGCATGCGCTCTATTTCACCACGGTGCCGGAGCCGGGACCGAAGAACATCGCCATCATGCGCCTGCAATTGGCGGGCGATACGTTCCCCTTCACGGCAGAAAAACTCGAAACGGTGCGCCAGCCATCCAACATGGCGAACGGCATGGTGCTCGACCGGGACGGAAGGCTCGTGATCTGCGAGCAAGGCACCATGGCGACATGCGCGCAGATCAGCCGCATGGACCTCAAGACGGGCGAGATCGAGACCGTGGTCGATCAATGGCGGGGGCTTCGCTTCAACTCGCCCAACGACGTGGTGGTGAAGAGTGACCGGACCGTGTGGTTCACCGATCCGAACTATGGCGAGATCCAGGGCTTCAAGCCCGCGCCGGAGGTCGGCGCTTTCGTCTACCGCCACGACCCGGTCAAGGGCGAGACATCGGTGGTCGCCGACAGCTTCAACAAGCCGAACGGCCTTGCCTTCTCACCGGACGAGAGCGTGCTGTACATCACCGACACCGGCGCCAATCAAGCGCCCGGAACGTATTTCGTCGGCCTGCCGCATCATGTGCGTGCTTTCGACATAGCCGACGGCCGGCATCTCAGGAACGACCGGTTGTTTGCCGTGGTCAGCCCCGGCGTGCCCGACGGCATCAAGCTGGATGGCCACGGCCACGTCTACACGTCATCCGGAACCGGCGTGCAGGTGTTCACCCCAGATGGCGACCTGCTGGGTGAAATCACCGCGCCGGGCGTGGCCAATTTCACCTTCGGCGGTCCCCATAACGACGTGCTGTTCATCCTCGGCGATACGCGAATTTGGCAGGCCAAGCTTCAGGTGACCGGCGTGCTCACCTCGTGAGCGAAAATCGTCCGGAACCGGCAATCAGCCTTCAGACGTCTTTCTCCCCGGCCGGCTCGCTCCAGCCGTCACGGCCGGCCTGACCGCGTTTCTCTCATGCCTGCTCGCCACCAAGAGCTCCCGCACACCGACGGCAATCTCCTGGAGCGACTTGTCCAACATGCCGTGCGCCTCTTGCAGCAGATCGAACTCGCGCCGGATGGTGTCGTGGTCCTCCGCCGCGCGCGCCTCGGAATCGCGGTTCATGATCGCCGTGCCAACGGTGATGGCCGGCAGAAAGACGAGCTGGAGAAAATTCGACCAGTAGAGGATCTGGGTTTCATAGTTCGGCCAGAGGATCGGGGTGAGACCGAAGATCACGAAGGCATAGAACGCCCAGATCGAGCCGACCAGCATGGTGATGCGGGTCGCCAGGACGCTGTTGATCCTCGAAACGAGACTTTCTTTCTTCACTTCCTTCATCGCCGATACCTCTACGCGCACCGGAGCGCCTCTGCCTCGCCCGGAGTGTTGCGCGACGATGTTAAGGAAACCCTTGTCAGGCCATGGTGCCGATGGTGCTGCGGAACCTCATCAGGGCAATCCCGAACAGGATGGCGCCGATAATCGCGAGCGCGAGAAACTGCGGCCAGACCACGTCGAGGCCGGCGCCGCGAAAGAGGATCGCCTTGGCGGCGATCACGAAATGCGTGTTCGGGGCGGCCAACATGAGGTTCTGGACCGCCTCCGGCATGCTTTCACGCGGCGTCGTCCCGCCCGACAGCATTTCCAAGGGCAGGAGCACCAAGATCAGCAGCAGGCCGAATTGCGGCATGGAGCGGGCGACGGTGGCCAGGAAGATCCCCATCGACGTAGTGGCGAAGAGCTGCAGCGCCGCGGCGACCAGGAACAGCGCAATCGACCCTTGGATCGGCACCTCCAGAAGCCCCTGCACCACGAAGGTTAGCGCCACGGCACAGGCCACGAGTACTACGACGCCCATGGCCCAGACCTTGCTCGTCATGATCTCGAAAGGCGTGACCGGCATGACGAGCAGATGCTCCACCGTGCCGTGCTCGCGTTCGCGGATCAGCGCGGCGCCGGTCAACACGATGGCGAGCAGGGTCACGTTATTGATGACCTCCATGATGGCGCCGAACCACGCCTCCTTCAGCTCGGGGTTGAAGCGGGCGCGCAGTGTCAGCCCCACCGGCGGCTCATAGACATCACGGTAGCGCTGGGCGAAGGCACGCACCTCGTCGTTCAGAATCGTGTTGATGTGGCCGGAGCCGGTGAAAGCCTGGCTCATGCGGGTGGCGTCGACATTCAACTGGATCGTCGGCTGCCGCCCGTCCAAAAGATCGCGCTGAAAGTCCGGCGGGATATCGAGAGCGAAGGTATCGAGGCCGGCGTCGAGGCGATTGTCCATCTCCGCGTGATCGATCATCTTGGGCGTCGCGAAGTAGGGCGGATAGAAGGCACTGGCGATGCGCATCGACAGCGGCGAGCGGTCCTCGTCCACGATGGCGATCTGTGCCCTGTTCAACGTCTCGGGAATCGCCGTCGCCGAAGCGTAGATGGCCAGGGTGAAGGCATACACGATCAGGACCAGCATGCCCCGGTCGCGCGCCAAGCTGCGCAGCTCCTTGATGCCGAGATACCAGATGTGACCGAGACGCATCGATCAGCGCTCCTGCTTTCTGAGCAAGACGGCCGCCAGAATAAGCGCCGCGGGACCTGCGAGCGCCAATGGTAGAAAGGATGCGTGCAGATCCGAGAAGCTCAAGGACTTGGAGAATACGCCACGCGTAATGGTGAGAAAGTGCGCGGTCGGATAGATCTCGCCGATCACCCGGCCGAAGCCTTCGAGCGACGAGACCGGGTCAATCATGCCGGAGAAGCTCACCGCGGGCAGAATTGTCAATACGGCGGTGCCGAAGATCGCGGCGATCTGGCTACGCATGAACGTCGAGATGAGCAGGCCCAGGGCCGTGGCGGCGACGGCATAGAGCAAACCCGCCACCATCAGCGTCGGAACACTGCCCTTGAGGGGAACATCGAACACGACCACGGCAAGAATCGCGAGCATCACAAAGCTCAGCATGGCCAGGACGATGTTGGGGAACTGCTTGCCGATGAGGAATTCGAGCCGCGTCGTCGGCGTGACATAGAAGTTGACGATGGAGCCGAGCTCCTTCTCGCGCACGACGCTGAGCGCGGTGAGCATCGCCGGGATCATCATCAACAGAAGTGGAATGATGGCCGGCACCATGGCCACCACGCTCCTGACGTCGGGATTATAACGGTAGCGGATCTCGACATTGGCCAATCCGGCGAGCGCGGATTCTTGCCCTGACTGGCGCGCCTTCTCGGCGAGCCAGAGGGAATGCATGGCCTCGACATAACCGCGCGCGGTATCCGCCCGCGTCGGCATGGCGCCGTCGATCCAGGCCGCCACGGAAACATCCCGCCCACGGGCGATGTCGCGCGCGAAGTTGGGCGGAATCTCCAGGGCGAGGCTGAGCTCACCCGAGCGCATGCGCTTGTCGAGCTCTTGATGGCTGGCGAGCGGCTCCTTCTCGACGAAGTAGCGCGAGCCGGACAGGTTCAGCGTGTAGTCGCGGCTGGTCGTGGTCTGGTCGCGATCAAGCACGGCGAAGCTCAAATCCTCCACGTCGAGACTGATGCCGTAGCCCATGACCAGCATCAGAATGCCGCTGCCGACCACGGCCAGCGTGAGCCGGATGGGATCGCGCAGCAACTCCAGCCCCTCGAGCCGCGCGTAGCTCATGGCGCGGCGGAGGTTGAAATGGCGCTGCCCGCCGCGCACGGGCTCCTCGGGCTCAGGCCCGCGCATGGAGTCCGCCAAAGCGGTCTCGGCCTCGCTCGTCTGATCACCGTCGTCCTCGGCCACCGCCTGCTCCAGATAGCTGATGAAGGCGTCCTCGAGCGTCTTGGCGCCGCTTTGCCTTACCAGCGTCTCGGGCGGATCGGTGACCAGCACCTTGCCGGCATGCATCAGCGAAATGCGGTCGCAGCGCTCCGCCTCATTCATGAAATGCGTCGAGATGAAAATCGTCACGCCGTCGCTTCGAGAGAGATCGACCAACATCTGCCAGAACCGGTCGCGGGCGATCGGGTCGACACCGGATGTCGGCTCGTCCAGGATCAGCATCTCGGGCTTGTGGATCATGGCCACGGCGAGAGACAGGCGCTGCCGGAGGGCCAGCGGCAGCCCGCCTGGGTAGGCATCGATCACTCCGGCCAGCTGAAAGCGTTCGACCATCTCCTCGACGCGGGCCGGAATCTCCGTCTCCGGCACCTCGAACAGCCGCGCATGCAGCTCCAGATTCTGGCGGACGGTCAGCTCGGTATAGAGCGAGAAGGATTGCGACATGTAGCCGACACGGCGGCGGGTGGCGAGATCGCGCGGGTCCACCTCCTGGCCGAAGAGCCAAGCCTTGCCTTCGCTCGGCTCGAGCAGCCCGGTCAGCATCTTCATGGTCGTGGTCTTGCCGCAACCGTTCGAGCCCAGGAAGCCGAAGATTTCGCTACGCTTTATCTTGAAGCTCACGTGGTCGACGGCGGTGAAGTCGCCGAAGCGCTTGGTGAGCCCCCGCGCTTCGATCGCCGTCTCGTGGTCGGAGCCGGGCGAACGGGGTGGAATCGTCACAGCCCGATGGTCGCGGCGCTTCTCTTCGGGGAGGAGCGCGATAAAGGCCGCTTCCAGCGACGCGGTGCCGGTGCGCGCGATCAATTCGGCGGGCGTTCCCGTGGCGAGCACGGCGCCGGCATCCATGGCCACCAGCCAATCGAACCGCGCCGCTTCCTCCATGTAAGCGGTGGCGACGACGACGCTCATGCCGGGCCGGTCGCGGCGGATGTCGTCGATCATGCGCCAGAACTGCTGGCGGGACAGCGGGTCGACGCCGGTGGTCGGCTCATCGAGGATGAGAAGATCCGGGTCGTGCACCAGCGCGCAACATAGGCCAAGCTTCTGCTTCATGCCGCCTGAGAGCTTGCCGGCCGGCCGGTCGACGAAGGGCGCAAGCCCGGTGCTCTGGGTCAGAAGCACGATGCGACGCTTGCGCTCCGCGTGGTCGTGCCCGAACAGCGCGCCGAAGAAGTCGATATTCTCGTAGACCGACAGCGTAGGATAAAGGTTCTTGCCGAGGCCTTGCGGCATGTAGGCAATGCGCGGACAAACCCGTTGACGATGCCGCGCCTTGGCCATGCTGCCGCCGAGAACCTCGACCTCTCCTTTCTGGATGGCGCGCGAGCCGGCGACCAACGACAGCAGGCTTGATTTGCCGATGCCGTCCGGCCCCATCAGCCCGACCATGCGGCCGGCGGGAAGGTCGAGATTGATGCCGGCAAGCGCCTGCACCTTGCCGTAGCGGAGGCTCACGCCCCGTAGGCGCGCGACGGGCGCAGCGCCCTCCTCTCCCGGCACGGCATGAGGAGAGGCTCCGCTCATTCCGGCAAGCGTATCTGCAAGTCGTCCGGCCACGGGATCTCCGGATCGAGCCGGATATAGGCCACGCCGGGCAAGCCCGTCTTCACGTCGCGGATATGCTTCTTGAGAAGCGTGGGATCGATGCGGGCCTTGACGCGGAACATCAGCTTCAGCCGCTCCTCCGCCGTTTCCACCGTCTTGGGCGTGAACTGCGCCACATCGGCGACGAAGGAGACCTTCGCCGGGATGACATATTGCGGGGCGGCATCGAGCACGATGCGGGCTTCGGCGCCGAGCTGGACGCGGCCCGCGTCGATGGTCGGCAGGAAGATGGTCATGTAGACATCGGTGAGCACGACGAGGTTGAGCACCGCGCCGCCCGCCGCCAAGACTTCGCCAGGCTCGGCAACGCGATATTGCACCCGGGCCTCGCGGGGGGCGCGCAGCGTGCTGTCGTCGATATCCGCCTTGATGCGCTCGATGGTGGCGCGGGTCGCATCGACGGCCGCGCGGGCGCTGATGATCTGCGACTTGGCAAGGCCGATGGCGGCTTCCGCCGCGGCGACTTGCGCCTTGGCCGCGGCGACGGCCGCCTTCGCGCCTTCGAACGCCGCGCGGCGATCGTCGAGAACCTGGACCGAGGTGGCGCCCTTCGGCACGAGTTCTTCCGACCGCGCCAAGCGCTTCTGGGCGGCATCGAGCTCGGCTTCGCGCTGCGCCACCGAAGCTTCAGCCGCCGTCTTCTCGGCTTCGCGTTGGGAGACCTGACTCTGCGCCGTCTCGACGCCGATCACCGCGCGCTGCAGTTCGGCTTCCGCCTCGCGGAGTTGCGCCTGGAGCACATCCGTATCCATCGCAGCCAAGACTTGGCCCGGCTGAACGAAATCGCCTTCACCGACCTCGATGGTCTCGACCCGCCCCGCGATCTTGGTGGCGATGTCGATCTCCGTCGCCTCGATGCGGCCATTGCCGCTGGCGAAGCCTCCGGCGGACCGTTCGGCTTCAGCGCCTGCCAAGCGAGATAGGCGGCGCCGGCGATCACCCCCATGATGACGATCCGGATGAGCCAGGTCTGGGTCGTTTGGGTCATGAGTCCGCCCGTTTGAGTCACATTTGGATTTCGCGCGGCGCCCGCCGGCGGCGGCACTGCCGGAACGCTAGCACCCCTACACCGGCCCGGTAGCGGGCCCGTGACAATTTATCTTGGCAGAGACGGGGAAAATGGTGCCCAGGGGCGGGGCGCCTCACTTCAACAGGCACAATGACTTAGCGGAGGGTGGGACAAGCAACCTTCCCGCACAATCATTATGCTTTCCGACGCGACTGCCCCACCGAACGACAGGCTCAAGCTCAACTGACGCCTGCTCGATGGCTCCTATGCCGCGCTCAGACGCCTCGGTGACCACTGGCCGCCGAGCGCTCGAAGTTAAGCCCAAGAATGGGGTGCGCGAGCAGTCGAACGCTTCGTTGGGCCACTGGGACTGCCATGATGGACCCAACGGCCTAGCGCACCCCTCAAACGGGCTCGTAGCGCAGCTCAACGCAGTATGGAGGGTCGTAGATGACCCGCTTCAGTGGGTCCTGCAGCGGAAGAAAGGCAATCCCCGCTCAAAGAACTCCGGCTGGCGAAATCGCTCCTACTGCACCGCGCGGGATGGACTGCTGTGCCGCGTCCGAGAATACTGTGGCGACGTCGCGCCCGAAGGGCTCGCCACGCTCCATGGATTGCCCGAACACCACGCGGTGCAGAACTTGGACGTTCCTGGAACGTATCAAGTCCATGTCGTCAGTCACTCGGACCCGTTGGTTCGCGAGGGATTGGGCGCTTGCGAGGACGAACATCACCGCCGGTCGGCTGTCGCACGCTCTCTATTAGTTAGTACCTCAGGGGAGCATAGGGGGACACCACCGACCACCAGCGCATCCCGTTCAACCTCCGCGACGAAGCGAAGGGTCTGTTCGGTCAGTGGTTCGGTGAGCGACGAGTCGTCCTCTCACGACCACGCTAGTTGAGTTCACTTCAGTCCATAGGGGCCCCAATGCACGCAGCACTGCTCGCTGTTTCTACAGCGCGAGAACAGTTGTTCACGGCGAAGCCCAACAAGCTCGCGCGCGGTAACACGCGCATCACCATGCGTCAGGCCGTCAACATGATGGACGCCGTGTCCTTTGCGAGATCTGCTGGGCTGCCGTTGGTGGCTCACCTCACGATCCATTGGGCGTTCACGGGTGTTGGTGATGATCCCGATGGCAAGCTCTTCGCCAAGGTGCGCGAGGGACTCGACAAGTGGGCGCGTCGGCACGGCTTCCCCCTCGCCTGCATCTGGGCGCGTGAGCGAATGTCAGGTGGACAGGCCGAGGTGGTGCATTGCCATCTGCTGTTCCACCTGCCGGTCGAGTACCGCACGGGCAAGGGGCTGCTTCAGGTCGAGGCGGCGATCTACCGCCTCATCAACAAGCACGGTAGGCGCGACGGCGACAAAGCTGGCTACGGCTATTGGGCAGATGATGTCATCAAGCTCGTGCTCCACGACAACCCTGACGGCAAGTACCTCATCAAAGGGGGTGGGCCCACGGTCTGGAACCACTTCCATGTCAGGAGGGAGCATCGCCGCCTGCAGGGCATCATTCATGGCAAGCGCTGCGGCACGACGGAGAACATTGGTCCGACAGCCCGGTGGACACGCACAGGAGGGGCTCCGGTCCGAGGGGCCAATGCCCCTTGTAGGTCAAGCAGGTCTCCGCCCGGGGCCGAGACTGCAATAAAATCGCTGAGCAGAAACAGAAGAACCAATGAAATCAGCGATGGGGAGCTTCGAGGGGTTAAGTTTGCTTCATCCCTTCACGCGCGCGAATGAGCAGACGCCCCCCTCTCGCGCGTGGCCGCTCTTGGACGCAATGCGGACATCTCCCCCCTGCACTCGCAGACGTCCGCTAGTGACCCAAAGCGGACATCCCGCTGATGTCGGTCAGATCAGCACATGGCGCTTGCAACGGACATGTATTGAGCAGACAGTTTGCCCACTGGCACGCCGGAACCTAGGCGCTGGCGGTAAAGACTGCCGATTAAGTGCGGCCCTCTTTCCAAATCTCAGCACACCAGACAATCCCCCACGGTCCAGGCCCCCTGCGGTCTCTCGGCTGCGGGGACGTCGTCCCCTACAGAACTCGACCTAGCGGTCAAGTTCGCCAATGGAGTGTGAAATGAGAAACCTAAGTCAAAAGCTCTTACTCATCCTGACATTGTTGTTGCCCGCCATGGCGCTTGTGAGCAGCGCTTCATTGGCGGCCACCAAGGTCGAAGCGACTATCTTTTCTTATGACGGTAAAGACTTTGTCCGGACCCAAACCACCTTGAGCGCCGAAGGGCAATCGGCCACCGATACAAAACTTGACCGTGATAGCGCCGCCTACAAAGCCTTGGTCGGAAAACGCTCCTACAGCGGGCCAACGACCCTTTTTGGTCACGACTATCAAGCCGACTATGCACCACTCACCGGTGAGAACGGCGACTTGACCGGGGCCCTATTTGTGGGTGTACCCAAGTAGTAGACACTGACAGTCGCGGATGCATATCAGTCTTGAGGTTTCGCGGCGGTCAGATAATTCTAAGCCCTGGCGCTCGTCACTTCTCTCCTGCGCCGGGGCTTTTTTGTCCCGATGATTTTGGTCAGGCTCCTTTGCACAAATAACTTGCATTAGCCCAATATGGAGCAGACAGTTTTTTTACTGGCACGCCGGAACCTAGGCGCTGGCGGTTGAGACTACCGTGCCGATTACGTGCACGCCCCCTTTCCCGAATACAGCACACCAGAGCATCCCCCACGGTCCAGACCCGCGGCTTCTAAGCCTGCGGGAGAACCGTCTGCGATCTAACTCGATTAGGTCGCGGATCAAGATCGGCGAAGAGCGAGCCCGCAGCGGACTTCGGTTTCTTTAAAGGGCCAGTCCGCGCAGAGGCACAACAAAGGTGTGATCCAATGTATAAGATGGAACAAATGATGAAGCCGCGCTTTGGAGTTACGGTCACCCTCGCGGCGTTGGTCGCATGCGCCGTGGCCGACAATCGCAGCGTCGCGGCTGAGATACACGGCGGGGTCCACCCATCGCCCGCGGTGATCCTTCAGGTGCTCAAGGAATTCGACAATCCGGAAGGCGCGATTTTCAGCGCGGACGGTAGCCATGTGTACATCTCCAATGCTGCCGAGGCCGGCAATCTTTCCGAAAAATTTGGTTGGGTTGAGGGCGCGGGATACATCAGCAAGCTGGACGTCAAAGCCAACGGTGAGTTGGCGATAGTCGAGAAGAAGCTGATCACCGGCTTGACCGGGCCGCTCGGCATGGGCGTGCTGCCAGTTGCAACAGAGAAGTTCCCGGCCGGGACGATCTTTCTTTGCACGGGATCGGCGCCGCTCGTCGATAACAATGGTCAGGTGGTCAAGGACCCGACACGCATGCGCAGTAAGCTTCTGGCGTTCAATGATGCCGGCGAAGTGCTCGGCGAGATCGATACCGGCCAGGGGTCAGTGTTCGAGCAGATCAACGGCAGCCCAATCATCCTGATCAACGCGCTGGGTTTCGACGCCGATGGCAATGTCTACGTCACCGACAGCGCCATCGGGGGCGATCAGTTTGACCCGCCGTTCGAAAGTAGGAGTGGCCTTTGGATGATCCCACACAGCGCGCTGGACGCCCTCGCGGACGGACGGGTGCCCGCCAATCCGCCTACGTTCCTGGATATCCCCGGCAACCCTGACGGGGTCGAGGTCTCACCAACCAACGGTAAGGTCTATGTGAACACTGTCGGGGCATTCGCCAACTTGGCCGACCCGGCAAATGGCGGCATCTACGCGCTGACCAAAGAGGACATCTTCAACAACAAGCTACCGCCACCGGTTGACAGCGACCTGGGGGCACTCGATGGCCTCGACTTCACCGCTGGTGGCGTGATGTTAAACGCCCAGATCCGTGGAGACATTCCTGGCAAGCTTACGGTCACCTGCAAAAGCAAAGTTACCACCACCCTCGCGCTCCAGCCTGGCGGCACCATGTCCGACCTGAATGGCCCCGCCGACCTTGCGGTCCGGCGCAGCGCCAACGGCGCGCAGTTGGTGGTGATCCCCGAGCTTTACGCCCGCGACGCTACCGCGGGCGACGACGAGGTTACCGTGCTCGCGCTACCAGTCGGTTTCGATGCGGCGTGTGCTCGCGATATAGCGGGCTTGAATTGACCGGCCGCCCTGCTGTGGGTGTACCGAAATAGGCGGCTCTGCCAACACTAACCCCGGCGCTCTTCTCTTCTCCCTGCGCCGGGGGCTTTTTGTCGGCTATTGGCACGAAGCGGACATCCATGTCGGCTCTGAGCATGTCTGCTTGTGGAGAGTGAAGCAGACACCACGAGCTGGCTGCCAACACCGTCGCTCATCTTTGACGGGCTTCAAGGTCGGCTCAAATTGTACACATTCTGAGGCCGCCGCTTGACGGGTCTCAAAATGTGTCTCTTAATGGTTTTCTCAATAACTCTAAGGGGATCAGAACCTCCATGACGACGGTTGGCTACGCTCGGGTATCGACCTCCGGGCAAGACCTTGGTGTCCAGCTTGGAAAGCTGGAGGCCGCACGCTGCGACAAGGTCTTTCAGGAGAAGCGCTCGGGCGTCGATGCGGGGCGTCCAGAGCTAAAGCGCTGTCTCGATTACTTGCGCGAGGGCGACACGCTTCTCGTAACGAAGATTGACCGCTTGGCCCGCTCGACCTCAGACCTCTACCGCATCGTGTCCACGCTTGCCGACAAGGGTGTGGCCTTCAAGGTGGTGGATGACCCGACCATCGACACGACCTCCCGAACAGGGAAGCTGATAATGGGCATCCTTTCTCTGATCGCCGAGTTCGAGAACGACATCCGCCGAGAGCGGCAGATGGACGGGATCAACAAGGCGCGCGAGCGTGGAACTCGGTTCGGGCGCAAGCCTCTTCTAGTCTCAGAGACGATCCAGAAAGTGAGAAAGTTACGGGAGGCGGGGACAACTGTGCCGGAGATTATGCGGCAGACCTCCCTCTCGAAGGCATCCGTCTATCGCGCCCTGGCAACCTGAAGCCAGCGACCCAGTCGGGCTTGCGCTTTGAGCTGCGTTTTGGCTGCAAGCCCATCCTCAGCGAGTAAGAAAGCTCTTGAAGCGGTCCAGCTCTTCGGGCCGACAAACGGCCATCGTGGCCCCCAGCGCGGACGCATAGGATTCGCATAACCTGCGGGACAACTGCTGGTGCTCATCCAGAGCTTCCTCCGACCGCACAGGACGAGTCCGCCGTCGGTCCCGCGCACGCCGCTCAGCAATTTTTGCGGCATCGTCTTCAACGTGGACCATGACGAGCAGCCGGAGTTCTTCGATCACCTCCTGAGGTATCTCGACCAGCCCGTTGTCCGTGTCGATAACGAGATGCCCGTCGAAGATGACTAGAGGTTCTGGCTGAGACCGGACAGCGCGCCAGAACGTGTCCACCAGGACGTCTTGATTCGATCTTACCTGCTCTCGGGGGCGCTGCCGGAGGGATTCAGAAGTAGCCTCTGGGTGTCGGAGGCCGTCCTTGATCAAGGCGCTCGCTTGCAGGTGAAGGCTGCTTGTAACAGCCCTCCGCGCTTGGGAGATCAGGGTGCTCTTGCCAACGCCAGATAGACCGAACACACCAATGATGCGCTGACCTCTCAAGCGTCAAACCCCAAGTCCAGCATCCCCTTCAGCACTAAGAATCGATCCTCGCTTAACTTAGCTATGGATTGCGGTGGTCGTCCGTTGAATACACCTCCAGCGACTAAATCGGCCAACTTCGCCGTGGGCCTCGAATGACCCACGAGCAAGAAGTCGATCACCTTTACTGGACTCCCAGAATCGCCCGCCAGCTCGACAAGCTCATCTCTTGAGAAGACCGACCTCTTCGCCGTCATTCGGATGAGATCGCTCGCGTCATCGCACTCGCTCACACTCTCGACGATGCCGACGGTCGTGATGCTCTGTGAGGCCTCCAACTCATCGTCCTTGGACAGGTAGAAGAATAGCAGGTCACCCGGTCTGAGAGAGCTGGCCTTCGCTCGACAAAGATAGACCTTGCGGATGCAGTTGCCGGGAACGCGCGCCTGGTCGGGAGTTGCTGCGAGTTCGTTGGTCAGGTCTGTCCCCTCAAAAAGGGGGAGCACTTTGCGAAAGCTGATCTCGGGGAACAGCTTCTTGTGGTACTCGCCCTTTATCGGGACACAGTACTTGGCAGCCCTCTGACCGTCATAGAAGCGAGGGTAGCACTTACGGTCGAAATCGAGCACGTCTTCCTGGCTACTGGGGTTTAGGTCCCCATGGAGCAGCACCTTCTCAAATACTAGTTCGCCGTTTTGCAGTCGGGACGTTTGCGAGAACCCATAGGACTGGAGCAGGCTGATAAGCTCCTCCTTGTCGGCAAAGGCGGTAAGATAGACGACGTCGTAGCAGTTCGCTTGCGCAAACCAGAGGCTCTGCTTCAGCAGGTGCTCACCAAACTTCTCGCCGCGAAACTCCGGGGCCATCTTGAAAGTGCAGAGCTTCAGGATTTTCTCGCCTGACGACTGGATGCACGCGTCGCGGCGAGCTTCATCTTTGCGGATGACGACTCCAGCCAGCTCTCCACCGACCATCACGGTCCAGCACTTGCGATGTTTCCGAGCGCACTTTTCTAACCACTGATCGAAACCCGTGTAGTCGTCCCTGAGACCGTCAAAGATAGGGTGGCTTCGATCGAGCGCGTATGCCTCCTGCTCCGTCACGTGCGGCAGCTCAACTGAGGTCGGCTCGAAGGTCTGCCTCAGCCAGACCAGCGCATCCTCGACGGACATCACACGACCGGACAAGAGGCAACGGCTTGCCCTCTTGATCAGCTTCACATCCTGAGTGATCAGAAAGTCGGCAGCTCCTTGCTCCAGACAGAAAAGCAGCCGAACATCGCTCAGGTCGTTGTCGGAACTTATGGCGCCATATCTGCGCGCAAGCTCCGCGTCGTCGGGATAGGGAACACCAGCCAACCGCTCAAAGCGCTCTAGCTTGCTGAGCGTGATGCTGCGTCTTTCTGCGTCACGATCTCGCTGGATGTCGTCGTCTACAGCTGAGTCGACGAAGAGTCGGACCCCGTGTGTGCTGCACTTTCGCGCGAGATCAGTAAGCCTCGCATCGGCTGGGGAGTTGTCCTCGAGGCCGATCACTACATTGGTGTCGATCAGGAATTTGAATGCGTTCGTCATCGAGGAGGTCAGCAAGGGCACCGCGGACATAGCGGTATGACTGGGGCGGCGAGAAACTGAAGCGCTCTCGCAGTTCACGCGCAGAAATGGCAGGATCGAATGTTACCACCGGCCCCAAGATTACGCCAACGCCCTCGGTTGCGCCGCTGAAGTACTCAAGAAACAGCGATCGGGGTACGCAGGCCTGTTTTTTGAAAGCCTTCCACAGTGGCCCCACCGCCATGCGTCGAACGTTTGCGATCCTGACGGCGCCGATGAGGGCCCTTTCGGGACTGGATGAGTAGATCAACATCCACTTTCCGATTGCCGAATCGTCGGCAAAGCGACGGCGCAACTCCACCGTCTTGCGACCCACAATTATGTTGTGGGCGTGCTCGGGCTTTACGCTGATGATAATGTCGCCCGTGCCTGGCATCTCTCAGTCCTCCAAAAAGGAATCACCCTGTCCTCGACGTTACACGGGTCGCGAATCGACGGCCACCTGGCTGCCTCATCCCGTACTAACGCAGGAAGACTCCCAAAGGTTTAAGTCTGGACCGGCCCGCTGCTGCACAGGGAGCGGATGCTGCGGGCGGAGCAGACATGGTTTGAGGAAGCAGATGAGTTCGTAAGGGCCTCCGGTTGATCGGCACGGTAGCTGGTGCCAACCGCCAAATCGGCATGGCCGCTCTAAACTCTCGGGTGTCCGGTGGACAATAAACTGATCAACAGAGCCCGAATTTTATCCAGAATCGATCAAATCACTTCACTATTTGGTTCCAGACAGAAGTCGAACGCGCCGCAAATGGAGTCATCGACCCCCGCGTGACAGTTCCCCCCGTTGTTGAAGTGCGACGTAAAAAAAGCATTAGATAACTTGTCAACGCTGTGGGCAGTGGTCCGCTTATTCGTAGCTTGGGGCCGAGTTGAACTGGCAGGGGATACGAAATGACACGGGCGGACGTTCTCTCGATTGAACACGTGGTCTTGGTCGCGTGAGGTCGGCAGCCTACATCGGCGTCTCTTCATCTCTCTTCGATAACATGGTGCGTGACGGAAGAATGCCCCCGCCAAAGAGAATTAACAGCCGTGTCATTTGGGACCGTAGACAGCTTGATGCCGCGTTCGATGCGCTTTCCGACGGCGACGCCGAGAACCCTTGGGACCGAGAGGCGGCATGAAGATCAATCTTCGCTACATCTCCGAGGATATGGACCGCCATGGCAACATGCGCCTCTACGTGCGACGCAACGGTCGCAAGATCAGGATTAGGGAGCGGTGGGGCACCGAGGGCTTCGTAGCCGCATACAACAACGCCCTTGCCGAGACCGAGCGACCGAAATTCAACCCGACGGTCGGAGGCGCAGCCCTAAGGGGATCGCTCCGCTGGCTCCTTGAGCGCTACTTCGTCTCGGCTGAGTTCAAGCAGCTTCGCGGATCGACCCAGCGCGTAAGACGGGGCATTCTAGACAATCTCTCTGTCACTCATGGTACGAAGCCCTTTGCGCGCATGGAGCCGCGCCACGTTCGCCAGTTCAGGGACGAGAAGGCTGAGCTACCCGAGGCAGCCAACGGGCGTCTGAAGGCTCTTCGACAAGTGTTCAAGTGGGCAGTCGAGGCTGGCCATGCTGAACGCAATCCCGCGACCGATGTGCCCTACATCAAGACGAGTTCCGAGGGTTTCCACACATGGACCATCGACGAGGTCTACCAGTACCTCAATCATCACGGCACAACCTCAAAGGCGGCCCGAGCACTTACGTTCTTGCTTTATACCGGAGCCGCCCGTGGCGACCTCGTGGACCTTGGCCGCCAGCACCGCCGGAATGATCGCCTGGTGTTCAAGCGAAAGAAGACCAGGGTCGAGGTAGAAATCCCCATCATGCGGGAGCTGAGGGCCGCTATCGAGGCAACTCCTCCCGATCAGCTCACGTTCATTGTAACTGAGTTCGGCAAGCCTTTTACGCCGGCGGGGTTTGGAAACAAGATGCGGTATTGGTGCGACCAGGCGGAACTGCCGCATTGCAGCGCGCATGGATTACGAAAGGCAGGAGCCACCCTCGCCGCCAACAACGGTGCCACCGCACACCAGCTCATGGCTATCTTTGGCTGGACCACCCTCAAGGAAGCCGAGCGTTACACCCGACGGGCGGATCGAAAGAGGCTCGCCAATACCGGCATGCATTTCATTTCGCTGGGCCAGATCGAGAACGAAATTGCCCCACCCGACGCGGAGGTTGCGGTCGGTGGGACAAAAGGGAGCAAAAAGTAGTGGCAAATCAACGAGCAAGAAATGGAGTGGTGCCCAGGGGCGGATTCGAACCACCGACACGCGGATTTTCAATCCGCTGCTCTACCAACTGAGCTACCGATGCTTGTCAGGCCGCCGCCGGGGCGCGCCACGCAAGGCCCTGGCTTATAGGAAATCGCCCCGCCCCTGTCGAGACCGGATGCGTCCCCCGCGCCGCCCCCTGTCGATGGGCCCTGAACACGGGCACGGCCATGCCGGCTCCTCTCACTCGAACTCGTCGAGGGTCCCATCGTCGATATTGCCGACCGGCTCACCGGGAACCGTATAAGCGCCCTTGAGCCAGCGGCCGAGGTCGATCTCGGCGCAACGCTTCGAGCAAAACGGGCGGCGGTCGGGCGCGGATGGCTTGCCGCAGATCGGGCAGCGGCCGGTCGTCTTTGGCTCCGGGGGTTTGCGCGAAGGCGCATTCACTCGGTCTCGACCTCCGCCTTGGAGAGCCACAGCAGGCTCACCGGATAGCCCTCGCCCGCCAGCAGGCTCACCACCTCGGTGAGCGGCAGGCCGACGACATTGGTGTAGGAGCCGACCAGCTTGACCACGAAAGCGCCGGCGATGCCCTGAATGGCATAGCCGCCGGCCTTGCCCTTCCACTCGCCGCTGGCGAGATAGGCGCCGATCTCCTGGTCGGAGATGTTGCGGAAGCGGACCCGCGTCTCCACCACCCGCTCGCGCCAGCGCCCCTCGGGCGTCACGATGCAAATGGCCGTATGCACCCGGTGGGCGCGGCCGCGCAACATGCGCAAGGCATCGGCGGCCTCATGCTCCAGCTCGGCCTTGCCGAGCACCCGGCGTCCCACCGCCACCACCGTATCGGCGGCGATGAGGAAGGACTTGGCGAGTTCGGGCTCCGATTTGATGATCTTGAGCGCGGCCTCCGCCTTGGCGCGGGCGAGCCGGCGCACGATGTGGCGCGGCACCTCGCCCTTGGCCACGCTCTCGTCAACCGAAGCGGGCCGCAACGCGTCGGGCGCGATGCCGGCCTGCTCGAGGAGCTGAAGCCGGCGCGGCGAGGCCGAAGCGAGCACCAGCTTCGGCCGGAAGCTCGAGCCTGGCGTCGGCGCGCGGCGGCGCGGCGGCCGAGTCGGGCTTTTCGCCTTCTTCGGTCCCTGAATCGCAGCCTCAGGCCCAGCAGGATCGCTCCGCTTCAGCCCGAGCTTGCTACTTAAACCGGTAAGTGATCCGACCTTTAGTGAGATCATAGGGTGTCATCTCGACTAGAACCTTGTCGCCAGCAAGCACCCTGATCCGGTTCTTGCGCATCCGTCCCGCCGTATGGGCGATGATCTCGTGTTCGTTCTCGAGCTTCACCCTAAAGGTGGCGTTCGGGAGCAGTTCTGTGACCACTCCCGGAAATTCGAGCATTTCTTCCTTCGTCATAAGGCTCCTTCCGCATCCGCCGATTGCGGCGGAGAATGGTCGCCCCGCCCGGTAAAATCAAGGACCATTCCCCTGAAAGCCCATGCTTTCCGGGGGCGCTCCTTGGGTGATACCGCCCTCCGGGCACCTTGAGCACGGGCAGCCGAAGGCGTCTCGCGGCCCGAGGACCACGAGGCATGAGGGGCTAAGCCCCGAGGGATTGAGCGCGGGGCGACAAGGTCCGCGTCCTGCTCGAGCTCAAGGGCGGCCCTTCGGCGCCCCGCGCTATGCGGCGATGATTTTACAGCCCCCTTCCGCACGGCTTCTCACCAGTGGCACAGGCGTAGCGCGTAACGTCGCGCGCACCTCACCCGACGACCCACGTGTTACAGCGCAGGTGGGCGGAGCGGGGACCCCCGAGGCTGGTCCGTTATCCGTGGCGCGGGGTCAGGGCCTATCGGGAATTTCGCATCCGAGATCGGCCCATCTTTACCGCGCCGTCCTCGGGCGCCGCATCCAAGCCCCACGATGTCAGGACGGTCCTAGGCACCGCATCCCTCATTGGGGCAGGGACGGGAGCAGTGTACGCGCGGATTCAGGGGCGGGGGTAAAGTGGGGATAGGGTTTGTCCGCTAACCACCGTAAGCGGGCGCAATTTTCGAAGAGCTCACGCGGGCAATTGGGCGACGGTTGTCAACCATGCGCCTGTCTTGCCCAGTTCCTCAATGTCCGCCGAAATCCCGTTATACTGGCCTTGTCCAGCGACCAGGCGACAGATAGAGGGTCGCATAAATGACCGGGGAAGAGGACTGTAGGAGCGCGCAATGGAAAAGGACTCGGCGGAGGCATCCCTCCTGATCGGTGGCAAGAGCTACAACCTGCCGGTGCGCAAGGGCACGCTAGGCCCAGACGTGGTCGATATCACCACCCTTTATCAGGAGACAGGTCGCTTCACCTATGATCCGGGCTTCACATCCACGGCAAGCTGCGAGTCCAAGATTACGTTCATCGACTTTGAAAAGGGGTTGGTCCTCTATCGGGGATATCCGATCGAACAGCTTGCCGAACACAGCACCTTCCTCGAAACATGTTTCCTCTTGCTCTACGGCGAACTCCCTACGGCCCAGCAATACGAAGCATTCGAGAACCGCATTACCAAAAGCACGATGGTGCATGAGCAGATGAGCCGATTCTATTCCGGCTTCCGCCGCGACGCGCATCCTATGGCAATCATGGTCGGCGTGGTTGGGGCGCTCTCCGCCTTCTATCACGACAGCGTCGACATCAAGGATCCGGCACAGCGAGAGATCGCGAGCATCCGCCTGATCGCAAAAATGCCGACTATTGCCGCGATGGCTTACAAATATTCTCTCGGTCAGCCGTTCGTCTATCCACGGAACGACCTGAACTACTCGGCGAATTTCCTGCATATGTGTTTTTTTGCAAGGCCGGACCAGAGCTACGATGTCGACCCCGCTCTTGCCAGTGCTATGCGGCGGATCTTTATCATTCATGCCGACCACGAGCAGAGCGCGTCCACCGCTACCGTACGCCTTGCCGGGTCTCGGGGGCCAAACCCTTATGCCTGTATTTCAGCCGGGCTTGCCTCTCTATGGGGTCCGGTGCATGGCGGCGCCAATGAGGCGGTGCTCATCATGTTGCAGGAGATCGGCTCGGTCGAGCACGTCCCTGAATACATCAAACGGGCCAAGGACGAGAACGATCCGTTTCAATTGGTGGGTTTCGGCTATCGCGTCTATGAGAATATCGACCCAAGAGCCAAGATCATGGAGAAGGCCTGTAACGAGGTGCTTGATAGCGTCGGCCGTCACCACCGCGAGGATCCCATCCTCAAGGTCGCGCTCGAGCTCGAACGTATTGCGCTTTCCGATGACTACTTCATCGAGAATAATCTGCGTCCCAACATCGACTTCTATTCGGCAATCACGCTGAAGGCGCTCGGCTTTCCAATGGACATGTTCACCGTGGTGTATGCCATCGCACGCGCCGCAGGCTGGCTGGCGCAGTGGAAGGAGATGATCGACGAACCCTCGCAACGCATCGGCAGGCCCCGCCAGCTCTATACCGGCGTCACCGAGCGCGCTTATGTGCCGATGGAGGCTCGATCGTAGAACGAGCGGCGTTCGGCACCTCACGAGATGGCTGGGGTTCGGTGCCCGCGCCTGTCGTCAAGGATTTGAAGCCTTCGGGGAGCTGAAGTTCGAGCGCTAATTCCCGAAGAGGCCGTCCATGAGCTGGCCGGCCGGACCCTTTTTCTTGGCCGGGGGCGCGGCTTCAGGGGCTGGCTCTTGTTGCGCCGTGCTCGCGGCGGGGGCGGCCGCG
>NZ_LPWF01000006.1 GCF_001723305.1 Methyloceanibacter superfactus
TCACCATGTAGTGGCCGAAGGTGCCGCTAGCCTCGACAAGACCCTCACCGAGCGCACGAACGCTCTCACGAACGTGGTGGCCGAGAGCGCCGTCACGCTCGATAAGACGCTCACCGAGCGCACGGACGCTCTCACCAACGTGGTGGCGGAAAGCGCGGTCACGCTCGACAAGACGCTGTCCGAGCGCACCGACGCCTTCACCAATGTGGTGGCCGAAGGCGCCATCGCCTTCGAGAAGACCCTCACCGAGCGCACCGAAGCTCTGGCCACGACCATCGACGAGCGGGCCAATGCGGTGGACAAGACGCTGGCCGATCGCACGGCCCAGTTCACCTCGGCGGTCAACCAAGGCGCCATCGCCCTCGACCGGACGTTGGCCGAGCGGGCCGACAGCTTCACCAAGTCTCTGCTGGAGAAGGTGAAGGGGCTGGAGACGGCCATCACGCAGCAGACCGCGGCCCTCGATCAGACCATGGGCGAGCGGACGCAGCTGGTCATCACGTCCCTCGCCGAGCGGCTCAAGTCCATCGACACGACTTTCGGCCAGCGCACGGCCGAGACCGACAAGATGCTCGGCGAGCACACGCGCGTGGCCGAGGAGACGTTCGGCAAGCAGACCGCGCAGCTCAATGAGGTCCTCGCCAACAACTCGCAGATGATGCAGCAGACGGCGGAACAGGTCGGCGCCCAGTCCAAGGAGGCGGTCGACATCCTCACCAGCCAGACCGGGAATTTGCGCGAGGTCTCACGCGGGCTGCTCGAGCAGATCCACGGCCTCACCCAGCGCTTCGAGAACCAGGGCCAAGCCATCCTCACCGCGGCGAAGGCGCTCGATTCCTCCAACGCCAAGATCGACTCCATTCTGGAGGGCCGCCATCAGTCCATTATCGGCCTGCTCCACACGGTCAACACCAAGGCCAAGGAGCTCGACGGCATGATGGGCAACTACGCGGGCATCGTCGAAGGCGCGCTGACGCAAGCCGAGTCGCGGGCCAAGCAGGTGACCACGGCCCTCGGCCGCGATACCGCGAGCCAAGCCCAGCAGGCCCTCGCCCAGATCGAGAAGCTGCGCGAAGAGGCGCAAGCCCACACAGCCCGCGCGGTCACCGACCTCAAGGGCAGCTTCGAGACGGTCATCACGCAGATCGGCAAGCAGCTCGAGCAGATGCGCGGGCAGTTCGATCATACCTCGCGCGGCATGCGTGAGGCGGCGCGGCAGACCGCGACCGATCTCGACAGCTTGCGCCAAGAGATGCAGAAGCGGATGGACACCCTGCCCGAGCAGACCGCGCAGGCGACCGCCGCGATCCGCAAGGCGCTCACCGACCAGTTCCGCGAGATCGAAGCCCTCCACCCCGACCCTGTCGCGGGCGAGCGCTTCCGCCGCGACCATGGGCAGCGGAGCCGATCCTTACCGCCAGTCGCCGCAGCCCCAGCCGCAGCCGAGGCCCCAGGCCTTCGCGCCGCAGGACGATGGCCGTTCAGGCGGCGACTACGGCCTGCCGCCGCTGCCGCGGTTCGATGCGCGCGGACGTCAGGTGTCCGCCCCGCATGAAGCGGCCGATCTCGACCAGGCCGCGGGCGGCCTCGCGCACCAGCTTGCTGCGCCGGTAGCCGTGGCAACCGGTCCATGGGCGAGTTGCTCTCCCAACCCGATCCGTATGGCGGACAGGGCTACGGCAACGCCCCTGCCCCGGCTCCTGCCTATGGCGGCGGCCGCCCGGCTCCTGCCGGCGCCGGTCAGCTCCGTATCGAGGAATTGGCCCGGGCGATCGACCATCGCACGGCGGCGGATGTCTGGCACCGCATGCGGGCCGGCGAGCACGGCGTGCTCGGACGTCACATCTACACCTATGACGGCCAGGTGACCTTCGAGGAGATCTCCGGCCGCTACGATCGCGACGGCGAGTTCCGCAACACTGTCGACCGCTATATCGGCGACTTCGAGCGCCTGCTCGCGGAAGCCGAGCAGTCCGACCCGACGGGCAACATGTTGCAGAACTATCTGACGTCGGAGACCGGGCGCGTTTATCTGCTGCTCTCTCACGCGAGCGGCCGCCTGCGCTAGAGCCTCGCACGTTTTAGGCTCCCCCAAAGATTGGCCCCCTCCTCCCAGACCGGGAGCGAGGGGGCCTTTTTTTTTGGAGTCGTTTCAGCGCAATGGGCCGCGCGGCTGACAAGCCGGTGGCAATTCGTGAAAATCGGGAAGACCTTAGCGGCGGGCGGAGACCCAGCCGGTGATGTCCTGCAGCACCTCGGTGAAGGCCTGGTTCAGCGCGGCGATGACGTCTTCGGGGTTATCGGTGGTGGCGGGCACGCGCGAGCTGAAGCCTCTGGTGGCTACCACCCTGCCCGAGCTGGTGTTGATCAGCTTGGCGAAGATGTCGACCTCGGCGGCGGCCTTGCCGCTCGACACGTCGACCTGGAAGGCACGCAGCTCCGTGGCGAGACCGAATTGCCCGGACGTGGCGCTCACCGCCTTGACCGCGCCGGAATTCTGGAAGCTCTCGATCATGCGGGCCTGCACCAGCCGCGGCAGGCGGTCGCTCCAGGCAACGCCCTTGTAATAAGACACCTGATCGGCCCGGGGACGCACCATCAAGCGGTTGGTCTCGAGCGCATGCACGGCCACGGGTTCATAGACGACGAGCTGCCAGGGTGCCCGGCGGGCGCTGCCGGCGAAGTCGAGCGCGACGAGGTCGTAGGTATCCGGTGCGTGGCCACCACCGCCGCCCGCGAGCGCGCAGCCCGCTAGGCCCAGGCAAATCAAGCCCGCGGCAAGAATCGGCGCCGACCGAGACATGTCCGATCGCCCCCTGTTACGCGGCACTCCAACGGCCTTTTGAAGTGCCTTATTGACCACGTGGAGTGTATTCCGGCACTTGTGATCCACCAAGCAAAAAGCCGCGGGGGTCAGCCTCCAACTTCTCAAGAACTCGGTTCAGAGTTGCTGCCGCACGGCGCCCTTCGCGCATGGTCGCACTGAACTCCTGCATGCTTTCCTTGGCCTGCCGGGTCAGTCCGTCCATGTTATCCCCAAGAGAGACTTCGAGCTTACTACTCAAGCTCTTGAACGACTGTGCGCCCTGACCGACATCGTCGATCATCTGGCCGATCTCGGCATTCTTCTCGTTCAGCATGGAAGTGAACTGCTGGAGATTGCCCAAGGTCGTGGTGATCGCCTTCTCATTGGCGGCAACGAGGTCGTCGAGACGCTTGATAAACACATTGGCGTTGTTCAAAGCCGCCGGCGCGGCATCGAACAAGCCCTGCCCGGCCCCGCGATCTGCCTGGATCGTCGGCACCGGGTCTTCTCCCGTCGCCACCAGCAGGGGCGAGTCCGGCGTGCCGGGCGTGATCTGGATACCGCTGCCACCGGTCAGGCCGAGCGATTGGATGCTGGCGCGGGAGTTCTCGCGCACCGGCGTTCCGTCGTTCACGCTGATCAGAACCTGCACTTTGCGGCCGTCGTCGGGATCGAGGGCGAAGGACTGCACCTCGCCGACCTTGATGCCGTTGAAGCCGACACTCGAGCCCGAAGTGAGCCCGGCTACCGAAGTCTCGAACACGATGAGGTAGCGCGTGCCACCGCCGGCGAAATTGCTGATCCAGAAAATGAAGATGAAGGCAAAGGCGAGCACGCCCAGCACGAAGCCGCCGATCATCAAGTAGTTCGCTTTGGTTTCCATTGGACCCTCAACAAACACGCGCCATTAGACGATGAGCCGTCGCTGCTCGGTCGGGCTCGCGGCACGCGCACGCTCGCCGCAGAAATATTCCTTGATCCAAGGGTGATTGGGCTGGCGCTGCAGTTCGGCCGGCGATCCAGTCCGCACGATCTGTTTGTCGGCCAGCACCGCCACCCGGTCACACACCGTAAAAATGGTATCAAGGTCGTGGGTCACCATATAGACAGTCAGCCCAAGTGTCTGTTGTAACTTGCGAATTAGGTGGTCAAAGTCGGTGGCGCCAATAGGGTCGAGACCGGCCGTAGGCTCATCCAGGAACACGATCTCGGGGTCCAGCGCGAGCGCCCTGGCCAAGCCGGCGCGCTTCCGCATGCCGCCCGAGAGCTCGGAGGGAAACTTGTGCGCGGCGACCGGCGGCAGGCCGACCATGGTGAGCTTGAGGAAGGCGAGGTCGTCCATCATGGACTGCGGCAGGTCGAGATGCTCACGCATCGGTACCTGGATGTTTTGCAGCACGGTCAGCGAGGAGAACAGCGCGCCGTCCTGAAACAAGAGGCCCCAGCGCTTCTCGATCTCGAGGCGGGCTTCCGGCGTGAGCGTCTTGGCATCCTGTCCGAACAGCCCGACATCGCCCTTGTCCGGCGTCACCAACCCGGTGATCACTCGCATCAGAACCGACTTGCCCTGGCCGGAGCCGCCGACAATGGCGAGGATCTCGCCGCGATAGACGTCGAGATTGAGCCCGTCCCAAATCTGATGGCTGCCGAAGCTCTTGGCGAGCCCGCGCACGCGGATGACCACCTCTCGTCCGTTGTCGACGATCACACCCCGATCCCCGACAAGAACATGGCGAAGACGGCGTCCAAAATGATGACCAGGAAGATCGCCTTGACCACGGCGCTGGTGACATGGGTGCCGAGGGACTCCGCGCTGCCCTCCACGCGTAAGCCTTCGAGGCAGCCGACAAGGCCAATGATAACAGCGGCGAACGGCGCCTTGATCATGCCGGCCATGAAATGCTGGACGTCTACCGCTTCGTGCAGCTTGTCGAGATAGGTCGACATATCGAGCCCGAGCACGCCGAAGGCCATCACGCCGCCGCCGGCGAGCCCCATGATGTCGCCGAGGAAGGTGAGCAGCGGCAGCGCCACGACCAGCGCCAGCACGCGCGGCAGCACCAGCGTGTCCATAGGATCAATGCCGAGCGTCCGCATGGCGTCGATCTCCTCCCGCATCTTCATGGAGCCGATCTCGGCGGTGAAGGCCGAGCCCGAGCGGCCGGCCACCATGATGGCGGTAAGCAGGATGCCCACCTCGCGCAAGGCCAGGATGGCGACCATGTTGACGGCGAAGGGCTCGGCGCCGAAGGGGCGCAACTGCACCACGCCTTGCTGCATGACCACGGCGCCGATCAAGAAGCAGATCAAGGCGATGATCGGCACGGCCCGCAGGCCCGCGTGGTCGAGATGATGGAAGAAGGAGATCGGCCGAAAGCGCCAAGGCTGCTTGAACAGGCGCAAGAAGGCCGCCGTCACCTCGCCGAGAAACGTCGTGAGCTCGATCCCGTCGCGCCACACGCCGGTCAGCGTCTTGGTGGTGTCCTCGATGGCTTGCGTGAGCAGTCCGCGCTTCTCGACCTCGGGCCGCTGGGCGTTGCCGCGGCGATGCACCTCCTCGATGAGGATGCGGAAGCCTTCGGTGGCGCCGGCGTAATGGGTCCGCAATCCGCCCTTCTGCCAAGCATTGGCCGTGCGCTGGAGCAGCCAGGCGCCCGCCGTGTCGATCTCGGCGATCCCGGCGATGTCCATCTCGCCGGTGAAGTCCGGCGTGGGCGGGATCGGCACTCTGAGGCGCTTCAAGGCCTTGTCGAGCCGCGCGGCCTCGGCCACCGTCCAGCGCCGGTCGCCACCAGCCGGAACGTGGTGCCACTAAGCTCGACGCGGAAGCCCGGGGCGCGGGCTTGCGTCGGCAGGACGAGCTGGTGATCGCGCTTGAGCATGGAAGGGCTTAACTTGGCTCGTGGTCTACGCTTTTAGCCGGCACCGTGAGAATTTCTCTGTATTTGAATGATAACACGGGAGAAAGAAAGGCGTTATGGCGGGTTCTCGGCTTGACCTTAACGGCGCGGGCGCCGGTTTGCGGCTCGCGCTCCGGGTGGAACGCTGGCCCATCCGCGGGGCCTTTACCATCGCCCGCGGCGCCAAACGCGAGGCGCAGGTGGTAGTGGCCGAGATCGGCGACGGCACTCATGTCGGGCGCGGCGAATGCGTGCCCTACGCCCGCTACGGCGAGAGCGTCGAGAGCGTGGTCGCCGCGATCGAATCCGCCCGCGGGACCCTCGCGCAGGGCCTGGACCGTGCCGGGCTCAACGCTCTTCTCCCGGCCGGAGCGGCGCGCAATGCGCTCGACTGCGCCATGTGGGATCTGGAGGCAAAGCGGTCAGGGCGCCGCGCGGCGGCACTCGCCGGGCTCCCACCCCCGCACGCGGTGGCGACGGCCTTCACCATCTCGCTCGGCGATCCTCAGACCATGGCGGCGCAGGCGAAGGCGGCGGCTCGGCATTCGCTGCTCAAACTGAAACTGGGGGGCGCCGGCGATCGAGACCGTCTTGCGGCCGTCCGCGCAGCCGTGCCGCATACACGCCTCATCGCCGATGCCAACGAGGCCTGGCAACCGCATGAAACCGAGTCGCTTCTCGCCGCAGCGGCAGATACCGGCGTCGAGCTTGTCGAGCAGCCGCTGCCCGCCGGTGCGGACGGGCTGCTGGAGCAGATCGCGCATGCGGTGCCGGTCTGCGCCGACGAATCCGTGCATGACCGCGCCTCGCTCGATGCGTTGTCCCGGCGCTATGACGCGGTGAACATCAAGCTCGACAAGACCGGTGGCCTCACCGAAGCGCTGCTCACCGCCGAGCGTGCCCGCACGCTTGGCCTCAAGATCATGGTGGGCAGCATGGTGGCGACATCGCTGTCGATGGCCCCCGCCCTGCTGGTGGCGCAAAACGCCGACTGGGTGGATCTCGACGGCCCGCTCTTGCTGGCGGCCGACCGCACGCCTGGCCTTATCTACGAGGCGGACATGGTCCTTCCGCCGGCGCCGGAGCTGTGGGGCTGACGCTCAGAGGCTGTCGACGACACGCTTCAGCCGGTCGCGGACATTCTGGGCGACCTCGGCGAGACCCGGATTGTCGATGGCCTGCATGGAGGCGGCCGGGTCGACCGCCGACACTTCGACGTCCCCGTTTGCATGCTGCTGCACGATCACGTTGCACGGCAGCATGGTGCCGATCTTGTCCTCGAGCTGGAGCGCGCGATGGGCGAGTTGCGGGTTGCAGGCGCCGAGGATCCTGTAGGGGCGGAAGTCCTCGCCGAGCTTCGCCTTCATGGTGGCGGCCACATCGATATCGGTGAGCACGCCGAAGCCCTCTCCCTTCACGCCTCGTTCACACGCGCGATCGCCTGGTCGAAGGGGACATCGAGCGTCTTTGAGAATGGTAGCTCATTCCGGTGCGCTCCTTACATCATCCCGCAGCCGCCGCCCAAGAGCTTGTCGGCCTTTTCCTTCTGCGCGTCCGTGAGCACGGCATAGAGGCCCTCGGTCGCCGGCTTGAGCGCCTTGAGGCTCTCAAGCTTGGCTTCGGTCGCCTTGATACGCGCGTCCATGCGCTCCACGGCGTTCCCGCTCTCCTTGGCTTTCATCATGTCGGCATGCATGCCTCCATGGAGGCATGGCGTGCCTGATCGCTTCGGCGTAAGCGTTCCAGGCGTCCGTCTGTGCGTCGGTGATCTCAAGATCAGCTTTGATGTAGGCAAGACGGCCTTCCATCATCGGGCGCGAATGCATCATGCCGCCTTGCATCATGCCCTTGCCCATCATGCCGCCCATCTTGGGGCAGTTGGCTTTGCCCTGGCCCTTCATACCGCCTTGCATCGCGCCTTTGCCCTGGCCGGGACCTCCCTGGCCCATCATACCGCCTTGACCACTTTGTTGCGCTGTGGCCGGGGACATGGCGATCGCCACCCCCATGCTGGCCGCACACAGAAACATGCCGAGCTTGTTCATGACATCCTTCTCCTTGGCTAAGCCGGAATCGTAGCTGTCCGGTGGACCCTGTCGTTGAGACCGATCAACAACACCCAAAATGGGGAGGTTTAACGGTTGCCGCACGTGGCCATTCGTCGCCCATAGGCGCGCCAATCTAGCGATCCAGATCGTCGACCGCGCCGACAACGGGACCACCATGCCAGCGCCGGCGCAGCAGAACGGCCGCGACCGTTCCAAAGAGAGCCACGCCGCCATGACCCCGTAGGCCTCGCCGCCGAGCGTCCGATAGAGCGGACCGCAGGCGAGCGTCACCGACCCCATGACGAGACCGGCGACCACGGCGGCGTAGAGCCCTTGCGCGGTGGCCGCTCGGTCCTCGGGCACCGCATGGGTGAGGAAATGAATGGCGGCGAGATGGGCGGCGCCGAAGCTCATGGCGTGAAGGGTCTGCAGCAACCCGGTCACCAGCAGAGGCGGATCGACGGCCATGAACCCCCAACGCAGCACGGATGCCGCGCCCGCCAGCCCCAATAACCTCACCGTACCGCAAGCCGCGATCACCCGGCCCGAAACGGCGAACAGCGCCACCTCGGCGACGACGCCGACAGACCACAGCGCACCGATGACGCCGGCGGACAAGCCTTGCGCCTGCCAGTGCAGCGTGCCGAAGGCATACATGAGCGCGTGACTTGCCTGGATCAGGCTCGCCGCCAGCAGGAACAGCAAGAATAGCGGCGCGCGGGCCAGCGCAAAGGCATCGCGGAGCTTGAGACGGCGGAGCGCCGGCGGGGCACCGGCAGGCTGACTCTTTCGCTTGTCAGGCTGCCGCGGCATCAGGTGGGTCGCCAACACCATCAACGCCGTGGCGCCAAGCAAGAGCGGTAGCACGGTCTGCGGCCCGAAGACTTGGATGATGGAGCCGGAGCCGAGGCTCGCCACGATGAACGTGATGGAGCCCCAGAGCCGCACCCTGCCGTAGTCGAGACCGCCGCTGCGGATGCCGCCTGCCGCCACGGTCTCGATCAACGGCATGATCGACGTCCAGTTGATCGCCAGCAGCGTGATCGACAACAGCATCTGCCAGAAGCCGTCCGAGATCCACAGAAGGACGAAGGAGAGCAACGCCCCCCAAGCCAGGACGATGAGGATGGCGCGGCGGTCGCCGATACGGTCGGCGACGAAGCTGATGGCCGGGGCGAAAAAGATGCGCGTATAGAGCGTCGCCGCCAACAGCACGGCGATCTGATCGGCGTTGAGCTCGCGCCATTTCAGCCAGACCGGGAGATAGGGCAGATAGCAGCCGATCACCAGAAAGAGCGCGGCGTATAAGAAGCCGAGGCGCAAGGCGAACGACTTCGGCGCGGCACTCGCTGAGGCGTGGTTTGCCATTGAGTTAACGAATCCCTTGCCCTAACGGCGGTACGCTCGGCCCCATACCCCGAATCAGGCTAGCCTCGCCACCACCATGCCGGAACGAGCCCCAGACCGCGCCGATCCTTTGCAGTCAAATCCGGTGCCGCACAAACGCGGACTGGCAGAGGAATATGCTGCGCTTGAGGCAACGCGCGCGGCAACGCCGGTGGGCCGATGGTTCCTGGCCGAATATGCCCGCCGGAACCGGACGCCCGAGACCCAATTGATGCTCGATGCCATCGCCAGGCTGGAAGCGGCGGTGCTCAAGCCGCAACGCCAGGCCGGCTTGGCGCCCGTGCTGTCCGAGCTCGTGGGAATGAGCGACGCCATCGCGCGGACCCGGCGGGAGATCGCCCAGATCCGGCCACCCCATCAGTTCGACCAACAGTTGACCAATGCCACCGAGGAGCTCGACCAGATCGCCGAGGCCACCGAGAGAGCCACCTCGGAGATCCTATCGGCGGCGGAGGACATCCAGGAGGTGGCCTGGACGCTGCGGGAGCAAGGCGTCGCGACCGAGCTATGCGAGAGGATCGATCAACGGGCGATCGACATCTACACCGCCTGCTCGTTCCAGGACATCACCGGCCAGCGCACCGCGAAGGTCGTGCGGGCGCTCCACCTCATCGAGCAGCGTATCAACGCCATGATCGAGATTTGGGGGGTCGATGAGATTGCCCAAAGGGCTGGCGATGCGGCGCAACGGTTGGAGCGGTTCGCGCAACAGGAGGCCGCGCTGCTGGACGGTCCCAAGGCCCACGGTGAAGGCCTAAAGCAGGATGACGTGGACCAGATGCTGGGCGCTCCAGCGATGGCGCCAGCCCATGACGCCGAAGAAGACCGCGCCGGTTTCGAGCGGCCCGAGCCCCTGACGCTCGACAAGCTCCACGCGGTCAAGCGTGCCGCCCTATTCGGATAACTTTTTTTGGACGCGAAATCAGAGGCTTAGCGGAAAAGTGCGACAAGTTGGCACCCCTGCCCTTGAAAACTTAGGGGCTGCTAACCATCTCTGGGTGGACGCAATGTCCCCCAAAGCGTCCCCCAAACTGACGCATGAATGAGACGGCCCGGTTTCCCCCCAACCGGGCCGTTTTCTTTTGCGCGGGGCGCCGCCCGCGCCATCGGGGCAGCAGCCGGCGCCGCTCCGGAAGGCCCAGATGATGGGCTGTGAGCACGTTATCAATGAATTCCCTAGCCGAATTCTCCCAGCTGTATTGCAGGGCATGAGCCCGGGCCGCCTTGCGGTCGAGGCCAAGCGCGGTCATGGCGGCCGCCCGCAAATCGGTATCGAGCACGCCGCAGGCCGGGTCGGTCAGCACATCCTTCGGGCCGCTGACTGGAAAGGCGGCCACGGGCACGCCGCAGGCCAGCGCCTCCAGCAGCACGAGCCCGAATGTGTCGGTAAGGCTCGGGAAGACGAACACGTCCGCCGAGCAATAGGCTTGCGCCAAGTCCTCGCCCTGCTTGGGGCCCGTGAACAAGACCTCGGGATAGACACGCCGCAGCTCCGCCAATTGCGGGCCGCTGCCGACGACCACCTTGCGGCCGGGGAGATCGAGATCGAGAAACGCCTTGATGTTCTTCTCCACGGCGATGCGGCCGACATAGAGAAACACAGGACCGTCGCCGAACAGTCGAAGCGGTCTCGGGTGATAAAGCTCCAAGTCGACCCCGCGCGACCAGCGCATCATGCGCTCGAAGCCGCGCGCCCTCAGGTCGTCCTCCACGGAGGCCGTGGCCACGAACAGACCGGCGCCGCTATTGTGAAAGCGCTTCTGGAAGCCGTAGCACCAGGACTCGGGAATGGGCAGCCGCGCGCTGACATATTCCGGAAATCGCGTGTGGTAGCTCGTGGTGAAGGGGCGCTTCGTCTTGCGACAATGCTGCCGCGTCATCAGCCCTATCGGGCCCTCGGTGGCGATATGGATGAAGTCGGGGCGCGGCGCTTCCACCCGGCGCGCGATCATGCCCGGGGTGGCAAGCGACAACCTGATCTCAGGATAGGTCGGGCAGGGAAGTGTTAGGAAATCGGCGGGCGTGAGGAAACAAATCTCCGCGCCGAGCTTCGGCGCTTCTTGGGCAAGCCGCTCATAGGTGCGGACCACGCCATTCACCTGGGGATGCCAGGCATCGGTCGCGACAAGGATGCGCATCAGGCGGCGGCCTCAAGCTCCTCGACGCGGTCAACCGGCGTGCTCATGCCTGTATGCGGATTCCAGCGGATGATCTCGAAGATCCCTTCCTCGGTCTCGGCGACGGCAGTGCAGCTCTCGACCCAATCGCCGGTGTTGATGTAGATCACGTCGCCAACCTGGCGCATGGCGGCGTGATGGATGTGGCCGCAGATCACGCCTTGCGCCCCATGCCGGCGCGCCTCCTGCGACAGCGCGGTTTCAAACTCGCCGATATAATTCACGGCGCGTTTGACCCTGTGTTTGAGATAGGCCGATAGCGACCAATACGGCATGCCGAACCAGCGGCGCACCACATTGAGATGCGTGTTGAACCAGAGCGCCATCGTGTAGCTCCAGTCCCCGAGGAAGGCGAGCCACTTGGCGTAGCGCACGACCACGTCGAACTCATCGCCATGCATGATCAGGTAGCGCCTGCCGTCGGCGCCAACGTGAATCGTCTGGCGCTCGATGGCGACGCCGCCGAATTGCGAGCCGCAATAATCGCGCATGGCCTCATCGTGATTGCCCGGGATGTAGACGAGGTCGGTACCTTTGCGGACTTTGCGCAGGAGCTTTTGCAGCACGTCGTTGTGGGGCTGCGGCCAATAGATGCCGCGCCTGATGCGCCAGAAGTCGACAATGTCGCCGATCAAATAGATCTTCGGCGCGTCGTGGCAGCGTATGAAATCGAGGAAGGCTTCGGCCTGACAGGCCTTGGTTCCGAGATGGATGTCGGAGATAAAAAGCGCTCTGAACCGCCGTGTCACGGCATCGTTCGGCGCGTCATCTGCGGTCGGAGTGTCTAGCACGGTAGGTTGCGAGTTAAGGTGATTTTGTATCAGGCTTGTGACATCGGCGATGCAGGTTGGTTAACGCCGCGCCATGAACAATAGCCAACTCAAGAACCGCCTGGAGGCGGCGCTCGGGTCGCCGATCGCCGAGACCGCATCGTTGCCCGTGGGCTTCGGCCTTAACGGCCTCGCGGTGCGGCTGGCGGACGGGCGCCGGCTGGCGGTGAAGGCGCGCGGCGGAGAAGCCGGGGCAAATCTCGAGGTCGAGGGCTATATGCTCGGCGAGCTTACGCGGCTTTCGGCCCTGCCCGTTCCGCATGTCCATGTGGCCACACCGAGCCTCCTGGTCATGGATTTCATCGACAATGACGGTGGGCCCATCACGGACGCCGTCGAACGCCATGCGGGCGAGTTGATCGCCGCGCTGCATGCGACACCGCGAGAGGATTTCGGCTACGCGCGGGACACGCTGATCGGCCCGCTTGCCCAGCCCAATCCGCCCTCTCCGCGCTGGATCCCCTTCTTCCGTGACCACCGGCTGATGCACATGGCGAAGGCCGCACGGACGGAAGGCCGCCTGCCGCCTGCGTTCTTTGGGCGGCTGGAGCGCCTGGCCGAGCGCCTCGACGATTATTTGATCGAACCGCCCTTCCCCAGCCTGCTGCATGGCGATCTGTGGACCGGCAACGTCCTCGTCAAAGGCAGCCGAATCGCCGGCTTCGTCGATCCGGCCATCTCTTGCGGCCACCCGGAGATCGAGCTCGCCTTCACCACCATGTTCGGGACGTTCGGGAAGCCGTTTTTCGAGGCCTATGAGAGCCTCTCACCGCTTGAGCCGGGGTTCCATCAGGTGCGGCGAGGCCTCTATAACCTCTACCCGACACTGGTTCATGTGCGGCTGTTCGGAACGAGCTATCTGGCGGGGATTGACGACACGCTGACCGCGCTTGGGCTCTAGCGGATGGCAAAAAAAGAACCGGCCCGGGCAAAGCCGGGCCGGTCTTCCCTGCGAAACGAGCCGAACGCGAAAGGCTTGCACCTTTTCAGCGGGCTTCGACTCGCCCCCCCATTTTGTTCCTGAGCCGTCGTTTTTGCTCTTGCTTCAGGTCCCTCGAGTTCCCCGTATTCTCAGTCTTGGTCCCCGTCCGTCGTCTTGGAAGAAGTAGGCCCCCCAGCCCCGTCCCCCGTGTTTGTGATGCAAAGCTAGCGCAGTCTCGCGGCAGGCTTCAACATTCCGCGAGGCCGGAAATGCAAAACGCTTGGGCACTGTTGCGGAAATGCAAAAGGGCCGGCGGGCACCTTGACAGGGCGGCATTTTATTCAGATATATCAAGAAGTTGCTCAATATAAACTGCAGTTGAGTCCGGCCCCGGCGCGACCGCTATCACACGCGTCACGCGCATGCGCACACTGGCTCGAGAGCAAACTTTACGGGGCCCTGTTGCAGTTGAGCAACGGGCCGGGCAGACCAGCCACAGGCCGTGTCAAATCGCGACAAAAGGCCGAATCCCCGCAGCGCTAACGATGCAGGGAAAGGTTGGCGACGGGGCGGTAAGCGCCCGAGCCCTTGTCGAGCTGAACGATAGTGATGGCGTGCCGCGAGCCCGACAGACTGATGCTCATGCGACCGGCAAATTTGTCGCCGCTCAAGCGCACGCGCACGGAGTTGCCGCTCGCCGTCCCACTGACGGCGCCGGAGGCGGCGTATAACGCCTCGCTCCACGAGCCGCTGACCCGCCCGCCCTTGTAGGTCAGGTTGAAGCTAGCGGCGAATTTATGGTCGACGCCGGCGCAGCGGATGTTCTGCGTCACCGCCGCCCCTTCGGTCTTGTAGGTGGCGCGGCAACTGACCTTCTCGGCATTGCCCTTGAGCGGCGTCACCGTTCCACCCCCCGACCAGTAACCGTTCAGCTTCCCGTACGGATTGGAGGAAGCAGAACGGGCTGGCGGTGCGCCAACCGCAAGCACTGCCAGGGCAAGCAGCTGCCGACCAGGACCGAATGGAGGCGAAGTCTCATGAGAGCGGGTTCCCTTAGGTTCTCGGATGATCCAGGCCAGGCCGGGCGCCGTCGTGGCCCGTTGCGCCCCTGGCGCTCGCGTGCAACATGCAAAAAAATCATGACCGGGGAAAGATGATGAAGCTGCTGCGTTATGGCGAACATGGGCTGGAGAAGCCCGGAATTCTAGATGGCCAGGGCCAAATCCGGGACTTGTCGGGAATTGTCGGCGAGCTTGCCGGCGAGACGCTCGGCCGGGAAAGCCTGAGTCGTCTCAAGGCGCTCGACGTTGGAACGCTGCCCCTAGTTGAAGGCAGTCCCCGTCTCGGAGCGCCGATCGGCCTCGTGCCGAAATTTCTCGGCATCGGGCTCAACTACCGCGACCACGCCGAAGAGACCGGCATGCCGATTCCGGAAGTGCCAATCGTCTTCGCCAAGGCGACATCCTGCGTCTCGGGACCCGACGACCCGATCCTTGCGCCCAAGGACTTCCAGCGCATGGATTTCGAGGTGGAGCTTGCGGTTGTCATCGGCAGCCGGGCGCGGAATGTCGCCGTCGAGAATGCGCTCGATTACGTCGCCGGCTACTGCATCGGCAACGACGTCTCCGAGCGTAGCCTGCAAAAAGGCGGTCCCGGCGAATGGATCAAGGCCAAGAGTCATGACAGCTTCGGGCCGCTCGGCCCTTGGCTCGTGACCACGGACGAAATTCCCGATCCGCAAAATCTCGACCTGACGCTCGACCTCAATGGGGAGCGGATGCAGACGGGGAACACCGCGACCATGATCTTCACCGTGGCGGAGCTGGTGAGCTATATCAGCACATATATGACGCTGGTTCCCGGCGACGTCATCACGACCGGCACGCCGCCAGGCGTCGGCATGGCGCGCAAGCCCCGCGTGTTTCTCAAGCCTGGCGATGAGCTGGTGTTGAAGGTCGCGGGCCTCGGCGAGCAGCACGCGAAAGTCGTGGCCCTGGACTAGGCCGGCTTACGGCGTCTCCCACAATGCATGGAAGTGGTGGACGGGGCCTCTGCCCTTGCCCACCGCAAGCTCGTTCGGCGGCGATGATCGCCGCGGTCACGTAGAGCTTGGCGATCTTCACCGCCTTGTCCAAGGTCTCTCCCTTGGCCAGCTCGGCGGCGATGGCTGACGATAAGGTGCAGCCGGTCCCATGCGTATTCTCGGTCATCACGCGCGGCGCCTCGATGCGCTGCGCGCCCTCGCCGGTGACGAAGATGTCGAGCGCCGTTTCGGCCATCGATTCGCCACCCGTGAGCAGCACGGACCGGGCACCCATCTCGCGCAAGCGCTCGGCCCGTCCCTCCATCCATTTCTCCCGGCTCTCGTCGGGCTCACCGAGCAAGGCCGCCGCTTCCTTCAAGTTTGGCGTGATCAAATCCGCGCGCGGCAGGAGCTTGGTGCGCAGCAGATCGAGCGCATTCTCGTCGAGCAAGGGATCGCCGCTCGTCGACACCATCACCGGGTCCAGCACCACGGGCACCGAGGGGAAGGCGTCGAGGCCCTCGAGAACCGCCTCGATGATATCGCCGGTGCCCAACATGCCGATCTTGATGGCGCTGACCCTGAGGTCGTTCGCCACGGACCGCATCTGCGCCAGCACGAATTCAGGCGGCACCACCATGACGTCGTCGACGCCCTGGGTGTTCTGCGCTGTGAGCGCGGTGATGGCGCTCGCGCCGTAGACGCCGAGCGCGGAGAAGGTCTTGAGGTCGGCTTGGATGCCGGCTCCGCCGGATGAATCGGAGCCGGCGATCGTCAGCGCGATGGCTGTCATGGTGTCGGTCATGGGGCGCCACTATTCACCGCTTCGCGGCGAGCGCAAGCGGTATGGTTAGCCGATGGTGGCAAGCCCCGGGAATGTTTGCAGGATCCAGCCGGCAATCAGCGTCATGGAATCCGTGAGGAACAAAATCCCGGTGAGCACGAGAAAGCCGCCGAGCACCTTTTCCATGATCGCCAGATGGCCCCTGAAGCGCTGCATTGCCCGCATGAATGGCTTGATGGCGACGGCGGCCATGATGAAGGGAATACCCAGCCCGAGCGAATAGACCAGAAGCAGGCTGACACCTTGGCTGACCGAGTCCTCGCCCGCCGCGACGGCGAGGATCGAGCCGAGCACCGGTCCGATGCAAGGCGTCCAGCCGAAGGCGAAAGCCAGGCCGATCAGATAGGCGCCGAGCAGGCCGGCGGGGCGGGTATCGGCGTGATAGCGCGCCTCGCGGTGGAGGATCGGGATGTGGAGCACGCCGAGAAAGTGCAGGCCCGCGATGATGATCAGGACGCCGGCGATCTTGGCGAGCAGCGGCAGGTTCTCGGCCACGAGTTGACCCATGGCCGTCGCCGATGCGCCGAGGATGACGAAGACCGTGGTGAAGCCGAGCACGAACGACCGACGACAACACCACGGTCTGGTAGACGTGGCTCGCGTCTCGTCCTCGCCGGTGAGCTGATCGAAGGTCGTGCCGCCGAGGAAGCAGAGATAAGGAGGCACGAGCGGTAGCACGCAAGGGCTCAGAAAGCTCAGCAGTCCCGCGATCAACGCGCCGAAATAGGTGACATCCATGGCGTCTAGCTATTGTGCTTGCTCGGCAAGAGCAAGGGCCGGAACCAGTTCGTGAAGATGATTGATAACGGCATCCGCCTTGAGCTCAGTGACCGGGGTCACGGAGTAACCATAAGAGACGAGAACGACCCCGGAGAGTCCGGCCGCCCGGGCGGTCTCCACATCGACGACGCTATCGCCCACCATGAGCGCGGTGTCCGGCGTGGCGCCCAGGGCGCGGACGACATGGGCGAGACCGGCGGGGTCCGGTTTCTTGGGGAAGCCCGCCTCACTGCCCTGAATGTGGCCAAAGGCGTCGGCGATGCCCAACGCTTGGAGGAGATCCCGGGCAATCGGCTCGGGCTTGTTGGTGCAGAGACCGCATGCGAGTCCTGCGTCCCGCAGGCGCTCCGAGCCTGCGCGCCGCCCGGATAGAGCCGGGACCGGTCCGCGGGGCTCGCCGCGTAATGGTCGAGGAGCCGCGCGACCGCCTCGTCGTGGTCAGCGCCTGTGAGAGACGCGCCATGGGCGGCAAGGCCACGCTCCAACAGCTTGGCAAGGCCACCGCCGACCATGTCCTTCACGGCGCTCTCGGAATGGGGCGGAAGGTCGAGGTCGGACAGGGTTCGATTGAGCGCCGCGGTGAGGTCGCCGATCGTATCCACCATCGTGCCATCGAGATCGAAGACGACGGCGCGGAAACCACGCCCCTGCTCCCAAATTCCTTGCACCATCAAGCCGCGGCTGCGCGGGCGCGCGTGGCTGCGGCGCGAATGGCGGCAATGTTCTCGGCTAATGCGCCGTCCTTGAAGACGGCAGAGCCGGCGACGATCACATTGGCGCCGGCTTCGGCCACCAGCGGCGCGGTCTCGACATTGATGCCGCCATCCACCTCCAGGTCGATGGGACGGCTGCCGATCATCTCACGGATGGCACGGATCTTCCCGAGCTGCTCCGGGATGAAAGCTTGACCGCCGAATCCCGGGTTCACCGTCATCACGAGGACGAGGTCGGTCTTGTCGAGCACATATTCGATCGCCGTCTCCGGCGTCGAAGGCGTGAGGCTGACACCCGCTTTCTTGCCCAGGCTTCTGATGTGCTGAAGGGTCCGGTCGAGATGCGGTCCGGCCTCGGCATGAACGGTGATGATGTCGGCGCCGGCTGCCGCGAAGGCCTCGATATAGGGATCGCAGGGCGCGATCATCAAATGCACGTCGAACACTTTGTCCGAGTGCGGCCTGAGCGCCTTCACCACATCGGGGCCGATGGTGATGTTGGGCACGAAGTGACCGTCCATGACATCGACATGGATCCAGTCGCAACCGGCGTCATCGATGGCGCGAACATCCTCGCCGAGCTTGGCGAAGTCGGCCGACAGGATCGACGGCGCGATGACGATGTCCTGAGTCATGGCCTTCGCCCGCTCGGTCATCTCAACCTCCTGTTCGGGCCCGCGTCCGCTGACGCGGAGCCCGGGACCTTCCTCTTATCCGGCCGCGACGGCTTCGTGCTTCGCGTTGACTTGGCCGCTGGCGAGGGCGATGACCGCCGGCAGTTGACGCCCCGCCAGCCACTCGAGGAACGCGCCACCCGCGGTGGACACATAGGTGAAGTCCGGGGTCGCACCGACCATATTCAAGGCGCGCACGGTATCGCCGCCACCGGCAATGCTGATGAGCTTGCCCTCTTTCGACAGGCGTCCCGACTCCTCGGCAAGCGCCAACGTGCCCTTGCCGAACGGCGCAACCTCGAACGCGCCGAGCGGGCCGTTCCACAGAAGCGTGCGCATCTCGCCGAGACGGGCCTTCAGGCGCTCGATGCTTTTCGGGCCCTGGTCGAGAACCATCATGTCGCTCGGGATCGCGTTGACGTCGCACACAGCCCACTCGGTGCCCGGCGCCAGTTCCTTGGCCACCACCTCGTCGACCGGCAAGAAGATCTCGCAGCCCGCGCGTTTGGCCGAGGCCAGGACGTCCTTCACCGTCTCGACGAAATCGGGCTCGTAGAGCGAGTTGCCGACATTCACGCCCTGGGCGTTGAGCAGCGTGTTGGCCATGCCGCCGCCGACCACCAGCACGTCCACGCGCGTGGCGAGATTCTTCAGGACGTCGATCTTGGTCGAGACCTTGGCGCCGCCGACGATGGCCATGACGGGCCGCTCGGGATCCGCGAGCGCGGTTCTGAGCGCGCTGATCTCCGCCATCATCAGCTTGCCGGCGTAAGCCGGCATGAGATGCGCGATCGCCTCGACCGAAGCATGGGCGCGGTGCGCCGAGGAGAAGGCGTCGTCCACATAGATGTCGCCCAAAGCAGCGAGCTGCCTGGCAAAGCCGAGGTCATTGCTCTCCTCGCCCTTGTGGTAGCGAAGATTCTCCAGCACGGCGACATCGCCCGTCGCCAGCGTCTCGAGCCCCTTCTCGACATCGGGACCCACACAGTCGTCTAGGAACAACACCGGTCCGCCATTCAGCAACTTTTCCACGCGCTCGGCGACTGGGCGCAACGAGGTCTCCGGCGAACGCTCGCCTTTCGGACGCCCCAGGTGGGACATGAGGATGACCTTGGCACCCCCTTGCTTGAGCTTCGAAATTGTCGGAAGCACACGCTTGATGCGCGTGTCGTCGGCGACCTCACCATCCTCAATCGGAACATTGAGATCGGCGCGCACGAGAACCCGCTTACCGTTCACATCGAGATCGTCGATCGTCTTGATGTTCGACAGATCGATTTCAGACATACTCAGTTCAGAACTCATATCAATCGTCCCATGGCGACAGCCGTGTCGCTCATCCTGTTAGAGAAACCCCATTCGTTGTCATACCAAGCCACCACGCGGCAGAATGTGCCGTCGATGACCTGCGTGCCGGTCAGATCGAAGATCGAACTTAGGGGATCATGATTGAAGTCCGATGAAACCAGCGGCTTATCGCTGACCCCAAGAACGCCCGCAAGCGGGCCGTTAGCCGCCTTGACCATAGCCTCGTTGATCTCGTCGGCCGTGGTCGGGCGCGATGAATCAAACGTAAGATCGACCAGACTGACATTGGGCACCGGCACCCGGATCGAGGCGCCGTCGAGCTTGCCTTCGAGTTCGGGCAGCACGAGGCCCAACGCCTTGGCGGCGCCGGTCGAGGTCGGGATCAGGTTCACGGCGCTCGCCCGCGCCCGGCGCGGATCCTTGTGCAAGGTGTCCACGGTCCGCTGATCGCCGGTATAGGCGTGGATCGTGGTCATGTAGCCGCGCTCGACGCCGACCGTCTGCTGCAGCACCTGCGCGACGGGCGCGAGGCAGTTGGTGGTGCACGACGCATTGGAGACGACGTGATCCTTCCCAGTCAGCTTGTCGCTGTTGACGCCATAGACAACGGTCAGGTCCGCCGAGCAGGGCGCCGAGACCAGCACCCGCTTGGCGCCTGCCTTGAGATGCTCGGCCGCCGTCTCACGCTTGGTGAAGCGGCCGGTACATTCCATGACGATATCGACGCCGAGGTCACCCCAGGGCAGCTTCTCCGGGTTGGCTTCCGACAGAACGGCGACATCTTGACCGTCCGCCTTGAGGCGGCCGTCCACCACGGCGACCTTGCCAGGGAACCGTCCATGCACACTGTCGAACTCGAGCAGAAGCGCATTCATATCTGCCGAACCGAGGTCGTTGATCGCCACGAACTTGAGATCGTCGCGGCCAGACTCCAAGAAGGCCCTGAAGGTGAGCCTGCCGATGCGGCCAAATCCGTTGATGGCGACGCGCGTTTTAGCCATGTCCTCCCCTACCTCTACTTTCTGACGATCAGATCACGCGCGGCGGCCGCGGCGGCCTCAGGCGTGATGCCGAAATGCTTATAAAGCTCCTGCGCCGGGGCAGAAGCGCCGAATCCGCGCATGCCGATAAATGCGCCCTTGGGACCCAGCCATTTCTGCCAGCCGAACTCGACAGCCGCCTCCGATCCCGACCCGGGGTGCCGTGCCGAGGACGCGTCCCGATAGCTCTCGTCTTGTGCCTCGAAAAGCTCCCAGCAGGGCATGGACACGACGGCGGCCTTGATGCCCTCGCCTTGCAGCATTTTTGCGGCATCCAGCGCCATGGTGACCTCCGAGCCCGTGGCGAGCAGGGTCACGTCGCGGCCGCCTTCCGGCTCCAGCAGCACATAGGCGCCCTTGGCGGACAAATTCTCGTCCGTCGGCGCATTGCGGAGGACCGGCAGACCCTGGCGGGTCAGGGTGAGGATGGTGGGCGTGTCGCTGGCGAGGAGCGCGATTTCCCAGCATTCGGCGCATTCGACCGAGTCGGCCGGCCGCATCACATAGAGCCCCGGGATGGCGCGGAGCGCCGCCAACTGCTCGACCGGCTGATGGGTCGGCCCGTCCTCGCCGAGGCCGATGGAATCATGGGTCATTACATAGACGACCCGCTGACCCATGAGCGCCGAGAGCCGGATCGAAGGCCGGCAATAGTCGGAGAAGACAAGGAAGGTTCCGCCGTAAGGCACGATGCCGCCATGCAGCGCCAGCCCGTTCATAGCGGCAGCCATACCGTGCTCGCGGACGCCGTAATGGATGTAGTTGCCGGCAAAGTCGTCCGGCTTGATGATGCCGTGCTGCTTGGTGAGCGTGCCGACCGAGCCGGTGAGATCGGCCGATCCGCCGATCAGGCCCGGGACCACCGGCAGCAGCTTCTCCAGCACCTTCTGCGAGGACTGGCGCGTGGCGAGCTTGGCGCCCTCGGCGGCGAAATCGATCTTGATCGCGGCAATGGCGCGCTGAATGCCCTGGCGCACCTCTTCGTCCACGGGATCGGTGAGGCGGGCCCGCGAAGAGGCGTCGAGCCGGCCAGCGGCCTCGATCCAGGTCTCGAAGTCCGAACGATGCCGAGCACCGGCCGCGCGCCAGCTCTTCAGGATTCCCTCAGGCACCACGAACGGCGGGTAGGACCAGCCGAGCTTCTCGCGCGCACCGGCGATCTCCTCCGCCCCGAGCGGCGACCCGTGGGTCGAGGCGGTGCCCGCCTTTTTCGGTGCGCCATAGCCGATGACCGTGCGGCAAGCGATGATCGACGGCCGGTCGGTGACGGCCTTGGCATTCTCGATGGCGAGCGCGATGGCTTCCGGGTCGTGCCCGTCCACGGCCGCGGTGTGCCAATTCGAGGCCCGAAACCGCTCGAGCTGGTCGTCGGAGATGGTGAGGCTCGTGGGCCCGTCGATGGAGATCTGATTGTCGTCGAACAGCACGATCAGCCGGCCGAGCTTGTAGTGGCCGGCAAGCGAGATGGCCTCCTGGCTGATGCCTTCCATGAGGCAGCCGTCACCCGCCAGACAATAGGTGTGGTGATTGACGATGTCGCTGCCGTAGCGCTGACTGAGCAGCCGCTCGGCAAGCGCCATGCCCACCGCGTTGCCGATGCCCTGGCCAAGAGGTCCGGTGGTCGTCTCGATGCCCGGGGCGTGGCCGTATTCCGGATGCCCGGCCGTGCGCGCGCCGAGCTGCCGGAAATTCTTGATCTCCTCGATATCCATCTCCGGATAGCCGGTGAGATACAGCAGCGCATAGATCAGCATCGAGCCGTGGCCGGCCGAGAGCACAAAGCGGTCGCGGTCCGGCCATTCGGGATGGCTGGCATCGTATTTCAAGAACCGGGTGAACAAGACGGTGGCCACATCGGCCATGCCCATGGGCATGCCGGGATGGCCGGATTCGGCCTTCTGGACCGCGTCCATGGCGAGCGCCCGAATGGCGTTCGCCATATCCTTATGGGACGCTTCAGCTGCTGCCTGATCCTGCATCAGGCTTCGGCCATCTGTATTCCCCCAAATCCGATTAGTAGGCGCGGACACCCATGGCCGCTTTGACTGCGTGATAGCCGACGAGAAGCTGGGTTAGGGCCAGCGGGTGGCTTGTGCGGGCACCATTGGCGACATCGATGCGACCGACCTGGTCGCGCAGATGGCCCGCCTCCGGAATGAGGTTCCACAGCAGATCCTCGATCCGCTCGGCCCTCTTGTCGGAGATATTGCCGTTGATCTCAAGCACATCTACAGGTTTTCCGTCCCGGTCCCGAGCCAGCTCCAGATGCAGCCCGGCATTGCTGGAGCCATCGAAGAGCGGCGTGAAGTCGGGATGCGGCAGGGTTGGCCGCAGAAGGTGACGGACATCGAGCTGCGTATCGGAGCCATTGGCTCCCTTGGGCGACTGGAAGCGGATCACGATGTCGGCGAAGGTCCGCTGCGGATGGATAAAGTTCGGGCTGTCCTGCTTGCGGCGCTCGAGCGAGGCCACCACCTCCTCCAGCCGATAGCCGCGCTTGCTCGTATCGCGATGGATCTTCCACTTCACCCTGAGATCGTCTTCGGGATCGAGAAAGATCTTTACGTCGTAGCAGTCGCGCATGGCCCTGGTGGTGTAGCCCAGCAACCCCTCGGCAATGACGAACTCCGTCGGCTGGAAATATTTCGGGCGCCCCAGGGTCCCGTGAGCGTGACAATAGTTCGGCTTCAGCACCGGCTCGCCACGGCGCAACAGGCGAAGATGCTGCTCGAGGATATCGATGTAGTTCGCACGCGGATCGAGCGCAGACAGACCGGCATCGGTCCGCTCTCTACGGTCGTACCGATGGTAGTCGTCCGTGCAGAAGACCGAGCAATGCTCCTCGCCCAGAATCTGAGCGACTCCGGCCGACAAGGTCGTCTTACCCGATGCCGAGTCACCCACGATGCCGAGGATGATCGGATGATCAACGCGTTTGGGCATTAGCCCGCTCCCAGGCGTTCCAGTCCCTGCGGCTTAGTTAAGCGACATCGCGAGCCGCCACGCTCGCTAGACGTTCCGTCGGCACATAGCTCGTCATGATCTGCCGTTCGCCCGTCGCTCCGGTTATCATCATTGTCTGCACCTTATAGTGCGACTTGGTACGGTCCACCCCTTCCAGCATGAGGCCGGTGGTAATTCCCGTGGCGCAGAAAAACACATCGTCCGAGGTGATGAGCTCGTCGCGCCCGAACCACCGCGAAGTATCGATGCCTGCGTCCTTGACGGCCTTGGCCTCGGTCTGAAGCTGGGGGTCGAGACGAGCGAAGAATTCGCCGCCGATCGCCCGGATGGCGCAGGCCGACATGACGCCTTCCGGCGTGCCACCGGTTCCCATCAGCGCATCGATGCCGGAACCCGGCACGGCGGCCATGAGCGCCCCGGCGACGTCGCCCGCGGGATACATGGCCACACGGGCGCCTGCCGCCAGGATCTGGCTGACGAGGTCACGGTGACCGGGCTTCTCCAGCACGAAGACGTTCAGATCGGAAACGTCCTTGTTGAGCACCTTGGCGAGCGCCTCGAGCTTGGTTGCCGTGGGCCAGGACGGATCGATCTGGCCCCGCGCCGGCGCACTGGCGACGAACTTCTCCATGTAGAACGCAGGTCCCGGATTCATCATGGCGCCACGCGGCGCGACGGCAAGCACGGCGAGCGCGTTGGTGAGCCCGCGAACCAGATAGCTTGTGCCCTCCACCGGATCGACGGCGATGTCGGCCTTGAAGGCAGCACCGGGACGGCCGAGATGCTCGCCGCGCTGCGGCTGCGGCGCCTCGCCCGCGGACGTCTCGCCGATGACGACGACCGCATCGAGATCGATCTTGGAGATCTCGTTCCGCATGGCGTCGAGCGCGGCGCGGCCACCGTCATCCGCATCGCCGCGGCCGATCCAGTTGAAGGCGGCGCAGGCGGCGCCCTCGGTGACGCGGCGCAAGGAATAGACGAGTTCCGGATTGACCGGCCCCGGGGTCTCCATGACATCTCCTCCCCGGCGGCCCCGCTCGAGAACCGCCGATATTCTTCATCCGGCCTGAAAAGGCCTTGGCTCACTATACCTTATGGGTCGACGCGGCCCCAATTATCAAGGCTGGAGGCTGATTAACCCGCGCTATCGTCGCGGTCTAGCGGGTGCGACGCCGCGGATCGAGCCAATCGCGCAAAGCGTCCCCCAGCACATTGACCGAGATCAGCACGGCAATAAGAACCAGGCCGGGCAGGACCGTCACCCACCAGGCGCCGGCGAACATGAGGTCGTAGCCCGAGCGGATCAAAGTGCCGAGGGACGGCTTGGTGACCGGCATCCCCAGGCCGAGAAAGGAAAGTGCGGCTTCCGCCATGATGGCGCCGGCGACCTGCGTGGTGGCGACCACGACCAGGGGCGATAGGATGTTCGGCAGAATGTGGCGCTGTACAATGGCGCGATCGCTGCTGCCCAGGGCCCGGGTCGCCCGCACATAGTCCTTGGCCGTCTCGACCAAAGTGGACGCCCGCGCGGTCCGGGCAAAAACCGGCCACTCCGCCAGCCCGATCACGAGCACCAGCAGCGGCACGGCGAAGCGGCTCAAGACCTCGCCGCCGAATCCGGCCCGGACCAGCGCCATGACGATGATGGCCATCATCAGTGTCGACAGGGAGAGCTGGATGTCCGCCACGCGGCTGACGAGGCCATCCACCCTCCCCCGGAAATAGCCGGCGAACAGGCCCAAGGGCACGCCGATTGCCGCCTGGATGACCACGGCCAGGATCCCGACCAAGAGCGAGATGCGCGTGCCATAGAGGATGGCGCTGAACAGGTCGCGGCCTTGGGCATCGGTGCCGAGCAGGAAGCGCGGGTCGCTGCCCTCCTGCCAAATTGGCGGTAGCTCGGAATCGAGCAGATCGAAACTCGAAAGGTCGAACGGATCTTGCGGCGCGATCAGGGGTGCGAACAGACAGGCGAGCGCCACGGTGGCGAGCAGCAGCGCCGCGAGTGCAGCGCCGGGCCGCGCCGCGATGAGACCACCATAGGCGCGAGAGATTTTGTCCACTGTCCGCGCGCTCATGGCGTCGCCTCCAGGCTGATGCGCGGATCGAGCATGAGACTGACGAGGTCGACGATGGTGTTGGTGATGACGAAGAGCAGGCCGACCAGCACCAGATAGGTGGTGATGAGCGGGATGTCGGCACGGGTCACCGCCTCGAGAAAAAGGAAGCCCATGCCCGGCCATTGAAAGACCGTCTCGGTGAGCAGCGTGTAGGCGATGAGCGTGCCGACCTGCAGTCCGCCTACGGCGACGAGCGGCAGGAGCGCATTGCGCAACGCATGAACGAGCCAGACCCGCAGCGGCGCGGCACCCTTGGCGCGAGCAGTGCGAACATAGTCGTGGTCGAGCTCGTCGAGCATGGCGCCGCGCACCAGGCGGATGAACAGCGGCAGCATGATGGAGGAGAGCGTCAGCGCTGGCAGCAACAGATGCTCGAGCCCGTCAAGCGTGAGGAGACCCGTCTGCCAAACCCCGAGATCGACCGTCTCGCCGCGGCCGAAGGCGGGAAGCCAGCCGAGCCACACCGAGAAGACGGTGATCAGAAGGATGCCGGTGACGAAGACCGGCACGGAGATGCCGAGCACGCTCAGGCCGAGGATCAGCCTGGCGCCGAGCGTTCCCGGCCGTACCGCGGCATAGACGCCGCCGGGCACCGACAGGAGCAGCACGATCAGGCTTGCGCCGAGCACCAACTCGAAACTTGCGGGGAACTTAGCGAGCACGACCTCGACCGTGGGACGCTTGTAGATGATGGAAGTGCCGAGATCGCCGGTGGCGGCCCGACCCAGATAGCGGACGAGCTGCAACGGCCAAGGGGCATCGAGACCGAGTTCATGGCGAAGCTCGGCGCGTTCGGATTCCGGCACCGCCTGCCCCATGATCTCGCGCAACGGATCGCCGAGACTGGTGCGCACGGCAAAGGCGATGACGAGGATCGCCAGCATGACGAGCAGGGCTTGGAAGAGGCGGCGCGCGAAGAAGCCGGCGCCTGCGGCCAACGCTTTCATGGACGCGTCAGGTCCGGATCAGGCCGTAGGCGATGCTGGTCGCGACAAGGGCCTGCCACGGTACGAAGAGGATGGCCATGGCGTCGAGATCGACCGCCGGGTAGAGCAAGGGGCCGAGCCCGGCGCCGACAATCACGATGAGGATCCAGGACTTTGGCCGCCGGATGGGTTCGGCAGGAATGCCGCAACCGAACGCGGTAAGGCCAGCGCCGACCGCTCCTCCGCTCAAGCCCGCCGCCAGCAATCCGACAACCTCGCGGCTGGCCTTGGCGCCTGTGACGGTGCCGAACAGGTCCGAGCCGATAACTGCCGAAAACACGTCGTTCGCCGTGTTGATGGCGGCAAGCCAGCCGATCAGCACCAGGGCCAAGGTCAGCAGGCATTTGGCGGGATCGCGGTCGGCCCAAAGCCACATCATGCCGGCCACGCCGATCCCGAAGGCGATCCCCGCATGGAGCGGAATCCCCGTCGCGTTCAGGACGAACCCGGCATCCTCCAAATTCATGTCTGGCAAGGGAGACGGGATGCTGGAAATCAATCCGGTGAGGACGCCCACCCCAGCCACGATGGCAACGGCATGCGCGCCCGGCGGTGGCCGGGGCAACGTATCGGCCTTGAGGAAATCCCACTTCATCCCCGATAGCGGGCAATTCCAATTGCGCTGCCGCCCCCCTCGATTGTCGTTCGCATCGGCGCAAGGCCGCGCGCTGCCCGTCCCCCGAGCGCCGCCATGATGGCGGCGACCCTATGAGGCACTATAGCTGACCAGCGTCAGGCTGACCAATGCGAAGGGGAAGAGGAAACCGACGTTTGGGGCCAAGCGACCTTAGTTCGTCGCCTCGGCAAGCTCCTTCAACTGAGCCAAGCCCTTTTCCATTTGCTCGCCCACCATCTTCTTGCCGTTCATGACCAGGCACATGGCCTTCTCGATGAAGCTGTGCTCGTCATCCATGCTCCAGGTGACCTCCGTCTGGTCCCCCTTGGGCGCGAAGGTGAACTGAGACATGCTGGTGCCCTCGAAGGGCTCGGTGAAATCGACCTTCGTCTTCACCAGCTCGTCGGGCTTGCTCTCGACCAGAGTCATCTTGCCGGCGCCGACCTCGCTATTGCCGGCCCAAGTCATCACCTGCCCCTCACCCGCTTCCGGACCCTCGAAAGTCACCTTGGCATTGGGGTCGAGCTTCGCCCAGGGCGACCACGCATCCCATTTGTGGAAGTCGTTGACCTCGGCAAAGACGTCGGCCGGCGCCGCGTTCACGGCCACCGAACGCTCGACGTGGAACTCCGATGGCTGCAAAGCCACGACGACGACGAAGACGAGAATAAGCGCAACCAGCACCAACAGGATTTTCTTCAGCATTTTTCGTCCCTCCCCGGGAAAGCCTTTGGCCTTATTCGATGACCAGATCACCGAGATACGGCATGTCGATGACATTGACCACGGGCTCGATCTTCACGTTCTTCCGTGCCGCCCAGGCGAGATGCTGCCATTGGAGTGGCAGCAAGGCCGCGTCCTCGTAGAGAATGCGCTCGATCTTCTTGAGGACCTCGGCGCGGGCGTCCGGGTCCGTCATCGTCTGGGTCTGGAGCGTCAGACGGTCGACCTCGGGGTTCGAATAATTGCCGGCATTGTATTGCCCGTAGCCGGTCTTGGGGTCCGGCGTCATCGCCAGGAACTCGTAGAAATTTGCCGAGTCTTGCGTGTCCGATTGCCACCCGATCATCATGATGTCGGCGTCGCGCGCATCGAAGCGCTGCCAGTATTGCGCCTTGGGCAAAGTCTGGAGATCGACCTTGATGTTGATCTTGGCGAGCATCACGGCGACCGCCTCGGCGATACGCGCATCCCCCACATAGCGGTTGTTCGGCGCGATCATGGTCGCCGAGAACCCATCCTCGTAGCCGGCCTCCTTCATCAGCGCCTTGGCCTTGGCAAGGTCGTATGGCGGCTGAAGCGCCGGATCGTGTCCGGCGTAGCCGGGCGGGCTCAGGTTGGCCGGCGGCGGTGGCTTGCCCGCGCATGATCTTCTTGGCGATGCCTCGCGGTTGATGACGTAGCTCATGGCCCGGCGGACACGCGGATCCTTGAAGGCGGCGACGCGCTTTTGATTCAGCTCGAAAGTGAGGACGCGATTCGACGGGATGGCCACCAGGTCGCAACATGCCGCCGACTGGACGCGGTTGAGATCCGTTGGCGGCACGGGGCCGATGAAGTCGACGTCACCGGCGAGCAGCGCCGCCACCCGGGTCGCCGGCTCCTTGATGGGCGTGAGGACGATCTCGTCCACATTGCCGGGCGAGTCCTTGTCCCAATAACCGTCGAACCGCTTGAGCTCGAGCCTGATCCCCTGCTCGCGACCGGTGACGATGAAGGGGCCGGTCCCGCTCATATTGGCCGAGGCGAAAGAGGAGCCGTGCTTGACCACCGCATCCTTCGGCGCGCCGCGCGCATCGGTGCCGGTGTAGAATTCGCGGTCCATGGGAAAGATGTAGGTGGCGAGGTTGAGGACCAGCGGATACGGCCCCTTGGTGACGAGGTCGATGGTCTGCTCGTCGATGACCTTGGCCGCCTCGAACGGCTCGAACAGCGCCTTGAAGTCAGGGCTCTGCTTCAGGCGATTGAAGGTCCAGGCCACGTCCTCGGCCGTCATCAGGCGTCCCGAATGGAAGCGCACATCGTCGCGCAAATGAAATCGCGTGGTGCGCTCATCGATCTGCTCCCAGCGCGTGGCAAGCCGCGGCTCCAAGCTCAGATCCTTGCGAAACCGCACAAGCGGATCGAACACGAGATGGGAGAGTTGCAGCGTGGCGCCGGAAAGCTGCTCATGAGGATCGAGCGAGGCGGGATCGGCGTCATAGGCCATGCGCAGCGTCTTGCCCCCGGCCGCGAGAACCGGGCCGCATATCAGGACCGTGAAGAGCGATAGGATTGGAAGAAGACGCATGGGCGGAGACTTTGTCGCCTGAAACCAAGGGGCTCGTCCAGCCTCTTGCCTCGAAACCTCTGGCCGGTAAAAGTCGCCCCTCCCTATCTGAGGTCCCGCTGGAGACCCGTTCATCGTGCATGGATTTTTCGTCACCGGAACCGATACCGATGTCGGCAAGACCCTCGTCGCCGCATGGCTCGTCACGCAGCTTGGCGCGTCCTATTGGAAGCCGGTGCAAGCGGGGACCGAGCCCGAGACGGACTCCGCCACGGTGCAGCGTCTGGCCGAGCTGCCGGCGGCGCGCGTCCTGCCGGAGGCCTATGTTCTCCCTGACCCACTGGCACCCCATGAGGCGGCGCGGCGGGCAGGCATCACCATCGACTTGGATACGCTTGATGTGCCCGCACATGAGGGGCTGATCGTGGTCGAGGGCGCGGGCGGTCTCATGTGCCGCTCACCGATAACGCCTACATGGTCGACCTCGCTGCCGACCTCGATCTGCCCATCGTGCTCGTCGCGCGGTCGACGCTCGGCACCATCAATCACACGCTGCTGTCGATCGAGGCCATCCGGCGGCGCGGGCTGCCGTTGGCCGGCGTCGTCATCACCGGCCCGGAGACGCCGCATAATCGCGCCGCAATCGAGCGCTACGGCCAGATCGAAGTGCTTGCCGAGATTCCTTGGCTCGAGCAGCCCATCGATCGCGCGGCGCTCAAGGCCATTCCCCCTGAGTTCGACCTCATGAAGCTTGCGACGGTGAAACCGTGAACGACAGCCGGACAACCGACCAGATAGCAGCCGCCGAGGACCTGATCGCGCGCGACCGCCGCTATGTCTGGCATCCCTATACGCAGCACGGCACGGAAGGCGAGCCAACCGTGATCGCCGGCGCGAGGCGCGTCCTCTCGTATGCCGAAGGCCGCGAGATCCTCGATCTCATCTCGTCCTGGTGGACCTGCACCCATGGGCATTCGCACCCCAAGATCAACGCGGCGCTGGCGCGCCAGGCGAGCGAGCTCGAGCATGTGATGTTCGCCGGCTTTACCCACGCGCCGGCCGTGGACCTGGCGGAGCGCCTCGCGGGGCTGCTGCCCGGCGACCTCAATCGCGTGTTCTTCTCCGACAACGGCTCCACCGCAGTCGAGGTGGCGATCAAGATCGCCTACCAGTCTTGGGTCAATCGCGGCGAGACGAGGCGGCGCATCCTGCTCGCCTTCGACGGCGGCTATCACGGCGACACGTTGGGGGCCATGTCGGTCGGTCGCGGCTCGCAGATGTTCGGCGCCTTTCGCAAGCTCATGTGCCAGGTCTGCGTGCTGCCCTATCCTGCGACCTTCGAGGGCGACGATGCCGCCGATGAGCGCGAGGCCGGCGCCTTGTCGGCCCTGGACGCGCTCCTCACCGGACGCGGGCAGACGATCGCGGCCCTGATCATCGAGCCGATGATGCAGGGCGCCGCCGGTATGCGGTTCTGCCGGCCGAGCTTCCTAAAGCGTCTCGTCGAGAGAGCGCAACGCTCTGGAGTCCTAGTTATTTTTGACGAGGTGGCAACCGGCTTCGGGCGCACCGGAACCATGTTCGCGCTCGAGCAGGCGGGCGTCGTCCCGGATCTCGTGTGCCTCTCCAAAGGGCTCACCGCCGGCTATATGCCGCTCTCGGCCACGGTTGCCCGCGACGGTCTGTTCGACATGTTCCTCGGCCACAATTTCGATCGCGCCCTCCCTCATGGCCATTCCTTCACCGCCAACCCGCTCGCCTGTGCCGTGGCCCATGCCGCTCTCAACCTTTACGAGGAAGAGCAGACGATGGCGCGCATCGCTCATATCGAGTCGCGCCACCGCGCCATGCTGGACGTGTTAGCGGCGCGGCCGGACGTGGTGAAGCCTCGCGTGCTCGGCTCGGTGCTCGCCTTCGAAGTGAAGGAAGGTGGGCAATATCAGTCGGAGCCGAGCCGGCTGCTGCGGGCGTGGTATCTGTCGCAGGGATTCAACATCCGGCCGATGGGATCGACAGTCTATCTCTTGCCGCCCTACTGCATCACCGACGACGAGTTGACCCGCGCCTATGCGGGCATGATCGAGGGGCTCGACCGGCTGTCGTCGGGCGCACTCAGCCGCCCATAGACGATGTGCCAGGTGACGCGGCCGCCGAAGCGGTCGTCGGTGGCACGGAGCGCGCGGCGGAGCGCCCCCGGTGATACAGGCGCGTAGCCTTCCCGCGGCGTGAGGCCGCCGACCACCTTCATGCGGCGCAGGAAGGAATGTGAGTCGTTGTCGGGCGTAGGCGCTCTTCCTCGACAACGCCGGAAGCGCCGGGAGGCCAACGATCCCGCTGGGCAAGCCTTCCGCGTCGAGCACGCTCCGCCACTCGGCGAAACTGTCGGGTCCCAGCGTGGCGTAGAGCAGCACGCCATTTGGCGCGAGCAGACGGCTGAGCCGTGCCAGCGCCGCGGCGGGATCGGGCAACCAATGCAGCGTCATGCTGGTGGCGATCAGGTCGAGGCCGACATGGCCGCCCGCCTCGCCCGCGTCCATCACCTCATAGCTGATATGCGGTGCGTTCTCTCTCGGCCTGCTCGCCTGCGTGAGGTTGCGGCGGCATTGGGCGATCATCTCCGGGGCAGCGTCGGTGAGGACGAAGTGGCCACGCGGGTAGCGCCTGACCAGATGACGGCTCAGGAGGCCCGTGCCGCAGCCGAGTTCGAGCACGCGGGGGCTGTCGAGATCCGGCAACAGGTCCGCAAGCCGGTTCGCCACGGCGCCTTGCAAGTCCGCATGGCCCTCGTAGCTGCCCGCGCGGGCGCCGAAACCGGCGGCGATCCGGGCGCTACGACGGGAGAGTATGGGCGAATTCAAGGACATTGCGGGCGCACCAGGCTGAGTGCCTCATCGGCAGGACATGGCCGCCATCCGGCGACCAGAGAATATTTTTCCCCTGCCATACGGCCTCGGTCATGGCCGGGGGAACGACGGCGTCGTCGCGGGCGGCAAGAGCAAGAACGGGGCATTGAAGGTCTGCTTTAGCGTCCCCCGCGTCCCAATGCATCAGCCAATCGAGCCCCTCATCGAGCCGGGCGACATTGAGCGCCTCGGGATCCGCGTAGTCGGGGGCGCCGCAGGACCGCCAAAACGCACGCATCGTGCCGCCCGGATCGCGGGCCAGGCCCCGCTTCAGCGCGGCAACCCGGGCCGGCGCCACATGGGGACAGAAGCGGTCGAACCCTTGGATGCTGACCAGGCCTTTGAAGCGGTGTGCTTCCTGCTTCAGGAGCCACAGCACGCCGAGAGAGTGGCCGACGGCGATGGCATCCTCCGGCCACGCCTCCTGGCCTTTCGGCCCACCGGTGACGAAGCCGAGATCGACCAGGGTGATATCGGCCCCGCCGAGATGAGGGACGAGTTCGGCCCAGATCCGCGCGTGAAACCCCAGCCATGAACGAGCACCACATGCATCTCAGAGGGAGGCGCTTGGCAGGCTCCGGCACCGCCGCCTGGCCCATGGCCGCAAGCAGGCGGCCAATGTCGGCCTCGTCATGCGCGGCGGTGAAGGCGAGCCGCACGCGCGCCGTGCCTTGCGGCACCGTCGGCGGCCTGATGGCGGTGGCCCAGAATCCCGCCTCGCGCAGCGCGGCACTCAAGCATAGCGCGGCGTCCGCCGTGCCAACGATGAGTGGCACAATCTGCGTGGCCGAGGCCCCGGTATCGTAGCCCCGCTCCTTGGCGGTGGCGCGAAAGCCTGCGGCAAGCCCCGCCACGTGCGAACGCTCGGCGTTCATGTCCGGCACGAGATCGAGGCTCGCGTCGATGGCGCCGAGCACGGGCGGCGGCAGCGCCGTCGAGTAGATGAAGCCGCTGCAGCGGTTGACGAGGTAATCGCGCAAGAGATCCGAGCAGGCGACATAGGCGCCGAAGCTGCCGAGGGCCTTGGAGAAGGTGCCGATGACGATTTCGGCGCCGTCCGAGAGCCCGCCTCCCCCCTCGCCCAGGATGCCCGTCGCATGGGCATCGTCGACGATCAGCGTCGCGTCATGGGCGCGGGCCAGACGCGCGATCTCCGGGACCGGCGCCACGTCGCCATCCATGGAGAACACGCTCTCGGTAAGGATGAATTTCGGGCGGCTATCGCCTTGAAACTGAGTCAGAAGCTCGGCGAGGTGATCGGCGTCCCCGTGGCGGTAACGCTGCTGGCGCACGCCCGCCGCCTTGCAGCCGAAATGCATGCTGGCGTGGTTGAGGCGGTCGGCGAAAACCAGCGGCTCGGCGCCGAGCACGGTGCGATCGAACAGCGCTTGCAGCACCGCGGCGTTGGCCTGGAAGCCGGACGCCATGACCAGGCCTGCGGCTTCTGCTTGAGCCGCGCCACCTTGGCTTCGATGCCGGCAAAGACGTCGAGATTGCCGGTGACGAGACGCGAGGCGCCCGAGCCCGTGCCGTAGCGCGCCGCCCATTCGGCTGCCCGCTCGATGAGCGCCGGATGGAAGCGCAAGGCCAGATAGTCGTTGCTCGCCAGATTGAGGTAGGAGCGGCCGCCGGTCTCGAGGGTGCGCGCGTCCCGCGCCACAACCGAGGTCAGGTCCCGCCGCAGGCGATCCTGGCCCAGGGCATCGAGAAAGGCCCGGTACCGGCTTTCGCTTCCAACCATGATCCTGTATTTAGCGAAGGGCCTTATCCCCAGCAATCAATCGCTTGGAATCCCGTGTCAGAAACCTTTGAAAGCGTGAATCCTATCAACGGCAACGCCCGCCGGGCGGAGACGCCGCGCACGAATTCCTCGGTCGAGAGCCGCCACGATTGGCGCCTGGACGAGATCGTGGGGCTGCTGCAAGCGCCCCTGCTCGAGTTGGTGGACGAGGCGCGGGCCGTGCACCGCCGCTTCCACGCGGACGGCCAGGTGCAGCTCGCGAGCCTGCTGTCGATCAAGACCGGGGCCTGCCCAGAGGACTGCAAATACTGCCCGCAATCGGCCCATTACGCCAAGAAGACCGGACTCGAGCGCGAGGCCCTGCTGGACGTGGACGATGTGCTGGCCAAGGCCAAGATCGCCAAGGACGCCGGCGCCACCCGCTTCTGCATGGGCGCGGCCTGGCGCGAGGTGAAGGACGGGGACGCTTTCGACAGCGTTCTGGACATGGTGCGGGGCGTGCGGGCGCTCGACATGGAGGCGTGCGTCACCCTCGGCATGCTGAGCGAGACCCAGGCCGCGCGCTTGGCCGACGCCGGGCTCACCGCCTATAACCACAACCTCGATACCTCGCCCGAATTCTATAGCGAGATCATCACCACGCGGACCTATCAGGACCGCCTCGATACGCTTGCCAACGTGCGCAGCGCCGGCATGCAGATCTGCTGCGGCGGGATCATCGGCATGGGCGAGACCATCGAGGATCGCGCGAGCCTGCTCCGGACCCTCGCCACCCTCGACCCTCATCCCGAGAGCGTGCCGATCAACGCGCTCGTGCCGGTCGCGGGCACGCCGCTCGAGGATCAGACGCCGGTCGATCCGCTCGATCTCGTGCGTATGGTGGCGACCGCGCGCATCCTTATGCCGACGACCTTCGTGCGGCTCTCGGCCGGGCGCTCGTCCCTGACCCGCGAGGCGCAGATCCTCTGCTTCCTCGCCGGGGCCAACTCGATTTTCTACGGGGACAAGCTGCTCACCACCGAGAACAACGACGCGGACGACGACCTCGCCCTCATCGAGCAGGCCGGCTTGCGGGTGAAGGCGTGCAGCGCTTGATCAGCGCTTTTTGTGGAGCTTCGGCGGCTCGCCCGGGTTGGTATGGTAGGTGATCATCAGCATCGCCAGCAGCACGGCCGAGAACAAACCCGCCAAAGCGCCGACGCCAACCGGCGCGGTGAGATCGCTGACATCGAGGACTTCCTTGGCCGCCAGGCTGCCGGCCAGCGACGCGATGATCGCGTAGACCGCCACCAAGACGGGCGTCTTCGAATCGTGCCGGCCACGCCCGCGCCCTTGGCGATGATGAGGTTGCGGATGATGACGCCGGCAACGGCGCCGAGGAACCCCGCGAGAATAGCGAGAGGGTCGGCGCCGAAGCTGCCCCCCACCACCATGCCGGTCAACGCGCCGACCACCGTTCCCACGAAAAGAACGATCAACAGGCTTGCCGATGTCATGTTGTGCCTCCCATTTTCGATGGCTCTGCTTGTGGAGCCGATTCGATTCTCCAGAGGGTTGAGTATGACGCAGGGGCCATGGCATGGAAAGCAAGCCACCCCTCGGAAAGCGAGCTAGCCTGCCGCCTTGCGTTCGGCCTGAGCCGGCGCTACCCACACCGCACCGTCCTGCCAAACGCCCTGCCCGGAGTGCCCTTACCCTGTCCCGCACCGTCTATGTGAACGGCGTCTATGTGCCCGAGGAGGAGGCCAAGGTCTCCATCTTCGACCGGGCTTTCCTGTTCGGGGACGCCGTCTACGAGGTGACGGCGGTGCTCGGCGGACGGCTCGTGGATTTCGACGCCCATCTTTCGCGCCTCGACCGGTCGCTCAGGGAGATCGATCTCGATCCCCAGGTTGGCCATGAGGGCTTGCTCGAAGTGCATGAGGAGCTGATCGCGCTGAATAAGGTCGACGAGGGCATCGTCTATCTCGAGATCAGCCGGGGCCCTGCGGACCGCGACTTCGTCTATCCCGAGCGCCGGAGCCGACCGTCGTCGCTTTCACCCAAACGCGCGCCCTGCTCGACAACCCTTATGTCTCTCGCGGGATCAAGGTGGTCACCATCCCCGACATTCGCTGGAGCGCCGGGATATCAAATCGACGGCGATGCTGGCCCAGGCCATGGGCAAGCAGGCGGCCAAGCGACAAGGCGCCTACGAGGCGTGGATGGTGGAGGACGGGTTCGTGACCGAGGGCACCTCGTCGTCGGCCTTCATTCTCGCGCCGGCGGCGCGCTGCGAACCCAGCCGCTCGGACCGCACATCCTCCCCGGCGTCACGCGCCGCGCGGTGCTGCGGCTGGCGAGCCAAGAAGGCTTGCGCGTGGAGGAACGTCCGTTCAGCGTCGAAGAGGCTTACGCGGCGCGCGAAGCCTTTCTCACCGCGGCGTCCGCCTTCGTATTGCCGATCGTCGAGATCGATGGTCGCCCGGTCGGCGATGGAACGCCGGGACCGGTCGCGCGCGCCTTTCGCCAGCTCTATATCGACGAAGCGCGGAAGGCTTAGGGCTGGCCGGAGCCGCTAACAGGCTCCGTCATCCCGTCATCCTTTTGCGCGAGGTCGTCTTCCGCTTGGCCGTGCCGCGTCCACCGCGAATCAGCTATGATTCGGCAACATGTCCCTGCCCTCACAAAAGGCCGACATCCGGCGCAAGCTCATCGCGTTCGCGCCCGAGATCTGGCAAGCGCTCGAGCTGTTGGCACTCGACAGCGGCAGGAGCGTGCAGTCGCTGGCCGACGAGGCGTTCCTCGATCTCTTGCGCAAATATCACCGGCCGACCTCGCTGAAAGAGGCCTTGCGCGAGAGCGCGCGCCGCTTGCCGGCTAACGACGATAGCCCGCCAAAACGGCACGGCACCTAGGTTTTGCTCAGAGCTATTTCTTGAGGCGGGCGACGACGGACTCGAGCGCGGCGATGGCCTCGGCCCGGTCGCGCTTGTTCAGATCCAGTAGCAGCTTGAAGCCGTCCTGCTCCTCGCGGATGACGGATCCCTCGCCAACCAGGTCGTCGTACAGCCCCAGCACCTTGTAACAGCGCAAGGGTTCGGCAAAGCCTTCACCTTGATCGGCTCGTGCTCCTCCGTATTCACCTCGTCCTTCACCAGCGCATAGGTCTCGTGGCCGATGAGGATGCCGTCGGTTTCAGCATGGAATTCCAGCCGCGCCGTCGCATTCACGCAGCTGCCGATGATCGTGTAGTCCATGCGGTCGTTGCTGCCGAAATTGCCCACGGTGACGTAGCCGGTATTGATGCCGATGCGCAGGTGGAACGGCTGCTCGGCGCCGAGCTCCAGCCATTCGGTCTGCAACTCGCGCAAGCGCTTCAGCATGGCGATGGCCATGCGCACGCAACAGCGCGCGTCTTCCTTCACCCCCCGCGACTCGGGATCGCCGAAGAACACCATGATGGCATCGCCAATATATTTGTCGATCGTCGCGCCATGCTCCAGCGCGATATTGGTCATCTCGGTCAAATAGCGATTGAGCAGATTGGTGAGATCTTCGGACTCCATCTTGTCCGTGGTCTCGGTGAAGTTCACCACGTCGGAGAAGAAGATCGTCAGCTTCTTGCGGTTGGACGTGATCTCGACGTTCTGAGCGCCGGTGAAGATCGATTGGTAAATCTGCGGCGACAGATATTTCGAGAGCTTCTTGGAAAGCGATTCCAGCTCTTTGTTCTTCTCGGCGATGATCTCGTTGGCGCGGCGCTGCTCCTGTGTCAACGCATTGAGCTGCTCCTCGTTGCGGTCGCTCAGCCGCATGAGCCGGCGCGTGGCGCGCAGCAGCTTCTGATAGTCCTTGACCAGCGCCGCATAGAGCTTGCCGTCCGCAAGGTCGGCGAAGCGGCCACTTTCGATGAGCTCCTGCGCCGATGCGAGGGTCTGCTCCTCCGCGCCGAAGAGGTCGTGCGACGGCATTAGCCGGCCATCTTCTCGAGATGGAACTTGGCGGCTTCGAGATCCTCGCCGAACTCCTCGCCCAATTCCTGCATGGTGTCGTCTTCTTTGTCGTAGAGCCAATAGATGTCGACCGTCGCGCCGCCTGCGGCGGCGGCTTCGAGCTTGTCCATGAGCATCATCACCGCCTTGGCGCTCGAGCTATTGAGATAGATGAGCTCGAAGTCGAACCGGCAACTACCCTGGCCGAGCGCGCCGAGATACTCGTCCAGCGCGGTGAACACGGGCCGGTAGAACTCGGTCACGTCCTCGGGATAGACTCGCCCGAGATCCTCAGATGGTTGTTGGCGAAATCGAACACCACGGCCGGCGTGCGGGAGGTCGGCTCAATATCCAGCTTGTCTCGCATTACTCCCTCAGATCGTCGCTTTGAGCGCAAAAAACGAATGGTCGGAATCGATCTCGGCGAAATCGAACTCGATGGGCTTGGTGGCGCGCCGTGCGATCTCCATGAAGCCAAGGCCAGCGCCCTTGCTGCCTTCCTCCGGGTCCGCCCTGAGCTTCTCCTTATAGAGAGCTTTCAGCTGCTCCTTGTTCATACCCCTGATTCTCTCCAGCCGCTCCCTGAGGCGTTCGACATCGGCTTGGCGAACCAGGTTGCCGGCACAAACGATGTAATCGACCCCTTCCCTGCCGATGGTGAGGATGCCGTAGCGGATTTCCTTGAGCGCACCGGCGTCGGAAGCAGGTGGCGGCGGAAGGTGCTGCATCTCGGCGGAGTAGCGAATGATGTTCTGCATCTGCTCGACGAAAATGGCGAACACGCTGCGCAGCGTCTTGGTGTCGGCATCATCGATGGTGAGCTTTTGCTTCAACGCCTCGCCCACGCCGCTCAGCACAGGCTCGGTCACGTAGCCGCTATAGGCGAAGATCACGCCTTGCGTGTGCAGCATCGACCGCAAATCCATGAGTTGGCCGGCAAGCATCGGATCCTCCTAGGCGTGGGGGATGAAGCCCAAGACGGTGAGATCGTCGCGGCGAAGCTGATCGCCCTGGTATTTCTCAAGTGCCTTGCGCAGCGATACCTCCTGCTCCCTCATGGGCGCATCGCCGAGCTTGCGCAAGAGATCCTTAAATCGCCGCTTGCCGAAGGAGCGGCCGCGCGGACCGCCGATTTGGTCGATCAAGCCGTCCGTGGTGAGATAGAACGAGTCGCGGGCATCGAACGGAAAGGTGTAGTTGCTGAAGCGCGTGCGCGCGGATAGCGGCGATAGCCGAGCCCTTCGCGATCGCCCTTGATCTCGATGACGCCTTCTTGGTTCGCCCGCCACAAGGAGAAGCGCGCGCCGGCAAACGTCATCAGCTGCTTTTTCGGATCGATGAAGCAGATACCGGCCTCAAGCCCGTCGTCGGTCTCACCATGCATCTCATCTTGACCGAGCAGGCTCTGCACGCCCTCATGCAATCCGGCCAGCACCTCGCTCGGCTTGTCGCCAGGCGCGCTGATGAGCATGCGGTCGAGCAAGCCCCACGCAATCAGCGTCATGAAGGCGCCGGGCACGCCGTGCCCCGTGCAGTCGCCGACCATCACCGCGTAGCCGTCATTGATCGGCTGGAACCAAAAGAAGTCGCCACCGACAATGTCGCGTGTCCCAGATCAGAAAATGATCGGCGGCCAAGGCCTCGAGCTCGCGCCGCGCGGGGAGCACGGCCGACTGGATGCGGCTCGCATAGCGCAGGCTTTGCAGGATCAGCTGATTGGCCGCCGCGGCCCGCTGCTCGCTCTCCTTGACCTCGGTGAGATCGCTATAGACGGCGACGGTGCCGCCGGTCTCGGTGCGGCGCTCGCTGATCTGCAGCCAGCGTCCATCCGACCGGCGCTGGAGGATCGGCTCGCCCGGATTGCGATGCTCGGCCAGACGTTGCCTGATCCAGCCTTCGCCGCCGCCCTTGGCGTCGGCGATGAGACCGTGGGCCACGGCCTTGCGGATGATCTCCTCATAGGTGGACGCCGCGCGGGGGCCTTCGCCGAAATCGAACAGCTCGGCATAGTTGTGATTGGCAAGCACCAACCGATCCTCCGCGTCGTAGAGGGAGAAGCCCTCGGAGATCGTCTCGATGGCGTCGGTCAGACGCTGCTCACTCTGCTGGAGGGCCGCCTGCTCGGCGGTCTTGCGCGCGGTCACCTCGCTCCACGTGCCGATCACCTCGAGCGGACTGCCATTCTGGTCCCGCACGAGCGTCTGCTCGTCGCTGACCCAGCAATAAACGCCGTCGGCCTTGCGGAAGCGATATTCGGACACGTGCCGGCCGTCCTCGAACAGTTTCACCTGCTCCGCCTCCACCGCGGCCAGGTCCTCCGGGTGCACCCGGGCGCGCCAGAAATCGGGCTGCTTCAGATAGTCGTCGGGCTCGTAGCCTAGAACACGCTGAATGTTGTCACTGACGAAGGTGGGCGTGAAATTGCCGGTCGCGGCGAAGCTGTAGACCACGGCGGGCGCGCTGTGGAGCATCATATCGAAGCGCGCCCGGGACGCGTTGCTCGCCTCCTCCGCCGCTTTCCGCGCGGTGATGTTGCTCCACGACCCGACAATCTCGGTCGGCTCGCCCTTGTCGTCGCGCAGCAGATATTGGTCGTCGCTCACCCAGATATAGGTGCCGTTACGCTTGCGGAAGCGGTACTCGGCGACGTGGCGGCCCTTATCGAAAAGCCGCGCCTGCTCGGCCTCGACCGCAGCGAGATCCTCGGGGTGCACGTGGGACCGCCAGAAGTCGGCATGCTCCAGATATTTCTCGGGGCAGTAACCGAGCAGCCGCTTGATGTTCTCGCTGATGAAGGTAGGGGCGTAGTCGTCCCGCGCCTTGAAGCTGTAAATCACCGACGGCGCCGTCTCCAGCAACACGGACAGGCGCGCCCGCGCGGCGTCCTCGGCATCCTCGGCGGCCTTGCGGGCGCCGATATCGCTCCACGAGCCGACGACTTCGAGAGGCGCCCCCGCATCGTCGCGGACAAGGTGCTGCTCGTCGTTCACCCAGCAATAAGAGCCATCCCGGCGGCGAAAGCGATATTCGAGGGTCTGCCGGCCCACGTCGAAAAGGCGGTTCACCTCGCATCGACCCGCGCGAGATCGTCAGGATGCACGCGCTCCTGCCAGAAATTCGGGTTGTCGAGATACTCGCCCGAGGCGTAGCCGAACAAAGTCTCGATATTGTCGCTGATAAAAGTCGGCGCGAAGTCGCCCCGTGCCTTGAAGCTGTAGATCACCGCCGGCGAGGCAGCCAACAGGCGCGCCGCCTGCTCACGCGCTTTCGCCTTGGCGCTCTTGTCGCGCTCCCGCGCCGCCAGATCCAACATGTTCTGAAGGATGGCGGTGACCTCGCCCGCATCGACGTCCGGCCGTAGCAGCTTAGCCAAGGCGGCGGCCGCCCGCTGGGCATGCTGTTTCGAAGCGGTCATCGTATGGGGGTCTCAGTCCACATGAGGACACGTGCCTAAGTGCGGGGACATGAAGGCGATAGTGTCGGGGATGCTACAGGGAATCAATGCCAAGGCATCGATCCGCCGGCCCACAACTCATCGGAAGGTTACCGGCCCCGCGTCATCTCAACAGGCTGCCGGTCGTGCTCCACGCCGGCCAACGGCCAGCGCGGAGGACGCCCGATCATAGGTCGCCGGTCGATTGCCCCATCGTCCTGGGGCACGTACCGCGTAGGCGAGCGCTTACGGCGTTTCAGTTGCAGGCGCCTCGTCGGCAGGTGCCTCGGCGGCCGGCGTTTCTGGCGCCGCGGCCGGTGTGGTCGCCGGCATGTCGCTGGCCGTCTTGCCGATGACGCAGTCAAACCACCCGTCTTGGCCCCACTCGCAACCATGCCTCTTGCTCTGAACGAAGGCAAAAATGGCCGCAATAATGATAAGAATGAGAATAATCCGCATGCACGTTCCCTCCCTATTCGCGCCCGCGTAAACTATACGAACGGAGCCAAAACAAAAAGGGGCGGCTTGCCGCCGATTCTTGTTTTTACGTATTCGTCACACGATATGACCTTGATAGACGGGGTGCAGGTTGTTGTCCCAGTTCGATTTATTGCCGTAAGCAGATGTGCACACCTAAGCTCATATCGCGTCAGACATTCCTGAAAGCCAGCCTTGCCCTGGCGGCGACGCCGCTGCTGCGCTACGTCCCCGCCCACGCCGCCGCGGCCGACGTGAGCGAGGTGGCGCCTGGCGTGTTCGTGCATCAAGGCCGCTACGAGGTTCAGTCGCCCGAGAATCGCGGCGACATGGCCAATGCCAGCTTCGTTGTCGGGAGCGAGGGGGTCGCCGTCATCGACACCTCTGGAAGCGCCGTGATGGGACGCGAACTCCGTGACGCCATCCGCGCCGTGACCAACAAGCCGATCAAATACGTGATCAACACCCATATGCACCCCGATCACGTGTTCGGGAATGCGGCCTTCGTCCAGGACAACCCGACCTTTGTGGGCCACTACAAGCTCGCCCGCGCGCTCGGCACGCGCAGCCAGGGCTATATCACCGCGAACAAACAGATGCTTGGCGAGGCGACGTTCAAAGGCAGCGAGATCATCCTGCCGACACTCTCGATCAAGGAACCCACGACCCTCGATCTCGGCGACCGCACGCTGCTGCTGGAGCCGCAGCCAACGGCGCATACGGACAACGATCTCATCGTCACCGATTCGAAGACCAACACGCTGTTTCTCGGCGACCTGCTGTTCTCCGTGCATGTCCCGACGATCGACGGCTCCATCAAGGGATGGCTCGCGCTGCTCGATGAGATGGGCAAGCGAAAGGCCGCCCGGGTGGTTCCCGGCCACGGCCCCCAGACCATGGAGCTACCGGAGGCACTTGAGCCGGAGCAGCGATACTTGGCGACCATCGCAGCCGATGTGCGCCGTCAGATCGCCGAAGGCAAGACGCTAGCGGAAGCGACGAAAACGGCGGGATTCTCCGAAAAAGACGCCTGGAAGTTGTTCGATCAGTATCATGTCCGCAACGTCACCGCGGCATTCGCAGAACTGGAATGGGAATGATATACTGTTCCCAATCATGCAATGAGGAACACGGCACAATGCCTCACACTTTCATAAGCCTAGCCAAAGCCTGCGGCCTCGCCGCCCTGGCGGCATCCCTCCTCGTCCTCGGCCTGCCGGACGCACGCGCCGAAGAGAATGTCTGGCCCATCCTCAAGGAGCAGGCTTTCGGCGACCGGCCGATCCAGGAAGAGGACGGGATGGTGGTGCTCGAGACCCCATCGAAGGTGGAGGATGCCGCCATCGTTCCGTTGACCGTGCGGGTGCCGCCGTCGGTCAAGGGTGAGCTCAAGTCGCTCACGCTGTTCATCGACAAGAATCCCGATCCCAAGGTGGCCACCCTCACCTTCGGCCCCGCGGCCGGCACCAGCGGTGAGCGCAGCTTCTCCACCCGCGTGCGCGTCGATAATTTTTCGCATGTGCGCGCCATCCTGGAGACCGCGGACGGTAGCCTGCACATGACAACGAAGTTCCTCGCGGCCGCCGGCGGCTGTGCCGCCATGCAGGCGAAGGATCCCGATGCCGACTCGGCGGATATGGGCAAGGTGATCGTCAGGACTTTTCCGCCCGCGCTTGACTCGAACCCAATCTGGGCGGCGCAAGTGATGATCAAGCATCCGAACCACAACGGCATGCAGCTCGATATCAACACGGCCAAGTTCATCCCGGCGCGCTTCGTCAAGGAGATGACGGTGAAACGCGACGGCGAGCTGGTGTTTCAGTTGGATGGGACGTTCTCGATCTCGACCAATCCGAACTTCCGATTCACTTTCAGTCGCGGCGAGGAGAACGACCTTGATGTCGTGATCGTCGATACAGACGGGACGGTGTTCGAGGGCCAGACCCATCCGAAGGGCTCTTGAGGCCCTCCACCGCGCAATCGCTCGGCGGCGCTACTGCGGCTGTTTGCTGGAGTAATAGATGTGCGCCTGGAGCAAAAAGTCCTCGGGGCGCTTGAGGAAGAGCTTTTTCGCCGTCTCATTGCCGAAGCAATAGGTCTTGCCCTTGTAGACGGTGTTGACGGAGCAATCGGTCTGGATGTCCTTGCCGAGCGCAAGGCCCATGACGCACTCCCCGTCAAACTCTCCCTCCGCGGTCTCCGCCGCGAACACGGGATTGGCGGCGATTCCCACCATGGCGGCACCGGCCACGAGGCCGATGAAGACGCCCCTCTTCATTCTCTTCCTCGTCTGCTCATCCAGACGCCGTGGAAATTTACGCATCTCGCCCATTCTTGCCCAATTTCCTGAGAGCGGCGACCTCGCGGGCCCACTCCTTGAATGGGCGGGCGGGCGTGCCGCCCATGCGCGCGCCGGCCGGCACGTCGTCCTTGACGTGCGCCATGCCAGCAATCAGCACGCCGTCGCCGATCTTGACGTGCTCCACCACACCCGAGTGGGCGCCCATGATCACGAAGTCACCGAGCTGCGCGGAACCGGCAACGCCGGACTGAGAGACGATGATGCAATGGCGGCCGATGACAACGTTGTGGGCAATCTGAACCAGATTATCGATCTTGGTGCCGGCGCCGATCTTGGTGTCCGACAGGAAGCCGCGGTCCACGGTCGAGTTGGCGCCGATCTCCACGTCATCGTCGATGACGACGCGGCCGATCTGCGGAATCTTGAAATGTCCCTCGGCGCTCATGTCATAGCCGAAACCATCTTGGCCGATGCGCGAGCCGGCATGGAGGGTCACGCGGTCGCCGATGAGGGCGTGCGTCACCGAGGCGCCCGGGCCGACATAGCAGCGCTCTCCCATGAAAACGCGATAACCGACAATGGCGCCGGCGGCGATGGTGGTACCGGGACCGATGCGCGCTTCCCGGCCGACGATCGCACCCGGCTCGATGGTGACGCCCTCGGCAATCTCGGCCGTGGGGTGAATGAGCTCGCCGCTTTCCCGCGCCGACGCGGCGGCCGCGCACGGCTCCAGCGCCGAGGGATAAAGCAGGCCGACAGCCATGGCGAACGCGCGATGCGGGGCGTCGGTCATCACCGCCGCCGCCCCGGCGGGCACCAGACCGGCATCGCGGCGCTTGATCAGACAAGGCGGCCGCGCTCGTCGCCGCCAAGTCCACCGCATATTTGGGCCCGGTGCAAAAGGTGAGATGGGTTGCCGCGGCCTCCTTGAGAGGGCGCAAATCGTCGATTTCCGTCGCCCCGTCGCTGGCGAGCACAAGTTCGGCGCCGACCGCATCTGCGATGACCTGCAAGGCGATAGGGCGTGCACGCTCGAAGAATCCGGGGTGATTCACTCTTTTCTCCAGTTTGCGGGAAGATGCCGCGCGCTTGGCCAGCGGTGGGGGATCGGGCGCGTGGCGCCGAGGATCATAGACCCTTGAGGCGCCTTCCTATAGCGGCATTTTCTGGGCGGCCTTCGCCGGCACGCCACATGGAGGCCTCAAGGATTGCGTGCCGAGGCCAGATCGGCCGCCGACAACCACCGCTTTGGGAATTGGTGGGCGCACAAGGACTCGAACCTTGGACCCGCTGATTAAGAGTCAGCTGCTCTACCACCTGAGCTATGCGCCCTAAGAATGCGGCCTGCCCTCGCGAGACGCATCCGGGATGGGTGTTCGTGAACACCCAAGGGTGCTCCCCTTAGCATTGCCCCGGTTGGCCTGTCCAGTTTGCCTTTGTCGGAAAATGACTTGGCCGGCGGCTCACCAAAGGGTCCCGGCCTCCTCGCGCCGGAAGGTGACCCTGCGGTTGACGTGGGCGTTGAGCACAAAGCCGAGGCCAACGATCATGGTCAGCATCGAGGTGCCGCCGTAGGAGACGAGCGGCAGCGGCACGCCCACCACCGGCACGAGCCCGGTCACCATGGCCACGTTGATGAACACATAGGTGAACAGGCACAGCCCCATGCCGGCCGCCACGAGCCTGGCAAAGGTGCTGCGGCATCTGAGCGCCATATAGGTGATGAACACCAGCGTCAGGAGATAGAGGGCGAGCAGCGCCACCGCGCCGATGAAGCCCATCTCCTCGGCGAACATGGTGAAAATGAAGTCGGTGTGCTTCTCCGGCAGGAAGTTGAGCTGCGCTTGCGTGCCTTGCATGAAGCCCTTGCCCGCGAACCCGCCGGAGCCGATGGCGATCTTCGATTGCAGGATGTGGTAGCCGGAGCCGAGCGGGTCGCGCTCGGGATCGATGAAGGTCAGCACCCGCTCGCGCTGGTAGTCGTGCAGCTTCTCCCAGGCATGGGGCAAGGCCACGACGACGCCGACAATGACGGCGCCGAAGTAGAACCAACTCACCCCGGCGAGGAACAGCAGGCCGCCGCCGATGACCGCGAACAGCATTGCCGTGCCGAGATCGGGTTGGGCCAGGGCGAGCAACAACGGCAAGCCGATCATCAGGACCGGCGGAACAAGCGCGTCCGGGCGCCAGATCTTCTCCGGCGGCAACCATTGGTAATAACGGGCCAGCGCCAGGACCAGCGCGATCTTCATCATCTCCGAGGGCTGGAAACTGAATTCGCCATAGCCGAGCCAGCGCCGGGCGCCACCGCTCTCCACACCAATCAGTGGAACGAGCAACATCAAAAACAAGGCGACGAGATAGAGCGGATAGGCGCCGCGCAACCACCAACGGATGTCCGAAAAGGCGACGGCGAAGAGCAGCGCCAGCCCGAAGCAGAAGCGGACCACGTGGCGGCTCGCCCAGGGATCGAGCGCGCCGCCGGCCACGGAGTAGAGCGCTCCGGCGCCGACCAGCGCAATCGCCGTCACCAACAGCAGGAACGGCCAATTGAGCAGCAGGAGCTTCTTGGTCAGGTTGAGCTTCGGCGCCGGCGTTTCGGCAAAGAGCATCTTCATCGGACCGGCTCCGCAGCGGCAACCGCGGACGGCGTCTCGCTGTCGCTCTCGCTCACAAACGCCGGGCGTCCGGCCGGATCGCGCAGCAGAAGCTCCATCATCACGTCGCTGACCACGGGCGCCGCCGCACGCGAGCCGCCACCACCATGCTCCACGACGCAAGCCGCCGCATAGCGCGGCGCATCGGCCGGGGCGAAGGCAATGAACAGCGCGTGGGTCTCGCGTTCATAGGCCGACAGCTTGTGCTCGTTGCGCGAGCTCACCACCTGCGAGGTGCCGGTCTTACCCGCCATCTGCACATCGCCAAGCTTCAGGGCCGAACGGCCGGCCGTGCCGCCCTTCTCGTTGACCACGGCGATCATGCCATTGCGGACAATCTCCAAATGCACCGGGTCGAGGTCGAGCAACGGCCAGGGCTCGGTCCTAGCCTTGGGCGACATCACCAGGCTCGGCTGCACGGCACGTCCGGTCGCCACCCGCGTCGTCATCACCGCGAGCTGGAGCGGCGTGGTCGAAACGAAACCCTGGCCGATACCGGCGATCACGGTCTCGCCGGTATACCAAGCGTCGTACAGATTGGCCCGTTTCCAGGCCTGGTCGGGAATGAGGCCCGGCTTCTGGCCCGACAAGCCGCAGTCATAGGTCTGGCCCAGGCCAAGCTCGCGGGCCACCTTGGCGAGATGGTCGATACCCATGCGCTTGGCCGTCTCGTAGAAATAGACGTCGCAGGACTGCTTGAGCGCCTGATGCACGTCGATGCCGCCGCCATGGCTCTTCCAGCAGCGGAAGCGCTTGCGGCCCACCGCATAGCTGCCGGGGCAGCGCATCGTCTCATGGGCGTCAATGACGCCGGCGGAAAGACCGGCGAGCGCGGTCACCACTTTGAAAGTCGAACCCGGCGGGTATTGCCCGCGCACGGCGCGATTGTGCATCGGATGGTCGCCATTACGCGCCAGCTCCTTCCACTTCTCCATATCGACCTTGAAGGCGATATCGTTAGGATCGAAGGTCGGCGTCGAGGCCATGACGAGAATGCCGCCGGTGACCACGTCCATGACGACGATCGACGCCACCCGATGCTCCTTGATTCGATCGAGCGCCACGGTCTGGAGATGGTGGTCGATGGTGAGGACGAGGTCCCTCCCCTTCGTGCTCGGCTTCGAGCCGAGCTCGCGGACGACGCGGCCGCGCACGTCGACCTCGTATTTGATGGAACCCGGGCTTCCTCTGAGCTCGCGGTCGAAGGTCTTCTCAACGCCGGTGCGGCCCGTGCGGAAGCCCGGAAGCCGCATCACCGGGTCGTCGTTGACCTCGTCCTTGCCGGCCATGCCGACATAGCCGACCACGTGGGCCATGGGGCGGGAGTGGTTGTAGAGGCGATAGGCGGAACGATCCGTCCGCATGCCCGGGATCTGCGGCGCCAGGACGTTGAGCAGCGCGAACTGGCGCCACGACAGCCCCTCCGCGACGAGCACGGGGTAATAGCCGCTCTGGCGGCGCGCGGCCCGGGCGATGCGATCCCGCGTGGCGTCCGTGACGGGTACGACAGTGGCCAGCGCGTCGAGCGTGCCGGACAGGCTCTTGCAGAACGCCGGCAGCACGAGAACGCGCAGATTCTCACGGTCCTGGGCGATGACCGTGCCGTAGCGGTCGTAGATGGCGCCGCGCGACGGCGCGACGAGCTGCATCGTCATCCGGTTCTCGTCGGACAACAGACGATAGTCGGAGGAGTCGAGGATCTGGAGTTGATGCAGCCGCCAGCCGAGCAGCCCGAAGAGGCCCGCCTGGCCCACGCCGACGAGCAGCGCCCGGCGGGAGAAGCGGTGGCGCTGGCGGCGCGCATAGTCGGGACGCTTCTTGGTCATGAGCCGCCTCGGAAGATCGCGTTGCGCTCGGGACCCAAGCGGCCATGCCTCACCCACAGTAGTCCGTGCAGCACCACGGGGAACAGCGCGATGGAGGCAAGCGCACCGAAGGCAATCGGCCACCAGTCGATCCACCGGAAGTAATAGAGCGAGGCGAGCAGCCAGCCGAAACACCCCAGCAGGCTGACCAGCACGATCCAGATGAGCCAATGGGTGACGAAATCGCGGCCCTCGCCGAGTGAGCCGGTGCGGCCGCCGACGGTCGCGCGATCAAGCTCATGAGGGCCCAATAGCCGAGCGGTCCGCCGCTCATCAGATCGGCCAAGAGTCCAAGCCCCGCAGCGGCGGCCGGCGGCAGCGCCGCACCGGGAATCGCGCGCCAGCAAAACACCATCATCACGACGATGAGGGGCAGGATGAAGGTTGCATCGGCTGGCAATCCCCACGCACCGCGGTCGCAACCACCGCAAACAAAACAGACAGTGCCGGGAGGAACTTCGTCATCGCTCAGCCTGCGCCCGCCCCCCTGGTGAGAAGCCGGCGGCCGCGCCGGCGTGCTTGACCACGGTGGCGACGGGTAGCGCCGCCGCGGTTGCCGGGGCCGCGTTGGTTTTGGTGTCGGGAATCGCCGACAGTGCACCTGCGCCGCCGACACTCGTCGGATCGGAGCGCGTCAGGGCCGGTGTGTCGAAGAACAGCACACTGACAGCATCGAGCGAGTTCAGCTCGGCATAGGGGCGCACCTTGAAGGCGCCTTCCGCGCCGCTCACCACGCCGACCCTAAGCCCGCGCGGCAACACACCGTCGCTGCCGGACGTGTACACCTCGTCGCCGGCATAGAGGGCCGCGCCATCGGGAAGGAAATCGAGCTGCAGCTCGGCGCTGTTTGCGCCCGAGGCGAGGCCGCGCACGCCGGCCGGTCCCACCAGAACCGGAATGCGGCTGTTGAGGTCGTTGAGCAGGAGGACGCGCGCCACGGACTCGCCGGCGTCGACGGTACGGCCGACGAGACCATCACCGTTGATGACCGCATAGCCGATCCGCAATCCGTCCTCGCGTCCGAGATTGATCAGGGCGCTGCGCACGAAGGGTCCCCGCGCATCGGCAATGACGCGGCCCGTGGCGAACATCAGGCCGGGCTCCTCCACGGCATTCAGCAGCGCCCGTAAGTGAGCGACTTTGCGCTCGAGGAGCTTCGTGCGCCATTCCCATTGCTTGAGCTCCTCATTCTCCTTCTTGAGACGATCGACCTCTTCAAAGGAGGACATATAGAGCTCGGCGCGGTCGATGGCCCGGCGCGCCTCGATCGCTGGGACGGATGCAACCTCGAGCAACGGCGCGGTCAAGTCGACCAGTTCGTCGCGTGTATCGGCGATGACGCCGTGGCCGATACGGCTCAACACAAGCAGAACGGCACACAGGAAATAGAGCCCAAAACTGAGCAGTTCGACCGGAGCCTGCCAAGAGGGCCGGTGCCTGCGAAACAGTGGTGAGCCGCGCTCGCGCATCTTGCGTTCACTTCGTGGGAACGCCCCGACGGCGTTCCACCCCCCTCTTGGCCGCCGGCCACAGAGCCGACAGCCGCTTCTTCTGGCCGCCCGTTAGGGCTTGATCAGCAGTTCGGTCATCTCATCCAGCCGCTCCAGAGCCATGCCGGTCCCCCGGACCACACAGCGCAGCGGATCTTCGGCAATTTTGAACTTCACTCCTGTCTCTTGCTGGAGCCTGACATCGAGCTTGTCGAGAAGCGCGCCACCTCCGGTCAGATAGATGCCGGCGTCGCAAATATCCGCGGTGAGCTCGGGCGGCACATCCGCCAAGGCCTGACGGATGCCGCCGACGATCTGCTGGATCGGCAAGGTGAGCGCATCGGCGATCTCGTGCGGCCCCAGCGTGATCTCGGTGGGAAAGCCGCGCTGCAGGTCGCGCCCCTTAATCGTAATGGCCACATGGGTGCCGTTCGCTTTGGCAACGGCGGAGCCGGCCTCTTTCTTGATGGCCTCGGCATTGGTGGCGCCGATCAGCAGGTGATGCTTGAAGCGCGCGTAATTGACGATCGCCTCGTCCATGGAATTGCCGGCGGTGCGGATCGACTTCGAATAGATGACGCTGCCCATGGACATCACGCAGATGTCGGTGGTGCCGCCGCCGATATCGACGATCATGGAACCGCGGGGCTCCTTGATCGGCAGGCCGGCGCCGATCGCCGCCGCCACCGGCTCCTCGATGAGATAGACGCGCCGCGCGCCGGCCGAGAGACCCGCCTCATGCACGGCGCGACGTTCGACCGAGGTCGCGCTTGCCGGCACGCAGATCATAATGCGCGGGCTGCCGAACAGCCGCCGCTTGTTCACCCGGCGGATGAAATATTTGATCATCTCCTCCGCTGCGTTGAAGTCGGCGATCACGCCGTCGCGCAGCGGTTGGACCGTCTCGATCTTGGTGGGCGTCCGCCCAAGCATGGTTTTGGCCTCATGGCCGGCGGCGATGACCTTCCGGTCCTCGCCCCGCAGCTCAATGGCGACCACGGAAGGCTCGTCAAGAACGATCCCCCGTCCCGGCACGTAGACGACCGTGTTCGCCGTGCCAAGGTCGATGGCCATGTCCGCAGAGACAGAGCCCAAGACCCACGAGAACATGCAACCCGCCCCAATCGGCTCGCCGCATCACGGGAGCCCTTAAAACGCCACGGATACTCGCGCGAGGCAGAAAATAAGGCAGTTCCAACGGGTTCCGCCCGCAGCCGCGCGCGAGCACATGTTGCGTCAAATCTTAGTGACGGGCAATGCGTGATGCGCCCGTTTTGAAAAAACTCTTCGCTTGACGGACAGCCGAGGCGGTCAGCACCGGCCGAGCAGCGAATTTAGGCGAAACGCGAGAGGCGCTTTGCCAATGAGCGGCTTAGTGCGGCCCGTTAAGACGCGGGCGAAGAGTCGTCCGCCGTCAGCCGACCAAATCCGAAATTGTGGCGGTGGGGCCGCCCCGGTCGGGAGCGGCCGCCGCCGATCTTGCCCCGCCATATGGCAGATGCGCATGACGCGCGCATTACGAGGCGAGCATGGTCTCCGGCTTCCGCCGCGCGCCGCGGGCCATGAGCTTGTTCAGGGCGCTGACATAGGCCCGTGCCGAGGCGACCATGGTGTCGGTGTCGGAGCCCCTGCCGGTGGCGATCTTGCCGTCGGCCTCGAGGCGCACCATGACCTCGGCCTGGGCGTCGGTGCCCTCGGTCACCGCACTCACCTGATAGAGCGCCAGCCGTGCCTCTGGGCACCAGGCGCGGATGGCCCGGAAGGTGGCGTCGACAGGGCCATCGCCCACGGCCTCGTGGGTGTGCTGCTTGCCGTCCACGTCCAGCGTGATGGTCGCCTTCTGCGGCCCGCCGGTGCCGGCGATCACGGTCAGCGCCACGACCTTGATGCGGTCATGGGCGGAGGCGATCTCCTGATCCACCAAAGCCTCGATGTCCTCGTCATAGACATGCTTCTTGGCATCGGCCAAAGCCTTGAAGCGCACGAAGGCGTCCTCGAAGGCATTGCCGCCCAGCTCGTAGCCGAGTTCCTTCAGCTTCTCGCGGAAGGCGTGGCGCCCGGAATGCTTGCCCATGACCAGGGAGGACTCCTTCAGGCCGACGCTTTCCGGCGTCATGATCTCGAAGGTGCCGGCATGTTTCAGCATGCCGTCCTGGTGGATGCCGCTTTCATGGGCAAAGGCGTTCCGGCCGACGATGGCCTTGTTGTATTGCACCGGGAACGCGGTCACGCGGGAGACAAGCTTCGAGGCCCGGGTCAGCATGGTGGTGTCAATGCCGGTCCATACCCGCATGGCGTCAGCGCGGGTGTGAATCGCCATGACAATCTCTTCGAGCGCCGCATTGCCGGCGCGCTCGCCCAGCCCGTTGACGGCGCATTCCACCTGACGGGCCCCGGCGCCGACGCCGGACAAGGAGTTGGCGACGGCCAGGCCGAGATCGTTATGGCAATGGGTGGAGAAGACGATTTCGTCGGCACCCGGCACCCGCTCCATCAGCATGCGGATCAGGCCCGCGAACTCGTCGGGCGTGGCGTAGCCCACGGTGTCGGGAATATTGACGGTGGTGGCGCCGGCCTTGATGGCCGCCTCGACGCACGCGCACAGGAAATCGGCCTCGGTGCGGGTCGCATCCATGGCCGACCACTCGACATCGTCGGTATGGCCGCGCGCACGGGTCACCGACGCGGTCACCCGCTCCAGCACCTCCGCCTTCTCGATGCCCATCTGATATTTGCGATGGAGCGGCGAGGTGCCGATGAAGGTGTGGATGCGGCCGCGCTTGGCGGGCTTGATCGCCTCGGCGCAGACGTCGATGTCCTTCATCTGCGCGCGCGCCAGGCCGCAAATCACCGAATTTTCGGCGCGGCGGGCAATCTCCTGCACGCTCTCGAAATCGCCCTGAGAGGCGATCGGGAATCCCGCCTCGATGATATCGACGCCCATCTCGTCGAGAAGCTCGGCGACCTCCAGCTTCTCGTCGAAGGTCATGGTGGCGCCGGGGCATTGCTCGCCGTCGCGCAAGGTCGTGTCGAAGATGACCACGCGGTCCTTCTCATCGCGCGGCGCGGCCTGCGGGGCTTGATTCTCGTCGGATCCCATATGTCTCGTCCTTAGGCTTCTGGGCGCCAATCTATCATGATCGGCAGCCGCTAATGTTCCGTTGCTCGGCTGCTGCTTTCATCCCCTGAACGCCCGCCTCGGCCGAAACCAAGACCGCCGGAGCTCAGGGGCGGCTAAGGAGGAGGAGCTTGAGGGGAAGCGCGCACGCAGACGCGGCCAGCGGGAAACCGCCGGTTTTCAGCCACATCTGGTCGTTCAGGCGCTGCATGTCTCACCTCTTGCGCGGGCCCGAGAGCGCCGCGTTTCCAGGAAAATAGTGCGAACCCGCCGTGGGGGCAAGGGCAAGCGGTTGTGTTGCCGCGACGCAGGGCGCCCGGGCTTCATTTTTGCGCTACCGGCCTCCGGCCTACTTGAGCGCGTTTGCGCTTCCGGCCTTTGAGCGCACCTCCCCGTGGCTCCCATGAAATCCCCTCGCGATGAGGGGGGTGGCGCGCCGCTTGGCGCAGATCCTTTAGGTATCCGCGGGCTTTGCGAGACCCGCGGCGGGCGCCGTCACGGCGCGCCACATCCGGCGATATCAGGCCCCCTTCCGCACGGCTTCTCACCAGTGGCACAGGCGCGCAGATCGTTCGCGCGCCTCACCCGACGACCCACGCGTTCCAGCGCAGGTGGGCGGAGCGGGGACCCCCGAGGCCGGAACGCGTCTTCCTGGCGCGGGGGTCCGGGCCGGGCGGG
>NZ_LPWF01000007.1 GCF_001723305.1 Methyloceanibacter superfactus
AAGCCGTGCGGAAGGGGGCTGTAAAACCATCGCCGGATGCGGGGCGCCGAGAGGCTGCCCTATCACTGCAGTAGGATCGCAGGCTCTCCGGTGCCCCGCAGTCCTTTAGGCGCTCAAGCAGCGCGACGCGCGGTAGCGCAAAGAACTCAAGGCGCTCAAGCAGCGCGACGCGCGGTAGCGCAGACAAAAGCTCTTGGACAGACCAGGCGCGAAAGCGTCGGGCAACGACCCCGTGCGCGCGGGCCAGAGATTTGCCGCTGTTTGGACGAGCGAGGTCGTGGGAAGATGCCGGTGATGACTCGAAAATGGATTTTTGTTTTGGGGCTTGCGCTCTGTCTGTCCGTCCCCGGGCCGGCTTTGTCGCAAAGCGGCGTCGAGATCCCAGCCGGGCAGACGGGCGGTGTGGCCATGCCCGGCGCCGAGAAGATCGTGCTGCTCGTGCGCAACAGCCTCGTCACCCTCAACGATGCGCTGCAGACGGGGAATTTCACCGTGCTGCGCGACATGGCGGCGCCGGGGTTCCGGGAGGCGAACAGTGCGGCGAAGCTCTCGCAGATCTTCGCAAGCCTCGCCGCGCAAGATATCGATCTCTCCGCCGTCGCCGTGATCGTGCCCCAGCTTTCGCAGGCACCGGGGCTCGATCTGGAGAAGAACATGCTGCATCTGAAAGGCTATTTCCCCGGGAAGCCGGTGCAGATCAATTTCGAGCTGCTCTATCAGGCGGTCAATGGACGCTGGCGCCTGTTCGGCATCTCCGTGCAGCCGGGGATGCCGCAAGCCGCCGCGCCGCGCGCGGAAGCATCGGGCTCGACTGCAGCAAAGAAGAAAAACTAGACCGGCGTAAGGAGGCACCGCTGAACCCTAAGCCATCACGCAGCCCGCGCGTCTCCCGCCTCGTCACGGCGATGCTACGGCCCTTCTGGCGTCTGCGCCGGGGCATGACGCTCGGTTCGCAAGGGGTCGTCATCGACGCGGAGGATCGCGTGCTCCTGGTGCGGCACAGCTACCGGCCGGGCTGGTTCTTCCCCGGCGGCGGGGTCGAATGGGGCGAGACGCTGGAGGAGGCGCTGGCGCGCGAGCTTGAGGAGGAGGTGGGCGTGACCCTGACCGGGCCGCCCGTGCTGCACGGCATGTATTCCAACGGCACGAATTTTCCCGGCGACCACATCGCGCTCTATCTCATCCGGGAGTGGACGCGGCGTGAGGCTACCGCCAAAGGGGCGAGATCGCCGAGGCCGAGATGTTCGCGCCGGACGACGTGCCGGCGACGACAGATCCCGGCACGCGCAAACGTCTCACCGAGATTTTCGGGCGGGCGCCGCTCAGTCCCAAATGGTGATGCGGGGCTGTCTACTCGCCGCCGCCGGCGAGCTTCTTGGTGATCTTGGCGACGTGGTGGCCCTGGAAGCTGGCGAGGTTCAGCTCCTTCTGGGACGGCGAACGGGAGCCGTCGGGCGCGGCGATGGTGCCGGCGCCGTAGGGCGAGCCGCCCTTGACCTCGCTGATGTCGGGCAGGTCCGGCGCGGAATAGGGCAGGCCGACGATGACCATGCCGTGATGGATCATGGTCCAGTGCACCGAGACGATGGTGGTCTCGTTGCCGCCGCCGGTCGAGGTCGAGGTGAACACGCTGCCGACCTTGCCGATCAGGGCGCCGCCGACCCACAAGGGTCCGGTCTGGTCGAAGAAGTGGCGCATCTGCGCCGACATGTTGCCGAAGCGGGTAGGGGTGCCGACGATGATGCCGTCATACTCGCCGAGCTCTTGCGGGTCGGCGATGTCGGCGGGCTGCTCCACCTTCATGCCGGCGGCGCGCATGATGTCCTCGGGCATCAGCTCGGGCACGCGCTTGACGGTGACCTGCACGCCGTCGACGGCGCGGACGCCGTGGGCCATGGCATAAGCCAAGGTCTCGGTGTGCCCGTAGGACGAATGATAAAGAACGAGCAGTTGCGCCGTGTCCGCCATGAAATGCCCCGCTTGCCTCATCCGGGGCGTGGTTTCACGGCCCCTCCGCGCTCGTCTTTAGTTTAGCAGATTCAATACTGTGACGAGAGGCGATAACACATACTGAACTTGAGCGGGTTCGTAAACGTGTCGAAATGGACGAGGTCCGGGAGGTGAAGAGCGCCGGACCCTGAGATTGCTTTACCGGGGCCGTGCTCCGTGATAAGGCACCGCCCGTTATGTGCACGAGGATCGAAATTTCGACGCTTCCCCGACGACGAGCGGGCGCCCGCCTTGCGCGGACTGCCTAAGCCTCGTCGCCGTCACCTCGTCTTTCTCCATTGAAGATCGCGTTTGGTGCCCGCGGACGAGGGGTCTCCCTCGATCAGCCATCTCGGTGCTAACGCCATGACGACCTTTGATATCCGTCTCGAAACCGCCGACGCCGCGCCGGCGCTGTCACAATTGTCGGCGCAAGCCTTCGGGCCGGGCCGCTTCGCCCGCACCGCCTACCGGGTGCGCGAGGGCGTCCCGCCGGTGCCCGCGCTCAGCCTGACCGGTTGGCTCGACCTGTCCGTCGGCGGCATCGCTTCACCGCCATCAGCATCGGGGCCGCGGAGGGCGGCGGCCTTGTTGGGCCCGCTCGTGGTCGATCCTGAGGTCAAGGGCAAGGGCTACGGCAAGGCGCTGGTCAGCGAGGGGCTGGCGCGGGCCCGCGACGAAGGTTTCGGTCTCGTGCTGCTGGTGGGCGACATGCCCTATTATGGTCGGTTCGGCTTTACGCCGGTGCCGCCCGGCAAGTTCACCCTACCGGGGCCGGTCGATCCGGCGCGATTGCTGGCGGTCGAGCTTCGGCCTGGTGCGATCGAGGGCGCGGGCGGTCCGGTCAAGGCGCATGCCCGCTAGTGGCAGGACGGGGGCCGGTCAGTGGCCTTCGCGGTACCAGGTGGCGGCCAGTAGGCCGAGCAGCAGGGCCAGTGCCAGGAAGCCGGTGAACAGCGGAAACAGGCGTACGCCCTTGACGTGATAGGCCTCGCGCTTGTGCAGGCCGAGCCAATCGCCGCCATGCATCACATGGCCGCTGCGCATCATCACTAGGCGCGGGAGGGACGCTGCCTCGCCGTCCTTGCGGCCGAGCCAGAAGGCGCCGCCGCCGGTCTCCTCGAGAATCGGCGCGAGGGTCTCATCGGTCGCGGTCACCGCGGCGAGCTCGCGGGTGTTGGCGTTGCCCACGGTGACGATGCTCGCCAGCTGACCCGAGGCCACGCGGTAGACGCCTTGCTCCTCGACGGCCATGACCTTGCGCCATAGCCCGCCGCTCGCCCCTTGTCCGAGCGTGACCATTTCCTTTTTGCCGGACGGCGTGGTCACGGCGACCGGCTCGACCTCGTCCTCGATCGAGCGGCGCTCGATGATGAGGGTCTGGCCTTTGCTCGTGGCCTTCAGGGTCTCTTCTTCGAGCTCCGGCTCCTTCATCAGCCAATGGGCGAGCCGGCGCAGAAGATCGGTGTAAGGGCCGCCGCCATCGAAGCCGCGCGCCCACAGCCAGGCGTGGTCGGACAACAGCAGCGCCACGCGGCCCTTGCCGCGCTCGCCGATGACGAGGAGCGGCTTGTCGTCCGCGCCCTTCATCAGCACCTCGCCCTGTTGCGGGCTGACGTCGACGATCCGGAACCAGCGGCCCCAAGAGGGCTCGCCATTGGCGCCGTTATGGGCGCCCGGAAGGTCGCTGGTGACGGGATGCTTGCCGCCGAGATCGGTCAGCGCCGGTTTGAAGGGCTCCTCGAGGACACGGCCCGACGGCACGGCGGGCAGGATCTGGCCAAGCGGCGTGCGGTAGAGGCTGAGGGCGGAGGCGTAGTCGTCGCCGGCGGAGACGAGCACCGCGCCGCCGCGCTCCACGTAGCGGGCGACATTCTCGAGATAGAGCAACGGCAGCACGCCCCGGCGCTGATAGCGGTCGAAGATGATCAGGTCGAACTGATCGAGCTTCTCCTGGAACAGCTCGCGGGTGGGGAAAGCGATCAGCGAGAGCTGATTGATGGGCGTGCCGTCCTGCTTCTCGGGCGGACGCAGGATGGTAAAATGCACGAGGTCGACCGAGGCGTCCGACTTCAGCATGTTGCGCCAAGTGCGCTCGCCGGTATGGGGCTCGCCCGAGACAAGCAGCACGCGCAGGTTCTCGCGCACGCCCTCGACGGTGAGCACGGCGCGATTGTTGATGGTGGTGAGCTCGCCGGGTGCGGACTCCGCTTCGATCTCGACAATGTTGGGACCGGCGTGAACCATCGCCACGGGAATCTCGACCGTCTCGCCAATCCGTACGGTCTTCTGCGTCGGTGCCTGGCCTTGATGGGTGACGGTGAGCGTCACGGTGCCGGCCGTGTCGGGGCGCGTCTCGGTGACCTTGGCCTCGACCGGCTGGGTGCTGCCGACAATGCCGAAGCGCGGCGCGCTCAACACTTCGAGCCGGCGGTCGAATTCATCCTTCTTGCCGGTGATGAGCGCATGCACGGGCGCGTCGAAGCCGAGTGCCGCGGCGGTGGCCGGCACGTCATGCACCTCGCCTTCGGTGATCATCACCACGCCGGCGAGGCGGTCGGGCGGCACATCCGCCAAGGCTTGGCCGAGATCGGTGAACAGCATGGTGCCGTCACGCTCGTTGTCGGCGGAGGTCGAGGTCGAGCGCACGAAACGCACGTCGAGATCGGGGATCGCCTTGAGGCGCTCCTCCAGACCTTTGCGCACCGCCTCGGTACGTTCGGTGCGGCCGGCGATCGCCTGGCTTTGGCTGTCGTCGACCACGACGGTGACGATGTCGTTGAGCGGCTCGCGGTCTTCCTGCTTCAGATGCGGGTTGGCCATGGCCAGCATGAGCATGACGAAGGCGAGCAGGCGCAGGGCCGCGCCGCGGCGCGCGCGCCAGAACAGCAGCGCGAGCAGGCCCGCGCCAATGGCGGCGATGATCCACAGGACCGGCCAGGGCACGAAGGGGATGAACTCGACGGACCAGCTCATGGCTTACTGCCCCAATCGCTCGAGCAAGGCGGGAACGTGCACCTGATCGGCCTTATAGTTGCCGGTGAGCGCATACATCACGAGGTTGACGCCAGCACGGAAGGCCATCTCCCGCTGCACTTCGCCGCCGGGCACGACGGGAAAGATCGGCCGGTTCGCCGCATCGAGCGCCCAGGCCGAGGCGAGGTCGTTCGAGGTGATGACGAGAGAGCTCACGCCGTCGGTGCGGCGGGAGCGCTCGCTGCGCTCGGCCTCGTCGGCGGGCTCGGCCTCGACCCACAGCGAGCCGCCGTCCCAGCGGCCGGGAAAGCTCCGCATCAGATAGAAGGACTTGGTGAGGACGTGGTTCTCGGGCACCGGCTCGAGCGGCGGCAGGTCGAGCTGGCCGATCAGGCGGGTGAGCGCCTTGCCCTGGCTGCCGCCATAGGCCACGCTCTCCTGGTCGCGCGTATCGAAGATGATCATGCCGCCTTGCTTCATATAGGCGTCGACCTTGGCGAGAGTCTTGTCGGACAGCGGCTCGGCATCCTCGCGCACGGGCCAATACAGCACCGGGAAGAAGGATAGCTCGTCGCTGTCGATGTCGACGCCCATCGGATCGCCGGGCTCGAGCGCGGTGCGGGCGCGCAAGACCTTGCTCAAACCCGACAGTCCTTCCTCGCTGGTGCGATCGATCTCGGTGTCTCCGGTCTTCACGTAGGCCAAGCGCGTGCTGAGCGCGGCCTTCAAGGCGAAGTCGTCCGCCGCGTTGTCCGTGGCTTGCTGCTGGCCATCCGCTTCCGCGGCAAAACTCGGCGAGGGCAGGGCGAGCGGCAAAAGCGCGAGCGCAACAACGATGGCCGCGGCGGTGGTGGCGGCGGCGCGGCGGCGGAAGCGCAAGCCCGTGCTCAGCGCCAGCACCGCGAGGATGTCGAGGGCGAACAAGGCAAGCGCGGCGATATAGAGCCAAGGCTCGAGCGCCAGCGGCTTCTTCAAGGTGTAGCCGCTCACTTCGCTAGCGCCTTCGATGGCCGCAAGACTCTTAAGCGTCGTCTTGGCGGTGACGAGGTTCAGGGCATGGGCCGCGCCGGACGGGCCGTAATAGCCCGGCGGATGGTCGGACCCGGCATGGTGGTGTCGAGCTTGTCGGGCGCGATCGGAGCCGCGCGCAAGGGCGGCGGCACCAGCTGACCGAATCCGTCCAAGGTTTGGATCGGCGCGAGCGCCGTGGTCGATGCGGGTGCGGCGGCCGCCTCGATGCTCGCGCCTCTCGCCAGATTCGGCGCCGATCTGGCTCGGCCCGAGGGTGATGGCGCGGCGAAGCATCTCCACGAAAAGTCCCGACAGGGGCAGGTTCGACCAGTCGGAGTTAGCGGTGACGTGGAACAACACAATCCAGCCCTCGCCATGTTTGGCGGCGGTGACGAGCGGGGTGCCGTCGGCCAAGGTCGCCCACACTTCGGCATCCATGGCCACGGTCGGATCGGCAAGCACCTGGCGGTTCACGCGCACGTCGTCGGGGATGGTGAGCCCCTTGAACGGGCTCTTGTCCTCGAAGGCGGCGAGCGGTTGCGGCGTGCTCCAGGAGAGCGATCCGCCGAGTGACCGGCCGCCTCGGCGCAGCGCGACGGGCAGCAGCTCATCGCCACCTTGCTCGAGCCGCGGCCCGGCGAAACGGATCAGCACGCCGCCTTTGTCGAGCCAGCCTTCCAGCTCTTCTTGGGTGCCGGCGACCAGCTTGCCGATATCGGCGAGTACGATGGTCGAGACCTTCTGCTTGTCGATGAGGTCATGTACGGCGGTGGCGACGTTGCGCTCGGTCGGCGTGATGACATCGGCATAAGGCGACAGCGCGCGGTCCACGTAATAGAGGGGCGACAGCAGCGGCTGCGCTTCCTCGCGCGACTCGCCGGAGACGATGCCGACGCGATGCCATTGCGACCGGGCATCGAGGAGATGGCACGCGCCGGCGGAGCGCTCGCCCTTGACTTGGATGCGCGCCACTTGATTGCGGATCTCGAGCGGCAGATCAAAGCTCGCCTTGGCTTCGCGCTCGCCCTTCTTGATGGTGAAGGGCGCCTCGCCGAGGGGCTCGCCGCGGCCGGTCAGCGCACTCACGACGCCGCTGCGGGGACCGTCGGCGCTGCTCAGCACGCGGCCGGCAAGCACGCCGCCTTCGCCGGTGGACTGTCCGAGGCCGAGCGCCGCCTCGCCTGTGCCGGGCTTGAGCACAGTGAGGCTGCCGCCGTTGCCGGCGAGCTTGGCGAGGACGGCGGCGAAGCTGTCGCCGTCGCCATAGTCGAGGCCGTCGGAAAGCCAGACAACGCTATGGCCGGTCTGGCCCGCGAGGTCCTTCTCCAGGGTCGCGGCGAGGGCCGCGCGGTCGGGCGCGTAAGGTTCAGGGGTGAGGCCGCCAATGCGCTCGCGCGCTTCGTCGGCGGGAAGGGGTTTGCTGAGCGGCTGGCCCGGGGCGGTCGGCGCCAGCATGACGGTCCGGCCGTCGCGGCTTGCACGGTCGATGGCCGCGCTGATGGTCTCGCGGCGCGCGCCCCAATGGGCGGCCGAGGCCCAGCCATTGTCGATGACGAGAAGGAGCGGACCTTCGCCGGCGAAGGTCTCGCGGTCGGGGTTCAGCACGGGCCGCGCCAGCGCCAGGATCAGGAGGGCGGCGAGCAGCATGCGCAGGAGCGTGAGCCACCACGGGCTATGAGCCGGTGTCTCCTCGGTGGACTTGAGGTCCTTGAGCAGCCGCGTCGGCGGAAACACCACCACTTGCGGACTCGGCGGGGTGAAGCGCAGCAGCCACCAGATGGCTGGCAGTGCCGCGAGCGCCGCCAGAATCCAGGGCTGCATGAAGCCTATGGCGCCGATCGTCATCATGCCGGGTCAGCCGATGTTGCCGCGGGCGCTGCTTCGACACGCGGGGCGCGATAGCGGTAGTCGCGGTCAAGCCCGGCGAGGTGGCTGTGGACGGCGAGGACCACTTCCTCGGGCGGACGGTCGGTATGGTGGACGACAAACGACCAGCCGAGCCGGCGCGCCGCCTCCTGTAGATCGATGCGGTGCCGCTTCATCCGCTCTTGGTAGCTGTCGCGCAGGGTCTCGGCGCGGCCGGCGATCACGCTGGCGCCGCCTTCGCTCGAGGCGAACTCGGTGCGCCCGGTGTAGGGCAGCGTCTCTTCCGCCGGATCGAGGACCTGGATGAGGTGGCCGCGCACGCCTTGGCCGGCAATGCTCTGGAACCGCGCGACCGTTTCATCGACAGGCTCTAGAAAATCCGAGATCAGGAGGCATTCGGAAAAAGCGGCTGAGCGCGCGGGGGGCGGCAGGCTGGCATCGGCGGTCTCGCGCAAGAGCACCTCGGCGACCTTGCGCCCGGCGTTGCGCCCGGCGAAGGGCCGGCCGCCGAGCAGGCCGACGCGCTCGCCGGCGCGGGACAGAAGCTCGGTCAGCGCCAGCGCCAGCACGACGGCCCGGCTCATCTTGGTCACCTTGGACAGCGACGAGCGGAATAACATGGAGGGCGAGAGATCGACCCAAAGCCAAACCGTGTGGGCGGCTTCCCATTCCCGCTCGCGCACGAACAAATGGTCGGAGGCGGCCGAGCGGCGCCAATCGATGCCGGCGGTGGAGTCGTTCTGATCGAAATGGCGGAACTGCCAGAAGGTCTCGCCAGGACCTGCCCGGCGGCGCCCGTGGGTGCCGTGGGTGACGGTGTGGGCGACGCGTTGGGCTTCGATGAGAAGCGCAGGCATGCGCGCCGCAAGCCCGTGGGCTTGGGCTTCCTCGGCCAGAAACGCCTGATTCTGTTTCGCCTGCGCGTTCGCCACGCCGGCCTACCTGAGCGGCTCGATGAGCCTTGCCATCATGTCGCTCATCTCAACCCCTTCCGCGCGGGCGGCGAAGGTGAGCGCCATGCGGTGCTTGAGCACAGGCTCGGCAAGGTCGATGACGTCATCCACGGACGGCGCCAGCCGCCCATCCATCATCGCCTTGGCGCGGACCGCAAGCATGAGCGCTTGGCTCGCGCGCGGGCCGGGGCCCCAGGCGATCATGTCATCCAGCTCTTGGTCGTTGCCCGCGCCCGGCCGCGCGGAGCGGACCAGTTGCAGGATCGCGTCGACCACTTGATCGCCGACCGGCAGCTGGCGGACGAGGCGCTGCGCCATCATCAGCTCGTCGGCGGAGAGAATCGTCTTGAGCTCGCGCTCCTCGACGCCGGTGGTGGCGAAGAGCATGCGCCGCTCCGCGTCGGCGTCGGGATAGGAGACGTCGATCTGCAACAGGAAGCGGTCGAGCTGGGCTTCGGGCAACGGATAAGTGCCTTCCTGCTCGAGCGGGTTCTGGGTGGCGAGCACATGGAAGGGGTGGGGTACGTCGTGGCGGACACCGGCCACGGTGACATGATGCTCCTGCATGGCCTGGAGCAGCGCCGACTGGGTCTTGGGGCTGGCGCGGTTGATCTCGTCGGCCATCAGCAGCTGCGTGAAGATCGGGCCCTTGATGAAGCGGAAGTTGCGGCGGCCGCCGGTTTCCTCTTCCAGCACCTCGGAGCCGACGATGTCCGACGGCATGAGGTCGGGCGTGAACTGGATGCGCTTATTGTCGAGACCGAGCACGCCGCCGAGCGTCTCTACGAGGCTCGTCTTGGCGAGACCGGGCACGCCGATCAGAAGCGCATGGCCGCCGGACAGCAGCGTGATCAACGCAAGGTCGATGACGCGGTCCTGGCCGAAAATGACATTCGCGGTGGCTTCCCGCACGTCCTGGATCTTGGCGCCGATCTCGTCCAGGCGATCCACGAGTTGGGTCTCGGATTGGGCAAGTGTGGTCATGGCTTCAGTTTCGCTCGATCTTGATGACGGAGAAATATAGGGCCAAAGGCCTGGGAAAGCGGAACACTTTGAAGGGCAATTGGGTCACAATAGCGTTGGCGCCGGTGCCGGCTGGCGCGTTCCGCAACGAAGCAGCAACAAGGGTCAGAAGCGGCTCATATATGATGTCTGACCAAGACAAAAGAGACGGACTCGTAGCATCTGGCAAGGGCGGCGGCAAACCGCCGGAGCCATTATTGCCAAACCTTAATAATTGCGGGGACATCGGCCTGAAGATCGCCCGCGACGGCACTTGGTTCTACCAGGGGGGCCCGATCAACCGGAAACCGCTGGTCAAGTTGTTCGCATCCGTGTTGCGGCGCGAAGACGGCGGTTTCTACCTGGTGACGCCGGTGGAAAAGGTGCCCATCGCGGTGGAAGCCGAGCCCTTCGTCGCCGTGGCGCTGACGCAAGAGGGTAGCGGGGCCGACCAGCGTCTCACCTTCCGCACCAATGTGGACGATGCGGTCACGGCGGACGCCGCGCACCCGATCGGCTTCCGCGCTGAGGCGGGTGGATATGCGCCCTATGTGGTGGTGCGCGACGGCTTGCGGGCCCGGCTCGCGCGCCCGGTCTATTACGAGCTCGCCGCATTGGCTGTCGAGACGGATGTCGAGGGGCAGATCGGCATCGGCGTGTGGAGCGGCGGCGTCTTCTTCCCCTTCCCCATGGAAGAAGACTGAGCGCCTCGCTTTGTCGGACAGGCGAAGCTAAGCTTTTCGGCAAACTCATCGCAAAAGGGAGGCCGTCCAACCGATGTTGCGCATCGCCCTCGTCGACATTCTGCTGTTCGCGCTGCCGTTCCTGATCTACGCGGCCTATATGGTCTGGGTGAAGGGCGCGGCACCGGCGAGCCTGTGGCAGAGCGCACCGATTTTCTGGCTGCTGGCGATCGGCTTCGGGCTTCTGTTCGTCACCATGGCGACGCTGGTGCAGTTCTCGGGCGGCGAACGCGACGGGACCTATCACCCGCCGGTTATCGAGGACGGCGTGATCAAGCCCGGCGGCATCGACTGACGGCGGAGGCGCTCATGGCCGAACAGGACCCTCCGCGCATTCACGCACCGAAATCGCTTCACGGCGCCGGTTGGCTGAACCGGCCGGAGACGCGCGCCGTGTTCGGGGCGCTCTCCGGTGACGGTGCCGAGACTCGCGCGGTTGGCGGCGCGGTGCGCGATGCGCTGCTCGGTCTCGAGGTCACCGACGTCGACTTCGCCACCACGCGGTGCCGGAGAAAGTTATGGCGCGGGCGCGCGGCGCCGGTCTCAAGGCGATCCCCACCGGCCTTGCGCCACGGCACGGTGACGGTGGTCGCCGACGGCACGGCATTCGAGGTGACGACATTGCGGCGCGACGTGGAGACGTTCGGCCGCCACGCGACGGTGGCGTTCACGCAAGACTGGGCGGAGGACGCGCAGCGGCGGGACTTCACCCTGAATGCGCTCTATGCCGAGGCGGACGGCACGCTCTACGACCCGCTGCACGGCTATGAGGATCTCGCGGCGGGGCGGGTGCGGTTCATCGGCGACGCGCGCGCACGGATCGAGGAGGATTACTTGCGCATCCTCCGCTTCTTCCGCTTCAACGCTTATTACGGCCGCGGGCCGCTCGACGAAGGTGGGCTTGCCGCATGCGTGCGGGCGCGCGCCGGTCTGGCGCAGCTTTCGGCCGAGCGGATTTGGGCCGAGCTCAAGCGCATCCTCATTGCGCCCCGGGCCGAAGCCGGGATCGCGGCTCTATTCGACTATGGTCTGCTGAGCGATGTTCTCGGCGGTGCGCCGCGGCTCGGCCGGCTGGCGCGGATGATTGCGATCGAGGCGGCGCAAGGCCGCGAGGCCAGCGCGCCGCTCCGGCTCGCCGCGCTCTGCGTCTTCGTGGCGGAGGATGCGCCCCGGCTCGCCGCGCGCTTCAAACTGTCCAACGCCGATCAGGCCCTGCTGGCGCTGGGTGCGAGCGAGACGTTCGACCGGGCGCTGCCGGAGGAGGGCGCCACCAAGCGGCTTCTATACCGCCTCGGGGCGGTGGCATATGCCGCGAAGCTCGTGCTGGCCTGGAGCGCGAGCGGCGCGGCGGCGGACGATGCGGACTGGGCCCGCGCGCTGACGCTGCCCGAGCGGTGGCAGGCGCCATCCTTCCCGCTGCGCGGGTCGGACATCATGGCGCTTGGGATCGAAGGCCCGGCCATCGGCGAGACCTTGCGCGGGTTGGAAACGGACTGGATCGATGGCGGCTTTGCCGAGGAGCGTGAAGCGTTGCTGGCCAAGGCCAAGATTCTTGCCGGCTAATCCAAGCGCTCGATGAGGGCAACCGCCGCGGCAGGTGCCCGCAATTTCCCTTCGTGGATGAAATAGACAAACACGTCGCGCGGGTTGGCGTCCGGCTTGTGGGTCGTGTCCACGACCGGCAGATCGTCCGGCATGGCCCCCTTCGCCCAGGTCTTCGCGCGGGCGGCCCATTGGTCGAGCACCTCGGGCTCATAACCGGTGTCGATGGCGTCGTCGCCTGTCTGCAAACGCGCATAGACCACGTCGCCGGTCACGTCGGCGATGGACGGGTAGTCCTGGCTGTCGACGAAGACCGGCGAAACGTTGTGATCGCGTAGCAGGCGGATGAAGGTGGGATCCTGGAAGCTGGCATGTCGGACCTCGACAACGTGGTTGAGCGGCCGCGCGTCGAGACTTTCCGGCAAATGTCCCAGGAACTTGGCGAAGTCGGCTTCGTCGAACGATGTGAACGGAGGAAACTGCCAGAGGATGGGGCCGAGCTTGTCGCCAAGCTCGGACAGTCCCGAGGCAAAGAATCGCCTGATGAAATCGCCGGTCTCGGCGAGCACCTTGCGCTGGGTGACGAGGCGCGGACCCTTCAACGAGAAGACGAAACCGTCCGGCGCGGTGTCGGCCCACTTCTTGAAGCTCTTGGGCGTTTGCAGCCGGTAATGGGTGGCGTTGATCTCGATGGAGGTGAGGTGGCTCGTGGCATAGGCCAGCTCATCCGCTTGGCGAAGACCCTTGGGATAGAACACGCCGCGCCATGGCGCATAGATCCAGCCGCCGACGCCGGCGCGGACGCGGCCTTGCTCGGAGGTGTCGGGCTTGGATGTGTCTGGTTTGGCCATGCCCTAGGCGTAGCGCAACTGCCGCATGGGCACATACAAAAAGAGCCGCTCAAAAAGAGCCGCGCCCGAAGGCGCGGCTCGAATTGGCGAATCGTTTGAGTTGCTTAAGCGGCGGACCTTAGAAGCCCATGCCGCCCATACCGCCCATGTCGCCGCCGGGCATGGCGGGAGCGGCTGCCTTCTTCGGCAGTTCGGCCACCATGGCCTCGGTGGTGATGAGCAGACCGGCCACCGACGCGGCATCCTGGAGCGCGGTGCGAACGACCTTGGCGGGATCGATCACGCCCTGCTTGACTAGGTTGCCGTACTCACCGTTCGCGGCGTTGTAGCCGAAGGAGTAATCGTCCTTGTCGAGGATCTTGCCGACGACAACGGCGCCGTCCTCGCCCGCATTGTCGGCGATCTGCCGCAAGGGGGACTGGAGGGCGCGGCGGACGATGTTGACGCCGATCTTCTGGTCGTCGTTGGCGCCCTTGATACTATCGAGCGCCTTGATCGCGCGGAGCAGAGCGACACCGCCACCCGGCACGATGCCTTCCTCGACGGCCGCGCGGGTCGCGTTCAACGCATCGTCGACGCGATCCTTGCGCTCCCTAACCTCCATCTCGGTTGCGCCTCCAACCTTGATTATGGCAACGCCGCCGGCGAGCTTGGCCAGCCGCTCTTGCAGCTTCTCGCGGTCGTAGTCGGACGTGGTGTCCTCGATCTGCTGACGGATCTGGGCGACGCGGGCCTGGATGTCCGCCTTCTTGCCGGCACCGTCGACGATGGTGGTGTCATCCTTGGTGATCACCACCTTCTTCGCCTGACCGAGCATGTCGAGCGTCACGCTCTCGAGCTTGATGCCGAGATCCTCGGAGATCACCTGACCGCCGGTCAGGACGGCGATGTCCTGAAGCATGGCCTTGCGGCGATCGCCGAAGCCCGGCGCCTTGACGGCGGCGACCTTCAGGCCGCCACGCAGCTTGTTGACCACCAGCGTGGCCAGGGCCTCGCCCTCGACATCCTCGGCGATGATGAGGAGCGGACGGCCCGACTGCACCACCGCTTCGAGCAGCGGCAGCATGGACTGGAGGTTGGAGAGCTTCTTCTCGTCGACGAGAATGTAGGGGTTCTCGAGCTCGACGCGCATCTTGTCCGCGTCGGTGATGAAGTAGGGCGAGATGTAGCCGCGGTCGAACTGCATGCCTTCGACCACTTCGAGCTCGGTCTGAAGGCTCTTGGCCTCCTCGACGGTAATCACGCCGTCATTGCCGACCTTCTGCATGGCCTCGGAGATGAAACGGCCGATCTCTTGGTCGCCATTGGCCGAGATGGTGCCGACCTGGGCGATCTCCTCGTTGGAGGTGACCTTCTTCGCCTTGGCCTTCAGCTCATTGATGACGGCGGCGACCGCAAGGTCGACGCCGCGCTTCAGGTCCATGGGGTTCGAACCGGCGGCGACGGACTTGGCGCCTTCCCGGACGATGGATTGAGCCAGCACGGTGGCGGTGGTGGTGCCGTCGCCCGCTTCGTCGGCGGTCTTGGAGGCAACCTCGCGCACCATCTGAGCGCCCATGTTCTCGAACTTATCCTCGAGCTCGATCTCCTTGGCGACCGTCACACCGTCCTTGGTGATGCGCGGGGCGCCGAAGGACTTCTCGAGCACGACGTTGCGGCCCTTGGGCCCCAGCGTCACCTTGACCGCGTTGGCCAAGATGTCGACGCCCCTGAGCATGCGCTCGCGGGCGTCTTGGGAGAATTTCACTTCCTTAGCAGACATCGATAACTCCGTTCTTGTCGTTACCTACCCTGAGGCGGCGCCTCCAAGGGCAGGAGGGAATGCGGGGTCACCCTTAGGAGGCTGCCGTTCAGGCAACCGGCTTGAGGATGACGAAATTTGCTACGCAGCTTTCTTCTTCGTGCTCTTCGCTGCAGCGCCTTCAAGCACGCCGAGAATGTCGCTCTCTTTCATGATGAGGACGTCCTCGCCGTCGATCTTGACCTCGGTGCCGGACCACTTGCCGAACAGCACGCGATCGCCGGGCTTCACATCCAGGGGCTGGACGTGACCTTTCTCGTCGGGGGCGCCGGGGCCCACGGAGACGATCTCACCCTCTTGGGGTTTCTCTTTCGCGGTATCGGGGATGATGATGCCGCCACGGGTGCGTTCGTCCTCCTCGATCCGGCGTACGACGACGCGATCATGCAATGGACGAAACTTCATCTTGCGCTCTCCTTCAGGCAAATTGTCATGAGTTGGGCCAGCCCCCGGATCGGGAGCGCCCGAAACGCTATGTAGATTCAGGGTTTGGCACTTTCAAGGCGAGAGTGCCAGGAATCCGTTAGCAGCATGACGGGGTTGCTGCCAAGGCTCTGATTCTCTTGAGGAAAATCTATAGACGCGGGGGGATCCCGTGATTAGCATCGATAAACCAAAAAGGCTGATCACGAGGGGATTTGAGCCATGTCTGCAGGGGATTTGGACCCGGGCTTCGTTCGCCAGATCGAGGGGTTTTCGCTGACTACCGCCGAGATTCTCTACCGCCTGCCCGACCACAAAAAGCTCCTGCAAAGCTATGTTTGGCAGGACTACGACTTGGCGCCGCGCTTCCCCAAGCTCACCGACTTCTTGGATTTCTGGAACGCCAATCTCGACGGCCCGCTGTACCGGGTGCGGGTGGCGCATCGCCAGCTCATCGCGCCCCGGGAGTTCAGCTTCGTGGATGGTGAGCTCCGCCTGCACTAAGGCCGCGAACGCTCGCCATCACAGCGCTGCCATGGCAAGCTCGTAAGCTCTTCGCGGGCATCATGGGAGGCGTGGCATGCGGTGGATCAGGGGGTTCTTGGTTGGCGGCTTGCTCGGGACGCTGTTCGGTCTCGCGCTCGGCCTCTTCTTGTTCCCCTATATCTTCCCGCCGCCGGAAGCGAGGGAGACGCTGAGCCGGTCGGAGAGCGGCAAGCTCGTCGCCAAGGGCAGCTTCATCCAGCCCAATCCGAACGATCCGGTCCATTACGGCAAGGGTACGGTCAGCGTCTATCCGAGCACCGTGTTCCTCGGCGAGGATTTCGAGGTCGGTCCCGGTCCCGACTTTCATGTCTATCTAGTGCCGAAGGCGGAGATCCGCTCCTCGAGCGACGTCACCGATACGATGTATGTGGATCTCGGCCGCTTGCGCGCCTTCAAGGGGAGTCAGAACTATGCAATCCCCGCCGGCGTCGACCTCGCCAAGTTTCCGTCCCTGGTGATCTGGTGCCAGCAATTCTCGGTGCTGATCTCGCCGGCGGACCTAACCTTCGAGCAGGGCAGCTAGGCCGCCATCGCCTTCCAAGAGACGACAGAGCAACCTAGCTCTGCGGGTGCGGCCCGAAGTCGTACTCGTAGATATGCGCGTGCTCTTTATCGAGCACCGGCTTCAGCTTCCGGAACGCGTCGCCGTACAGGTAGAACGGGATGCGCGGAAACAGATGATGGATCAGGTGGAAGTTCTGGAACAGATAGAGCCAGTTGACGAGCGGCTCCATGATCTTGCCGCGCACCCAGAAGATGTTCGTGTCGCGATAGCGCTCATGCACCTCGTGCGGCTTGTGGGTGAGGTAGGCGAAGAAATAGATGATGAGCGCCGAGGCGAGGATGTGGGGGAAGATCCACAGCATCAGCACCTCGCGCCAATAGCCCATCACCGATAGGCCGATCGCGATCCCGTAATAGATCATGTGCGCGATCATGATGTGGATGGTGAGCGGCCGCATGCCCGGAATGTGGGCGTGGAAGGCGATGTGTTTCCAGAAATAGTCGTGATACCAGAACACGATCGTGAGGCAGCGCCAGGCCACCAGGAACGGGTTCTTCACCGCCACCCAATGATCGGGATCGAGATCCGGATTGTTGGTGTCCCGGTGATGGGCGAGATGCATGTAGCGGAAGGCTTTGTACTCGTGCAGCAGGATGGTGCCGCAGGCATAGCCGACGAGATGGTTCAGCCACAGCCACTTTGAATCGCGGCCGGCGATATTGCCGTGACACGCCTCATGCAAGGGCGTCTGGTCGGCATAAAGGATCAGCGTGTTGAGGATCAGCCCGAGCCAGAGCGGGATGAGCCCGATCGTCCCGAGGGTGCAGACCGTGGCGAAGGATGCAACGATGCCGACGGCAAGGATTACAGTCGGCCACGCCACCATGCCCTGATAGGGCCGTATCAGCGTAAGCGCCTGCCGGTCGGCGGCAGCATTGGGCTGATCGCGGGACGTTTCGGTGATGGGAGGTTCGGCGGTCGTCGCGCTCGTCATGTCCTCAAGAGTCCTTGGTTCGTCTTGACAAAAAGCTATGGCAGCCAGCCTGCTTAAGGCCGCCCGTTGGACTCATCCCGGAACGCCGCAATCTAGCGCCGTCGCGCGCCCACGTTCAAGGCACAATGGGGCCGTGGCGGCGACATCTTTGCCGCAGGGGTAAATGTCTCGTCAAAACCGTAGCTTAGGGAGATTCGACCGGAGAGTTTTTCGGTCTCCGCGCATGCATCGTGGCGCGGGAGGTGTGCTTTGCATGCAACGGCCCGCCAGGCGGCTGATGAGCCGATCTGACGGGCCGGAAGCGACGTTCGACGTCAGGCTAGCGGCAGAAGCGCTCGTAGCCATCGTAGCCGATAAACGTGCCGGTGTTCGGATTGAAACTCCGGTAGCGCGAATAGCAGTAGCTGTACCAGTCGGGCGACCAGGGAGTCGGCCCGTAAGCGGCCGGGGCGTAGTAGGTGCGCGCCGGCGGAGGAGGCGGAGCCACGTAGACCTCGCGCGGCGTCAGCGCGCTGCCGACGATGGCGCCGACGCCGAAGCCGATCAGGCCGGCGCCCAAGGCATTCCCACCGCCACCGCGGTAGTAGTTGTTCTGGACGTAGCGGCCGCCGCCGCCACCGTGATAGCGGCCATAGCCGCCGCGGCCGGCTTCGGCCGGAGCCGCCATGGTCAGGACGGTCAGTCCGACCAGCGCAGCAGCAACCAGTGCTGTTAAGGTTGTCTTGCCCATTTCTCGCGTTCCTTAAGCCGATAATCCCCGCAAAAATCGTGCTCGCGGGTGGAGGGTGCCCCAGGGATAGGGTGAATGCGTTGTCCCCCCGCTTTGAGGCAATTTAGAGCCGTCAAGATGAACCGGGTCTGAACGGATTCTGGCGGTTTGTGCTTTGCTGTGTCGGGAATCGGCACATGAAAAAGCCGCCGGACGTGATCGCCCGGCGGCTTCGAAAGTCGGTGTCTTGAGGCGCAGGATTTACCCGAGTTGCACGTTGGCGGCCTGCTTGCCACGGCCGCGGCGGTCGTCCTCGATCTCGAAGGAGACCTTGTCGCCCTCGTTCAAGGCGGGAACGCCGGAGCGCTCGAGCGCGGAGGCATGGACAAACACGTCCTTGCCGCCGTCATCCGGCTGGATGAAGCCGAACCCACGAGAATGATTGAAGAATTTCACAGTGCCGTTCACACGTGACATTTGAGGGAATCCTTTCCCGTTTCAAGTTTCACATAACGGGCCGCAGGCCACACCCCGCGCGCGGAGGGACCCTCGTCGTCTTGAGATGTCAGGGAAAGGTCGTCGTGCTGTAGAGCCGCGATAGTCACTTTGCCGTCGTCCAAGTCCGCGCCCAAAGCCTTGGGCGCCCGGTGCCGAGAGGATGCGGGAAGCCCAGAGCCTTGGCAAGCGGGAACTAAGGCTCGCCGCCACAATCTAAACGGCAGATGAACGGCCCCCTCAGGCTCGGTTCAGCCGCCACTCCCTAAACCAAGCATCAGGACGCGCGGAAAGCGCGCCTGTGCTGAGCGAAGGGAGACGAAAAATGTGGAAGATCGTGGTGGTTTTGCTGCTGACGGCCCTGGCCATTCTCATGGCCCGCATCGCCGCGGACGCGCCCATTCTGGACCCCCGTATCGGTACCGTCATGTCGAGCCAGGCCGCCACGGCGACCCCGCCTCTCATGTATGCCGGGATCCGGGGGTAACCGGCCTCAAGGCCACATGACCAGCGGCGGCATGGACGACAGGATCGCCTCGACATTGCCGCCGGTTTTCAGCCCGAAGATCGTGCCCCGGTCGTAGAGCAGGTTGTACTCCACATAGCGGCCGCGGCGGATGAGCTGCTCCTGGCGGTCTTCCTCGGTCCAGGGGCTCGCGATATTGCGGCGGACGAGCTCCGAATAGGCGGCGACGAAAGCCTTGCCCACCTCTTGGGTGAAGGCGAAATCCGCCTCCCAGTCGCCCGTGTCGAGATAGTCGTAGAAGATGCCGCCAATGCCGCGCGGCTCGTTCCGGTGGGGCAGGAAGAAATACTCGTCGCACCACGCCTTGAAGCGGTCGTAGTCGGCCGACGGTTGATCCTCGCAGCAGGCCTTCATCGCCGCGTGGAAATCTTTGGCGTCAAGGTCGTCTTGGGTGCGCCGGCGGTTCAGCACCGGGGTGAGATCGCCGCCGCCGCCGAACCAGCCTTTCGACGTCACCACCATGCGGGTGTTCATGTGGCCGGTGGGTGCGTTGGGATTGGTGGGATGGGCGATGAAGGACATGCCTGACGCCCAGAAGCGCGGGTCCTCGGAAGCGCCGGGGATCTGCTTGGCGAACTCCTTCGGAAATTCGCCATGCACCGTGGAGGTGTGGCAGCCGACCTTCTCGAACACGCGGCCAGACATCAGAGACATGACGCCGCCGCCGCCTTCCTCGCGGCTCCAGGGCTTCCGGGTGAAGCGGCCGGCCTCCTTACCCTCGCATCCGGGCAAGCCTTCGGCCCCGTCCTCCACTGCCTCGAGTGCCGCGAGCATTTGATCACGCAAGGTCTCGAACCAGCTTTGCGCCCGGTCCTTGTTGGCCTCGAAGGTGCCGATCGGCGTTCTGCCCGCGCTTTGGTGCTCGTCTGTCTTCATATCCATTGGCTTTTTTGGCGGAGGCGCGATCCCGTGCCTCATCGACCATCCCTATACCTGCTTCGCTGGTCCAATGGCATCGCGCGAATAGGCGAACGGCCTTGATAAAGATCAAGTCACCTTGCCCGTACTACCCATAATGGTGTGGCCGGTTTACTACTAATGGTGTGCGCCAATTTGCCCAGGCAACGAAACCTGGACAACCTAGAGGACTGATGCCAGAAAACGGCACCAAAGCGTGCCGGATCATGGCAGCGGAGAGGCAATAACAGAAGCTCGGCGTGTCTGTTGCCGGCTTTCAAGAGCCGAGGGGCTGGGCACTGCTCTCTCCGGCTCCTTGGATAATCAGGAGCTCTTGGCCCGTGGCCAATCCCGACATTTCTACCGACCCATCCCTTCTTCCCGAGGACGACCCGTCGCGCCGCGACGTCATTCTGATCGCGCCGGCGCGTTTGCCGCGATCGGCGGCGCGGCCGTGTTGTGGCCGCTGCTCGATCAGATGAACCCCGACGCATCGACCCTGTCGCTCGCCAGCACCGAGGTGGACATCGCTCCCATCGAGGAGGGGCAGGCCATCACGGTGATGTGGCGCGGCAAGCCCATCTTCATTCGCCACCGCACGGCGAAGGAGATCGAGGAGGCGAAGGACGTCAAGCTCGACAAGTTGATCGATCCGCTCGCGCGCAACGCCAATCTCCCCGACGACGCGCCCGCCACCGACGCCAATCGCGCCGCGTCCGAACGCGAGCCGTGGCTGGTGATGATCGGCATCTGCACCCATCTCGGCTGCATCCCGAAGGGCCAGGCCGTGGGCGACTACAAGGGTGAGTTTGGGGGCTGGTTCTGCCCGTGCCATGGTTCGCAGTACGATACCGCGGGCCGTATTCGCATCGGACCGGCACCGCAAAACATGTACATCCCGCCCTACGCGTTCTCGTCTGACACCAAAATCAAAATCGGATAAGCGGGACCATGTCGCATCCCTCTACCTATCAGCCGGCAAGCGGCATCGAGAAATGGCTCGATACGCGGTTGCCCTTCCCGCGGGTTATGCATGACCAGTTCCTGGTCTTCCCGACCCCGCGCAATCTGAACTATTGGTGGACCTTCGGCGGCATCCTCACCTTCATGCTGGCGGTGCAGATGGCGACGGGCATTGTGCTCGCCATGCATTACGTACCGACGCCCGAGGGTGCGTTCGATTCCGTCGAGAAGATCATGCGCGACGTGAATTGGGGCTGGCTGTTGCGCTACGGCCATGCGGTCGGCGCCTCGATGTTCTTCCTCGCCGTCTATATCCATTCGTTCCGCGGCCTCTATTACGGTTCCTACAAGGCGCCGCGCGAAGTGCTGTGGATCTTGGGCGTGGTGATCCTGCTGCTGATGATCGCCACCGCCTTCATGGGTTACTCGCTGGTGTGGGGGCAGATGAGCTTCTGGGCGGTGACCGTCATCACCAATCTGTTCTCATCGCTCGATTCGCTGATCCCCGGGCTCGGCACGACGCTCGTAGAGTGGATTTGGGGCGGGTTCTCGGTGGGGGGGCCGACGCTGAACCGGCTCTATGCCCTGCATTACCTGTTCCCGTTCGTGATCGCGGGCGTGGTGATCCTGCATATCTGGGCGCTGCATGTGCCGGGGAACAACAACCCCACCGGCGTCGACGTGAAGACGGCAAAGGACACGATCCCATTCCATCCCTATTACACGATCAAGGATGGCTTCGCGCTCGTGCTGTTCCTGCTGCTGTTCGCGGTGCTTCTGTTCTACGCGCCGAACCTGCTCGGCCACGCCGACAACTACATCCCGGCCAACCCGCTACAGACGCCGCCGCATATCGTGCCGGAGTGGTACTTCCTGCCGTTCTACGCGATCCTGCGCGCTATCCCGAACAAGCTGTTCGGCGTCATCGGCTTGCTCGGCTCAATCGGGGTGCTGGTGTTCATCCCGTGGCTCGATACGTCGCGCATCCGCTCGACGAGCTACCGGCCGATCTACAAATGGTTCTTCTGGCTGTTCGTGATCACCTGCCTCGGGCTCGGCTATCTCGGCTCGCAAGCGCCGGAGGGCTGGTATCTGTTCTTCGGGCGGTTGGCCACGTTCTACTATTTCGCCTTCTTCCTGCTGATCATGCCCATCGTCGGCTTGATCGAGCGGCCGAAGAAGCTGCCCGGCAGCATTACGCAGTCGGTGCTCGGGTCCGAGCCGCCTCCTGTATCCAGTGAACCCGTCCGCGAGGGAGTAGCGCCATGGCACGCATTCCCGGTCGCCGCCCTGCTGGCCCTTGCCAGCGTCTCGCTGCTGTTGCCCGCCGCGGCGCTTGCCGAGGAGGCCGCCAACGGTCACGGGCCGGTCATCAAGGCGCAGGAGTGGTCCTTCGCGCCGCCCTTCGGGTCATTCGACCAGGCGCAGCTGCAGCGCGGCTACCGGGTCTACAAAGAGATTTGCGCGAACTGCCACTCGATGCGCTTGCTGTCGTACCGGAACCTCGCCGAGCCCGGCGGCCCTCATTTCTCGCCCAAGGCCGTCGAGACGCTTGCCGCGCAGGCGCAGGTCACCGATGGGCCCGACGACAAGGGACAGATGTTCCACCGGCCGGGGCGTGCGTCCGATGCGTTCCGCTCGCCCTTCGCCAACGATCAGGCGGCGCGGGCGGCGAATAGCGGCGCCTTGCCGCCGGATCTTTCGGTCATCGCCAAGGCGCGGCCGGGCGGCCCCGACTTCCTCTATGCGCTACTCACCGGCTATCAGCAGCCGCCGGCCGGCTTCGATCTCACCCAGGGCATGCATTACAACGCGGCGTTCCCGGGCCACCAGATCGCCATGCCGAATCCGCTGGTGGATGGGGCAGTCCCCTATACGGACGGCACCAAGCCCACGGTCGACAATTACGCCAAGGACGTGACGGCCTTCCTCATGTGGTCGGCGGAGCCCAAGCTGGAAGAGCGGCACAAGATCGGCGCGCGGGTGATGATCTTCCTGCTCGTGTTTGCCGTGATCATGTATTTCGCCAAGCGCGCGGTATGGGCGCGCCTGCACCGCCACGATCACGAGGCTCACACGGCGTAAGGCTTTTCATGAAGCGCGTGCTGGCTGCACTTCTCGTCGCGCTCCTCAGCTTGCCTGCGCTCGCCGCGGACGAGGGGGCGGCGCCGGAGGGCATGGCGCTGCTCACGGTGGGTGGCTTTGTCGGCAAGCCCAATCGCGGGCCGCTCGATCCCAAACATGACAGCCTGCTGGCCGCCGTGAAGGCCGACTTCAAACACGCCTTTGTCTTCGATCGCGCCATGCTGCTGGCTCTGCCGCAGGGCGAAGTCACCGCACAGCCCATGGAGTTCGACAAGCCGGCCACTTTCTCGGGCCCGCTGCTGCGCGAGGTGCTGGGCTTCATCGAGGCGGCGCGGGTGAAGACCACATTCGTGGCGGCGGATGGCTATACCGGCTATCTCTTGCCCGAAGACATCGATGGCTCAGATTGGATCCTCGCGCTGTCGGCCGACGGCAAGCCCCTCGGCATCGGCCAGCAAGGGCCACTCTGGCTGCTCAATACGCGCGCCGAAGGCTACAAGGTGGGCGACGACCATCGTGGCAGTCATGTTTGGGCCGTGGTCTATATGCATATCGGCGAGTGAGCGCCGCTTAAGGGGGAGACATGACGAAGGCGGTGCTCGGCATTATCGGCGGGTCGGGGCTCTACGATCTGCCGGGGCTTCAGAACGTGCGCGAAGAGCGCATCGAGAGCCCGTGGGGACTGCCGTCGGCCGCGCTCAGGATCGGCGATATCGACGGTCTGCCCATCGTGTTCATGTCGCGCCACGACAAGGGCCACCGTCTGTCGCCGTCCGATATCAACTACCGCGCCAATATCGACGTCATGAAGCGGGCCGGCGTCACCGACCTCATCTCGCTGTCGGCTTGCGGCTCGTTCAAGGAAGAGCTGCCGCCGGGCACCTTCGTGCTGGTCGATCAATTCGTCGATCGCACCTTCGGCCGCGCCAGCTCCTTCTTCGGCACGGGCTGTGTCGCCCATGTGTCCATGGCCCATCCCGTGAGCCCGCGGTTGCGCATGCGGATCGCGGAGGCCGCGGACGCGGAGGGCATCTCGGCGGTGCGTGACGGCACCTATGTGTGCATGGAGGGGCCGCAATTCTCTACCTTGGCCGAGAGTCTCACCTATAAGAATCTCGGATATTCGGTCATCGGCATGACCAATCTGCCCGAGGCTAAGCTCGCCCGCGAGGCGGAGCTCTGCTACGCGACGGTCGCCATGGTCACCGATTACGACTGCTGGCATCCCGATCATGACGCGGTGACCGTGCAGGACATCATCCGGGTGCTGATGGCGAATGCCGACAAGGCGGCCAAGCTCGTGGCGCGGCTGGCGAAAGATTTCCCGCGCGAGCACGAGCCGTGCCCGATCGGCTCCGATCGGGCGCTGGACACGGCGATCATCACCGCGCCGGAGGCGCGAGATCCGGAACTCCTGAAGAAGCTCGATGCTGTCGCCGGGCGGGTGCTGAACGGCTGAGGCCCGTTACGGCGTGGGTGGTGTCGGCACTTCCGGGATGGCGATCCCCAGGACCTCCATCAGGCCGACGGCGAGCCCGCCGAGCAGGGCGAAGATCAAGCATAGAGAATGCCGACGATGATGGCCGCCGGAATGGCCGCGATGGACCATTTGATGAGGATCATGACGATCCGCCAGAACGGAACGTCGATGTCGCGAATGGTGATGGGTTCCGCGCCGTTGGTCATGGCATTACCCCCTTGCTATGCGCGCCGGCCTCTCGACTAGCCAGCCGCGTCCGGTTCGATTATAGGCACCGAGGCGCGGGTGCTTACCCTGCGCCCTCACCCCAGCTCTAACGGAGAGACCCTGATGACTTCGACCAAGGACATTGATCTCAAGGGTCTCGTGCGGACCATACCGGACTATCCGAAACCCGGCATCATGTTCCGCGACATCACCACGCTGCTCGGCCATGCGTCGGGTTTCAAGGCTTGCGTCGAGGAACTGGTCAAGCCGTTCCACGATCAGCGGGTCGAGTCGGTCGCCGGTATCGAGGCGCGCGGGTTCATCCTCGGCGGCGCTGCGGCGGATCGTCTGCATTGCGGCTTCGTGCCCATCCGCAAGAAGGGCAAGCTGCCCGCCAAGGCCATCGGTCAGGACTACGAGCTCGAATATGGCGTCGATGTCATCGAGGTCCACGAGGACGCGCTCAGCATCGGCGAACCTGTCCTGCTGGTGGACGATCTCATCGCGACCGGGGGCACGGCGGTAGCCGCGGTCAAGCTCCTGCGCCAGCTGAAAGCCGAGGTGATCGGCGCCGCCTTCGTCATCGATCTGCCCGATCTCGGAGGCCGCGCGCGTCTTGCCGAGCTTGGCGTGGAGTGCCACACGCTGATCTCCTTCGAGGGCGACTAGGCGGACGAACGCATGGTCGCCTCTCTCCTCTTGCCGGCCAGGGTGTGCTAAGTCAGGCCCATGAACATCGACGGCAAGCCTTATCGCACCATTTGGCTCGGAGCCGACGGCGCCTCGGCCGAGATCATCGACCAGACCAAGTTGCCCTTCGCGCTTGAGATCGTTCCGCTCAAGACGCTCGAGGACGCGGCCCACGCCATCTCGTCCATGCAAGTGCGCGGCGCGCCGTTGATCGGCGCCACGGCGGCTTACGGGGTGGCGCTGGGGCTCCGCGACGATCCGAGTGATGCGGCTGTCGACCGGGCCTGCGAGGTTCTCGCCGCCACGCGGCCGACCGCCATCAATCTGCGCTGGGCGCTCGACGAGATGCAGAAGGCCATCCGCAACCAGCCGCATGAGGCCCGTGCCGCGGCGGCTTTCGCCCGCGCCGCGGAGATCTGCGACGAGGACGTGGAGACCTGCCGGAAGATCGGCGAGCACGGCGTGGGGCTGATCCGCGCGCACGCGGAAAAGAAGAAGGGCGAGCGGGTCAACATCCTCACCCACTGCAATGCCGGCTGGCTCGCCACCGTCGATTGGGGAACGGCGCTGGCGCCGATCTACCGGGCGCATGACGAGGGCATCCCCGTCCATGTGTGGGTGGACGAGACACGCCCGCGCAATCAAGGAGCCTCGCTCACGGCCTTCGAGCTCAAGGCGCACGGCGTGCCCCACACCATCATCGCTGACAACACCGGCGGTCACCTCATGCAACGCAAGCTCGTGGATCTGTGCATTGTCGGGACCGACCGCACCACCGCCAACGGCGATGTCGCCAATAAGATCGGCACCTATTTGAAGGCGCTGGCCGCCAAGGACAACGGCGTCCAATTCTTCGTGGCGTTGCCGCATTCGACCATCGATTGGAGCCTCGACGACGGCAGCATTATCCCAATCGAGGAACGCGACGCCATCGAGGTGACCGAGATGACAGGGCGGCTGCCCGACGCTCGATCGCGACCGTGGCGATCACGCCAGAAGGGAGCCCGGCGGCGAATTATGCCTTCGACGTCACGCCGGCGCGCCTGATCACCGGCTTCATTACCGAGCGCGGTATCACGCCCGGCACGCGCGAGGGGCTGGCCGTACTTTACCCCGAGCGCGCAAAGCGGCGGCCGCATAGGTCTGTCTCCGCGACGGATGTGGCGGGTGGCGGTTGGGGAGGGTGGCGATGGACTATCAGGAGCTACTCGCCGTTGCGCTCGACTTCGCTATGGCGATCCTGCTTGGCGCGCTTGTCGGCGTCGAGCGTGAGAAGCGCAAGAGCGAGGACCAAGAGTCCGACCAGATCGCGGGCTTGCGCACCTTCATCCTGCTGGCGCTGTTGGGCGCCTGCGCCGGCTATTTGTCACGCGGCGCGGCGGTGCCGTGGATCTTGGCGGCGGCGCTCCTGATCGTCGGGGCCTTTGTCGTCGTCGGCTACTTCGTGACGTCGCGCGCCAGCGAGGATGGGAAGGGGCTCACCACCGAGGTCGCGGCGGTCGTCGTCTTCCTGCTCGGCGCCATGGTGATGCTCGGCAATCACGAGATTGCCATTGGGCTCGGCGTCATCACGGCGGCGGTGCTCGCCTATAAGCGGCCCCTGCACAGATTCGTGAAACGTCTCGGTTGGGACGACGTGTTCGCGGGCTTGCGCCTCCTGATAGCGACCTTCATCGCGTTGCCGCTCCTGCCCAACCGGCCCATCGATCCGTGGGGCGCCCTCAACCCGTACGCGCTCTGGCTGCTCGTGATCCTGATCTCCAGCCTTTCGCTTGTCGGCTACGCACTGACGCGGTGGCTTGGTCCGGGAAAAGGCGCGCTCATCACCGGGCTTGCGGGCGGGCTTGTGTCCTCGACGGCGGTGACGTTGTCCTTTTCACGCGAGGCCCGCGCCAATCCGCAGAACACGTCGGCCTTCGCCTGCGGAATTCTCGTCGCCTGGGCCGTGATGTTCGCGCGTATGCTAGTTCTCGTGGCGCTGCTGAACCGGGCCTTGCTGCCCTCCATGCTGATCCCATTCGGCGTGATGGCCGCCGTCATCGGCGGCTTTGCGGCGCTTCTCTACTACCGGGATGGCGTGGCCAGCCGGCCCGCCGCCGCCAAGGGGGACCTCAAGGTCGCCAACCCGTTCAGCCTGACCGCGGCGGCGAAGTTCGCGGCGTTTTTTGCCGTGGTGCTGGTCGCGGTCAAGATCGCTCAGGAAAGCTTCCCCGCGAACGGGATCTATGCGGTGGCTTCCATCGCCGGGCTGACGGACGTCGACGCCATCACGCTGACCATGGCCGAGTTTGCCAAGAGCGGGTCTGTCCAAGTCGCCGTCACGGCGATCGTGATCGCCGCACTCACCAACACATTGGTCAAATGCGCCATCGCCTTCGTGGTGGGCGGAGCGCCGTTGGGCAAGCCGCTGCTCGTGACCACGGCAGTCATGCTCGTTGCCGGCCTGGCTGCGGCGATCATCCTGTGAGCATGACGGTCTTGTGAGCCGGCTGATCCTTGGAAGCCTTTGTCTATTCACGGAGCGCCGCTAGGGTGGCCGGATGAAGCAGATTCGCGTCGCGCTCGCCGGATTGTGCCTGCCTGTCTTCCTTCTGACCGCGGGCAGCGCGGCGGCGGCCGATAGCGGTTACTCCGTGCAGTATTACGACGTCGCCCCGGGCGATCACCCGCACGACGTCGCGCCGGCGCGGACGGCACCGTCTGGTACACGGGCCAGCACAAAGGCGTGCTTGGACGGCTCGATCCCAAGACGGGCAAGGTGAGCCGCATTCCGCTGGGCGATGGCTCACGACCGCATGGCGTCATCGTCGGGCCGTACGGCAATGCTTGGGTTACCGACGGTGGCTTGAACGCCATTGTCCGGGTCAATTCGTCCACCGAGCAGGTCAAGGCCTTCCCACTGCCGAAGGCCGGGACCAACGCCAATCTCAATACGGCGGCGTCGATACGGAGGGACGCCTTTGGTTCACCGGGCAGACAGGCATCTATGGCCGGCTCGATCCCAACACCGGCGACATGGACGTGTGGAACGCGCCGAAAGGCATGGGCCCCTACGGGATCGCCGCGACCCCGGCGGGCGAGATCTACTATGTGTCACTTGCCGGCTCGTTTCTCGGCAAGCCCGATCTGGAGACCGGCGAGACCACGGTGATCGAACCCGCGACGAAGGATGCGGGCACGCGGCGGGTGTGGTCGGATTCGATGGGCCGCCTATGGGTGAGCGAGTGGAATGCCGGCAATCTCAGCCTGTACGACCCGATCGCCAAGATATGGAAGGTCTTCAGGCTGCCGGGGACCGAGCCGCATGCCTATGCCGTCTATGTTGATGATCGCGACATGGTGTGGGTCAGCGATTTCGGCGCCAACGCCATTTTGCGGTTCGACCCGCAGAGCGAGACGTTCGAGAGCTTTCCAAGCGACCGGGCAGGGGCTGCCGTGCGCCAGATGCTGGGCCGGCCTGGGGAGATGTGGGGTGCCGAATCCGGCACGGACCGGCTTGTGGTCATCCGCGCTGCGAAAGAGGCGCAGGACTAATCCCGCGCCTCTCGCAAATTCAGCCTACCACCAGATGGAGACGCCGCCACGGCGCCAGTAGGGCCGATAGCCATAGCCGTAGCCATAATACGGCCGGTAGCCGTAGTAGCCATAGCGGGGGCCGCGATAGTAGCGGTAGGGCCGGTAGCCATACCGGGGCCCCCGGTAATAGCGGCCGTATCTGTATTTCTTGTTGTACTTGTACTTCTTCTTGACCTCGACCAGGTCGGCATTGGTGTGGCTGTAGTTGACCGCAGCCTGAGCGGGCAGGGCGGAAGCCGGCTTGGGGGCCGAAAAGACGAAGACGGCGAGACAGGCCGTAAGGGCCGTGATGAGTAATCCGCGCATGGGCGTTACCTCGCTACGTTGGGGTGAGTTCTTCCTCGGGCTAACCGTAGAAATGGGGTTCGGTTCCCTGAAAGGGAAGCCCTAAGTGGCTGAGATTGGGCCCAATGCCTTCAGGATTGCCTAACGCCCGGGAGATTCCGGCGGGTCCTTCGAGGCCGCTGAACTAAGCCAGAGTTCCAGAACAGACCGCTAGGCTAGGACCATAACGGCGACGAAGCCCAGCAAAGCCGCCGCTGCGGTCGGTGCGATCCAGGTCGCAACGGGCAACGACACGCCGGGCGCTCGCATGTCCGCGGTGATCGGGCGCTGGGAGCCCGCCGCGGCAACTAGCGACGCGGTGTGCTTCGCATGCCATTTGGGTCCGGGACCGCGCATATAATGCTGCTCCGGGCGATACGCATTTCGGAAACTACCCACTTCACTCCCTCATCCAAGTGAGCCCCTAACTCTCTAAAATTCATACAAATATGTTGCGAATCCGTATCCGACCGTGGCGAAAGTGAGGATTTTTTGCCGCGGGCGGCGAAGCCTTGAAAGGCACGCTCCGTCCTTGCCGCGACAGGCGAAACTTGCAACAAACCGCGCCATGCAAAGCCAATGGAACGACGAGACCGCTCGAAGCAAGGTCGAGGCCTATGGCGCCGAAGGCGTCAACGAGGACATCGCGCTTCGCGTCTACACCACGCGCCTCATCGGAGGTGATCCGCTGCTCGTGCTGCATGGGGGTGGCAACACCTCGGTGAAGACGACCGCCACAGACGATCTCGGCCAGGAGCACGAGGTCATCGCGGTGAAGGGCTCCGGCGCCGACATGGCCGACATGGAGCCTTGGGGGCTGCCGGCGGTGAAGCTCGGCCCCTTGCGGGAGCTTCGCGCGCTCGAGGCCTTGAGTGACGAGGCCATGGTCAATGTGCAGCGCCTCAACCTGCTCGACGCCTCGGCGCCGAACCCGTCGGTGGAGACGCTGCTGCACGCCTTCCTGCCGCATAAATTCGTCGACCATACCCATGCCGCGGCGGTGCTGAGCTTGGTGGATCAGCCCGACGGCGAGGCGCTGGCGCGCGAGGTCTATGACGGCCGCATGGGGATCGTGCCCTATATCGCGCCGGGCTTCGGCCTGGCCAAGGCGGCGGCCGAGGTGTTCGAGCAGAAGCCCGATGTCGAGGGGTTGATCCTGCACAAGCACGGCATCTTCACCTTCGGGGAGACGGCGCGCGAAGCTTACGAGCGCATGATCGAGATGGTGTCGCTCGCCGAGGCCCGCTTGCGCCAGGGCCGCCCCGTCGTGTTCACGAAGGGTGAGGTCGCCGCGCGCCTCGAGACGGCAGCGGAGATCGCGCCGATCCTGCGCGGGGCCTGCGCGGTCAAGACAGCGGGCGCGGAACCCGTCCGCTTCATCGCCGAGCTGCGTACGGGACCTGAGATCCTCGACTATGTGAACGGCGCCGAGCTCGCCTCCTACAGCCAGCGCGGCGTGGTGACGCCGGACCACATCATTCGCACCAAGAACAAGCCCTTGGTGGTGCCGGCGCCGGAAGCAGGCAGGCTCGAAGACTTCGTCAGCGATGTGAAGACGGCGGTCGAGGCATTCGCCGCGGACTATGACGCCTATTTCGCCCGCGAGAACGAGGCGGTCGGCAACACCAAGACGAAGCTCGACGCCATGCCGCGCGTGATTCTCGTTCCGGGCGTGGGCCTGTTCGGCCTCGGGCGCACGGCGAAGGATGCGGCCATTGCCGGCGATCTGGCCGAGAACACGGTCAAGGTGATCACCGAAGCCGAGGCCATCGGCCGCTACGACCCGCTTCCCGAGAGCGATCTGTTCGCGCTCGAATATTGGAGCCTGGAACAGGCCAAGCTGAAGGGGGCGGTGGTGAAGCCGCTCACCGGGCAGGTAGCCGTGGTGACCGGGGCCGGCGCCATCGGGGCGGCGACGGCGCGGGCGCTCGCGGGCGACGGTGCGGCTGTCGCGCTGCTCGATATCGATGGCGAGGCGGCGAAGGTTGCAGCCGCCACCGTGAAAGGCCTCGGCCTGCAATGCGACGTCACCAAGCCGGACGACGTGGCCCGGGCCTTCGCGGCGGTGTGCGAGCGCTTCGGCGGCGTCGACATTCTCGTGTCGAACGCGGGCGCGGCGTGGCAGGGGCGGATTGGCGAGGTCTCCGACGAGACCTTGCGCAAGAGCTTCGAGCTCAATTTCTTCGCCCATCAGACGGTGGCGCAAGCCGCCGTCCGCATCATGCTCAAGCAGGGCACGGGCGGCGTGCTCCTGTTCAACATCTCCAAGCAGGCCGTGAACCCGGGCCAGAATTTCGGCCCCTACGGACTGCCCAAGGCGGCGACCATGCTGCTGATGCGCCAATACGCCCTCGATTATGGCGCCGACGGCATCCGTTCCAACGGGGTGAATGCCGACCGCATCCGCAGCGGGCTTCTCACCGACGAGATGATCGCGGCGCGGTCCAAGGCGCGGGGCGTGTCGGAGGCCGATTACATGAGTGGTAACCTGCTCCAGGCCGAGGTCACGGCGGACGACGTGGGCCAGGCGTTCCTGGCGCTCGCCAAGGCCCGCAAGACCACTGGTCATGTGGAGACCGTGGACGGCGGCAACATCGCCGCCGCGCTCCGCTAGCGCCGTTTCGCGCAAAAGTCCGCGCGGGTGCCCAAAACAGGCGCGATCCTAAGGGAGTTTTAACCACAAACGGAGAGGCTATGCGCGCATACGCTTGTGTGCGGGAATCACTTGCCTGCGGCTCACACCGCGCCATCGGGGACGGTCCTGCGCTCTAGATACCGAGAGATTTCAAATGCTTCTCCGCCTGAAAATCACGCTCGCCTTCGCCGCCACGGCGCTCATGGCCGTCGTTATCTCCATCCTGCTCCAGATTCTGATCCCGAGCCCCGGGGCTGCGGCCTTGCTGGCGTTGATCGTCGGCGGGCGGGCTCGCGCCGGCATCGGATATTTCTCGGGCGGCGCGCTCGGCAAGTCACTCAGCGACCTCAACAACGTCATCCTCCGCTTCATCAAATGGGACATGGACGGGGTCGTCCCCCACGCTAACCGCGCCGACGAGATCGGGCGGCATCGCCAAGGCGCTGAAGCCTTCCAGTCCGATGCCATCCGCTGGAGCGAGAGCCATAAGAGCGAGCAGGACAGCCAGATTCAGGGACGGCTTGCCTCCCAACAGCGGACCGAGGAGCTGATCCATCAGTTCCGCGGATCCATCGCCGGTATTCTCGGCGCCTTCGCCGACAGCGCGCGGACCATGGACGAGACGGCGCGGGCCCTGTCGAATGTGGCGACCGACACCAACGAGCGGGTCACCGCCGTGGCATCGGCCTCGGACGAAGCCTCGGCAAACGTGCAGACCGTGGCCGCCACGGCCGAGGAGTTGGCCGTCTCCGTGGGCGATATCGGCACGCGTGTGTCGACCGCCAGCCGCATCGTCAATCACGTCACCGAGAACGCCCGCACCGCGAACTTGAAAGTCGAAGGGCTGGCGACGGCGACGCAACGCATCGGCGACGTGGTAAGCCTGATCCAGGACGTCGCCGCGCAGACCAATCTGTTGGCGCTGAACGCCACCATCGAGCGGCGCGCGCGGGCGAGGCCGGCCGCGGCTTTGCCGTGGTGGCGAGCGAGGTGAAGACGCTTGCCGACCAGACTGCCAAGGCCACCGACGACATCAAGCAGCAGATTGCCGCCATCCAGGCCTCGACCAACGGGGCGGTGGAGGCCATGCAATCCATCGTCACCACCATGGGAGAAGTGAACACCAACACCCAGGAGATCGCCGGCGCAGTGCAACAGCAATCGGCGGCGACATCGGAGATTTCGCATAGCGTGCGCCAGGCCGCGCGCGGCACCGAGGACGTGGTGGCGCACATGCCGGGCGTGACCAAGGCGGTGGAGGAGACGAGCCAGTCGGCCACGCAGATGCTCGGGGTCTCCCGCGATCTGTCGCGCCAGGCTGAGCAGCTCCGCCACACGGTGGAGAACTTCCTGCGCCAGGTGGCGGCGGCCGATGCGCTGAAGCGCGCGAGCTAACCCTCACCGAGCTTTAGCGCGACGGTTTGATGGCCGGGGTTTCCCGGCCATTTTCGTGTTTGATGCAAACACGGTGACGATGGGCTAGCCTTCGCGCGCACGAGGCAAGGAGGGCAGCTTGGGCCGCATTATCCGCATTTTCTTGTCGGGGGTTCTGGCGCTCCTGCCCATCATGGTCACGGTGATCGTGACCGCCTGGGTCGGTTCGCTGGTGGCAGGCTATGCCGGCCCCGGCAGCATTATCGGCGACCTCATCACCTCGCTCGGCCTCAATATCTCGGGCTCGTCGACGATCGCCTATTTTCTCGGCCTGGCCATCATCCTCGGCTGCATCTTCGTGCTCGGTCTGGCCGTGGAGTCGGGCTTGCGCACGTGGATCTCCAACAGCTTCGATTGGCTGATGTCGCGCATCCCGCTTATCTCCAATGTCTACGATCTGTCAAAACGCTTCGTCGCCATCGTCGACCGCGGCGGCGACGAGGACAGCTTCAAGTCCATGCAGCCGGTGTGGTGTTTCTTCGGTGGGGAGGGAAGTGCCGCGGTCCTCGGACTCATGCCGTCGCACGAACCGGTGGAGATCGGCGAGCACAGCTATCTCGCCGTGCTCGTGCCATCGGCGCCGGTGCCGTTCGGTGGCGCGCTGATCTACGTGCCGTCCGATTGGATCAAGCCGGCGGAAGGCGGCGTGGAGCATCTGATGAATGTCTATGTGTCGATGGGCGTGACGCCGCCGGCAGGGATGCCGGCCGGCTGGAAGACGTCTGGAGCAAAGCCAGCGATCGCGGCCCCGGCGGCGGCAAAGACTCCGTCAACGCCGCGCAAACCACGCGCCAAGAAGCGCCGCCCGCCGCCCATCGGCGAGGACGCGTCCTAGCGCTAGGTCGCGAAGCGGAAATGGAGGACGTCGCCGTCCTTCACCAGATAGTCCTTGCCCTCGAGGCGGAGCTTGCCTGCGTCGCGCGCGCCCGACTCGCCGCCGAGCCCCACATAGTCGTCGTAGGCGATGGTCTCGGCGCGGATGAAGCCCTTCTCGAAATCGGTGTGGATGACGCCGGCGGCCTGGGGTGCGCGGGTGCCTTGCGACACCGTCCAGGCCCGAGCCTCTTTCGGGCCGACAGTGAAATAGGTGATCAGCTCCAACAGCTTATAGCCCTCGTAGATCAGCCGGTTCAGTCCCGGCTCTGAGAGGCCGAGCTCGGCGAGGTAGGACTTGCGCTCCTCGGCATCGAGTTCGGCGAGTTCGGACTCGATCTTGGCCGAGATCACCACGCAGCCGGCGCCTTGCTTCGCGGCGTATTCCTCCACGGCGCGTGAATAGTCGTTGCCGGTGGCGGCGGATGCTTCGTCGACGTTGCACACATACAGGACCGGCTTCGAGGTGAGCAGCCCGAGCGTGCGGAACAGGGGCCGCTCCTCGTCGGAAATCTCGGCGAGACGGGCGGGCTTGCCGTCGCGCAGCAGCGGCAGCATGCGTTCCAGCAGCGCCAGCGTCTGCTTCGCTTCCTTGTCCTGGCCGCGGATCTTCTTCTCAAGCGTCGGCACGCGGCGTTCGAGGCTTTCGAGATCGGCCAGCATAAGCTCGGTCTCGATGGTATCGGCGTCGGCTAGCGGATCGACTTTACCTTCGACGTGGATCACGTCTGGATCCTCGAAACAGCGGAGCACATAGGCGATCGCATCGACCTCGCGGATATGGGCGAGGAACTGATTGCCGAGGCCCTCGCCCTTGGAGGCGCCGCGCACCAAACCGGCGATGTCGACGAAGGTGAGGCGCGTGGGAATTGTCTGCGCCGACTTGGCGATGCCGGCCAGCTTAACGAGGCGCGGGTCCGGCACCGGGACGTCGCCGACATTGGGCTCGATGGTGCAGAACGGATAGTTGGCGGCCTGCGCCGCGGCGCTTTCCGTCAGGGCATTGAACAGGGTGGACTTGCCGACATTCGGCAGCCCGACGATGCCGCATTTGAATCCCATGCTTGTTGTTCTTCCTATGAGTTGAGCCAGCGGCGGAGCTTGGCGGCGAGCGCGCCGCCCTCTGCCGGCTTCTCGTCTTTCTCTGTGGGAGCCTCTTTCGGCGGCGCAGGCTTTTTGCTCCTGGGCGGAGCTTTGGTCGTTTTCGCCTCGGGCTCGCCGCCGAGCGTGCGGTGGGCGATCTGAGATTGAAATTTGTCGTTGGCCCCATCGGCGAGATAGGGGGCCGCGTCGGCGAGGGCCTCGAGCAAGGGATCGAGCCACTCCTGATCCGCCTTGGTGAAATCGTGCATCACATAGCCGACGACCCGCTCGCGTTGGCCGGGATGGCCGATGCCGATGCGCACACGGGCATAGTCGTTGCCGAGATGGGCGGTGAGGGACTTCAACCCGTTATGGCCGGCGACCCCGCCCCCGATCTTCACCCTCAGCTTGCCGGGCGCCAGGTCGAGCTCGTCGTGGAACACGGCCACGTCGCCCTCATCAAGCTTGTAGAAGCGCACCGCTTCACCCGCGGCGCGGCCTGACTCGTTCATATAGGTCTGAGGTTTCAGGAGCAGCACCTGCTCGCGCCCCAGCCGGCCTTCGGCGACGAGGCCCGAGAAGCGCTTGCGCCAGGGGGAGAAGTTGTGAGCGGCGGCGATGGCATCCACCGCCATGAAGCCGACATTGTGACGGTTGAACGCGTATTCCGCCCCCGGATTGCCGAGGCCGACAAAGAGCTTCATCGCGTCATCCCGATCGGCGGCCTAAAGAAGTAACGGGCTGGTAGGCCCAGAAGAAGCAGATTACTTCTTCTTCTCCTCTTTGGGCTTCTCCTTGTCTGCGGAGGCGCCCTCGGCCTTGGCTGCAGGCTTCGCTGCGCCGGCCTCGGCTGCTTCCGCCTCGCCCTCTTCCTCGCCGGTGGCCTCTTCGGCCGTGCGGCCGACGATGGTGGCGATGGTGAAGTCGCGGTCCGGTAATGGCGGGCGTACGCCGTCAGGCATTGGGATCGACGAGATATGGATGCTGTCGCCGATCTCAAGGCCTTTCAGGTCGATCTCGAAGGCATTGGGGATCTTGTCGGCGGGGCAGCGCACGGGAATATCGTGGCGCACCACGTTGAGGACGCCGCCGCGCTTCAGGCCGGGCGAGATGAGTTCGTTGAGGAAATGCACCGGCACGTCCACGCTCACCAGCGCCATCCTGCTGAGGCGCATGAAATCCACATGGATGGGGAAGTCGCGTACCGGGTCGAGCTGGACATCGCGCGGGATCACGCGGGTCTTGGTGCCGTCCAAGTCAAGCATGAACACGGTGCTCTGGAAGTGGCCGGTCTGGATCTGCTTGGAGATCGCCTTAGACTCCAGCGCAATGGTCTGGGGCGCCTCGTCGGCGCCATACACGATGCCGGGCAGACGCCCGTCGCGGCGGACCTGGCGCGCGCCGCCCTTGCCGGTGCTCTGCCTGGCCCATGCCTTGAGTTCGATGGCCTCGGCCATGTAAACCTCCAACGTCTGAAATAATGAGGGGGCCGGAAACCGGCCCCACAAGGTCGGGCGCGGCGTCTGAGACCACGCCGCGACACAATTCGAGAGGCTTATAGCCTAAAGGCCGGCGGAATGACAATCGCCTATGGGGCCCACGTTGCGGCCTTATAGCGGCCCGGCGACCTTTCCGGGGGCAGGGCGGGGGAGCCTTGGCCGGCAATTTCCGCCTTTTTGATGAGCTGCATGACCTGGCGGTTGAGGGGCGCGGCGATCCCGTGCTTCTCCGCCAGCCTGACGATCTCCCCTTGAATATAGTCGATTTCGGTGGGCCGGCCGGCCCGCAAATCCTCCCACATGGACGAGCGGGCGGTCTTGTCGATGGCCATCATGCCGCGGGCGGCCAGCCGGAACAGGATATCGGGGAGGCTGAGGGCAAAGGCGATCAGCCGCGGCGGCAGTCCCTCCACGGGGGCGGGGCGGATGCCGGCGGCGGCGAGGACGGCCAGGCCTTCGAGCATCTGCCGCGAGATCAGGAGGCGCCAGCGCCGGTCGCCAAGCTGCTCGATCAGCGGCAGGTCTGACAAGGCATTGAGCGCGTTGTTGAGATTGACCAGGAGCTTGCCCCATAGGGCTGCGTCAATATCATCGTGCTCGGCAACGGGCGCGCCGAGGACATTGAGCAGGTCGCGCAAACCCGCCACGCCTCCTTCGATTTGTATGGTGCCGCTGGTCGCCCGATGAACGTGAGGCGCATCCCCGTCCTTCTTGGTCTGCACCACGTTGAACGGCACCATGGCATCGACAACCCTGTAGTCGCGGCCGAGACCTTGACGCAGGATTTCCGCGTTCTCGACGCCATTTTGTAGGCTGACCACGATCGCACCGGCCGGCGCGTGCGCGGCGATCGATTGCGCCATGGCTGCGGTGTCGCGCGACTTCACGGTGACCAGCACGACATCGGCGGATCGGAAAGCGGTGGCCGGGTCCAATGCGAGCTTGAGCGCGTCGGGCGGCAAGACCTCGTCGCGGCCGTCGAGGTCGGACATGCGCAAGCCGTGCCGGGCGATCGCCTTTGCGAGCGGTTCGCGCAAGAGAAGCGTGACACCGCGTCCGGCCGCCGCGAGGTGCGCCCCGACATGGCAGCCGACGCTGCCGGCCCCGGCGATAACGATGGACGATGAGGCGGCGGGACGACGGGAGTCGAATGTCATGGAAGCGACTTAATCATGATGCGGGCTTAATTGCCGGGCAGGCTTGGTTTTAGCCGCGCCGGAGGCGATAGTAACGGCTTCGGTCGGGGGCGCGTCAAATTCACCGGTGGATTTGTGCACTGCGCCAGTACGGAGTAGAGCGCGGGCATGAACCAACGCTTCGACAGTCATCTTGCTGATATCGCGGCGGAACCTATTGCGCCGATCGAAACGCCGGCGCTGCGCGGCGGCGCCATGGTCAGGCCGCCAGCGATGGCGGTGCATCCCGGTCATCTCAAAGCTGCCGCCAAACGGCGGCTGCCGAGCGCGGTCTTCGATTTTCTGGAAGGCGGCTCGAACGACGAGGTGACGCTCAAGCGCAATCTCGCCGATTTCGAAGCGTTGCGTCTTAATCAGCGGGTGTTCGATCATGTGGCCTCGCGCAACTTGCGCACGACCTTGTTCGGACAGCGTGCGTCGATGCCCGTGGCGCTGGCGCCGATCGGCATGGGCGGCGTGTTCCATCCGCGCGCCGAAATCCATGCCGCGCGAGCCGCCGCCTCGTTCGGCGTGCCTTACTGTCTCAGCACCTTGTCGAGTTGCTCGATCGAGGAGGTCGCGGCCGAGGTCGGCGCGCCCTTCATGTTCCAGCTCTATATGTTCAAGGACCGCGCGATCAACGCGGCGCTTCTGCAGAGAGCCGATCAAGCTCATTGCCCGGCGCTCGTCCTCAACGTGGACACGGCCGTGCAGGGCCGGCGCAATCGCGATCTCGACAACGGCCTGACCATACCGCTCCGATTGCGTCCGCAACATATCGTTCGCATCCTGCAAAAGCCGCGCTGGCTGCTCAACTGGCTGCTCAAGAAGCCAACGCTCGGCAATCTGGCGCCCTATTCGCCGGACGGCTCGGATCTCGCCACAGTGTCGGCTTGGGCGGAGCCGCGGTTCAAGGGTGCGGTGACCGCGGCCGATCTCGAATGGATCCGGCACACCTGGCCGCGCAAGCTCGTGGTCAAAGGCATTCTCGATGCCGAGGACGCGAAGCTCGCGGCCAAGCTCGGAGCGGACGCCATTGTCATCTCCAATCACGGTGGACGGCAGCTTGACGGCGCCAGCAGTACCGCGAGCATGCTGCCCGGCATTCGCGAGGCGGTCGGCGATGATGTCGAGTTGATCCTCGACAGCGGCGTGCGGTCTGGCTTTGACGTGCTGAAGGCGCTCGGCCTCGGCGCCCATGGCTGCCTGATCGGACGCGCGTTCGTCTATGGGCTGGCAGCGGGCGGGCAAAGGGGTGTGGCCGCCGCGCTCGAGCTGATTGCGCAAGAACTCGACGAGGCGATGACGCTGACGGGAACCGCCGACGCAACGCCCTGCCGAGTGGTCTCGTGCTGCGTTGAGCTTTAAGTCCGCCAGGGATGCTCCGGCAACTCGCTGACGCCCAACACCGCAACGCCCGCAGCTGCGACGGCATGATCGTTCTCAACCGAGCTGCCGCTGACGCCGATGGCGCCGACGAGCACGCCATCCTCATCGACGATGGGGAGGCCGCCTGGAAACGTGATCAGGCCGTCATTGGAATGCTCGATGCCGTAAAGCGGTTTGGCCGGCTGCGACAGCTGGCCGAGGTCGCCGGTGGCCATGCCGAAGAAACAGGCGGTCCGCGCCTTCTTGATGGCGATGTCGATGGAGCCAACCCAGGCGTCGTCCATGCGGATGAACGCTTTGAGATTGGCGCCGGAATCGACCACGGCGATGCACATCTGGGTCTTCATCTGGACCGCCTTCTTGCGCGCGGCTTCGATGGCTTTCTCGGCATTCGCTAAATTGACGTGCATTGGGGTCTCCTCCTCGGGGCTCTATGAAAGCGTCATAGCCGGAATTCGGGGAATAAGGTGTAAACGCGTCATTCGCGAATTGGTGGCGGCGATTGTAGAAAACAAGGCCGGCCCGCCCTTGAGCGAGGTCATAGGCAGATCGGCGGGCGCCAAGGTAGGGTTGGCCTCCGGACAGCTTGCGGCGAAAGGTTGAATGACGAACGACAACGTGCAGGCAAAGCGCGGCGGTCTCGCCGCGGCGACCCCAGGCCGCGTGCGGGCCGTGCTTGCGGTGGTGCTGATCGCCGTCTTTGCGCTTCTCCAAATCACGCCCCATGTGGCGCCGGAGCCCGAAGATCCGTTGGCCTGGCAGGACGACGGACGCCTTCACGTGTTCGTTCACCCGGACTGCCCCCATTGCCACGCGGCGCTGCGGTTTCTGCGAGCCTCGCCGGATATCGCCTTTGAGTTGCACAACGTCGCCACGCCGGCGAACGAGCATTTGTTTCGCATGGTCGCGGATCAGCTGGGCATTCCGGAGAGCGCATTGGGGGTGCCGCTCTTCGTCGCCGGGAATCGCCACATGATCGGTTTCGATACGCCGGCGGCGACGGGGCCCGCGCTCCGGGCGCTTGTCGGGGGTGCCACGGATGCGGTGCCCGGTGAGCCGCGACCCATCGACCTGCCGGTTTTCGGCGAGATCGACCCCGCGCATTATTCATTGTTCGCGCTCACGGCGGTGATGGGCCTCGCCGACGGCTTCAATCCGTGCGCCATGTGGGTCCTGATCTACCTGATCTCGCTCATTGCCGGACTCAAGGACCGCGCCAAGATCTGGTGGCTGGTCGGCACCTTCGTGATCACGTCCGGCATCCTCTATTTCCTGTTGATGACGGCGTGGCTCAACATGTTCCTGGTCGTCGGCTATGTGCGGCCGCTGACCCAACTCGTCGCCTTGGCGGCCATCGGCTTCGGCATCAGCCATCTCTATGAGATCGTGTGGAGCCGCGGCGTGATCGAATGCGAGGTCGGCGATGTGGAGCAGCGCCAGCGCACCATGGCCCGCATCCGCGACGTGGTCGCGGCGCCGGTCGGTCTCGCCAGTCTCGCTCTCGTGACGGGGCTGGCCTTTGCCGTCAACGCGGTGGAGTTCATCTGCTCGGCGGCGCTGCCCGCCATCTATACCCATGTGCTGGCGTTGAGCGATCTCTCGGTGGCGGGCTACTACGGCTACATCGCGCTCTATGTCGTCTTCTTCATGCTCGACGACTTGATCATTTTCGGACTGGCGGCGTTCGCCGTGCAAAAGATCATCAACACGCGCTACGCGGTCCTGAGTCGGCTCGCGGGCGGCGTGGTCTTGATCGGCTTGGGCGCGTGGATGCTGGCGCGGTGAGGGCGGCCTAGTAGAACAGGCTCGACACCGACTTCTCCTCGGCGGTGCGGGCAATGGCCTCGCCGAGCAGCGGGGCGATGGGCAGCACCCGGATATTGTGCGCCTTGACCACCGAGTCGCTCGGCTGGATCGAGTCGGTGATAACCAGCTCCTTCAGCCGCGATGCCATGATGCGCGCGACAGCGCCGCCCGACAGCACACCATGGGTGATGTAGCCGGTGACCACATTGGCGCCTTGCTCGAGCAGGGCCTCAGCCGCATTCACCAGCGTGCCGCCTGAATCGATGATGTCGTCGACGAGGATGCAGGTGTGCCCGGCGACGTCGCCGATCACGTTCATCACCTCCGACTCGCCGGGACGCTCGCGCCGCTTGTCGACTATGGCGAGCGGCGCGTCGATGCGCTTGGCCAGGCCGCGCGCGCGGACCACGCCGCCGACGTCCGGCGAGACCACCATGAGGTTGTCGTTGGGGAAGACGTCCTTGATGTCCTGCACCATGACCGGCGCGGCGAACAGATTGTCGGTGGGAATATCGAAGAAGCCCTGAATCTGGCCGGCATGCAGGTCTAGCGTCAGTACGCGGGTCGCGCCGGCGCGGACGATCATGTTGGCGACCAGCTTAGCCGAGATCGGCGTGCGCGGACCGGGTTTGCGGTCCTGGCGGGCATAGCCGAAATACGGCACGACCGCGGTGATGCGCCGTGCCGACGCCCGCTTCAGGGCGTCGACCAGAATGAGCAACTCCATCAAGTGGTCGTTGGCCGGCGCCGAGGTCGATTGAAGGATGAACACGTCCTCGCCGCGGACGTTCTCCTGCACCTCGACGAAAATCTCCATGTCGGCAAAGCGCCGGACGATGCAGCGGGCCAAAGGAATGTCGAGATAAGCGGCGATCGCCTCGGCGAGAGGGCGGTTGCTGTTGCCTGCAACCAATTTCATAGCGAGCGCTCCTCGAGCACGTCAGTCCCCGCGAGGCGGGCTGCTCGGCCTCCGCGCCACGGCGGCTTTTAACAAGCGTGTGGCACTTCTGTAAACTCGCCACGCGCGCCCTGTGGATGAGGTCAACTCGATTTCGGTAGGAGCTTGACGATGCCGTCGGCCGCGGCGCCGGCCGCGGCGTCGGCAATGGCGCCCCACGGGCCGTTCAGAGAGCCTTTCGGAATGGTGTTCTGCTGCGACACTGTGCCCAGGCGTTTGCCGCTGATCGAGCACCTGCCAGTCGATGCGGATGGACTCCTTGCCCCCGCTGGCGCTGCTCAATTTCACGATGCCCTTCACCGTATAGACGTTGGTGGATGTCCCGTTGGCGAGCTTGATGCCGTCCTTGTAGAGCCGCTTCTTGAGGGCCGTCGTCAGGGACCTGCGGCCATCGCCCGGGGCGCCGGTCACGGGGGCGACGAGCACGCCGGACGGCTTCGGGGCAGGTGCCGGCCTGGCGGCAGCGGCGGTGGATGCGGTGGCGGCGCTGCTGCGGCGCCGGGGGGCCGGCGGCGGACGGGCGCGAGGCCCGGCTCC
>NZ_LPWF01000008.1 GCF_001723305.1 Methyloceanibacter superfactus
GATTACGAGGCAGAGGATGCGCTGGCGGCGCAAGTGGCGCGGATGAAAGCGGAGGCCGCCCCACCGCCACCGCCGCCGGAGCCCGCGCCGACGGTCGCCAAGCAAGGCGGCCTGTTCGCCAAGATCATGGGCAAGAAGAAGCCCGCGGCGGACGGTCCGCCCGACATGGCGCCGCCGCCGCCGCCGGAGATGGCGCCGCCGCCTCCCGATGCGATGTTCGGTACGGCCGCGCCGCAAGGCGACGCCGCCTTTACCGACGCCTCGTTCGACGCCGGCTATCCCGAGGACGAGGGGCAGGATGCGGCGCTGGCCGACCCGGAATTGGTCGCCGCAGCATTCGGCGAGGCGCCGCCCAAGTCCAAGAGCAAGGCAAAGAGCTCAGGCAAGCCGTTGCCGATCGTCGCCATCGGCTGGGGCGTGCTGGCCCTGCTCGTTGCCATCGTCGTCGGTCTGTTCGCGTTCGCACCGGGCACCACGGTGTCGTTGCTGCCGGGCGCCGCCAAGGTCTACTCGCTGCTCGGCATGCCGGTCGGCTCCGAGGGCCTCGCCTCGAAGGCGTCCGCTATGGCTGGACCAATGACGGCAGTCAGACAGTGCTCGAGGTGCAGGGCAACGTGAAGAACACGAGCGGCTCCACCATGACGGTGCCGACCGTGGTCATCGCGCTGCGCGACGAGAAGGGTGAGGAAATCTCCGAGTGGACGACGGAAGTCGGCACGGCCGAACTCAGCGCCGGCGAGGAAGCGCCGTTCCTGCGACAGATCCCATCGCCCCCCAGCAATGTGCGCAGCCTCAAGGTCCGTTTCGCCAAGGCGGACTGACAGCGACCTAGCCAGGCCAAGTGAGAGGCCGACGAAGCATGGCCGGAAGCGCCGTGGCGGAGGCCATCACGCCGCTCTACAGCGCCGAGACGATCGCGCGCCGGGTCGAGACGCTCGCGCACGACATCGCCGCGGGCGCCGGTCCCGATCTCCTCATCGTGGCGGTGCTGAAGGGCAGCTTCATCTTTGCCGCGGATCTGATTCGGGCGCTGCACCAGCAGGGCCTGCGGCCGGAGATCGATTTCATGTTCCTCGGCAGCTACGGCATGGGCACCACGGGCGGCGCGGTCAAAGTCTTGCGCGACGTGGAGGCCGAGCTTGCCGGCCGCGACGTGGTGATCGTCGACGACATTCTCGATTCGGGCCGCACCCTTCACTTCGCCAAGGACCTGCTGACGACGCGCGGCGCGCGCTCGGTCAAGAGTTGCGTCCTGCTCGACAAGGACGTGGCGCGGGAGGTGGCGGTCGCCGCCGACTTCATCGGCTTCAAATGCCCGCCGCAATTCGTCGTCGGCTATGGCATGGATCTCGGCAACCGCTACCGCGAGCTGCCCTTCATCGGTGTGGTCGAGGGCTGATCGCTTTCGTCTAGCGGTCCAGCACCAGCCGGATCTCCACTAGGTTCGAGCGCACGCGTAAGACGTAGAAGCCGAGCGTCGCCAGATGGGACGGCATCAGCCAGCCGGACTCCGCGCCGTTGGAGATGATCGTCGGGCGGATGTTGAGGGAGGCGCGGAGCTGTTGCTCGAGTTCGTCCCAGAGCGCCGTCAGGCGGCGTTCCTCGATCACGTCGGCGAAGTCGGTGCGCGCGGCTTTGAGGATGCCGTAATAGCCATAGAGCTGGCCGTAGGCGAACCAGAAGCGGTCATCGGCGCGGGTGTCGAACCAGCCGCTGTTATAATTCTCCGAGCGCTCGCGCAGGATGGCCGAGGTGGCGCCGATGTCGTTGGCGATGCGGTCGACGAATTGCAGCAAATTGTCGGCCCGGGCGTCGAACACCGCCTCGCATTTCTCGAGCCGCGTGTTGAACTTCTTCAAGTCCTTGGCCGCTGAACGGTAGAAGCTCGGCGTCGGCGTCTTGGGGCCGAACGGGCTCCAGCCGAAATACCAGGTGGACTCGTCGAACTGGAGGCTGCCGCGGGCGCTTTGCAGGTCGGGATCGATCTGCGAGGTGCCGCGCACGCGGCCCAGCGTGTCGACGAGCTCGATGGTGGTGCGGCGGACCGCCTGGTTCACGCCGCGCTGGAACGAAGCCTTGTTGTCGAAGAACGGCGTCTTGTCCCAGTCGAGCCCGAACAGGCCGATCTTGTAGAGCAGCATCGAGGAGATCCAGGCGTTCTGGTTGACGTTGAAGTCGACCAGGTCGGCGGTGGCGTCGACCAGGAGAGAGCGCCGGCAGGTCTTCACCGCGGTCTCGGTCTCCTTGGCGTCCTCGTCGCTGGTGATGATGCCGGCGGTCGGGGTCTTGGGTGTGCCCGCCTCGGTCCCGGTCCTGGTCTCGTAGACGCGCGCATAGTCGGGGTCGAACCCGTTCCAGCGCTGCGTCGTCCAGAAGAAATAGCCGTAGAGGACGACGATCCCGAGCAGGAAGACGCCGAGCAGGATTTTCAGGATCACGCCGCGGCTCGTGAACCAGCGGCCGAGCCACACGAACGGCTTCAGCACGAAGGCGACCGCGAGGCCGAGGCCACGGCCGATGGCCTGAAAGGTCCTTGTGAAGAAACGCACGATCGCATCAAGCATGGAACATCACTCTCCGGGGGGCACCGAATTCGTCACCCCTATATAGGGTGTCATGCCCGGCCTTGTGCCGAGCCTCGACGATTTTTCTGAGGAGATCAGAACGAGCGGATGAGGCGGTCGAGATAATCGAGCTCGAAGGTCGGCCGCGAGGGATCGCCGATGCGGCGGCGCAGCTCGTCCAGCACCTCACGCGCCCGCTGAATGTCGATCTCGTCGGGCACCTGGACCGACAGGCCGAAGTCGGGCCGGTTGGAGCGGTCGGGACGGCCGAGCGGGTCCTTGCCGTTATTGCCGGGGCCCTTGCCGCCCGCCTGCATCTCCCCGTTCTCCATCATCTGCTGGGCCATCGACTGGGCGCCCTCACGCATGCGGTCGAGCGCCAGGCTTTGGTTCTGGGTGGCGCGGTCGAGATCGGGCTCGCCGATCGCCTCCTCAGCGTCCTGCATGGCTTCCGCGGCGCCTTCGAACTTGTCCTGCGCATCGCCGCCTTCCGCTTGCATGCGCTCGATCAGCTGCTGGAGCTTGTTGCGCAACTGCTTCTGCCGCTCCTGCAACTGGCTCAAGGCGCCTTGCGGCTGCCCCTTCGGCTGGCCGAGCTGAGGCTGACCGCCGCCGGGGGCATCGCCTTGGCGCCCCGATTGGCCTTGTGCCTTCGGGCCGCCCTGGCCGCTCTGCGGCATCTGGTCGAAGAAGGGCGCCATGCCCATGCCCTGGCCGAATTCCTGGGATTGGGGCGGGCTGACCTCGAACTCATCGCCACCACCGCCTTCGCCTTGCTGCTGGCGTTTCTCGGCGAAGGTGTCATCCAGCAGCTTCTGCTGGTCGGACGCCATCTCGTCGAGGTCCTTCATCATTTTCTGGGCGCGCTGCTGCTTGGCGTTCTCGGGCGTGGTGCCGGTCTGCAGCCGCTCGAGAAGATCGTTGAGCTCCGACAGCATGCGCTCGGCCATTTCCTTGGAGCCGGCTTGGGCGAGGTCCTCGATGCCCTTCAGCATCTTGTCGAGATCCTGCTGCGACACGAGCTCCTCGCCGGTCTGGGGCTGCTCCGGCGGGGTGGCGCCCTTGTCCTGCTGCTGAGCCAGGGCCTGGAGATAGCGTTGCAGCGCGGCGCGCAGCTCCTCGACCTTGGCCTTGATCTCCTCGGCCGGGGCATTCTCCTGGAGCGCCTTCATCAGCGCGTCTTGCGCGTTCTTGAGCTCGCGCTCGGCCTCGGGCAGGTCGCCTTCCTCGATGCGCAGCGCCGTATCCCAAAGCTGGTCGACGACGCTGGCGACGGCCTCGCGCGAGTCGTCGTTCAACAAGCGCCAATAGGCGTTGCGCAAGGAGAGATAGACCACGCGGTCGTCGTTGACTTTCTCGCCGCCGATGGTGAGAGCGTCGAGCGCGCGGGCGACGGTGCTCAGCGCGGCCGGCTGGCGCACGAGCGTCTTGCGCTGCTCGATCACCGCCTTGGCGAGCGGCTTGGTGAAGCTGCGTTCGGGCAGGACGAACTCGTAGCTCTCGCTCTTGCCTTCCTGCTCTGCCTGATCGCGGGCGACCAAGATCATGCGGACTTTTAGGCCCGCCCAAGGATGCGCGGTCAGATCCTGGCTGGCCTTGCCCTCGACCTTCTTGGCATTGGTGCGGGGCAGTTGCAGCGGCATGACCGGCGGACTGAACAGCGGGCTCGTCTCGGCCAGATCGTCTTCCTCGTACGCGTCGTCCGGCCGCGGCGCGGTGAAGATCTGGTCCTCGCCGGCGGACAGCTCGAAGCGCGCCTCGGCGTTGGCCACGCCGTAGTCGTCCAATGCGCCGTAGACGAGACGCAAGGCGCCGCGCGGCGTGGTGGTCGGATCGGCCATGAGATTGATGGTCGGCGGCGCATCCTCGATCATGGCGAACTGCCACTGCGCCACGGTGTGGCCGCCGATCCTGACATCGGCGGTGAGCGGCTCCATCAGCCCGACATTGAACTCGACCAGGCCAGCACTGCCGCCGGTCTTCGGCTCGATGGTCTTGGGCTCGGCGTCGGTCTCTTTGCGGACCGTGAGGCTCACGGTCTCGCCGTCGGGCGCATGGGTGCGGACGATGAGCTGGCTGCGCTCGGGCACCGACAGAGCGCGGAAGGATTCGTTGCCGGCGCCGACGCCTTCGCTGCCGTCGGCGAGCACGATGGGGGCCATGCTGGTGTAGACCGGCGGGGTCACCCAGCGCGAGCCTGAGAAAGCCGCCGTGGCGGTGCTGGCGGCTGGCGAGAAGGCGCTCGCCAGGCGGGTGGTGGCGTCGCCGCCGGCGGCAAGCGCGGCAACGATCAGCCCGAGGAAGAGGGCAGCGCGAATGGCGTAGGGGTCCTGGCGGTCGGTCCGCGGCGCGGGCCAGGACGGTTTCAGCTTGGCGACGAGGCGGGCGAGCCGCCTGCGATGCACCGCCCACAGCAGCGCCGTCTCGGCGGGCGGCGTGGCGCCGAGCTGGTCTTCATAAGACGAGGCCGGGCGATGCTTGATGTTGGCGTTGCGCTCCAGACGCCGCAAGGCTTCCGCCCGGTTGGGCAGCTTGAGCCGCACCAGCGGCACGAAGGAGACGAGCAGCGCGATCCCGAAGGCGCCGAGCAGGAGGCGATGGGCCAGCGGCGGCATCACGCTCCAGCCGCCGAGCAGCGAGAACACCAGGAAGGCGCAGACCACGACGAAGGGCCAGAGCAGCCCTTCCCAGATGCGTTCGGCGAACAGCGCGAGCCAGCTCAAGCGCACGCGGCGCTCGAAGCGTACTTTGAGCGCGCTCGCCTCGGCGGCCTCCTTGGCGCTTAGTCTCGAGCGGGTCAATGGGGACAGTCTTGCCATGTTCGGTCGTATTTAGCACAGGCGCCGCCGGCGCGAAGGTTACATCACGGTAATTTGGGAGCCGAAGCGGGCGAAATGGAGGCCCGGATTCCGCGGATCGCCGCCGGTCAAATCCACTCCGGCAGACGCTCGGCCGCCAGCATGTCGTCGTAGCTCGGGCGCGGCCGGGTGACGCAATACCGATCACCCGAGACCAGCACCTCGGGGACCAGCAGCCGGCTGTTATATTGCGAGGCCTGGACCGCGCCATAGGCGCCTGCGGTCATCACGGCGATGAGGTCGCCCGCGTGCAGCTCCGGCAAGGGCCGCTGAAGCGCCAGATAGTCGCCGGTCTCGCACACGGGGCCGACCACATCGGTGATGCGAGTCGGCGTTTCCGGCGTCGGCTCGACCAGGGGCAGGATCTGGTGATGGGCCTCGTACAGCGTCGGGCGGATGAGGTCGTTCATGCCCGCATCGACGATGGTGAAGGTCTTGGTCTGGTTCGGCTTCACGTAGAGCACGCGGGAGACGAGGATGCCGGCATTGCCGGCGATCATACGGCCGGGCTCGAACAGCAGCCTGACGCCGAGATCGCCGACCGCCTCCTTGACCAGCGCCGCGTATTCGGTGGGAAGCGGCGGCGCCGCTTCGTCGGGACGGTAGGGAATGCCGAGACCGCCGCCGAGATTGACGAAGTCGATGGTGATGCCGCCGCCACGCAAGGTGCCGACCAGCTCGCTCAAGAGCGCGAAGGCGTTGCGGAACGGCGAGAGGTCGGTGATCTGGCTGCCGATATGCATGTGCACGCCCGCCGGCATGATGCCGGGCAGGGTGACGGCTTGGCGGTAGAGCGACGGCGCCTGGTCGAAGGGCACGCCGAACTTGTTCTCGGCCTTGCCGGTGGCGATCTTGTGATGGGTCTTGGCGTCGACGTCCGGGTTCACGCGCAAGGCGATGCGCGCCTCGAGCCCCTTGCTCGCGGCGACCTCACTCAAGGCGCGAAGCTCGGGCTCCGATTCCACGTTGAAGGCGAAGATGCCCTCGTCGAGCGCGAAGGCCATCTCCTCCTTGGTCTTGCCGACGCCGGAGAAGGCGATGCGGTCCGGCGCGACGTTGACCGCGAGTGCGCGGCGCAGCTCGCCCTCGGAGACCACGTCCATGCCGGCGCCGAGCGCCGCCAGGGTTGTGAGCACGCCGAGATTGGAATTGGCCTTGATGGAGTAGCAGACGAGCGTGTCGGGGGCCGCGGCGAAGGCCTCGGCGAACACCCGGTAGTGGCGCTCAAGCGTCGCCGTCGAATAGCAATAGAATGGCGTGCCGACCGTATCGGCGAGCGCGCACAGGTCGACCTCCTCGGCATGTAGCACGCTTGCGTGGGACACGCCGCGCCGGTAGGCAAAATGGTGCATGGGAGGAGAAGGGGGTTATTGGATAAGACGATCAATCCACAATCGGCGATCCGGGGCTTTCGACATCTTGGTAGACGGGTCGGCTTGGGTCTCGGGATAGCTCGGCTTCGGCCGGTCCAAAGAGCCGCGCCGTCCGCAGGCGCTAAGCCCGACAGCCAATACCAACGCCAGCGCTATTAGGATGCGCACTGCGCTTCCCATGGTCGTGCCCCTGTGATCAGGGCCCTTCCCCGGCCCTTTCACCCCTTTTATCGCGACAGAGCGTCCTTCTCCAAACGCTTTATCCACCGCTTGGCCTCCCGCCGCACATTGGCGGGGGCGGTTCCCCCTTGGCTTTTGCGGCTTTTGGCCGAGCTGGCGGGGTCCAGGACCGCATAGACGCCCTCGGTGACGCGGGGCTCGACCGACTGAATCTCAGCCAAGGATAGCCGTTTCAGGTCCGAACCCTTGGATTCGGCCAGCGCCACGATTCGCCCGGTGATGTGGTGGGCCTCCCGGAACGGGATGTTCAAGGTCTGCACCAGCCAATCGGCGAGGTCGGTGGCGGTGGAATATTCGTGGCCGGCCGCCCGCTTCATGGCCTTGGCGTCGACGGTCAGGTCTCCGACCATGCCGGTCATGGCGGCGAGGCCGAGCTTCAGCGCATCGAGCGCGTCGAACACCGGCTCCTTGTCCTCCTGCATGTCCTTGGCATAGGCGAGCGGCAGGCCCTTCATCACCATGAGCAGGGCCTGGAAGGCGCCGGCGATGCGGCCGGTCTTGGCGCGCACCAGCTCGGCGGCGTCCGGGTTGCGCTTTTGCGGCATGATCGAGGAGCCGGTGGAGAAGGCATCGGTGAGCCGGGCGAAGCCGAATTGCGGCGAGGTCCACAGCACGATCTCCTCGGCGAGCCGCGACAGATGCATGGCGGCGATGGACGCGGCCGCCAACGCTTCAAGCGCGAAGTCCCGGTCGGACACCGCGTCGAGCGAGTTCGCCGTGGGCCGGGCAAAGCCCAGCGCCTTCGCCGTCATGTCGCGGTCCGATGGGAAAGCTCGTGCCGGCGAGCGCGGCGGAGCCAGGGGACTCTCGTTGAGCCGCTTGGCGGCGTCTTCGAAGCGGCCCCGGTCGCGGCCGAACATCTCCACATAGGCCAGGCAGTGATGGCCGAAGGTTGATGGCTGCGCCGTCTGCAAATGGGTGAAGCCCGGCATCACCGTCGCGGCCTCCTCAAGCGCCTTGGCGGCGAGTCCCAATTGCAATTGCGCCAGCCCGGCGTCGATGGTCTCAATCTCGTCGCGGACATAGAGCCGGAAGTCGGTGGCCACCTGATCGTTGCGCGAGCGCGCCGTATGCAGCTTGCCGGCCACGGGACCGATCAGCTCGGCGAGCCGGCTCTCGATATTGAGATGAATGTCCTCGAGCGCTCGCGTGAACGTGAATGTGCCGGCCTCCATCTCAGCCTGTATCGTGTCGAGACCCCCAGAGATCTGGTCGGCCTCGCCGGGTGTGACGATGCCGGTGGCGCCAAGCATGGCGACATGCGCCTTGGACGCGAGGATGTCGTGCCGCCACAGGCGCTTGTCGAAGTCGATGGAGGCATTTATCTCCTCCATGATCTCCGCAGGACTTGCGGCAAAGCGGCCGCCCCACATGGTGTTGGTCATGATCGTCCACGCCCAAAGCAGGCAATTGAAAAGAGGATGACGTGAACTCAACGAACAGACGTAAGCACGCCGCGTCACCGGCCAAGTATTGGATCGCAGCAGGCCTCGCCGCGATTGCCGGGTTCGGCACGGTATATTGGAGTTTCGCCCCTCCGCTGACAATGCTTTGCGGCCTGCATCCGCCCCCGAGGCGCCCGCCCAGATGCCGGCGGCGGGCGAGGAGGGGGCCGGCGCGAGCCCACTTCTGGGGCTCAACACCGGCGCCATGGCCGCCTTCCTGGTCCGCAAGCGCCGCTGGACCTGCCCGATTTCACCTTTCTGGGCCCGGATGGCGCCGAAAAATCGCAAGCCAATCTGAAGGGCCGGGTGGTGCTCCTCAACATCTGGGCGACCTGGTGCGTGCCGTGCCGGGAGGAGATGCCGCAGCTCAACGCGCTTCAGGCCGATCTTGGGGGTGCCGATTTCGAGGTGGTGGCGATCAATATCGACAAGGGCGGAGCGGAGAAGGCGCGGACCTTCCTGGAGGAGACCAAGGCCACGGATCTGGCGCTCTACACCGATCCGTCCGGCAAGCTGTTCTCCAAGCTGAAGGCGGTGGGCATGCCGACGACGCTGCTGCTGGACCCGCAAGGCAAGGAAATCGGCCGATTGGTGGGGCCGGCGGATTGGGCGAGCCCGGAGGCGAAGCGGCTGGTCGAGGCGGCGATCGCCGCGTCCAAGCCGGCGGGGTAGCGCACCGGCCAAGGCCGATCTGCCCCCTCGATCGTGCTATGCTGATCCTTGTCAGCCGAGAGCGGCTTGGCCGAGGTCACGGGGGGCGGCATGAGCACCGAACCGATCGCCGATACGATCGACAAGCTGCTGCATTTCTGGTTCGAGACGCTGACGCCGAAGGATTGGTACCGGCCGCCGCCGCGCGTCGATGCCGACATCGAACGTCGGTTCCGCGACGCCTATGAGGCGCTGAAGGACGGCGTGCCGGACGACTGGCTTGCGACGCCGCGCGGGATGCTCGCCGCGATCCTCGTGCTCGATCAGCTCCCCCGCAACATGTTTCGCGGCACGCCGCAAGCTTCGCCACGGACGGGGAAGCGCTGGCGCTCGCCAAGCGGGCCATCGCCGAAGGGATGGATGAGCGGTTGCCGCCGGCAAAGCGCGCTTTCGTCTATATGCCGTTCCAGCATTCGGAGGACGCGGCCGACCAGGCGCGCTCGGTCGCCCTGTTCACGGAGCTCGGCAATCCGCTCAATCTCGATTACGCGATCCGGCACCAGGACGTGGTGACGCGCTTCGGCCGCTTCCCGCACCGGAACAAGATCCTTGGCCGGGAGTCGACGCCCGAGGAAGAAGAATTCCTGAAGCAGCCGGGCTCGTCGTTCTGAGCTGCGCTTACTGCACCGGATCCACGGCCTCTTTCTCGAGGCGATAGATGTAGGTGCAGGTGTCCTCGATGGGCTTGTTGCAGGGGATGCCCGAGGTGGTGACGTGCATGGTGCGGGTCTCGCCGCTCGACGAGAATTTGTAGCTCTTGACGAAGTCCTCGAAGACGAGGTCCCAGCCCGCCTCGCCGTCCCAATAATAGAGTTGCAACATGCAGCCGGAATCGTTGCAGGCGGGGTTTGGCGCCCCGTCGCATTGCAGCTTGGAGAAATCGGCGATCCAGTCGGCGCGGCCGTCGCCGTTCAAGTCGTCGCTGCGAAGGATCGCGGTGGTCTCGGCCTTGCCGCCTGAGGTCCGGCAGACCTGCGCCGCCTCGGCGATGATCTCGGCGATGTCCTCGGGCGCCGCCTCGGCATGAACGCGCGCTGGCCCGGCGGCCAGCAGCAAGGCCGCGGCGAGCGCGAGACCGAGACGCCGGACGTGGATTGAGATCAATTTGCGGCGCTGAGGATGTTGCGGGGGAATACAGCCGTGGTGACGCTTCGCGTCTCCGGCGCTAGCTCCGACTTGCGCACGGCGCGCTTGCGGCGCTTCTGCGGCTTGGGACCGCAGATCACCTCACGTAGATGCACCGGACCGTCGGCGAGCTTCGCTTGCACGGCCAATCCGTCGAGGCTCGTGCCGAACAGCGATTTCCAGAAATAGCGCTGGAAACCATTCTCCAGCAGTTGCGCGGCGCGGGCGTTGCGGGTGCGCGTGGACGGCTCGCCGAGAACCACGGCGACGAGCTTGCGGCCGTCGCGGGTGGCGCTGACCACAATGTTGAAACCGGAATCGCAGATGAAGCCGGTCTTCATGCCGTCGGCGCCGGGAAAGCTGATGAGAAGGCCGTTGTGGGTGCGAAGATTCTTCTGGCCGACCTGCACATGGGTCTCGGCGAAGATATCGGCATGCTCGGGGAACTCGATGATGAGCGCGCGGGCGAGCCGGGCGAGGTCGCGGGCCGACGTCACTTGGCGCTCGTCGGGCAGGCCGTTGGGATTGGCGTATTGGGTGCTGGTCATACCGAGCGCTTCGCCGCCTCGTTCATGCGCTGAACGAAGGCTTCCTCGCTGCCGCCGACGGTCTCGGCCACCATGACGGCGACGTCGTTGGCCGACTTGACGATGAGCACCCGCAAGGCCGTCTCGAGATCGATCGAGCCGCCGACCGGCAGGCCGAGCTTGGTGGGGGCTTGGGTCGAGGCGTGCTTGGAACAGATGACCTTGGTGTCGCCGCTCACCTCGCCGTTGCGGATGGCATGGAAGGCGACATAGGCGGTCATCAATTTGGTGAGCGAGGCGGGGAACCACGGCGCGTCGGGTTCCTCGGCATAGAACACGGTGCCGTTGTAAGGCTCGAAGACAAGGGCGGGACTGGCTGTGGCGATCGACGGGGCCAGCATGGCCGCTCCGGCGATAATGCAAAGAAAGGCGCGCCTCAGCATGAAACTCTTCCCTCGTTCTTATCGACGCGTTGCGCCCGAAAACCCATTTCGCCGCCAGCCGCATCCAAGCAGCAGCAGCCAAGCCAAAGATGATGGCTTTCCCCAGCCCCCGGAACGATCCCTCGCCCCATAATCACCCGAAATTCGACTGTTCCGTGACGGGTGTGGAAAACAATGCCCCGCCACCGCCAAATTTGGCCGGTCCGCCGAAATTCGCACCCCGTGCGACCAGTCGAATCGCAATCGGCGAGCCCGCGCCTTGAGCCCGCAGACTAACGCGCTCATTGGCTTTCGCAACCGCGAAGTTCCGCGTTGCCGCCCGATTCCGGGCGATTCCGCGCTATTGCCGGTCGAGGATCCAGTCGGCGGCGGCCGCGAGATCGGCCACCGTCGCCGTCGGATGAGGCTCGAAGCGTGTCTCGTCGCCGTCGCGATATTTGCCGGTACGGACGAGGAGCGCGTTTGCGAGCCCCGCTTGCAGCGCGCCGGCCACGTCGGCTTCGGCGTCGTCGCCGACCATTACGGCGGTCTCCGGCGGACAGTCCATTGGAGCGAGCGCGCCGGCGAAGAAATCCGGCGACGGCTTGCCGAGGACACGCGCGGTCTGGCCGCTGGCATATTCCAGCGCGGTGACGAAAGCGCCGGCATCGAGCTGAGCTTGCCGTCGTCGTCCTTGAAGGTGCGGTTCTTGGCGAGCGCGATCAGCTCTCGCCGTCGAGCGCGCGAAGGCGGTGTTGAGGTGGCCATAGTCGAAGGCCTCGCCCGCATCGCCCACCACGACGGCCCGCGTCTCGCGCACCGGGACGCTAGCGAACTCGCTTTCGAGATTGGGGTGCACCACCAGCACAGGGCTAGCGTCGTGAGCGGCCAGCCAGTCGCGCGCCGCACGTGCCGGCGTGAACAGCTCGTCGTCCTCGATGTCGAGGCCGAGCCCGGTGAGGCGTCGCAGCAGAGCGTGCTTCGTCTTGCGGGTGGTGTTGGTGATGAAGCGCAAGGGCAGACCGCCCGCGCGCAGCCGCGCCACGGCGTCGACGGCGCCGGGGAGCGCGTGGTCGCCTTCATAGATGACGCCGGCCAGATCGAGGAGCACGCCGCGGATCATGGACTAGCCTTGCGCGCGGAGGCGTCGGATCAAGCGTCGCCTCTGTCGCGGGCCGACGGCCTCAGCACTTCTCCGGCAAATCGGTGAGCTGGGTGGTGAGCGTCGCACAGCCGCTCGTCATCTCCTCGATCATCCAGCCTTTGTCGTCGTGCAGGAGGTCGAACACGACGGTGGCGGGCTGGCCGAAATTCTTGAAGCGCGCGGTCACGGTTGCCGTGTTTCCCTCAGCCGCGTTGGTCTCGAAGGTGAGATCGGTCAGCTTGAAGTCGTTGCCCTGCACGAACATGTCGTAGTCGACGCAGGCATCGCCGGTCTGCTCCTCAAGGGCTTGGCACTCGGCCCACAGCCGGTCGAGGCGCGGCGTGTAGCGTGGATCGCCGCCATGATTTTCGCGGTCGGCGTAAAGGCTTTCGACATAGGCGGCGGCGGTCACGTCCTCGGCGGCGAGCGGGCCGGGAAGATTGATCAAAGCAAGCGAAACGGCAGCGACGAGCAGCACCCGACCTGACATTTCATATCTCCATGGCTAGTGCGTGGCGCCTAGCCCTTCTCTATGAGGATGGCGCGGAGGTCGTGACCTGTCTATTGGTCGCCTCCCTAAGGCCTAGAGTATAGGGCATCTAAATTGGCCGGTAAGTTAGCCATGCCGGGACGCGTAGGAGCAAGTCCGCGATGAGTACGAAAACGTCCGGAGATTGGATCGCTCAGTTTCCCGGCCTCATGCAGCTTGATGAACAGGTTAAAGCTCCGCTGGCCGAAAGCAGCAGAATTGTCTCCCTGCCCGTTGGCACGCGAATCTTCGGCCCCGGGCAGGCGCCTAGCAACTACATGCTCCTCCTCGAGGGTAGCGTTCGCGTACAGCAGTCCTCCGACACGGGGCGCGAGATCGTGCTCTATCGCGTCTCTGCGGGCGAGACCTGCGCTCTGACGACTGCCTGTCTGATGGGCTACGAGGAATATCAGGCCGAGGCCATTGCCGAGACGAACGTTTCGGCCGTGGCCGTACCGAGGGAGACGTTTGACTCTCTCATTGCGAAGTCGCCGGACTTTCGGCGCTTCGTGTTTGCCGCCTTCAGCGAGCGCATCACAAATCTCCTTAAGGTCATCGAGGAGGTCGCATTCGCCCGCATTGATATCCGTCTTGCGCAGAATCTCCTGAGGTTGGCCGGCGACAATCGCAAAGCTGCCGTGACCCATCAGCAACTTGCCTCTGAATTGGGCACCGCCCGCGAGGTGATCAGCCGCCAGCTCCAAGAGTTTCAGCGGCGAGGCTGGACAGCTTCCTCGCGAGGGGCAATCGAGATCATGGAGCGCGAAGCGCTAGAGCAATTGGCGAAAGCCTGAAGTCGCAATCTGCTCCGGTAGAAAGACGGCAAGCACCGATAACGCGCGGGTCACGATCTTGTGTCCGGCGCGTACCCGCTCTCGGTGACTAAGTCACATACCCCGAGCACCCCCGCGTTGTAGCCCTCAAGTCAGCATGATCGACGGGGCTTCCAGTGACTCACGCATGCCTAACGCAACTGTTTAGCGCTCAACTGTTGGAGCGAGGAGTGACCGATATGATTTTGAATTTGATGTCTACGGCATTGTGGCAATCGGCCCGCGCCGTCTTTCGAATGCTTGCGCGGAAGGTAATCGTTCTGCCACTCATCGTCGTGCTGGCGAGTGCTCCATCCATGGCCACAGCGGGCGAGGGGACCGTCACACTCATCCACATCGGCGATATTCACGGCCATCTCGTTCCGCGTCCCAACGTTCGCAGCGATAACGTGGGCAAGATGGAGGGAGGCCTTGCGCGCATGTACACGGCCATTGAGCAGATCCGTGAGCGTGCGCGCGACGGCAAGCTCGACACGTCGCTTCTCGTCAACACAGGCGACACGTTGCAGGGCTCGGGCGAGGCCCTGTTCACCCGCGGCCAGGCGATGGTGGACGTGCTCAACCTGTTCGGCATCCAGGCCTACACGCCCGGCAATTGGGACTTTCTCTACGGGCCGCCGCGCTTCGAAGAGATGTTTATCGGGACCGGGGATCAGGCGCCCATAGCCCCTTGGAACGCGGTTGCTGCCAACCTCTACTATTCCGACAAACGCGATCCCGGCGCGAGCTGTGGAATTACCGACGCGAACGGCAACGCGCTCAAACGTGTGCTCCCTGCCTATTCGATCAGGCAGGTGGGCAATCTAAAGATCGGCATTCTTGGCTTCACCACGGCGCGGGCGATCGCGGCGATCGGTCCGAAGGTCACGGAGGGCTATCAATTCACTGACGGCAAGGTCGAGTTGCCCTGCTACATCGACCAGCTCCGGAACCGCGAGAAAGTCGATTTGGTGGTGATGATCTCGGAACTGGAGTTGGCGCGGGATATCCAGCTGGTCGAGACCAATCCCGGCGTGAACGTCGTGCTGAACTCCGACATGCATGAGAGAGCAACGCAGCCCATCGTCATCAAGCACGATGGCGCGGCAGATACCATCCTCGTCGAGGAAGGTCAGGACGGCACCATGGTGGGCGAGATTAAGCTCACGGTGAAGGCTGGTCACGCGCCTGAATGGGAATGGTCGCCGCATGTGATCACGAGCGATTATGAGGAAGATCCAGCCGTCCAGGCTAAAGTGACCGAGGTGCGTAGGCCCTTCGTCAAAGGGACGTTCATCCCTGGGCAGCAGGTCACCATTGGAGGCAACACCACCACGCTAGCGCGGCCCGTGGACGAGGTTGTCGCCCACACCGAGCTCGATCTGCACCGCTCCAATTTCATGGACGAAGACATGCCCGCCGTGGCCGAGGGGTCGGCGCACGATCTCATCGTCGACGGCATGCGCTGGGCGGCTCAAGCCGACGCTGCCACGATCCGCGGGTTTCGTTATGGCACCCACGTTCCCGCCGGCAGCCCGATCACGATGGAGGACATCTATCACTTCGTCCCTATCGCTGCGAAGCTTGGGCGCGTGACGGCCTGCGGCGCCGATCTGAAAATGCAGATCGAGAATTCGACGCGTAAAGTGTTCGATCCTGACCCCGGTCGTTGGGGAGGAGGTTGGCTGTTCGGCTATAGCGGGCTCACCTTCGACCTAGATGCTTGCGGCGGGTTCGACATCCCGGGCTTCCCCGCCGAACGGGGAAGCAACATCAAAATGAACGGCGCAAGCATAAACACGGCCGACGCCTATGACGTGGCAACAAACGCGTGCAAGAGCGGCGCTGAAGGCTACAAGGTCGCAGGCTACTGGTACGCCGACGATCCCACGACCATCAACAACTGCCCTCAATGTCGGGGCCGGTCGATTGAGGTCATGGGCAGCGAGCTTGGGCCAGTGTCTCTGGCTGCCGATCGCCCGCTCCCTGACACCAGCAAGCTGCTCGACGTCACCGAAGCCATTGTTAAATATCTGAGAGGGGAGTTGGGCGGCACGGTTACCGAGGCCAACCTTCCCCTGCACCGCATCAACGTCAAGCGGCTGCCCACCCGCAACCCTTACCCCTTCAAGGTCATCCAGCCTTTGAACGGATCTAGGGCTGCAACCTGCCCCAACAATGCCCGGTCCGCCCAAGCGCCAGACGGTGGGTCTAGACTTTCTGCTCAATCAGGATGGCGCGGAGGTCGTTGACGTTGGTGAGCGTCGGGCCGGTCTCCAACAGATCGCCGATCCCCTTGAAGAAGGTATAGGGGTCGTTGTCGGCAAGCATGGCCTTGGCGTTGAGGCCGGCTTTCTCGGCGCGGGCGAGCGTATCCGGATAGATCAGCGCGCCGGCATTGTCCTCGGAGCCGTCGACGCCGTCGGTGTCGCCGGCGAGCGCATAGATCTCCGGCATGCGTCGAGTGCGATTGCCAAGGCCAGCAGGAACTCGGTGTTGCGGCCGCCCTTGCCTTTGCCCTTCAACGTGATCGTGGTCTCGCCGCCGGAGATCAGCACGCAAGGCGGCATTTCGGGCTGGCCACGCATGGCGCATTGGCGAGCGATGCCTGCGTGCACCAGCGCCACGTCGCGGGATTCGCCTTCGATCGAGTCACCGAGAATGACCGGGGTGACGCCGGCCTTGCGCGCCACCTCCGCCGCGGCTTCCAGCGAGGCTTGCGGCGTGGCAATCATGATGTTCTCGACGCGCGCGAAGCACGGATCGCCGGGCTTCGGCGTCTCGTCGTTCTTCTCCAGGACGCGCCGCATGTTCTCCGGCACTTGAAGCCCGTATTTCTCGATGATGGCGAGCGCGTCCGCGTTGGTGGACGGGTCGGGCACCGTCGGCCCCGAGGCGATGATGGAGGGATCGTCGCCCGGCACGTCGGAGATCATCAAGGCGACGACGCGTGCGGGGTAGGCGGCCTTTGCCAGCCGACCGCCCTTGATGGCGGAGAGATGCTTCCGCACCGTGTTCATCTCGGAAATGGTGGCGCCGGATGCGAGCAGCGCCTTGTTCATCGCCTGCTTGTCCTCGAGCGTCACGCCTTCGGCCGGCAGCGCGAGAAGCGACGAGCCGCCGCCGGAGATGAGGCAGAGCACGAGGTCGTCCTCGGTCAGTCCTTGCACGAGATCGAAGATGCGCTGCGCGGCTTCACGGCCGGCGGCATCGGGCACGGGATGGGCGGCCTCGACCACTTCGAGCCGCTCCGTCGGCACGCGGTAGCCGTAGCGGGTGACGACGAGGCCGTCGAGCGGACCGTCCCAGGCTTCCTCGAGCGCCTTGGCCATGGCTCCGGAGGCCTTGCCGGCGCCGATAATGACCGTGCGGCCCTTTGGCCGGGGAGGCAGGTGAGCGGGCACGCAGAGCGACGGCAGGGCCGCGTCGACACCGGCCTGAAACATGGCTTTGAGAAGCGTTTCGGGCGTCATTGTTCTAGGTCAACCTCCCCCCTTAAAACTCGGGCGATGAACCTGCACAGACGATTGCCAGAAGGCAAGCGAATGAATACGGTGCGCGTTCGTTTCGCCGGAATTTCGTGCGTGCCGGAGTGCAAATAAGCTGGGGAAGAACGACCAATGTCAGAGGGTTCGAACGAACAACACAAGAAGCCGAAATCCGATATCGAGATTAGCCAAGCTGCAACCATGCGGCCGATCCTCGATGTGGCCAAGGATAAGCTCGGCATCGAGGCAGAGGACCTGATCCCCTACGGCCATTACAAGGCGAAGGTCTCCCTCGACTATATCGACAGCCTCAAGGACAAGCCCGACGGCAAGCTGATTCTCGTCACCGCGATCACGCCGACGGCGGCGGGCGAAGGCAAGACCACGACCACTGTGGGCCTCGGCGACGCGCTGAACGAGATCGGCAAGAAGGCCATGATCTGCATCCGCGAGCCCTCGCTCGGCCCCTGCTTCGGCATGAAGGGCGGCGCGGCCGGCGGCGGCTATGCGCAAGTGGTGCCCATGGAGGATATCAACCTCCACTTCACCGGCGATTTCCACGCTATCGGCGCGGCCAACAATCTGCTCGCGGCGATGATCGACAACCACATCTATTGGGGCAACAAGCTCGACATCGACTCGCGCCGGGTGACCTGGCGCCGCGGCATCGACATGAACGACCGCGCGCTGCGCTCGATCGTCACCTCGCTCGGCGGCGTCTCGAACGGCTTCCCGCGCGAGGCGGGCTTCGACATCACCGTGGCCTCCGAGGTCATGGCGATTTTCTGCCTGGCCAAGGATCTCGCCGACCTGCAGCGTCGGCTGGGGCAAATCCAGATCGGCCAGACCCGCGAGAAGAGGGCCGTCACGGCGAAAGAGCTGTCGGCGGCAGGCGCCATGGCGGCGCTGCTGAAAGACGCGCTGGCGCCCAACCTGGTGCAGACCTTGGAGAACAACCCGGCCTTCATCCACGGCGGTCCGTTCGCCAATATCGCCCATGGCTGCAACTCGGTGATCGCCACCAAGGCGGCGCTCAAGCTCGCCGACTACGTGGTGACCGAGGCCGGCTTCGGCGCCGATCTCGGGGCCGAGAAATTCTTCGACATCAAGTGCCGCAAGGCCGGTCTCAAGCCCGATTGCGTGGTCATCGTGGCGACCATCCGGGCGCTCAAGATGCATGGCGGCGTGGCCAAGGACGATCTCAAGAAAGAGAATCTCGAAGCGCTGGAGAAGGGCTTCGCCAATCTCGAGAAGCACATTGAGAATGTGCGCAAATACCATGTGCCGGTTGTGGTGGCCACGAACCGCTTCTCGTCCGACACCGACGCGGAGATCGCGCTGCTGAAGCGCTTGTGCTCGACCTCGAGCACCGAGTGCGTGATGGCCGACCATTGGGCGCTCGGCGGGGCGGGCGCGGTCGATTTGGCCGAGGCGGTGGTCAACACCATCGAGACGCGGCCGAGCGACTTCCAGCCGCTCTACCCCGACAACATGTCGTTGTGGGACAAGACGCGCACCATCGCCGAGGAGATCTACGGGGCGGAGGAGATCACCGCAGACAAGGCGGTCAAGGACAAGTTCGCCGAGCTGGAAAAGCAGGGGTTCGGAAATTTGCCGATCTGCGTGGCCAAGACCCAATACAGCTTCACCACCGACCCGAACGCCAAGGGTGTGCCGCTCGGCCATACCATCCCGATCCGCGAGATCAGGCTGTCGGCGGGAGCCGAATTCGTGGTGGTGATCTGCGGGGATATCATGACCATGCCGGGGCTCCCGCGGGTGCCTGCGGCCAACAATATCGAGCTTGCGGCGGATGGCCGCATTAGCGGTTTGTTCTAGCCAAGCAAAGGGGTTGCCACGCGCGCAACCTGACGCTACCACCTTGCCCATATGCGAGGCATAGGTCCGCTAAGGACCAGGTAGCCCCCGATTTTTAGGAGAGGAAACCATGGCTGGAGCCAGGCGGCCGGGCCGTAACTTTCTATTTGTGCCGGGACCAACCAACGTTCCCGAGCGCATTTTGCGCGCCATGCACGTACCGATGGAGGACCATCGGTCGCCGGATTTCCCCAAGCTGACCCTGCCTCTCTACGAGGGCATGAAGAAGTCTTCCAGACCAAGGACGGGCCAGGTCTTCATCTTCCCCTCCAGCGGCACCGGCGCCTGGGAAGCCACGCTCACCAATACCCGCTCGCCCGGCGACAAGATGCTGGCGTCGCGTTTCGGCCAGTTCAGCCATCTGTGGATCGATCTCGCCCGCCGTCATGGGCTCGAGGTCATCGTGCAGGAGGAAGAGTGGGGCACCGGCGCCTCGCCGGAGCGGATCGAGGAGGCGCTGCGCGCCGACAAGAACCACGACATCAAGGGCGTCATGGTGGTCCATAACGAGACCGCCACGGGCGTGACCTCCGACATCGCCGCGGTGCGCCGCGCCATCGACGCCGCCGGTCATCCGGCGCTGCTCTATGTGGACGGGGTGAGCTCGATCGCCAGCATCGACTTCCGCATGGACGAGTGGGGCGTCGACCTCGCAATCACCGGCTCGCAGAAGGGCTTGATGCTGCCGGCGGGGCTGGGCATCGCTTGCGTCAGCGAGAAGGCGATGGCGCAGACCAAGGACGCCACCTGCCGACGCGCCTATTTCGATTTCGCCGACCATATGCGCACGAATCCGGGCGGCTACTTCCCCTACACGCCGGCGCTGCCGCTGCTTTACGGCTTGCGCGAGTCGCTGGCCGTGTTGTCCGAGGAAGGGCTGGAGAATGTGTTCGCGCGGCACCGCTATCTCGCCAACGGCACGCGGGCGGCGGTGAAGGCCTGGGGCCTCGAGCTCTGCGCCAAGGATCCGAAATGGTACTCCGACACGGTGAGCGCGATCATGGTGCCGGAAGGTTTCAACGGCGCCGATGTCATCGATCGAGCCTACCGCCGCTACAACCTGGCGCTCGGCGCCGGCCTGTCGCAAATGGCGGGCAAGCTGTTCCGCATCGGTCACCTCGGCGATCTCAACGAGCTCATGCTGCTCGGCGCCATTGCCGGGGCGGAGATGTCCATGCGCGATGTGGGCATCGAGGTCGAGCCCGGCTCGGGCCTTGCGGCGGCGCAGGAATATTTCCGCGGCGCACAAGGCGCGGGTGAAGCCCGTCTCGCGGCCGAATAGGCCAAGAGCGGGGCGAGGGCCGGCGGAAGCCGCCGTCCTCGATGACGTTGTGTCTTGACGCCGTCCGGCGCATTCGGCCTTGCGCCGGGACGGTTTCCTTTTTTGGCGTGGGGGTGTCCCCGCATTGACGAGTTAAGGGGGAGGTTCAGTGGAACACGCGATCGTCTTCCTCGATCGAGAGTCGGTTGGCGCGAATGTGCGCCGGCCCGATTTTCCGCACACTTACACCGAGTATGAGTCCACGTGGACGCCGGAGGAGATCGTCGATCGCCTCAAGGACGCGACCATCGCCCTCATCAACAAGGTGCCGATGCGCGCCGACGTGCTGAAGCAACTGCCGAAGCTGAAGCTGATCGCGGTGGCGGCGACCGGCACCGATGTGGTCGACAAGGCCTATTGCAAAGAGGCCGGCATCACCGTCGTCAACATCCGCAATTACGCCTTCAACACCGTTCCGGAGCATGTGATCGCCCTAATGTTCGCGCTTCGGCGGAACCTCATGGCCTATGTCGAGGACGTGCGGGCCGGGCGCTGGGCCGAGGTCGATCAGTTCTGCTTCTTCGATCATCCGATCCGCGACATCGCCGGCTCGACCATGGGCGTCGTCGGCTACGGCGCCATCGGCAAGTCGGTGGCCAAGAGGGCCGAATGCCTGGGCATGAAGATCCTGCCCTATGACGTGTTCCCGCAAGAGGGGCTCGTCGATCTGGAGACGGTGCTGAAGGAGAGCGACGTCATCACGCTGCATTGCCCGCTGACGCCCGAGACCAAGAACATGATCGGCGCCAAAGAGCTGAAGATGATGAAGCCGACGTCGATCCTCATCAACACCGCGCGCGGCGGCCTGGTGGACGAGGCGGCGCTGGCCGAGGCCCTGAAAGCGGGCACCATCGCCGGCGCCGGCTTCGATGTGCTCATCAAGGAGCCGCCGAAGGAAGGCAATATTCTCCTCGATCTCAAGATGCCGAACCTCATCGTCACGCCGCATGTGGCGTGGGCGAGCCGCGAGGCCATGCAGATCCTGGCCGACCAACTCATCGACAACGTCGAGGCGTTCGTGGCGGGCAAGCCGCAGAATGTCGTCGAGTAGACCGCAAGGGCGAGACCAATGAAAAAGCTGCTGTTCCTGTTCGACACCGATGAAATGCCGAGCGTGTTCGACACGGTTGTCGGCTATGACGGCGGCGCCGATCACGTCACCGGCTATGCCAATGTGACGCCCGACAATGTGGGCGCGCTCACCGACGGCTGCATCTACACCCGCGGCGGCAAGGACAAGCAGAACACCGCGATCTTCGTCGGCGGTGGCAACATGGCCAAGGGCGAGGCGCTGTTCGAGAAGATCAAGAAGCACTTCTTCGGACCGTTCCGCGTGTCGATCATGCTCGACTCCAACGGCTCCAACACGACGGCCGCGGCCGGCGTGGCGCTGCTCGCCAAGGGGCGCTCGCTCAAGGGCAAGAAGGCCCTGGTGCTGGCGGGCACAGGCCCCGTCGGTATGCGCGCCGCCGGCTTCCTCGGCATGGAGGGCGCCGACGTGACCATCACCTCGCGCACCAAGGAGCGCGCGGAAGAAGCCGCCAAGGTCATCGAGAAGCGCTTCGGCATCAAGGTCAAGGGCGCTGCCGGCGCCACCGATGAAGAGCGCGCCGCGGCAGCCAAGGACACCAATATCGTCTATTCGGCCGGCGCCATTGGCGTGCAGCTTCTGCCCAAGTCCGCTTGGGAGAACAACCCGAATATCGAGCTCCTGGCCGACGTGAACGCCCAGCCGCCGCTCGGCGTCGAGGGCATCGACGCCATGGACAAGGGCAAGGACTACAACGGCAAGCTGGCCTTCGGCGCGCTCGGCATCGGCGGGCTGAAACTGAAGCTGCACCGGGCCTGCATCGCCAAGATGTTCGAAAGCGCCGAGGGCGTTTACGACGCGGAGGAGATCTACGCGCTGGCGAAAGAGATGGCCTGATGACCGAGATCAAAGACACCGCGATCGAGCCCTTCCTTGATGCGCTTGCCTCGAGCCAGGCAACGCCGGGGGGCGGCAGCGCGGCCGCCATTCTCGGCGCCATGGGCGCGGCGCTGGTGAGCATGGTCTGCAACCTCACCATCGGCAAAAAGAAATATGCCGAGGTCGAGGACGAGATGAAGGACGTGCTGGCCAAGGCCGAGGATCTGCGGCAGCGGATGACCGGCATGATCCAAGAGGACGTCAAGGCGTTCGACACGGTGATGGGCGCCTACGGCATGCCGAAGGAGACGGATGCGGAGAAGGATGCCCGCGGCGAGGCCATTCAGGCCGCGCTCAAGCAGGCGACCGAGGTGCCGATCCGCTGCTGCCATCTGGCGCGCGAGGTTATCGACTTGGCGTTGACGGCGTCGGAGAAGGGCAACCTGAACGTGATTTCGGACGCCGGCGTGGGCGTCCTGTCGGCTTATGCTGCACTGCGAAGCGCGGCGCTGAATGTTTTCATCAATGCGAAAATGATCTCGGACAAGAGCTTCGTGGACGCTAAGCTGAGTGAACTGGAGGGTCTTCTGGACGGCGCCGAGGCGGCAACCGAGAAGGCCTATGGAATCGTAAAGGGCAAAGTGAGCTGACGCTTTTTGGGCGGATGCTCTGAAACAATAGCCCGCCGGAGAGACGACTAAGGAGGAACACGTGGACGTTCACGAGTATCAAGCGAAAGAGCTTCTGGGTAGCTTCGGCGTGCCGGTGCCGAAAGGCGCCGTTGCCTTCAGTGCCGACCAAGCCGTCTATGCCGCCACCGAACTCGGCGGCTGGAACTGGGCGGTGAAGGCTCAGATTCATGCAGGTGCCCGCGGCAAGGCCGGCGGCGTCAAGATCTGCAAGACCTATCATGAAGTGCGCGAGGCGGCGCAGGGCATGCTCGGCAAGCGGATGGTCACCATCCAGACCGGCCCCGAGGGCAAGCCCGTGCAGCGCGTCTATGTCGAAGCGGCCGAGCCCTTCGATCGCGAGCTGTATCTCGGCTATGTGCTGGACCGTAAGGCCGAGCGCATCCGGGTGATCGCTTCGCAGCAGGGCGGCATGGAGATCGAGGAGATCGCCAGGACCGATCCCGACGCCATCCTTCAGGTTATCGTCGAGCCGGCCGTGGGCTTGCAGGCCTTCCAGGCGCGCGAGCTCGCGTTCCAGCTGGGCCTCAGCATCAAGCAGGCGCAGAGCGCGGTGTCGACGATCATGAACGCCTATCGCGCATTCCGCGATTGCGACGCCACCATGCTGGAGATCAACCCGCTGGTGGTGACCAAGGACGACCGCGTGCTGGCGCTCGACGCCAAGATGTCGTTCGACGACAACGCGCTGTTCCGCCGCCACAACGTGGCCGACATGCACGATCCCTCGCAGCAGGATCCGCGCGAGGCGCAAGCCGCCGAGCACAACCTCAACTATATCGGTCTCGACGGCGAGATCGGCTGCATCGTCAACGGTGCCGGCCTTGCATGGGCGACCATGGACATGATCAAGCACGCCGGCGGCGAGCCGGCGAACTTCCTCGACGTGGGCGGCGGCGCTTCGCCGGATCGTATCGAGACGGCGATGAAGCTCGTCGCGTCCGACGCGAACGTGAAGGCGATCCTGGTGAACATCTTCGCCGGCATCAATCGCTGCGACTGGGTGGCCAAGGGCGTGGTTCAGGCCTGCGGAAACCTGGACGTCAAGGTGCCGCTTATCGTGCGCCTTGCCGGCACCAATGTTGAAGAGGGCCGCAAGATCCTGGCCGACAGCGGGCTCAAGCTCATCACCGCCGAGACCTTGGCCGAGGCGGCCGAAAAAGCGGTGGCGGCGTGCCAGGGCAAGCTGCAGGCGGCCTAAGACAGGTCATCGGAGAGAAAACGCAAATGAGCATTCTGATCGACGAAAAAACCCCGGTGATCGTCCAAGGCATGACCGGCGACAAGGGCACCTTCCACGCGAGGGAGATGATCGAGTACGGCACCAACGTGGTCGGCGGCGTGACGCCGGGCAAGGGTGGCGGCCGGCATCTCGACCGCCCGCTGTTCAACACGGTGAAGGAAGCCGTGAAGGAGACCGGCGCGGAAGCGTCCATCACCTTCGTGGCGCCGGCCTTCTGCGCCGACGCGATCATGGAATCGGCGGACGCGGGCATCAAGCTCGTCTGCTCCATCACCGACGGCATTCCCGCCCAGGACATGATGCGCGTGAAGCGCTATCTGATGCGCTACCCGCGTGACCGCCGCACCATGATGGTCGGCCCGAACTGCGCCGGCATCATCAGCCCCGGCAAGGCCATGCTCGGCATCATGCCGGGTCACATCTATCTGCAAGGCAATGTCGGCGTCATCTCGCGCTCCGGCACGCTCGGCTACGAGGCCGCCGCGCAGATGAAGGCCAGGGGCATCGGTATCACCACGTCCGTCGGTATCGGCGGCGATCCGATCAACGGCTCGTCCTTCCTGGACCACCTCGCGTTGTTCGAGGAGGACCCGGAGACCACGGCTGTGCTGATGATCGGCGAGATCGGCGGTCCGCAGGAAGCCGAGGCTTCCGCCTGGATCAAAGACAACATGTCGAAGCCGGTTGTCGGCTTCGTCGCTGGCCTGACCGCGCCGAAGGGCCGGCGCATGGGCCATGCCGGCGCCATCATCTCGGCGGCTGGAGACAGCGCCGCCGAGAAGGCCGAGATCATGCGCTCTTGCGGGCTCACCGTTGCGCCCAATCCGAGCGAGTTCGGCTCGACCGTGGCGAGCGTGCTCGGGGCTTAAGGAAAGACGGCCGAAAGGTCTTTCCTGACGTTTCGCGAAGGATCGCGGGTGGGGCGGAGCCGCTCCACCTGGTCTTTCCTGCACGGCGGGGCTGGCGCTCAAGGGACATGGCTGCCGCCGCGATGTGGTTTCGCGCGGTCCTAACCTCTAGAGCCGACCGATTTGGTCGGGGGTGCCTTGCGTTAAGTGATGAATGAGGAGTCCACAGAGCCGACGACCGGGACCGACGACGAGATGGCCGCGCTTATCAGCGGCACCTCGGCGAAGGACGCGTCCGATATCCTGTTCGACCTTCTCATGGAGGTGGTGCGCCGCCACCAGCCCGAGATTGCCGGCGTGTTCGACGGCAGCGCCGAGACCTCCGACTTCACGCCGGAGCTGATGGCCCGGGCGCTGCAAGCCCAAGGCATCTGGTTCCAGCTTCTTTCCATCGCCGAGCAGAACGCGGCTATGCGCCGGCGCCGCCATATCGAGCGCATGCGCGGCCGCGACGCCGTGCGCGGCACGTTCGACAACGTGCTGACCGAGGCGGCGCGAGACGGCATCGCGCCGAAGGAGATCGAGGATCTCTTGCGGTCTTTGCGCATCCGGCCGGTCATTACGGCGCATCCCACCGAGTCCAAGCGCGTCACCGTGCTGGAGAAATACCGCAAGATCTACCTGTTGCTGCGCGAGCTCGAAACCACGCGGTGGACCGAGCGGGAGCGTCAGGCGATCCTCGCCGACATCCGCGACCAGATCGAGCTGGTGTGGATGACCGGCGAGCTGCATCTGGAAAAGCCGACGGTCGAGCACGAGGTTTTGCGCGGCCTCCATTTCTTCGACGAGACGTTGTTCGAGAAGGCGCCGGAGATGATCGCGCTGCTCGAAGGCGCGCTCGAGCATCATTACCCGGGACAGCATTTCGAGCTGCCGCCCTTCTTCCAGTTCGGCTCGTGGATCGGCGGCGACCGCGACGGCAACCCGCACGTCAACACCACGGTCACGGGTTGGGCGTTGCGCCAGAACGCGCTCGCGGCACTCCGCCACTACCGCGAGCGCATCGTGAGCCTCGCCCGCATGCTGTCCATCACCGAGCGGGCGTTGCCGGTGCCGGAAGGTTTCCGCGAGACGCTCGCCCACGCGCTCAAGATGAGCGGCGAGGGCGAGACGATCGCCGCGCGCAATCCCGGCGAGCCCTACCGCCAGTTCTTGACCACGGTGCTGCGCAAGCTCGACGCCACTGCGGTGCGCGCCGGCGGCGGCGAGCTTGAGCTCGGTCAACCGAACTACGCCAATGCCGACGAGCTGATCCACGATCTCCGCTTAATGGAGCGGGCACTGGCCGAGGCCAACAGCCCGTCCATCGCCGCGGACCTGGTCAAGCCCGTGCGCCGGGCCGTGGAGCTGTTCCGCTTCTCTACCGTCAGGCTGGACCTACGCGAGAACTCCACGCGTACGACGCAAGCCCTGCAAGCGTTGTGGTGGGCGAGCGCCGGTCACGGCGAGGGTAATCCGCCGGAGCTCGGCAGCCGCGAATGGCGCACCTGGCTGCTGCACGAGCTGGCGCGGCCGCTCACCACCGAGCGGATCACCGCCGCGCTGCCGGCCGAGGCCACCGACCTCATCGCCATGTTCGCGCAAGCCGCAGAGATCAGGCGCGGGCTCGACCGCGACGCTTTCGGCTCGTTCATCCTGTCCATGACGCGTTCGGTGGACGATATCCTCGGCGCCTATCTGCTCGCCAAGGAGGGCGGGCTGTTCCTCGATACCGCCGGCACCGAGATCTGCGCCCTGCCCATCGTGCCGCTGTTCGAGACCATCGACGATCTACGCGCCGCGCCCGCGATCATGCGCGAGGCGCTCGCCATCCCGCTGATCCGCCGCTCCACCCATTGGCAAGGGGGCTTGCAAGAGGTGATGATCGGCTATTCCGACTCCAATAAGGACGGCGGCTTCGTCGCCTCCAACTGGGAGCTGGCCAAGGCGCAAACGAGCCTCACCAAGGTGGGCCAGGTGGCGGGCACGCCGATCGCCTTCTTCCATGGCCGCGGCGGCTCGGTATCCCGGGGCGGCGCGCCCACGGGCCGCGCCATCGCCGCCCAGCCCGCCGGCTCCATCCGGGGCCGCTTCCGCGTCACCGAGCAGGGCGAGGTGGTTTCCTACAAATACGCCAACAAGGGCACGTCGCTCTACCAGATGGAGCTTCTGGCCGCGAGCGTGCTGGAGCACGCCTTGAAGTCGGAACGCGAGACGGCGCTCCAGCCCTCCCGCGAGTTCGACGGGGCGATGGAGGCCTTGGCGGGGGCGAGCCGCGCCGCCTATACGGGGCTCATCACCCATCCGGACCTTGTCACCTATTTCCAGTCGGCGAGCCCGCTCGAGGAGATCTCGCTTCTCAATATCGGTTCGCGCCCGGCGCGGCGCTTCGGCGCCAGCTCGCTCAAGGACCTGCGGGCCATTCCGTGGGTGTTCGCCTGGGCCCAGAACCGGCACATCATCACCGGCTGGTACGGGGTCGGCAGCGCGCTTCAGAACTTCCTCGAGGTGCGCGGAAGCCAGGGCGAAAAGCTGCTCGGCCAAATGTTCAAGGGCTCCCGCCTGTTCCGCCTGATCATCGACGAAGTGGAGAAGACGCTGGCCCTGGTCGACCTCGAAATTGCGAGGGAATACAGCATGTTAGTGTCCGACGAGCGCGTCCGCGAGACCATTTACGCCATGATCGAGAAGGAGCTTGCCTTGACCGCCGAGATGGTGCTGAAAGTGTCCGGTGGAACGGAGATTGCCGGGCGATTTCCGCAGTTCCGCGCCGCTTTGGCCGTGAGGCTCCCCACCACCAACGAGGTCAACCGCGAGCAGGTCGATCTCCTGCGCCGTTTCCGGGCGACAGAGTCCGACCAGACACGCGAAGAGTTCAAATCCGCATTACTGCTTTCCATCAACACCGTTGCCGCCGGTCTCGGCGCCACAGGTTAAACCAGGAGGGACCCCTAGAATGAGCTTTACCCTGATCCAGCAGGCGACCCCGCGACTCCACCGTTCCGAGCTTGCCGTGCCGGGCTCGAACCCGTCGCTGTTCGAGAAGGCCGCCGCCGGCGCGCCGACGTCATCTTCCTCGACCTCGAGGACGCCGTGGCGCCCGACGACAAGGAGCAGGCCCGCAAGAACATCATCCAGGGCCTCAACGATCTCGACTGGGGCAACAAGACCATGATGATCCGCATCAACGGTCTCGACACCCACTATGCTTATCGCGACGTGGTCGACGTGCTGGAGAACTGCCCGCGCCTCGACATGATCCTGATCCCCAAGGTCGGCGTGCCGCAGGACGTCTACGCCATCGACATGCTGGTCACGCAGATCGAGCAGTTCAAGAAATACGAGAAGAAGATCGGCCTCGAGCTGTTGATCGAGACGGCGCTCGGCATGGCCAATGTGGAGGCCATCGCCCAGTCGAGCCCGCGCGTCGAGGCCATGAGCTTCGGCGTCGCCGACTATGCCGCTTCGACCCGCGCCCGCACCATGGGCATCGGGGCGCCGCATCCGGATTACGGCATCCTCGCCGACAAGGAAGAGGGCGTCGCCGAGCGCGACTATTACTGGAACGATCCCTGGCACTATGCGCTGTCGCGCATGATGGTCGCCTGCCGCGCTTACGGCCTGCGTCCGATCGACGGCCCGTTCGGCGACTTCTCCGATCCGGACGGCTATCTGGCGGCCGCCAAGCGCGCCGCGGTGCTCGGCTTCGAGGGCAAGTGGGCGATCCATCCCTCCCAGGTCGATCTCGCCAACCAGGTGTTCACGCCGTCCGAGGCCGAGGTCACCAAGGCCAAGCGCATCGTCGAGGCCATGAAGCAGGCGGCCAAGGAAGGTAAGGGCGCGGTGTCGCTCGACGGCCGTCTGATCGACATTGCCTCGATCCGCCAGGCCGAGGCGCTGCTCAACAAGGCCAAGGCCATGGGCATGTAGGCTTCGGCCTACTCCTTCATCCCGGCGAACGCCGGGGTCCGAATTACGAATGGCCGGGGTTCGCCCCGGCCATTTTTTTATGCCCTTTGCCCCCGGTCCAGCCCGCTCCGGCCCTTGGACGAAAGCGTGGGGAAAACCGTCGTGAACTTATTCCGCGAACGCGGGTTCTGATATCGTCGTGTGTCTTCACTCATAGGAGGGACTACAATGTTCAGGCTGCTGCTCATGGTCGGCGGGTCTTCGCTGGTGCTTGGCTTGGCGACTGCCAGCTACGCGCTCACGGCTCCGCCGCAGACGCTCAATGGCTTTGCTGCTGTCGCTATCCCGGTCGCTGACGATATGGAGGAGGAAGCGGTGGAGCAGGCGTTGGAGCCCGAAGAGGTGACCCCGGCTCCCGCAGAGGACTCCATGGAGAGCGAGGCTCCGGCCCCGAGCGAGGAGACCGAGATCGACGCGGAAGAGGGCAAGCAATAGGCGGCAGCCCGACGGCTGGCGCAGAAATGGCCGGGGTTCGCCCCGGCCATTTTTATTGGCTGGTCGGTGGTGCCCAACGCCCGGGTCCCTAAGCTCAGACGCCTGGGCCTGACGGCCGGGTTAGACGGTGTCGCGCTCGCGGCGCTCCGTCTCGGCATCGGCGACGTCGGGATCCGGCAGGGCGCCGGTGTCGTCGGCAAGACCGGCCACGTCGTCGTCATAGCGGGTCAGCGTGGCGGTCGGAAAAAAGCTCAAGCCATAGATCAGGCCGGCCAAGACGGCGCCCGATAAGAGTGACAGTACGGACATTCGTTCTCTCCCCTCGTTGGCGCCGTTTATGCCGAGCGAGTTTGGTGGCCTTGAGACTGAATCCCGGCAATTTGTCGGCAACCCGCCACGGCGCCGCCGCAAGGCTTGCCGCTTTATTACCGGGGGCTTGCCGGTGGCCCGCTTGTTCTGCGAGGTTTCGGCGGAGCAGGCTCTTTTCGGAAGGAAGACGGGACATGACCATCACCGGCGGATGTTTGTGCGGCGCGGTGCGCTATGAAATCGAGGCCGAGCCACTGGTGGTCAGGACCTGCTGGTGCACGGATTGCCAGAAATTCGGGGCGGGCAGTGCCACGGTGAATGTGGTGTTTCCCGCCGAGGCGGTGCATCTCAAGGGAGACTTGCGGGATTTCGCCAGCGCCGCCGATAGCGGCAGCGCCATGCATCGCGGCTTCTGCCCCGCTTGCGGGACGCCGGTGACCACCGGGTCCGAGGCGCGGCCGCATCTCATCGGCATCCGCGCCGGCACGCTCGACGACCCCGAATTGGGCCGGCCGCAGGTCACCATCTGGACCTCGAGCGCGCCGTCCTGGGCGCCCATCGACCCCACTATTCCGCAGGAGGCGAAGCAGCCCGCGCTGCCAGGCCCGCCCAAGGGGTGAGGTCTCAGTTCCGCGGCGCTTTCGCCGCGCAGAGGCGGTGGCGGTAGTAGCAGTCGCCGGCTGAAAAGCCGCTGCTCTGCTGGGTGATCTCCCCCTTGGCGCCGAGATCGAAGCGAAACTCGACGAAGGCCTCCGGCGCCCAGCCGGTGCAGGCGATGCGCACTGCGCCCTGATGGCGCTCGTCGCAGCTGTTGCGGATGCGCACGGCATGGCCGTCCGGCGCGACGACGATGTTGAGGCAATGGGGCCGCGACTGGTCGCAGGCCGAGCCGTCGTCCTGGGGCGCCATGGCCAGCGCCGCGTTCCACCGCTCGGAGACCGCCGACCAGGTCTTGAGATGAGACAGCACCGCGTCGGCCACCTGGTCCGGCGCCTCGCGCATCAATTGGTGGCCCGCTTTCAGGCTGTGCTGGCGGAACGGCCCGTCCACATAATTGGCGGTCTTGTTGGCGGCGACGCGGCCGAAGGCGCCGTCCTCGTTGCCCCAGATATAGAGCGCCGGCTGGGTGATCTTGCCGAGCGGATCGAGGGAGTCGAACGCGAAGGCGCGGTACCAGTTGAGCGGCCCGCGCAGCGCGCCGGGCTCGCCGAACACCCGGGTATATTCCTCGACTTGCTCCGGCGGCAGCATCTGCCAGCGCAGACGCTTCAGATAGGACGCGCGGTTGAAGCCGAGCACCAGCTCCGGCAGCCAGGGCAGGCGGTAAAGCAAGACGTAGCTGCTGTCGGCCCACTGGGCCGCGGGCGCTCCAGCGCTTCGGCGAGAGCCGCCGGATGCGGGGTGGAGAGCGAGGTGACGGTCAGCACCTGGTCCGGGAAGCGGTCCGCGGCGATCCAGGCGATGGCGCCGCCGAAATCGTGGCCGACCACGTGGAAGCGCTCGAAGCCCACCGCGTGGGCGATGGCGACCGCGTCGGCGGCAAGCCGCCCGCTGGTATAGGCGCCGACCCGCCAGGGCCTCGCCCCGGGGCTGTAGCCGCGCTGGTCGAAGGCGACGACGCGGAAGCCTTCCCCCGCCAGCCGGTCCATCAGCGGCTGCCACATGATCGAGGTCTCGGGGAAGCCGTGCAGCAGGATGACCCCTTCGCCGCCGGGGTTCCGGCCGAAGCCTTCGACGCGGGCGCGGAACTCCATGCCGCTGGCGCGGATGCGGACGAGACCGTCGCGCTTCGGCGAGAACAGGGGCAGGGCCTCGGTCTGGGCGGCGTGACAGGTGGGGCAGGCCGGCGCGAGAAGCAGCCGGTCGACGGCATAGGCGGCGGACAGGGGCAGCGCCACGGCCGCCCATGCAATCCAGAGCCATTTGAGCCGTCTCATCCAAGCCCTGTCTTATGCGCCTTCCGCCGGCGTTTCGATGTTGCCCGTCAGTTCGGGCCCGCGCTTTCGCGATGCCGCGTGGCGAACTCTTCCTCCGGCGACATGATCAGATGCTTGCGGCCATGCACGGCGAAATAGCAGATCGCCAGCCCATACCAGATGGCCACGCCGACGACGCCGTCGCGGTAGACCGGATCGGCGAGCTGGAAGCCGATGGTCACGGCGGCGATGAGCACGGTGAGGGCCGCACCCGGCACGCCGAACGGGCTTCTGAAGGGCCGCTCGATCTTGGGAAATTTGCGGCGGAGCTGGATGAAGGTCAGCCCCTGGAGCAGATAGGAGAACATGGCGCCGAACACCGCCATGTTCAGCAGCACGCCGCCGATGAAGGAGCCGGCGTCTTGGCCGCCCATGGTGAACCACACGGTCAGCATCACCGCGAGGCCGAGCACGGCGCCGGCGACGAGCGCCACGTTGGGCGTCTTGTGCTTTGAGTGCGTCACCGACAGGAAATGCGGGAAATAGCCGGCCCGCGACAGGGAATAGATCTGCCGCCCGCCGGCGAAGATGATGGCGTGGAAGCTCGCCACCAGGCCGGCCACGGCGGCGAGCGCCAAGGCACCTGCCGCATGCAGATCGAAGATGGCGCGGAAGCCGTCCAAGATCGGCTCGGCCGAGGTGCCGAGCGCGAAGGCCCCCGTCACCGTCTCGCTCGCCCCGTTCGGCGTCGGTGACCACGCGCTCCACGGGAATAGACGGGTTGATGAGGAGCACGAGGAAGCCGAGGCCGATCAGCGTGAACATGCCCAACATGATGCCTTTCGGCATATCGCGCTTCGGGTCGACGGATTCTTCGGCCGCCAAAGGCAGCTGCTCGATGGCGAGGAACAGCCACACGGCGAACGGCATGGCGGCCAAGATGCCGTAGACGCCGAAGGGCAGGAACGGGCCGCCGCCCTCGGCAGCTCGACGCCGGCGCCGGTCACGGGGTCCGCGCCGATATTCAGCGCATAGCGCGAGAAGTCGAAGAAGGGGAGCGCGCTCACGAAGAAGGTGATCAGCACGCAGATGGCCATGAGCGTCACCATGGCAGTGACCATGAAGGACAGTTCGCGCCGCGGGCGTTCGCGGTGACGAAGATGACGTAGCCGGCGATCCAGAAGAGCGGCTGCCACGCCGCCGGCGTGCCGAAGATGGCGGTGAGATAGGCGCCAATGAAATAGACGATGACCGCGGGCGTCAGCACATATTCGATATTCTCCGCGACCCCGGTGATGAAGCCGCCCCAAGGCCCGAAGGCGGTGCGGGCGAAGGAATAGGCGCCGCCGGTGTGCGGCAAAGCCGGGCTCATCTCGGCGATGGAATAGGTGAGCCCTAAGAACATGATGGTGATGATGACGGCGCCGACGAACATGCCGCCCCAGCCGCCCACGGCGAAGCCGAGATTCCACCCGGAGAAATCGCCGGAAATCACCGCGGCGACGCCCAGCGCCCACAGATAGAAGACGCCGGCATGGCGCCGGAGCTCCCGATCCTCGAAATAATCGATGCCGGGGTCCTTATAGGAGACGCCGCCCTCGTGCTTCTTGCCGACCATATTCCCTGTCCCCCGTGGGGCCCTGTGCCCGGGCCCTCAACCGTCAGATTCGGCCCGGACTATAGCAGGGGTGGGAGGCTTGGGGCAGGTGGGGTTGCGGGGCCATTTGATGGAAATCAAGGCGCGCGAGCGGCTTTCGCGGTTCGCTCAAGGCGACGCTTCCTTCACCGTGCTGGTTAGCCGAAAGAGGGCGCAGCGATGAAAAAGCTTCTGGCAACGGTCATCGCCATCATTTGCCTCGGTTTTGCCTCGACCGGCGCCGGTCAAGCGAAGACGGCGGACGCGTCCTCCTCGCAATGCGACTGGATTAAAGCGGAATCGTCGTCCGGCATTCGAGTCGCGCAAATTGATCATTGCTGCGTCGGGGCGAGAAGGATGCCCGACGACACGACGCGATGTGTCTATGCCTGCAACGACATGATCGACAACTGCACGGGCAAGATGATCCGTGCCGGCTATCCGCACATCGCGTTCGACGGCTACACGCCCGCGGCCTGTATCGACTTCATTCTCAATACGCCGTGGTGCTCACCGTGAGAGCGCTCGGTCTTTGGTGTTTCCGGAGGGTGGACAGTCTCCGTTGAGGAGATGAAAGGAGTCGCAGGATGACTCTACCCGGCTTCATCTCGGCATTGATCGTTGGCGCCGTCGTGGTGGCGGTGCCGGTCGCCGCCGGCGCCGCATTCACGGCGCATCCAGCGGCGCCTCGCTGCGCGTCGTGCCTCCGCGCCCAAGAGATACAGCAGCTTGATTGCAACAGCCTCGCCCAGCTCAATCAGTATGGCGGTTGTTCCGGCTTCTGTCAGAGTTTCGCGCAAGCGTGGGGCGGCGCGTCACAAGCGACGATCGGGGCTTGCATCAGCAATTGCAACGCTAAGGTCGCGCAATGCGGCGGTGTCGGCACTGGAGGCGGAGGTGAAGGCGTGGCCCAGCCCAATTGTCAGTGGTACGCGAAGGGCGAAATCCGCAAATATATCTGTCGGATTTACTAGTGGGATTGTCCGCGCCGAACGCTAGGCGCGAGAACCGCCTGCCTGATCCTATGAGGAAGGTGCCGATGTTCCGAAAAGCCGGCGCTGTTCTGGTCGCATCCAGTTTTGCGCTCCTTCTAAGGGCGGGCGCCTCGGTGGCCGAACCGCCTGCCCCTCCAGTCCCTGCGCCCCCGGTCGACCCGGCTCTCCAGCGGCTCATTGGCACGCAGGCCGAGGGTGATTTTCCGATAAAGGGGTGGGAAGATATGGGCGGCGGTCTGCTTGAAGACCCTGTCTGGTACGCCCAGTATCGGCGGGCTGATGGGGCGCAGCTCGTGCTGGTGCAGTGGGCCTTGCCGAGGCGGCCCGGCGCAAAATACCTCACCTTCCAGATCACCGATGTGCTGGTGACCCCGCCGTTGCGCGAGAATGCGGCGCTCGCCTTTTTCTGCCGGGCGGCGCAACCCAACGTGACCCAAAAGATCTTGGCTGTCGTCGTGCCAAGCCCGGACCAGGAATGGTGGCGGGATATCCAGCAGGCATGGGCCGTGGATCTGGACAGCGGTCATCCGTTCCATCCCGCCGGGGGGTATCGAATGCGTCAACGAAGGCTGGGGCGACTAGGCTCCGGGCGACGGCCACGATGTGCCCGCGCGTCTGTCCGCTAAGGGTGCGCTCCAAATTCCCCTTGCTTCCGATTTGGATTGAGCGCTGTCATGAAAGGTTAACCCGGTTCAAAGGGAGCACCTCCATGAGCCACACTGTTCTAAGGATTGTTCTTTTGGCAGCCGTCCTATCCACGCTCAGCTCCGCGTCCATTGCAGGGCCTTCCTGCTCGATCTGGAACTGGCAAAGCGATGGCGTGTACTGGCAGACCTGCGTCAACGACGACGGTTCGCAGCAGTGCTACCAAGCCACCGACGATGCAGGCTCGAACGCCCGCGAGGTTTCCTGCTAGTCGGCAGTGAAACGGGCGCGGTCTCGGAAGCGTGATTAAGCGTGTTCGATTGGGCGCTGGATATTTGCTTCAGCGGCGCTCTATCTTTGCCAAGGTGATGGCTTTCCCTCCCATCACCGAAGGTTCCCCCCGATAAGGAACCCGAAGCCCCGGCCCTCCCCCCGTGACCGGGGCTTCTTCTTGTCCGGCCGGGGCCAAAGTGAAAGCCGGGCGCCCCGAATACCGCCCATCAGTCGACGAGGGCGGGGTTGACTAGGAAACGCCGGTAGATGGTCGGCAAGAAGCACGCGGGCGCTCGAGGTCTTCTCGCGGCTCGCGAAGAGGTCTGCCTAGGCACCAGGATTAAGAGCGGCTAGGGTCCTAAGTGGTGCTTTTGGGCCATTTAGGACGGCGCCGGGACGTCGGCGGTCGGCGAGCAAGCGAGAGGCGAATGACCGAGACATCGACACAGAGCCTTCGATCCTATGCCGTGTGGGACAGGCCGACGCGGTGGTTCCATTGGATCAACTTCGTTTGCGTCGTTGCGCTGGCCGCCCTCGGCACCGCGATGCTCTATGGCAAAGAGCTCGGCGTGACCGACGACGGCAAGCTCCTGCTGAAGTCCACCCATGTCCTGTTCGGCTATGTCTTCGCGATCAATTTGGCGTGGCGCATCGTCTGGGCCTTCATCGGCAACCGGCATGCGGGCTGGTCCGCGCTGCTGCCGTTCGGCAAGGGCTACGGCGCCGCGCTCAAGGACTATGTGGGTGAGCTGCTGCGCGGCGATGTGCGCCCTTATCTCGGACACAACCCGGTCGCGCGCCTGATGGTGTCGCTGCTGCTCCTGCTGCTGGTGGTGCAGGCGGCGACGGGTCTCGTTCTCGCCGGGACCGACATCTACTATCCGCCGTTCGGCGGCTGGATTACCGGCTGGATTGCGGCGCCCGGCGTCGACCCGGCGACGATCGTCCCTTACGACAAGACCGGCATCGATCCCGCCTCATGGGAGGCGATGCGCGCCTTCCGCTTGCCCTTCGTCACGGTGCACTACTGGAATTCCTACGCGCTTCTCGTGCTGATCGTGATTCATATCGGCGGCGTGGTGGTGACCGAACTGCGCGAAGGCGGCGGCATCGTCTCCGCCATGTTCACGGGGCGAAAGATCCACGACCGGACGCCCGTGGATCATCGCGAGCCGGGCGCCTGAACGGACTGGCCGGCGGCTAAAGCTCGCCGGCGTGGCGCTGAATAGCTGAATGGGAGTGGGAAAAAGGTCCAGCTTGGGCATCGCGCTCGCGGGCATGCCGGTTGACCGAGATCAAGGCCGATATTTGCGGTTGCGCTAAAGTCTTTTCCTATGCCCTTTACAGGGAGATGCGAGATGAAGCTCAATGCTTTAGCCTTCGCCCTGGCTTTTGGAATTTGGTGGGGCGGCGGAATCTTTGTCTCAACTTGGTGGCTTATCGCTCAAGGCGGCGCTACGACCGCGCCAGCGCTCCTCGATCAATTCTATTACGGCTATAGCCTGACCCCGCTCGGCAGCTTGATCGGCCTGGCCTGGGGGTTCGTCTGTGGCGCCATCTGCGGTGCTATCCTGGCCTGGCTATACAACTTTTTTGCCACCAGAGTCGGCGTTTAAGCGGAGCGCCGAGAGATGTATGACGGGATGATGGACGGCTGGGGTATGGGGCTGGGCTTTATCTTCTGGGTTGCGCTCTTCGTCTTGATCGTCGCTGGGGTATTGTGGTTCGTCCGATCGCAAGCCACGACGAGCGGGCGCACAGAACAGCGTTCTCGTGGCCTCGACGCACTCAATGAGCGCTATGCGCGTGGAGAGATCGACCGCGAAGAATACCTGCAGAAGAAGCGCGACTTGATCGACTGATGCGGCCCTCTTGGCTTCGGCCCAGGGCGATTGCTCGAACGCGCTCAGTCCTTCGCGAAGCTGTCGGAAGGATACCGCACAATCCCTCCCATCCCCCGTCCATGAGGCGCGCGCGCGCGGGCCGTGTGGAACCATCCTCCGCCGCCCTACGTTGAACCGTCTAGCGCGTAGCGGCGGGTTCCCTGTTGCTGCGAACCTGCATCCCGCCCTACGCGCTCAAGTCGCGTAGGAAGCCTGGCCGCTTTCCCCCGGGGTGGTCGGGCTTCTTCCCCCTTGGTGCCTTTGCTCCCCAAGGCGGACCGGGCTCCCCAAGGCGGACCGGCCGGCCGGTTCAGCCGCTCTCCCCACGTTATCCCCGGCCTCCAAAGCTCGCGTAGATGCACGCATCCCTCGTCCATGAGGACGCGAGCTGCAGACCGTCTGTCGTTCGGGACTTGGG
>NZ_LPWF01000009.1 GCF_001723305.1 Methyloceanibacter superfactus
CACCGCCCCGGTCCACGTTCGTTTCCCTTGCGCGCGCGCGAAGGCGGCGTCCTGGTTCGCGCCGGCCATACAGAGGGGATCGTCGATCTGGCCCGCTTGGCCGGTGCACGCGAGGCGGGCGTCATCTGCGAGATCATGAACGAAGACGGCTCGATGGCACGCATGCCGCAGCTGCACCAGTTCGCCCGGCGCTACGACTTGAAGGTTTGCACGATCGAGAGTCTCGTGGCGCACCGCCGCCGCACCGAGCAACTCATCGAGCCATTGGAGCTGGATGTCCCGATGCCGACGCGATACGGGGCATTTCGACTCCATCTCTTTCGCAGCATTCTCGACGGCACGGAACATGTCGCCCTCACGCGGGGCATGCCGGACCCGTCTCATGCCGGAACTGCGCCAGTCACCGATGCCGTGACGGTCCGTCTTCACTCCGAATGCATGACGGGCGACGCGTTTCACTCGTTGCGCTGCGACTGCGGCGAACAGCGCGATGCCGCTCTCGAATTCTGGCGCGGTCCCGGCGCGGTGTCTTCCTCTATATGCGACAGGAAGGGCGCGGCATTGGGCTCGCCAACAAGCTGCGCGCCTATCGGCTGCAAGACAACGGGCTCGATACGGTCGAGGCCAATCTGCGTCTCGGATTCCCGGCCGACCTGCGCGACTACACGATCGGGGCCCAGATCCTCCATTTTCTCGGCGTGCGGCGCATACGCCTGCTCACCAACAATCCGCGCAAGGTGCATGCCCTCGCAAGCGAGGACCTTCGTGTCGTCGAGCAAGTGCCGCTGGAAATTGCGCCGAACCCAGCGAACATCCGGTACCTGCGTGCCAAGCGCGACAAGCTCGGGCACCACCTGCACACGTTGGAAGACGACGTTGCCGGAGCTGAGGACAGACTCATGAACGTCGATCAATGATCAGAAGCTATTACCTCCGGACCGCGCTCCATCGCCGAAAATCAGGCACATCCACCCAACCGAACTAGGTCTCAGTTGCCGAGGGAGCACTCATGACCATCAAGGACCTGCTCGTTCACGTCGATCTCTCCAAGGCCAACCCGGCACGCATGGACTATGCTTTTGGACTGGCCGAGGCGCATAAGGCGCATGTCATCGGGATCGGTCATGCGCCACTCGGGATTGACGCACTGCGCAACGAAGCGCGGGAGACGCTGGAAAAATTCGCCAGCACGGGAAAGCGGCACGGTCTCTCCGTGGAGACACGGCTGATCGAATGCAAGATCGGCGATCTACCCGAGGAACTGGCGGTGCATGTCCGCTACACGGATCTCGCTGTCATCGGCCAGCCCGAGGAAAAGGGGGAGACGGCCGGATTGCAGCGCGCGCTGTTGCAGGAGCTTCTGTTCCAGAGCGGCCGGCCGGTGCTCATCGTACCTTGGGCCGGCACGTCGAAGCCTTCGCCCAAGACGGTCATGGTCGCGTGGGACGCAAGCGGTACCGCCGCACGCGCTTTGGCGGATGCGCTGCCGATCCTCACCCATGCCAAAAAGGTGGTCATCCTCGTCGCCATCGACGACAAGCCGAATTCCCATGGCGATGAGCCCGGCGCCGACATTGCGCTCCACCTTGCGCGGCACGGCATCGATGTTGAGGTGCGCCGTATTCCGCTTGGGTCCGATGTCAGCGCGGCCGATCTCCTACTATCGCAGGCCTCCGACCTCGGCGCGGACATGATGGTGATGGGCGGCTACCATCACAGCCGTATCCGGGAGGCCGTGCTTGGCGGGGTGACCCGCACGATCATGGAGACCATGACCGTGCCGGTGCTCATGTCGCACTAGCGCACGCGGTTCGGCCGCGCCCTTAGGCGTTGCCCTCCCCTCAAGCGCCGCAGCGCCTAGCGGTGGCCGTTATTGTCCCGGCCCGGCTCCATGATGATCGACAAGAAACGGATCGGCAGTTTGACGAGCTTGGCCGGGCCATGCGCCGTGCCGCCCTCGAAGAAGAGCGAGTCGCCCGGCGAGAGATGATGCTGCTTGGCGCCGTGCTGATAGACGACCTCGCCTTCGAGCATGTGAATGAACTCGACCCCGGGATGCTGAAACAGGGGAAACACCTCGGAGGTGTCGTTGAGCTCGATCATATAGGGTGCCACCGACACTTCCGTGCCGACGCCCTGCCCCAGCAGCTGGTATTGGTGGCCAACTTTGGATCCGCGGCTCTCGATGAACAGCCCGCCATCCTTCTTCACGTAGCAACAGCCTTGCGTCTCCTGATAGGTCTCGAAGAAGTAGGTCATCGGGACCTTGAACACACGCGACAGGGCATGCAGCGTGGTAAGCGACGGGAAAGCGTTGCCGTTCTCGATCTTCGACAACATGCCGGGAGACAGGCCCGTCAATTGCGCGACCTTGGCCACGGTGAGGCCATGCTTGTTGCGGGCGCTCCGCACCTGGACGCCGATCGCATCGGCAACGCCTCGCCCCAAGTCCTCGTCAATATCTCCAACAGATACTTCCGATCCTGAGGCCTCCGTCTTGTCTAGGGCCATTTCTTTATCCCCATGTGCCGGGCATTTCTGTTGCACTGCACAACAATGCTTCCGATCACCATAAACGAATAGCATAACGTCTGGCCATGAATATCATTCAATGGTATTGAATAATGGTAGTGAGCTGGGCTCACTGTTCGATCGCAACCGCTACGTCACCAGGTTAGCGGAAGGGCTCTGTCCGATGTAGGCAGCAGTGCGGGGCGTGAGATGAGGATGGCGTTTTCCCCGACCCAGATGGAGGGGAAGGAACGGCAAGTGAATGCCGATGAGGGCCCCAATCCCGCCATTGCGGGGAGGCCGTCCGTGCGGCTGCGGGTCGACGACGTCGCAAAGCGCGGCACCCGCGGTGCGATCGATTTGCTCCATAAGGTCCTGACCCAACTGCTCGCGGACCCGGATTCCGCAGAGCCTTTCAACCTCGTTCTGGCCCATATTCTCGAGTTGTCGGGGGCCCAGGCGGGCGCCATTTTCGTCAGCACCGAGAGCGGACGCCAATTGGTGCTGCTTGCCTCCATCGGCCCGGACGACCGGGATCGCTGGATGCGCGTCGTGCGTCGGTGCGACCTCTATCGGTCCGACGGGAGCGGCGGCGAGTCGGAGGCCTTCAGCGATCCCGAAGCGCCAAAGTCGACCATCTTGGCGCAAGGATTTGCCCAAGGATCGTGCGGTCACGGTCTGCTGGTGCTGCGGCTTGTTGGCGAGGAGCACGAAGCGCCTCCGCCGGCGCCCGAATCCTTGCGCGAGTACGGCGACTATCTGGCCGGCGTTCTCTACAGCGCACGCTGCGCGCGGATGAAGCTGCGCAACGCGCAGAGCGAGGAACGCGCCGCCATTGCCCGCGAGCTCCACGATTCTCTGGCACAATCGCTGTCGTACCTGAAAATCAAGGTCAGCCTTCTGCAGCAAATGGTGAAGGGGAGCGAGCAGGCTCCCAATGTGGACACCGCGCTCCAAGAGCTGCGAAGCACACTCAGTACCGCCAACCTGCAATTGCGTGAGCTAATCACGACTTTCCGGCTGACCATGCACGGGAAGACGTTTGCCCAGGCTCTGGAGGACTCTATCGAGGAATTCGAGCGGCGCAGCTCGGTCGCCTTCGATCTCGACAATCGTCTGCCGGCGGGCAAGCTTACGGTCGCCGACGAGATGCAGCTCCTGCTGATTCTTCGCGAAGCGTTGTGCAATGTCGTTCGTCACTCGCATGCCAATTATTGCTGGGTGTCGGTGCGCCTCAAGCACGACGGCACGGTCTATCTCGGCGTCGACGATAACGGCATCGGGATGAGAGAGGCGATGCGGGAGACCGAGCCGCACCACGGACTCATCATCATGCAAGAACGGGCACGCAATCTCGGCGGCACGTTGCGGGTGGAGGACCGCGAAGGCGGCGGTACGCGTATCTACGTTCTTTGTCCCGTGAACGGAGCTCACTTCCCGGCTGGTTCCCAGTTCGAGGGTTCGGCATGAACACGGAATCCTGCACCGTTCTCTTGGTCGACGACCACCCCCTGTTTCGCTGCGGCGTGGCCCAACTTATTGCAGCTCAACCGGATTTCGAGGTGGTTGGCGAGGCGGCTTCCTCCAGCGAAGGCGTCTCCATGGCGGCGTCCCTCAAGCCCGACCTGGTGCTGATGGATCTGCATATGCGCGACAGCAACGGCCTGGATGCGCTCAAGCAAATCAAGGAATCCGGGTTGGACACGCATGTCATCATGCTCACCGTCTCGGACGCGGAGCAGGATTTCGTCAGGGCGGTACGGGCGGGCGCCGAAGGCTATCTCCTCAAGGGCTCGGAGCCGGAGGAGATCCTGGACAAGCTGCGGCAGGCCGCACGGGGCGAGACCGTCTTCACCGAGCCTCTCATGAGCATGCTCGTGGGCGCCATGCGCGGCGGGACCCCCGCCCCACCGACAAACGAGGAATGCCTGACGACGCGTGAGCGGCAGATTCTTCGTCTGATCGCCGCGGGCAAGAGCAACAAGCACATCGCCCGCGAGCTCGACATCAGCGACGGCACGGTAAAGGTGCATGTGAAGAATTTGCTGCGGAAGCTCAATCTTCAATCGCGCCTCGAAGCGGCCGTCTGGGCCCTCACGAACTCCTGACAAATCGCGATCTGCCGGCCCGCCCGCCGTACCCGCGCCCATAAAAAAAGGGCGCGCGAGCGGCGCCCTTTAGTTAGGACAGGCTTTAGTAGTCTGGAGAAAGTCCTAGAAAACCGCCGAGATGGAGCCGACCACCCGCGCATCGCAGGTGTTCGTGAACCCGCTAAAGCCGGCACACCCCGCGTCGCTGAAGTCGGTATCCCAGTAGCGAATGTCAGCCGACCAATTCTCCATGAAGCCAAGTGTCAGGCCGGCATTCCAGAAGGTGTAGTCGGAGAATTCCGTCCACTGCCAACCGAGCCCGCCGCTGACGCTGGGCGAGAAGAAATTGAACAGCTTGCCAGAGAACGCGTATTCGGCCGAGAGCTCGAGCGCGTCGCGTCGCCGGTCTCGCCAAAGAACTCGGGCGACCAGTAGTTGGCAACGCCCAGAGTCAGCGCCTCATTGAAGGTGTAGGACGCGCCGGTCTTCAGCTCGAAATAGTCGAAGTTGCCGGCCGGATCGTAGGCGCCAGGATAGGTGTAGTACAGACCGGCGATGTCGAAGCTGATGCCCTGCCAAGTCGGCGCGATGCCGGCATAGTAGTCGATCTCGATGCTGGCGATGTCGTCGCCAAATCCGCTGCCGCCGAAATCGACATTGGATCCCCAGATACCGGCATAGAAGATGCCGTAAGTCAGATCGAATTCCGCCTGCGCCGCCGGGCCCTCTCTCGTCTGCGAGATGCCGCGGAACACATAATCGGTAGTGAAATTGGTCGTCGCCGAGAGTGCGATCTCGTTGTCGCCCGCCTGAGCAGGAAGCGCCAATCCAATGGTTAGCGCGGCACCAAAGACAGACGAAACGATCAGTTCCCGTGTTAGTTTGCCCCGTAGCATTCTGCAGTCCCCCAGTTTTGTTTGCACCCGCGAGAATTGAATCCCCCGACGGGCCTGATCCACCCCTTAAACTCTTGTTAAGAATAGGCGGGGCGACTGAGTCTGGCACTACCCACTAGGTAGTAACTTCTCATCTTATTACTTCGATGTTGCATAATGGGAACGCGAACTACCTACAAAGTAGCAGTTAGGCTCTCTTGCTTGGAGGCTCGACTGGGTCTATTTCCTAGATGGAACTTGCCGACACGCCCTTTGAAGCGTTCACTGGGCAATCAACACAGTAGATCGAAGCTCCGAAACCATGGCGACCGCGCGAATTGAGCTCCTGACCGAAATCCTGGTCGAAAGTGACGAGTTGACGACCAGCCTGACGAGCGATTCCGGTCCGGCCTCCACCCCGCTCATCGCGCCTCTTCTCGATGCCATCGACACTGTCGTCTTCGTGACAGATCCGAATGGGACGTTGCGATACGTCAACGCGGCGTGGGCGCGTCTTACCGGCTTCTCTCTCCAAGAGACGCGGACATTGCCGCAGTCCTCCTATCTGCACCCGCAGGACCAGGAGCGCTGGCTGCGCTTCCTGGATGCGCGCAAGCACGACCCGCAGCGGACCGCCGCCCTTGTCCTGCGCTTCCTCACGAGCTCCGGCGAGACCATTCACTTGGAAGCGGGCGCGCAGGCTGTCGTGGCGGACAACGGACGCTGCATGGGCTTTGTCGGCACGCTGTCCGACGTCGGCAGCCGCGTGCAGGCGGAGGGTCTCAAGGAAGCGAGCCATCGTACCCTGGAGACGTTGATCAATAACCTGCCGGGTCTCGTCTACCGATGCCGCAACAACCGGCAGTGGACCATGGAATATATGAGCAAGGGGTGTGAGGTGCTGACCGGCTATCCACCGGAAGCTGTCGTCAACAGCGAGCGTCTCACCTATGCCGATCTGATCGTCCCGGAAGACCAAGAGCAAGTCTGGGAGAACGTTCAGGCTTCGTTGCGCGAGCATCGCCCCTTCGAGCTGATGTACCGGATCCGCACGGCGCGCGGCGAGGAGAAATGGGTTCTCGAGCGTGGCCGGGGAAATTTCTCCACCAGCGGCGAGTTGCTCGGTGTCGAGGGTTTTATCACCGACATCACGCGCGAGCGACATGAGCAGCTTCGACTGAGGAGCGACAGCCTTTACGATCCCGAGACTCACCTGCCAACTCAGACGTTGTTTTTGGATCGTCTCGAGATGGCCTTGCGCCGGATGAAGCTCAACCCGTCCGACGACTTTATCGTGCTTGTCGTCCATCTCGATCAGTTCGCAAAATGGCGCGAGACGCTCGCCGTCAACTCCAGAGAGCGCGCGCTTTTTGACGTGGGCCGGCGCATCGACTCAGTATTGAGCCCCGTCGATTCTCTCTGTCTTTGGAATCGCAACGAGTTCGCCGTTCTGCACGAAGGCGCCGTTGGCGATGACAATGTCAATGCCAAGGACCTTGCCGGGAAGATCCGGCAAGAGCTTCGTGCACCCGTCGTCGACGGCAGCAGCGAGATGTTCTTGACGACCAGCATCGGCGCGGTGACGGGGCTGACGGGAGACGAGTCGGCTGAGGACGTGGTTCACTTCGCCTCGACGGCCGCGGCGCGCGCCCGGAACGCAGGGATCGGCCGGGTCGAGGTCGCCGACATGGGCGAAGGCCTAAAGAAGCGCCGCAGCACGTCGGCGAAACGCTAACGCCGCCGGATTTTCACTTCTATCGAGACTCATGCTCCGGCAGGCGCGCTAACCAACGGTCGTAAAGACGATCGGTCAGGGTGTCGTGCATCTCCTGCACGCGCTCGTCGAGACGATGGCGGATCTGTTCGATGTCTTGGACCGATGCCGATACCGGCGCGATGTCGTGCCCGTAAATGCTGAGCCATTCCCGCAGCAACGGCGCGGTGACCTCGATATGCGCGACCGTCGCCAAGGTGTTGCCGAGAACGAAGGCCTGATCCGGGCAGAATGGACTTGAGTATAACGGGTCGGCGCCGGGCGGCAGGGTGAAGGCATCGTGATGCCAAATCAGGATATCGAATTGGTCCGGGACATCGCCTAACCACGCATCGGCGCCCGATCTCTCGCTGCGCGTCACCGTATGCCACCCAATCTCCTTTGCCGGCATCGGCGCGACGGTGCCACCCAGCGCCTTGCTGATGAGTTGCGAGCCGAGGCAGTGACCGAGCATCGGCATTCCCCTCGCCTGCCCTTGACGAATGAGAGACAGCTCGTCCTCGATCCATGGCAGCGGATCGTTCACGCTCATGGTGCCGCCAAGGAAGACCATCGCCGAGACGTCATCGACGGCGCCGGCACCGGATCGCCGCTTTCGATCGAGACGATCTCGAACGGCATATCCCGCTGCGTCAGCGTTTCAAGGACGCGGCCGCCGCCGATCCAGCCTTCGTGCTGGAAAATCCTGACCGGCTTCATGCAAATAGTCTTCCGCTATGAGAAGTGGCCGCGAAGCTCTTCGGCGATCTCGAACATGTCGCCCACGACGCCATACTTGGCAATGGTGAAGATCGATGCCTCGGCATCCTTGTTGATCGCAATGATGCTGGGCACGTGCTTCATCCCCGCCATGTGCTGAACGGAGCCAGAGATTCCCATTGCCACATACACCTTGCACTTGACCACTGTCTTGCCGGATTGGCCCACCTGCCGCGATTTCGGCAGCCAGCCATTGTCGGCGATCGGCCTTGAGCATCCCAAGGTGAAGCCGAGGGAATCGGCGAGCTCCTTGAACTGCTCGACATTCTCCTCCTCGCCGACGCCACGGCCCACCGAGAGCATATATTCCGCCTGCGAAATATCCACGTCGCCGGTCTGCTCCGGCTCGATATAGGTGATGTGCTCGGTGCGCGCTTGGGTTTGCGGCGCCGCGAACTCGCTGACCGCCGGGCTCCCGTCCGCTTCGGTCGGCTTAAAGACATTGGTGCGGACGGTCAGGACCACCGTCTCGCGCTCGGGGAAATCCACCTCCATGTGAAGTTTCTCGGCGTAGACGGCACGGACCGCGACGAGATCGCCGCCGTCGTATTTGACGTCGATGACGTCCGTGGCACAGCCGAACCCGCCGCGCATCGCCACCGCCGGCGCATAGCCCCAAGTGTCCACGGAGTGCGGAAACAGGATGACGGCAGGCTTGCGGGCCTCGGCAAGCGCCAGGACCGCGGCCTCGTAGACGTCGCTTTGGAAGGACGCGACGGGCACGGCCACCTTGATCACTCGTCGACGCCAGCCTTGCTGACCTGCGCGACGAAATCATCGGGCTTCTCCGCGATCACCGCCACGGCGATCGACCGATCTGTGTCTCCCTTGAGCTCGATCGCCGCCGCAATGGTTTCTAGGCTCGCCGGGCTCAATGCGCCCTGGCGATGCTCCACAGCGACCAAAATTTCGCCGGTCATGCCGCCCCCCTCAGTTCGTTGATAATGGCGGCCAGACGCGCGGCCTGCTCCGCAGTGGTTCCTTCAATCAGCTCCGCCCGGCCCGTCTCCGGCTTATACATGCGGCGCACCCGGAAAGAGGCGCCCGCGGCAAGCTCCGCGCCGGTGAGTCCGAGGTCGGCCAACGACCACTCCTGCACGGGCTTTTCCTTCGCCTGCTTGACGCCCCGGAGCGAGGCATAGCGCGGCGTGTTGATGCCGAGCTGGATGGTCAGCACGGCCGGGCATTCCACGGAGACCTCCTCGATGAGCCCGCCTTCGAGCTCGCGCTTGAGCGTGGCTTTCGGATCGCCCGGCTTCCAATCGATGCCGGTAACGACGGCCACATGAGGCCAGCCGAGCTCCGCGGCGAGGCTGACGCCCGTTTGCGCGAAAGAGCGATCGGACGACAGCGTTCCGGTGAAGACGAGATCCGGCTGCTCCTTGGCGACGACCTTGGCCAGCACCTTGGCGATCGCCGCAGGCGTCGCGTCCACGAGGTCGTCGTCCCAGACACGGATGCCTCTGTCACCGCCCTTGGCGAGGCAGCGGCGCAGGACGTCCTCCGCGTCGTCGGGTCCGACCGTGACCGGGACCACCTCGACATCGCCGTCCGCGGCTTCCATGATCTCAAGAGCCGCCTCGTAGGAATAGTCGTCCCACTCGTTGGCTTCGGTGTCGAGATAGTCGGGATCGACATCCTTGCCGTCAGCACGCAGCTCGAAGTCCTCGTCGACCACCGAGATCTGCTTTACCGGCACCAGAATCTTCATCAGTTCCACTCCATTGCGTTCTGCAGTCTTGCGTCTTTCATTCAGTTGGGGCGCGGCCGCTTGACCAACGCATCCGCGGCGGTGAAGCGCACCTGCGGCTCCGGATCGCGCAACATGGTTTCCAAGTCCGCGAAACTCAGGCTGGGATGCCGGGCGAGCAACGCCCGGTTCAGGGGATAGGGATCTTCGAGCACGGCCTCGAGCGCGGAACGGGGCGCGCGCTTGTTGAGGATGACGGCGCGGCGAACATCGGCGTTCTCATGCCGCACGATGCGCTCGAGAATTGACGGCGGGGTTCGCGCGTTGCGTCCAACCGCGGAAATCACATCGATGTCGCTCTGCTCTCCAAGGCGATGGAGAATGTCGACCGGCGCATCTTCGCGCAGCGCCACGCCCGCCCGCACCCAAGGCACGGGGTCTTGCGCAAGCTCCCGCAAGAGATCGACGGCGCAAGACCGGTTGCGGCCCACGCCCCGTCTCACCTCGCTCTCCGGATCGGATGCAAGCCTCCTGAGAACGAAGTCGGGCGTTCCGGGATTGCGCGCCAGCCAACGGCGCACCCAATGATCGCGATCTCCCGCCAGCCGCGCCGCCGCCGAGGCCGGCAAGGTGAAGTGGCGGGCTTCCGCGCGCCTCACCGTCGACGATGGATCCGACGCCAGCCGCTCCGGCGCATGGTCGTCGGGCGCAAGATGGCGCACGGCCGCCGCCCGGACGGCGGCCTCGGGATCGCTGAGCAAGGCCACGAGCGTGTCTTGCGTCACCGCCGGGTTCGCCGCCAGCATCCGCCGAACCAGCGGGTCGAGGCTCCGCTTCGCCTCGTCCATGAGGCCGGGCCCCGCCGCCGGATGCGCCGCGACCTCGGCCCGAACATAAATGTCCCCGCTGTCCCACAGATCTCGCAGCATTGCCGCGTCGGCATTGGGATTGCCGGCCAGGATTTTACGCTCGGCGAGGGTTGCTGCCGGCAGCAAGGCGCGGAGAGTCTTTAGGGGCGTCTTCGGATTGCCGCAGAGGGCGGCGCGGATGTCCGGCGATTCCATTCCTTGCATGACGGCGAGAATGGCGGGCTCGGCGTTCTTGTGCGCGGCGATCGCGCTCAGCAGCGCGGTGGAGGCATCCCCGCCCGCGAGACGGCCAAGCGCCCGGGCGGGCGTGGACGGATTGCGCGCAACCCTGATCCGCACTTTGGGATCGTCGTCCGACGCGAGGGCCTCAAGCAGTGACGCCGGCGCGTAAGGGGCCGCGGCAAGCTGCCGCTTTCCGCGAGACGTGGCGAAGAGCAGCTTCTCCAGGGATTGCCGCTGCGTCGGCAGCACCGCCGGGTGCACCGCGGCCGCCAAATACTCGTCTCCGGATTGGAGCGCGCGCGTCAAAAGGCTCATGACCACCTCGTCAGACACCGTGAGTCGCGTGTGGGAGAGCCGACGGAACGTCCGGGGGAACAGCCTCGTCCGCGCTATCCGTCTCCGCACCATCCGTTGCCGCACCGTCACCGAGATCCATGCACTCCTCGACGAGCTCGATGAGCTCCATGACGCGGAAGGTCTCCTCGTTGCCGGTCGACTTGCGCGCGTCCTCGAACATGTTCATGCATTTCGGGCAGTTGACCACGAGCACGTCCAACCCATCGATCCGCGCGGCTTCGCGCGCCCGGTTCTCCGAGGGCTTCTCCTTGTCGGTCGGGTCTGGGATCCAGATCCGGCCGCCGCCGGCGCCGCAGCAGAAAGAATTGTCGCGGGAGCGCTCCATCTCGACGAGATCGGCGCCCAGCATGCGGATCGACTCGCGCGGCGGATCGTAGCCCTTGTTCAGACGTCCCAAATGACAGGGGTCGTGATAGGTGACGCGATAATCCAGGGTCTTCTTCAGCTCGATCTTGCCATCGGCCAGCATGCGCTGGATCATGGCGCTGGCATGCTCGATCTCGAAGTTGCCCTCGAAGTCCGGGTACTCGTTCTTGATCGTGTTGTAGGAATGCGGATCGGTCGTCACGATGCGCTCGAAGTCGCATTCCTTGAGCGTCTCGATATTCGACTCGGCTAGGTGCTGGAACAGCCCCTCCTCGCCGACCCGGCGCACGTCGTTGCCGGCATTCATCTCGGCTTCGTAGAGAATGCCGAAATCCACGCCGGCGCGATGCAGGATCCGGGCGAAGGCCTGGGACACTTTTTGATAGCGCGGGTCGAAGGACGCGAAGTCGCCGACGAACCAGAGCACGTCGACCTTCTCGGCCCGCGCGTCCTTGATCTCGAAGTCGAGCTTCTTGGTCCAGGCCGGGCGCTTGCGCTTGTTCTCGCCGAGCGAGTTCCCCTTGTTGTGGATGTTCTGCAGCGCCTTTTGCAGAGTCGCTTCCATCTGGCTCGCGTCGACGAGCGACCGCCGCATCTCGACGATGACCGGCACGTGCTCGATGCCGACGGGACAAATCTCCACGCAGGCGGCGCAGGTGCGGCAGGACCATAGAGTCTCGGGGCGCACCTGGTTGACGCCGTCCCCGATGGCCGCCAGCAGATTGGGCGGTGGGAGCTTGATGCCCTCTAGCGTGTCGTTGGCGAGCTCGCGCAGAGTGAGGATGAGGTCGCGCGGCGACAGGGGGAACCCGGTGGCCCTGGCAGGGCAGGCTTCATGGCAGCGCCACATTTGGTGCAGGCATCGAAGTTCAGGAGCTGCTTCCAGGTGAAGTCCGTGATCTTCTCCGCCCCCACGGTCTTGGCGGTGAGATCGGCTTCCGGCAGATGCGCGGCGGGCTTCGGATCGCGCAGAGCCAGAGACGCCATGGCGGTGAAGATGTGCTTCGCCTTGGTAAAGGGGATAACGGCGATGAAGGCGAGCGCCAGAAGTCCGTGGAACCACCAAAGCCCGATCCGTAGCTCGCCGGCACCCGCGGCGCCTAGCCCGAGCCCCTTGTAGACATAGGCGGTCACCGCGCCGACTGGCGACCACCAGCGGTAGTCCCAAACGGTCGGGTCCGATTCGAGCCAAACCAGCCGGCTCGCCTCCAAGAGAAAGCCGGTGACGCCGAGAAGCACGAGGGCCCAGAGAAACAGCCAGTCCTCACGCCGGTAGCCATCGCGGCCATAGTCGGGGTCGCCAGGCTGGCGGTCGGGACGCTGGTAGTCGAGCTTCGGCAGCCGCATCCAATTGCGGCGATACATCATGTAGACCAGGCCGATCAGGAGCGCGATGCCGGCGACATCGAGGACGAGCGAGAACCAAAGGTAGAACGAGCCGTACCAAAACTTCACGCCGGCGATCGGCTCGAGGATGTCGTATTCGAGCGTGATGGTGGCCGTGCCGATGAACAGCAAGGCGAAGCCGAAGAAGATGAGGGCGTGATTGCGCCCGGCAGCGGGGTCGCGGCGCCTCAGGGTGCGATGGGACAGGAGCGCCTCGACCATGCGCCCGATGCCCGTCCAGAGATTAGCCGCCGAAAGCGGCCGGCCGCGCCGGTATTTCCGGATCTCCACGTAGCAGCCGTAGAGGAACACGCCGATGGCCGTGAAGGCCACGACGTAGAACGACGCGATCATCCACGTTGGGAAGTCCTGGAACAGGATGCGTGTCACCTGTTCCGGATTTTGTGCCGCCTCGATCAACGCTGCCCCCCAGGCGTCCACTGCCGCTCTTCTGGAGGATTTGCCGACAGGCCCCGCCTAGGCAGGGTTTGAGGATGAAGTGGTTCTGTGAGCCTGCCCATGTCGAAGTTTGAGTAACTCTCCTGGCGCAGCAGACCCCGAGGCGGATGGTGCCGCCCCGGGGTCCGGATGCGCTAGACCTCGTAGGCGATCTCGAAGGTTCCGCCCGGCATGTGCGGGGCGCCCCACACGGCGACCTCGCGCCGATAGGGCTTCGGATGCTGAGGATCGGCTTCCTCGATCTCGCGTGCGATGCGATGTCCGTCGAAGGTTGCATCGGCAATCAGCTTGGGCGCCCAGGCATCGCCGATCACGTAGACGCCCTTGATGCCTTTCGCGTCCCAGTCGGACTTGCGGGCCTTCAAGCCCCGGTACAGATCGTCGTCCGAACTGCGGCCGGTCACAACCACCAGGGTGTCGAAGTCCACCCAGCGCTGCGACTTGTTCTCCTCACGCGGGAATTTTCCGGGACCGGAATATTGCCGCTTCCAGCCGTCGCCGAAGATGTCATAGATCTCCAGCCGCCCTTCCTCGGCCCGCGACGCCCAGACGCCGTCGATCGTGTGAACGTCGTTGTTGTGCAGCCAACGGTGCAGGTTCGGGTGCTCGAGCGTGAACACCATGTACCGCGCCATCTCCACGCCGTTCACGATCGTCACGTCGTGGCCGGCCTCACGAAGACGTTGCGCCAGGCTCGGCCCCATGAAGTACCAGTCGCAGTTGAGCACGACGACCTTCTTGCCGATCTTCTTCTTGCCCTCGAAGATCTGCTCGGGCGTGACGCACCAATCCTTGCTGGCGTCGATCCCCGGGACGGGCCCATGGGTGAGGCCGCTGGTGCCGTCGGTGTTCCAATGGGAGCCGGTGGCCACGATGATCTTGTCGGCGCCGTAATCTAGGGCGTCGTCCACGGTCATCGCCTTGCCGCCGAGCGCGATCTGCGAATCCTTGTTCTTCTTGGCCAGCTTGTTGAGCTGGGTCTCGCGATAGTCGCGGTGATAGCTCCACTCGCCGAGACCCGGCAGGGTCGCGATGGTGTTGACGCAGCCGCCGATCTTGTCGGCCTTGTCCACGAGATGGACCGTATAGCCCCGCTCCATGAGAACCCGGGCGGCTTCGGCGCCGGACGGTCCCGCGCCGACCACGAGGATCGAATCGTCCGAGCCCTTCTTGGGGAATTTCTCGGGATGCCAGCCGCGGCGGTACTCCTCGCCGGCCGTTGCATTCTGCGTGCAGATGAACGGCGGGCCGCCGATCTCCCAGCGGGAGATGCAGACATTGCAGCCGATGCAGACGCGGATGTCGTCGATCCGCCCCTCTTTGATCTTGGTCGGCAGGAACGGGTCGGAGATGCTCGGGCGCGCGGCGCCGATGATGTCGAGATGACCGGCGCGGATCACCTCGGCCATCTTCTCCGCATCGGTGAAGCGGCCGACACCGAGGACAGGCTTCTTCGAGACCGCCTTGATATGCTTCTGCCAGGGAATCTGGTGGCCCTGACGATAGAACCTGGAGGGACCGGCGTCCTCGCCCCACTCGGCGATATCGCCGACATTCACGTCCCATAGGTCGACCAGAGGGTCCGCCATCTCGACGAATTTGATGCCGTCCACCTCCACTTCGACACCGGCGTCGCCATAGAGCGTGTCCACGGCGAAGCGGGTGGCGATTGCACAATCCTGGCCGACCGCGTTCTTCACCTTCTCGAGCGTCTCGAGCCAGAAGCGCGCGCGGTTCTCCAGCGAGCCGCCATATTTGTCGGTGCGCTTATTGTAGTAGGGAGAGAGAAACTGCAGCGGCAGGTAGGAATGCGCGCCGTAGACGTAGACGATGTCGAAGCCCGCGTCCCGGGCGCGCAAACCGGCGTCGACATACATCTGTTGCAGGCGGTTGATGTCATTATAGTCGGCCTGATGACAATAGGTCATGTTCTCGTATTCGGAGTTGTACTGGCTCGGACCGTAAGAGGTGCAGCGCGACTCCATGCAAGGGGCATGGGACGAGCCGTACCACATCTCGATTCCGGCAAGGGCGCCATGCTCATGGATATGGTCGGTCATGGCGCGCAAATTGCGCACGTCGCCTTCATCCCAGATGCGCGCCGACAGGCGATGGCAGTCGTCCGATTCCGGATGGATCGAGCAATATTCCGTGTTGATGCCCGCCCAGCCGCCTTCCGCCTTCAGCGAGCGATGCGCGGCCTGGAAGCCCGGCTTGTCCGAGCCCGCGCCGATGCAATGCGGCACCTGATAGAAGCGGTTGCGTAGTGTCTTGGGTCCCACCTTGATGGGCTCGAAGAGAATGTCGTATTTCGAGTCACTCGCCATGGAGTGCACCTCCTCATTTATTGATCTTGCTGCGGCGAAGCTGGCTCCACCCAACCGCCCTCATCCCGCCAAGCCTCGGCACAGTTCGCCCAGCGCTCATCCGCTAGCGAACGGAAAGCCCATCCCGAGGTCACCCTGGCGGTACAAGTCTCTGATGTTTCGGCGAGTTGCCAATTCCCATGGGGGGTTACCCACTAAGGGTTATTGCGGCGGCCGCTTGCTCGGGTGAGGCGAATTATTCAGAAGGGCCTACCTCTTGGAGAGTAATTGTCTTTCGGCCCCATCACTTTGAAACTTGGGCCTGCCGCCGTCCGGCGGCGTGGCAACCGTTCCTGCGCAGAACAATTGGGGCACGATGAGCACACGAAATTCGATATTGACGACCGGCACGAGGCACTCGGCTCAAAATTGGATGGCGACACGTGGTGCGACATGCGCGTGCCCTGGAGCTACAACAGCGATCCGCATGACGAGGTGGTCTCCGTCCGCAGCCGCGCCGGCCTCTACGACGTCTCGGCCATCAATCTGGTGCATGTCACCGGCGAGGACGCCCTGGATGTCCTCAACGCGCTCGTCGCGATCGCGTCACCTCCATCAAGCCCGGCACGGCCAGGCTGGCCGCGGAGGTCGACGAGAACGGCGCCTTAGTCGACGACATTATGATCCTGTGCGACGGGCCGAACACCTATCGCGTGACGCACGGCAGTGGCGCCACCCCGGAGCAGCTCAAGAAGGTCGCCGAGGGCAAGAAGGTCTCACTCGAGCTCGATCGCGACACGCACATCCTCTCGCTCCAGGGGCCCGCGTCGCTGGAGATCCTGAAGCCGCATACGCCGATGCAGCTCGAGAAGCTGCCGTTCTTCGGTCACGAGAAGACGACGCTGTTCGGCAAGCCGGTCATTATCGGCCGCTGCGGCTATTCCGGAGAGCGGGGCTACGAGGTTTATTGCAGCTCGGCCGATGCTGGCGAGATGTGGGACAACATCCTGTCACACGGCAAGGCCCATGGCGCGATCCCGGCCTCTTGGACGTCCCTGGACCTCATCCGCGTCGAGTCCGCCCTCCTCTTCTTCCCCTTCGACATGCCCGAAGGCGACACGACCCCCTGGGAAGTGAACATGCGTTGGGCCGTGGATGCCGACAAGAAGGCCGACTATATCGGCAAGCGCGCGGTTCTCTATCTGCAAGGCCGGGAGCGCTTCAAACAGGCGGGCGTTGTCTGCAATCATAGCGAGGCCGTGGAGCCCGGCACGCGCATCTATAAGGACGGCAAGGATATCGGCGTCGTCACCAGCTCGAGCTACAGCCGGTACATGATGCAGTCCCTGGCGATGGTCCATCTACTGCCGGCCTATACCGGCCTGGGGACGCACGTCACCTTCGGCGACGGCGCCGGCATCTGCGACGGCATGGTCGTGCGGACCCCATTCTACGATCCTTTGCGCTTGAGAGTCGCCGAGTAGGTCCCACTCCGGACTGCCGGTTGCCGCCCGTGGCGGGCCGACCGGCGGGATCAGCTCGTCGCGTAGAGGTGCCCGAGCAGCACGATCAGCGCGGCTGCGCCGAGCGCGACGTATGGGAGCACCCCGGCGCGGCTTGATACGCCCTCCTCGTCGCCGAGTTGCATATCGTCGACCATGGCTTCCGGATATTTCCCCTTGTCCTGGACATAGTGCCGGAACAGGAAGACCGGGATCCCCATCAGCACCACGACGATCCCGGCATAGAGGGTGTTGGCGCCCCAGACCTGGGCGCCGAGCCCGATCAAGGCGATGTTGACGAACGACAACGCCACGCCGACCGCGAACACGATATTCGGGGCCCGATAGGCCCTCTCCCAATGCGACCGGTCGAGGCGATGGATCCAGCCGGAGTTGAGGTGGAGGAAGGTGAAGAACACATAGGCCACGTTCGTCGCCGCGAGAAGGAACAGATAGTCCGACATCAGGAGGAGGACGAGATTGATCCCGAGATCGGTCCACATGCTGCGCGTGGGGGCACCCGCCGCGTTCACATGGGACAGGTAGCGCGGGAACCAGCCCTCGACCGCGCCTTGATACGACGTGCGCGCCGCGCCCGACATCGCCGTCATGATGCTCAGCATGAGGGCGAGGATCAGTAGGACGGTGATGACCGTCTCCACGACCATGCCGCCGCCGATCATGCCCGCCATGGCCTTGCCCACGCCCATGCCGCTGTAGATGCCGGGCGCCAGCATGCCTTCCAAGCCGAGCGAGCCCTGGAAAGCGAGCGGCACGAGGATGAAGACGCCGAGACACAAGAGGCCCGAGTAGAAGATGGCCTTGAAGGTGTCCCGTTTCGGATCCTTGAACTCCCGCGTGTAGCATGTCGCCGTCTCGAAGCCGTGGGTCGACCACGCGGCGGCGAAGAGCGCGCCGAAGATCATGAGCCAGCCGGCCTTGTCCCATGACCCGTCGGTGGCGTGCCCGGCCGCATCGTGGGCGAGCGGCACCAAGGGCACGAAGTTGGATCGCGGGAGATCGCCCGTCAGCAGCGGCACGAGGCCGATCAGGATCAGCGGCACCAGCGCGGCCACGCCGAGGACCATGGTGACCCGCGCCGACCGGAGGATGCCGCCGCGCTGGATGGCGAAGCAGGCGAGTAGGAGCGCCGCACCGACGAGGAAGGTCGCGTTGATGCGTAGGGTCATCCCCTCCTTGATCGCCCCGAGGTCGACCAAAACGATTTGCCAGCTATTAATGGCCGCGTCGCTGGCGAAGAAAAGATTGAGGACATAGCCGGCGCCGAGCCCCGCCCCCATCGACAGAACGACCGACCACGAGAACCAGTTGCACCAGACCGAGACCGGCGCCAGCAATCTGACATAGCGGATCCAGGCGATGGCCGAATGGATCGAGGCGCCGCCCGATTTGCCGGGAAACAGCCCCGCGATCTCCGCGTAGGTGAAAGACTGGATGAAGACGAAGGTGATCGAAACGGTCCAGACAAGCCAGGACGCCTTGCCGACCGTGGCGGCGACGCCGCCGATGGTGAACAGCAGGAACGCGGGCACACCGCTGGCGACCCAGAAGGCGCCGGTCCAGCCAATCTTTCGCTGGAGGCCTAGCGGGGCTTGCGTCGCACCGTCCGTCATCTTGCCCGCGATTGCAGTGCTCACGACGCCACCAATTCAATGCCGCGCCGCATGGGAGGCGGCGCCCGCGTTGGCGTCATGAAGACATTCCCTTGCACCGGCCGCAAGACGGTTCAAGACGCATTTCCGAACGTTCCCAAGGACGCCATGCGCGACAATCCTCCTCTGGACGTAACTCGTTGGAGGTATGCTCTTGGAAGGATGCAGGTCACCGGGCAGGTGTGATAAATGGCACTGGAGTGACACATTCTGAGGGATTCCGAGTAACCGATGAAGCCAACTGAACAACCCATTCTCCAGGTTCGCGACCTCGGGCGCCTCTTCGGCGGCATCGTTGCCGTCAACGACCTCAGCCTCGACGTGCGCGCCGGATCGATCCACGGCCTGATCGGCCCGAACGGCGCCGGCAAGACCACGACGTTCAATGTGATCAGCGGCTTCTATCCTCCGTCACGCGGCAAGGTCATCTATTTCGGGCAAGACATCTCCGGGCGCGCCACCAGCGCGCTGGCGGAATTGGGACTGATCCGGACGTTTCAGGGCACGACGCTCTTTCACGAACTCAGCGTTCTCGACAATGTCCGCCTCGGCTGCCACCGCAGCGCCAAGGCCAGCCTCATCAGTCGCGTGCTGGGCACCGACCGGGCGACCGAGGACGCCGCCGAGGAGAAGGCGCGCGGCATTCTCAAGTTCCTGGAGCTCGACAGGCTCGCCGACGAGATCACCTCCAACCTGTCTCATGGCCATCAGCGCGCGCTCGGCATGGCCGTGGCGCTCGCCGCCGACCCCAAGCTCATGCTCCTCGACGAGCCCTTCACCGGCATGAACCCGGAAGAGACGCGGAGAATGATCGAGCTCGTGAAGCTCGTGCGCGAGGAGCAAGGCGTGACCATCATGCTGATCGAGCATGACATGCAGGCGGTGATGGGCCTTTGCGATATCATCACGGTCATGAACTTCGGCTCGCTGTTGGCCGAAGGCACGCCCGAAGAGGTGCGCAACAATCCCACCGTCATCGAAGCCTATCTGGGGAGCGCGGTTGATGCTGCTTGAGATCAAGAACGTCCAAGTCCACTACCACAAGGTAGCGGCGCTCAAGGGCGTCGACATGGCCGTGCCCGACAACGGCATCGTCACCATCATCGGCGCCAACGGCGCCGGCAAGAGCACCACCCTGCGGGCCATCTCGGGGCTCGTGCGGATCAGCCACGGCGAGATCGTGTTCGCGGGACAGCGCATCGACCGGCTGCCGCCGGAAAAGATCGTGGCGCTCGGCATCGCCCACGTTCCTGAGGGCCGGCGCGTGTTTCCCGATCTGTCCGTCGAGGAAAACTTGCGCACCGGCGCCTTTCTGCGGTCCGACCGATCGGCCATCGAAAGCGATCTCGAAGACGTCTTCAAGCGCTTCCCGCGCCTCAAGGAACGGCGCGTGCAATGGGCGCGGTCGTTGTCCGGCGGCGAGCAGCAGATGCTGGCGATCGGCCGGGCCCTCATGTCGCGACCCAAGATGCTGATTCTCGATGAGCCGTCCATGGGCCTGTCGCCAGTCATGGTGCAGGAGATGGCGCGCATCATTCGCGATATTGTCGAGCGTGGCGTTCCGGTCGTGCTCGTCGAGCAGAATGCCGAGCTGGCTCTCAAGCTTGCGCGTTTCGCGTACGTGCTGGAGACTGGCAAGATCGCCCTGCAAGGGCCGGCGCACGAGTTGCACGACAATGAGCATGTGAGGCGAGCGTATCTTGGCGCCTGAAAGCTGGACTCTCCGCGAACTGCTGAATGCCGGCTGGGTCGAGGCCGATCTCGACTGGGAGGCGGCCGCGGAGCGTACGGCCGAAGCCGTCCATCAGAACGACCCCATGCGCGCCAAGGACGAGGCCAGCCAAGCGCTGCGGATCGCGCGGGCCGGCTTCGAGCCCATCGACCCGCGCCTCGGCACCAGCCTCGCCAATTACGGCTTGTGCCTTGGTCTTGCGGGGGACACCGAGGGCGTCGCCAACCTGTTCGTCAAGGCGCGGGACGCATGGCGTAGCGCCGATCCCTGGATCGCCCGCATGGACGCGCCTCGGATCGCGCGGAGCTCGCTTTTTCACCTGCGCATGGAAGCCCGTCACCGCGATACTTACCGCGCCCTGTGGCAGCGGCGCTGGCGGGAGATGGCGGCAGAGGCCGTGAAACGCCTCGATGGCCTGGATGGCGCCAATGGTGCGATCCGGGAACCGGCGCGCGATGCGGTGTCGATTTGGCGGCGAGAGCGTCCCGCCATGCTGAACGACACGCGCAAGCTGATGGGGGCGGCCTGCCTGCTCCTGGCGCCGCCTGTCGCCGGCGCCTGACCCTCGAGACCTCCGGCCTGCTATTTCCGTCCTGTCATTCCAGGACCGCTATTCCGCCAGTTGCTCCGTCATGGCGCGCTTCTCCTTGCGCGCGGCGAACCATCCCTTGATCTTGGGCAACAGGCTCTCCAGCCCGTTCGGCAGGAACAGAATGGATATGATCAAGATGGCGCCGTAGAACATGGGCCGCATCTCATCCACATCGAGCGAGCGCAGGATGACCTCGTTGAGAATGGTGAGCGTGACCACGCCGATGATCGGGCCGTAGAATGTCGCGGTGCCGCCGACGATGGCCCAGATCAGAATGTAAACCATCTCCTCGACGCTGAACCGGTTGGGCGCGACCGCGCCCACATAATGGGCATAGAGCGCGCCGGCGAGACCGGCGAAGAATGCCGACACGACGAAAGCCAACATGCGGTAGCGGAACGTGTTGACGCCGACGGACTCCGCGAGCTTGTCCTGCCAATGGATGGCGTGGAAGGTGAGGCCAATGCGCGAGCGCTCGATGCGGTAGAGAATGAGAAGCGAGATGGCAACCACGATGAGACAGAGATAGTAGTAGTTCACCGGCTCGTAGAAATCGATCGAGAGGAAATCGGGGAACGGTGGAATCCGCTTGATACCCTTCGGTCCGCCGAACAGAAATGTCAGATCGGACCACTTCCACGTCAGCCGGATGACCTCGCCCGCGGCAAAGGAGGCAATGAGGAAGTAGAAGCCCTTCATGCGGAACAACGGGAAGCTCAACAGAAAGGCGAGGAAGCCGGCGACGCCCGCCCCTGTCAGCATCGCCAGCGGCACGGGAAAGCTCAACTGTTTGGCGGCAAGCGCGGAGCTGTAAGCGCCCACGCCCATGATGACCGCGTGAGCAAGCGACCATTCGCCCGTGAGGGTCAGCAGGCGGTAGCTGCACACCAGCAGGACATTAATCACGAGAAGGACGAGGATCTCCTGCTGCGAAAACGACAGCAAATGCGGCAGTGCGATCAAGACAACTGCGAGCAGCGCAAATCCGAGCAGCCCAAGAAAATTGGTGTTGGTATCAGTCTTAGGCACGTTCTTTAGCTCCGAACAGACCGGTCGGCTTGACGATAAGAACGCCCAGCATCAGCAGAAGGCCCACGATGTTGGCGAGCGTCCCGTCATAGAGCGTGGTCACGAAGGTATGGACGAAAGCATAGAGGATGGCGACGAGCACCGCGCCCTCGAGAGAGCCGAGGCCACCGACGATGATGATGATGAACGCGGTGACGATGACCGAATGCCCCATGAATGGTGTCGGCGAGACTAGAGGCGCCGTAAGCGCCCCCGCGACGCCGGCAAGGGCCGCGCCGATGAACATGGCAAGCCGCGCGGTCTGATTGATCGACATGCCTTGAAGCACCGCGGCCTCGCGATCCTGCGCGCAAGCACGCAGCGCCCAGCCGAACTTGCTCTTGCGCAGAAAGAACCATAGCGCCGTCAGCAATATCACCGCGGCGAGGATGACGTAGAGCCGCTGATAAGTCAGCACCGCCCCATCCATGAGCACCAACTTCTCCTGGGTCGAAGGCGGGACATTCTTCATGCGAACGCCGAAGCCGAGCACCGCGATCGTCTGCAGGATCAGGAGAAATCCAATTGAAGCGATCAGCCCGCCAAGCGGATTGTCGCGCAAGGGCCGGAACAGAGCGAGCTCCATCAGCAGTCCCAGCAGGCCCACGAAGACAAGACCGGCCGCCACGGCGACAAAGAAAGGGAGCCCCACGCCGGCATACAGAGCGACGACGGTATAGGCGCCGGCCATATAAAGTTCGCCATGGGCAAAGTTCACGACGCCCATTACGCCGAAGATCAGCACGAATCCGACCGCGATGAGCGCCATATAACTCGCCGCGTAGGTCGCGTTGACCACTGTTTGAAAGAACAGTTCGACAGTCATCACAAAGCTCCGTGAGACACCCGGCCCTGGCTGGATGTCGGGTGCGTTTCACCGATTGAGGTGGAGCGCGACATTGACGGCTCGGCGCTCTCGAACGCCGAGCCGCGAATTTGGTCGCGGAAGCCCGCCTGGGATCGCGTGGCCAGCAAGCCGCAGCTCAGCTGCGCTGATAATACATCTGATTCAGCGCTTTCATGTGCTTGATCAGAAGATCCTTGTGCTTGTCCCACCAGGCGGGAATGGACTTGAAGTCCTGAATCCTCGCCTTGCCGTCCTTGTCGATAGCAACGACCGGCCACTGTCCAACAAGGGCATTATCGATGCCGAAGAGCTCCTTGCCCCACCACTTGGCTTCGCCAAAGGCCTGCTTGCCGGTGCCACCAACCTTCATGGCCTCGAGCACCTTCACCGGCTCGGTCGTTCCGGCGCGCCCAGCAGCATTCGCCCAAAGGTCCATGATCGAGGCATATTCCCAGGACACGGCACTCCACTCGCCCTTGCCGTAGCGCTTCACGTATTCGGCATAGAAGTCATTGGGCTTCTGGAAGTTGATGTGCTCGGCATTCATCGCCGGATCGTCGAAGTCCGGGAATTGGAAGATGAACCCGTCCATGAATTCCTTGGACGTTTTCTCCACCATCTTCTCGTAGAAGTCGGCCGTGCAGGAAATCATCTGGCCCTTGAAGCCTTGCTGGAAGGCCTGCTCGGTAAGCGGATGCACATAGTCGGCGTAGCAGGTGTCCAGGCAAATGATGTCCGGCTTCAGCGCCAGCATCTTCGACATGATCGGCGCGAAGTCGGTCGTCGCCGGATCGAAGAAGATCGGGTCGCCCAATACCTCGATGCCCGCAGCTTCGAACGCGGCAAGATAGGTCGCCACGGACGGCTTGCCGAGGGAGTCGTCTTGCGCGCAGACAACGGCCGTCTTCAGTTCGGGCTTGTTCTCCGCCAGCCACTCGACGCCAGTGACATTGTAGATCGGATGCACTTCGCAAGGCGCAACCAGCAGCTCGGTGTCTGGGCTCAGATCGCTCGGCAGAAGCGTGGAGAACAGCATGTTCTCCTTCTCGGCCACGGGCGAGGCGCCAGGCCAAGGATCGCCACCCAGCATCATGATGAACTTCACATCGTCTTCTTTGATCAGTTTGACGGCGCCCGTGCGTGCCTTGCTCGGATCGTATTCGTCGTCATAGGCCACAAACTCAACCTTGTAGGCATCGTCACCGATCTTCACGCCGCCATCGGCATTGACCCAGTCCGCCCAGATCTTGCAGCCATCGAGGCCGGGCTTGCCCCAGGCGGCGACCGCACCGGTCAGTGGCGCAAGAAAGCCGATCTTCACCACCTTGTCGGCGGCGAAGCTCATCTTCGGCATCGAAACGCCGGCCATAACCGTGACCGCAGCAGTGGTCGAAAGAAAGTCGCGCCGGTTCATCGCAAATTTGGTCATGCTATCCCTCCACGTCCATCGGCGGTCCGACCGTGGAAACGGGCGACCGACCCTACATTGATCTTCGAAAGAACAGGATTTGTGACGGTTGTAGCGGGCGAGGCTGAGAACAGCTTAGATCGCTTGCTCATGGCGCACAGGATCCCAGTAACGTCTACACCACCACTCTCGCAGCCACGCCGCATGGCTGAAACCATCGTGTCGGCCACGAGTTTCAGGATTTATAACGTTCGGAGACAATCCTCTTGAGTGAGTAACTATTAGGGGGTACGGTAATACAGTCGACTTTAGGCCCTGCAATTGGCAGTATCGGTCGCGTAAGTCTTGCGCACCGACGTGCGAGGTCGACAATGCAAGAAGAGGTCGTTGTCAAGACCACTTGCGCGCGTGATTGCTACGACGCGTGCGGCATTGCCGTGTACAGACAAAACGGGGTCATCACCAAGGTTCTGGGCGATCCCGACCATGCGGTTTCACGCGGAAAGCTCTGTGGCAAGTGCGCTATCGCCTATAACGGCGCATGGCGGGACGGTGCCCTGCGGCTGAAATCCCCCTTACGGCGGGTCGGCCCGAAAGGCAGCCACAGCTTCGTCGAGATTTCCTGGGACGAGGCCTTGGCCGAAATTGCCGGACAATTCCGGCGCGTGATCGACGTGGGCAACGCCCATAAGATCCTGCATACGCACTACACCGGCACCGTCGGCCTGATCGGCATCGCGTTTCCGCTTCGCCTCTTCAATCGCATGGGCGCGACCGAAGTGGACCCGGACACGGTCTGCAACAAAGCTGGCCATATGGCGCTCGACCTTGCGTTCGGCACCTCGCTCGTGGGCTTCGACCCGCGCACCGCCAAGGACGCGCGCACAATCATGGTCTGGGGCGCCAATCCGTCTCATTCGGCCCCGCATCAGGACACGGTCTTCGTCAGAGAGGCGGGGCAAGCCGGCGCGACGATCATCGTCGTCGACCCGATCGGCCACGAGACGGCGGCATCGGCGGACATTCATCTGAAGCTCCGCCCCGGCACGGACGCGGCGCTCGCCTTTGCCCTTCTCAATGTGGTGCGCGAGAAGGGACTAGTCGATCGGGACTTCATCGCGGAGCACGTGCTGGGCGCGGAGGAGCTCGAAGCGGCGATCGACGCCATGCCGCCCTCTGTCGCCGCCGAACTCTGCGGCGTGCCGGCCGATCTGATCGAGGCGGCGGCCACCGCCTATGCGACCGGTCCTTCGCTGCTCTGGCTCGGACAAGGCGTGCAGCGCCAGCCGAAGGGCGGCAACGTCTTCCGCGCCCTGGCGGCGCTGGTCGCCTTCTCCGGCAATGTGGGCAAGCCGGGCGCGGGGTTCCTTTACATGAACGGCCCGGGCGGGCGCGGCATCGACATGGACGCCGTGACCATGCCGGAGCTCGCCCGCGAGGGGACGCGGTCCATCAGCCATATGGATCTGGCCGCGACGATCGAGGATCCAGAGCGGACCAGCGCCTTCGTGAACTGGAACAATAACCCGGCAGCGTCGTCGCCGGAGCAGGGACGTCTGCGCAAAGCGCTCGAGCGCGACGATCTCTTCCACGTCGCGGTCGATCTCTTCCACACCGACACGACCGCTTATGCCGACATCGTGCTCCCCGCCGCGAGCTTTCTCGAGTCGAACGATCTGGTGCTGTCTTATTTCGACCTCACCCTCTCCGCCCAAGTGAAGACGGCCGAGCCGCCGGGCCAGGCGCTTTCGAACCACGAGATCTTCAGACGTCTGGCGCGGGCCATGGGCTACAACGATGCCGGACTGTTCGAAAACGAGACCGATCTCATCGACCGACTCCTGGCTCAAACGCCTTATCAGGGCAGCTTCGCCGATTTGGCCGAGGCCGGCACGGTGACGCTGTTCGCCGAGCCGCAGATCCAATTCGCCGACCTCAAATTTGCGACGCCGTCCGGCCGGATCGAGCTGGCGGGCGACGCCGCCGTCGCGCTCGGCCTGCCCCGCGCGCCGACCCCGCACGCCGACACGCCCCCGGAACCGGGATCGCTCCGCATCATCTCGCCCGCCTCAGCCTGGCAGATGAACTCGAGCTATGGCAACGATCCGGTCATCCGCAAGCGCCTAGGGCCGCCGACCGTCATCTTGCATCCTGACGATGCGCCGCCGGGAACTTGTCCGAGGGGGACGCCGTCCTCCTCGTCAACGACACGGGTTCACTCCGGCTTGCGGTCGAGATTTCCGAAGCGGCGCAGCCGGGCACCGGCATCGTCTATAAGGGCCGGTGGCCAAGCGCGTCGGAGGGCCATGCCAATATCAACGCGCTCGTCTCCGGCCGGAAGAGCGATCTCGCCGAGAGCACCACGGTGCACAGCACCGTCGTTCACCTGGAAAGAGCGTAGCCCGTCGCGTTTGGAGGCTTTTATGGGACCGAGTTGGTGGCAAATCTTGATCGTGCTCGTGCTATTCGTGCTGTTGTTCGGCCGCGGCAAGATCTCCGAGCTGATGGGCGATGTCGCCAAGGGCATCAAGAGCTTCAAGACTTCGATGGCCGATGACGGCGAAGTGAGAGCCCCGCGCGCGCCTAACGTGATCGCGTTCGAGCCGCCCAAGCAACCAAGCCGGAAATCTTCCGCCCGTGCCAAGGCACCGCGCAAGCAAGCCTCGCGCTAGGTCCGCCTTCCCTCAGCAGTCATGGATCAAAGCTGCCGGTTCGCATCCCGCAGCACGACGTAGATCGCCGGAATCACCAGGACGGTCAGCAAGGTCGACGAGGCGAGACCGAACAGCAGCGAGATCGCCAGTCCCTGAAAGATCGGGTCGACCAAGATGGTCGCCGCGCCGATCATGGCGGCAAGCGCGGTCAACAGGATCGGCTTGAAGCGAACCGCGCCCGCTTCGAGCAGCATCTCGCGAAGAGTCTTGCCCTGTCCTGCGCCGTGACGGATGAAATCGACCAGCAGGATCGAGTTGCGCACGATAATGCCGGCGAGCGCGATGAAGCCGATCATCGACGTCGCCGTGAACGGCGCGCTGAACAGCCAATGCCCGAGCACGATACCGATCAAGGTGAGCGGGATGGGCGTCAAGATCACCAGCGGCAGCTTGAAGCTGCCGAACTGCGCCACCACGAGGATGTAGATGCCGACGATCGCCACCATGAAGGCGGCGCCCATGTCGCGGAAGGTCACATAGGTGATCTCCCACTCACCGTCCCACAGGACCGTCGGCTTCGCCTCGTCCTCGGGCTGCCCCGCGAACCGGACGGTCGGCTTCTCCAATTGCCCCCAATCGTGTTCCTCGATCTTCTTGTCGACGTCGAGAATCCCGTAGATCGGCGCTTCATAGGCGCCGGCAAGCTCGGCCATCACCATGTCGGTGAAGCGCCCATCGCGGCGGAAGATCGTCGGCGAGCCGGCTTCCTCAGTCACGCGGACGACGTCGCCGAGTTCGACCACGGCCTTCTCGCCGGGGACGCTGTTGGCCGGTACCGGCGTCGAGGCCAATTGCTCGCTCCAGGACAGATGACGTTTCGGCAGGCGGACGACGATCTCGATTGGGTTCCGGTCCTCGCCACGGTGCGAGTAGCCGACCGTAGTGCCACCGAACAGCGCCTGGATCGTGTCGTAGACGTCGCTTTGCTCGACGCCGAAGAATTCGAGGCGATCCTGGTCGATGGAGATGCGCAAGCGTGGCCGCGGCAGCCCGAACGAGTCGTCGATATCGACGACATAGGGGACGGACGTGAAGATCTTCTTCAGCTCGTCGGCGACGGCACGCCGGGACTTGGTGTCGGGGCCGTAAACCTCGGCGAGCAGCGTCGCCAGGACGGGCGGTCCCGGCGGCACCTCCACCACGCGGGCGACCGTGCCCTCGGGCAGGTCCACGGTCTTCATGCGCTGCCGTAGATCGAGGGCAATGTCGTGGCTGGAACGATCACGCTTGTTGCGCGGCGCGAGATTGAGGTGTAACTCGCCGAGCTCGGGGGACTCGCGCAGATAATAATGACGCACCAGCCCGTTGAAGTTGAACGGCGCCGGCGTGCCCGCATAGGTCTCGACGGACATAACCTCGGGCAGTTTCCGGGCGGTGTCGGCAATCGCGAACAAGGTCCGCTCCGTGTCCTCCAGGGTCGCGCCCTCGGGCAAATCGACGACCACGGACAGCTCCGACTTGTTGTCGAAGGGTAGCAGCTTGACGGTCACGCCCTTGGTGACGAACAGCATGCAGGCCGCCACGGTGGCGAGGCCGACGGCAATCAGGAAGATCCAGGCGTTGCGGCGCGAGCGCACGATGGGCCCGGCGAAGCGGCGGTAAAACCGGCCAAGCAGGCCCTCCCCATGGGCCGTCTCATGCTCATGCAGCGGACGTCCCGACGGACTGAGAAGCAGCATCAGCCATGGCGCGATGACGACGGCGACGAAGAAGGAGAACAACATGGCCGCCGACGCATTGGCCGGGATCGGCGCCATGTAAGGGCCCATCAGGCCGGAGACGAACAGCATCGGCAGGAGGGCGGCGACCACGGTCAGCGTGGCGACGATGGTCGGGTTGCCCACCTCGGCCACCGCCTCGATGGCCGCCTGCTGGCGGCTGCGGCCATCCTTCATGGCCCAGTGCCGGGCGATGTTCTCGACGATGACAATGGCATCGTCGACCAGGATACCGATGGCGAAGATCAGCGCGAATAGGCTGACGCGGTTGATGGTGTAGCCCATCAGCTTGGCGGCGAAGAGCGTGAGCAGAATCGTCGTCGGAATGACGACCAGCGTCACCAGGGCCTCGCGCCAGCCAATGGCCAGGGCGATCAGCACCACGATCGATATGGTGGCGAGGCCTAAGTGAAACAGGAGCTCGTTCGCCTTGTCGTTGGCGGTCTCGCCGTAATCGCGCGTGACCGTCACGTCGATGTCCGGCGGGATCAACCGTCCCTCGACGCTCTTCAGATGCGACAGGAGCTCGTCGGCCACGACCACGGCGTTGGCGCCGGCGCGCTTGGCGAACGCAATGCTGACCGCCGGCACGCGCTCCCAATGACCGCCCTTCTCCGGCGCGTCCATCCACACGCGGTGCTCCTGCGGGCTCGGGCCGATCACCACCGAGGCCACGTCACGCACATAGACGGGGCGATTGTCGCGCGTGGTCACCAGCATAAGCCCGATATCGGGGACGCCGGCCAGCGTCTGGCCCGCGGCGACGTCGAGCATGGCGTTGTTGCCGCGCACGGAACCCGCCTGGAACGAGCGGTTGGCGCCGCGCACCTTGGCGACGAGCTGCTGGAGCGTGACGCCGAACAGCGCGAGCTTCTCCGGGTCGGGCTCGACGCGAATCTGCTGCCGATCGCCGCCCGCGATGTACGTCAGGCCGATATCGTCGGCCTTCACCAGTTCGGAGCGCAGCTCGTCAGCGAGCTGATAAAGGTCCTTGCTGGTCCAGCGTGCGGCGGCCTCCGGCTTTGGCGACAGGGTGAGCACTACCCACGCGACGTCGTTGATGCCGCGGCCGACGATCAAGGGCTCGGGGATGCCAACCGGGATCGTGTCGAGATTGGCGCGGATTTTCTCATGCACCCGCAGGATCGCGTCGTCGGCGTCGGTGCCGACCAGGAAGCGCGCCGTCACCATGACCCGGTCGTCCACGGTCTGGCTGTAAACGTGCTCGACCCCGTCGATCCCCTTGACGATGGCCTCGAGCGGCTTCGTCACCAGCTCGACCGCGTCAGGCGCCTTGAGGCCGTCGGCATTGACGCGAATGTCGACCAGCGGCACGCTGATCTGCGGCTCCTCCTCGCGCGGGATGGTGAGCAGCGCGATGAGACCAACCGCGAGAGCCGCCAGCAAGAAGAGCGGCGTCAGCGGCGACCGGATCGTGCTTTGGGTGAGACGCCCGGAAAGTCCGAGTTTCACGGCCGCACCAATGTGTCGCCGGCCTTGAGCCCGGACAGGATCTCGAGCGCATCCGGCATGTCGGGGCGCGGCACCTCCCGTCCCCGCTGCACCGGCACGTCGATCGTGGTCTTGGCGTCCTTGCGCAGGCGCGCATAGTCGACGCCGAAGCGGGTGGTGATGAACGCGCTCGGCACGATGATGCTGTCACGCTCGCCGGCCGACACCCACACGCGGATGCGCTCGCCGACGAAGTAATCGCCCAGCGCCTTCACGTCCGCATCGGCTACGACGCGGCCGTCCTGAATCTGCGGATAGACCAGACGGATGGTGCCGAATTTCGCGCCGCTCTCCCCGAGCTCCTCGCCGTCGATACGCACCGTGTCGCCGGCCTTCAGGAACCGGGCGTGCCGCTCGGGCACGCGCAAACGCAGGACGAAATTCCCTTCGGCGATCGTGGCGACAGGTTCGCCGGGCAAGATGACCGTGCCGACCGTCACCGGCACCGTCAGCACGCGCCCGGGGGTCGGCGCGAACACATGGCCTTCGGCCACTTGCTGCTCGAGGACGGACCGTTCGGCCTTGCGCGCCTTCAAGGTGTTGGATGCCACGTTGAAAGCGGTGCGTGCCTCATCGAGACGGGTCTTGGGGATCGTGCCGCGGGCCACCAATTCTTCGGCGCGGTCGAGATCGATCTTCGCCTGGGCCAGTTGCGCCTCCAGCGCCAAGATCTGCGCATCGAGCGAGTTGATCTGGAGGGCGAGCTTCTCGTCGCTGACATTGGCGACGACCTGCCCCTCCTTGACGGCATCGCCTTCCTTGACGGTGAGCTCCACCAGCGTGCCGCCGATGCGCGTGCGCGCCGGCACAGTGCGCACGCTTTCGACCGTGGCAAAGACGGCCTTCTCGTCCGCCGCCTGCTCGGCGCGCACGACGAAGCTGTCCTTGAGGCTCTCCTTGGCAAGCGCTTGGTGGCCGAGGAGACCAAGCAGAACCAAACCGACCAAGGCGACACGCATCCTCTCGTTCCTCTCCCGTCAGCGGCTTGTTGATCTCGCGGCCGCTCGGCGGGCCGCTTGGGGCGGTGTGCAGCGCCCCTTCGGCACGCACGCTTCGGCGGGGGCGCAAAACACCCGATACAGCGTGCTCACGAGCTCGCGCGCCGGCTCGCTGCCGATCGAGTACCAGATGGTCTGACCGTCGCGCCGCGCCGTCACCAAACCGTCCTTACGCAAAAGAGCGAGATGCTGCGACACGGTGGAGTCGCGGATGTCCAGCAGCGTGGCGAGTTCTCCCACCGAGCGCTCCTTCTCGATCAGCTGACATACGATCAGCAGCCGGTGCCGGTTGGACAGCGCCTTCAACAGGTTGCTCGCCTCGTCCGCGGCGGCGTGCATTTCATTGCCTTGTATTTTCATTCTTGCGAATATACGAATAATCGAATATATAGTCAATCCTGCTGTGGCGCGGATGCCCGGCCTTGTTAGCGAGGGCCGAACGGCGCCATGCGTCCCGGACCCCAAGATCAGGAGATTCGCCGTGAACGTCGATCGTGCCGTCCTTACGTTCGCCGGCAGCGTGGTGCTCATCAGCCTCGCGCTCGCCTGGCTGGTCAACCCCTATTGGCTCCTCCTCACCGCGTTCGTCGGATTGAATTTGATCCAGGCGGCGTTCACCGGCTTCTGCCCGGCCGCCATGATCTTCCGCAAGCTGGGCCTGAAAGCCGGCTCCGCGTTCTAGTCCCGGCCCGTCAAGGGCTACAAAAAACAGGAGGAGACAGGTGGCCCATATCGTCATTCTCGGTGGTGGCATCGGAGGGATCTCGTGCGCCTATGAGCTGAAGCAGGCGCTCCGCAAGGAAGACAAAGTCACGGTGGTGTCCGACAAGCCGTTCTTTCAGTTCACGCCGTCCAACCCTTGGGTCGCCGTAAAATGGCGCGCGAAGAAGGACATCACGGTCGACCTCGCCTCGACGCTGCCGAGACATGGCGTGGCGTTCAGCGCCGCCGGCGCGCCCCGCGTGCATCCGGCGGAGAACCGGGTCGAGCTCGGTGACGGTTCGTCGCTCAATTACGATTATCTGGTCATCGCGACCGGGCCCGATCTCGCCTTCGACGAGATCGAAGGACTCGGCCCCGACCACCACACGCAGTCGATCTGCGACGTGGACCATGCCACGCGCGCCAAGGACCAATGGGAAGCATTCTGCGAGGACCCGGGTCCAATCGTCATTGGCGCCGTACAAGGCGCGTCTTGCTACGGGCCGGCCTACGAATTCGCCATGATCGCCGATGCCGATCTGCGCCGCCGGCGTATCCGGGACAAAGTGCCGATGACCTTCGTCACGGCCGAACCCTATGTCGGCCATCTCGGTGTCGGGGGCGTCGGCGACACCCGGGGCTTGCTCGAGTCCGAAATGCGCCAGCGCCACATCAAGTGGGTCACCAACGCCAAGGTCGACAAGGCGGCGCCCGGAGCGTTGCACGTGACGGAGGTGGACGAGGACGGTAAGCCGAAGAAGCAGCATGAGCTGCCGTTCAAATTCTCCATGATGCTGCCGGCGTTCCGGGGCATCGCGGCGGTACGCGGGATCGACGGCTTGGTCAATCCGCGCGGTTTCATCGTCGTCGACAAGCATCAGAGCAATCCGACATTTCCCAATATTTTCGGTGTCGGCGTGTGCATCGCCATCGCGCCGCTCGAGCAGACGCCGGTCCCCGTCGGCGTGCCCAAGACCGGCTACATGATCGAATCCATGGTGACGGCGACGGCTCTCAATATCGGCCAGCGTGTGCGCGGGTCCGAGCCTAGCCATGAAGCGACGTGGAACGCGATTTGCCTTGCGGACTTCGGCGACTCTGGTGTTGCCTTCGTCGCCCTCCCCCAAAATCCGCCGCGCAACGTCAACTGGGCGTCGAGCGGGCGATGGGTTCACGTGGCCAAGGTCGCGTTCGAAAAATATTTCCTGCGCAAGGTGCGCACCGGCACGAGCGAGCCCTATTTCGAGAAGGCGGTGCTCAAGCTCCTGGACATCGGCAAGCTCAAGCGTCCGGCCTAGCTGCCACCCCATCCACGTAGAGGAAACTTAATGGCCGCACCCAAGCGCTCCATCGTCGTCACGGAGAATGCCGATACGCCTTACGGTCAGACCGTGACCATCGGACCGCACGAACTGAGCTCAGACGAGGGTGAATCCTTGGGCGGCCGCGACACGGGCCCCTCCCCTTATGAATATGTGATGGCCGGTCTCGGCGCCTGCACGGCCATGACCTTGCGCATGTATGCCGAACGCCATGGCTGGCTGATAGAGAAGACCTCCGTCGAGGTCCGGCATAAGGTCGTCGTGGGCAGCGACGGCAAGAGCGTAACCGACCGCTTCGAGCGCACGATCCATGTCGCGGGCGATCTGACCCCGGCGCAGCGGGAACAGCTCGTAAGAATCGCCGATCGCTGCCCGGTCAGTCAGACCCTGCAGCGATCGTCGTCTGTCGTCACCTCCCTGGCGGAGGAGTCCGGGATCGGTTGATCCGGGGTGGCGACCTAGGGCCTGAGCGGCGCCATCGCCGCAGCCGTCTTGGCGAGCCGCGTCAGACTAACGAACTCGTTGCGGTAGCCGAACCGGTCGTCCCCACGCGCGCCTTCGGCCAGCGCCGTTGCGTCGTCGATGGACCAGCCGCCCGTGTAGCGGCCGCCCGTGAGCACTTGGCCGAACCCGGCGACGGCCGCGGCGAAACGGGCGTCGGCGTCGGCCGCCGCGACGGAGGCCACCATGTCGGCGCGCGTGACCGGCGTGGTGATCAGCATGCTCTTGTCACCGTCCGGCTGCTTGTAGCGGATCTTGACGAAGGCGATCTCCTCGGCAGGCTCCGCCGCCGGCCGCTTGGACTCATAGCGCAGATCGTCGACGAGCCGCCCCTCCGACCCGACAAGCGTGATCTCGTAGAGCGCCGTCACGGTGTGCCCGGCGCCGATCTCGCCAGCGTCGACCTTGTCGTTGTTGAAGTCCTCGCGATTGAGCATGCGCGTCTCGTAGCCGATCAGACGGTACTCGGCGACGGCAGCCGGATTGAACTCGACCTGAACCTTGACGTCCTTGGCGATCGTCTGCAGCGTCGCGGCCACGTCCTCGACAAGCACTATGCGCGCCTCGTTGAGCGAATCGATATAGGCGGCGTTACCGTTGCCGTTTTGGGCCAGCGCCTGCATCAGCGCATCGTTGTAATTGCCGGCGCCGAAGCCGAGCACGGAGAGCGACACGCCCGTGTCGCGCTTTTGCGCCACGAAGTCCTTCAGCGTCTCCTTATCCGCGATGCCGACATTGAAGTCGCCATCGGTGGCGAGGATGACGCGGTTGACGCCGTCGATCTTGCTGGCCTCGGCCAGCGCATAAGCCTGGCGGATGCCCTCGCCGCCGGCCGTCGAGCCGCCCGCGGCGAGCGTGTCGAGCGCGGCCAGGATTTTCGCCTTGTCCGACACCTTCGTCGCTCGAGCGCCGTTCCGGCCGAGCCGGCATAGGTGACGATGGCGACGGTGTCGTCCGGATGAAGCGACGTCAGCAAGAGCCCGAATGCATTGCGCAAGAGCGGCAGCTTGTCGGGCGCGGACATCGACCCTGACGTGTCGATCAGGAACACGAGATTGGCGCGCGGCGTCTCGGAGGCCTGTGGAACATAGCCCTTGATGCCGATCCGCATGAGCTTCGTGTCGGCATTCCACGGCGTGGGCATGATCGAGACATTCGCCTTGAACGGCGTGTCCGCGCTGTCGGGACCGGCATAGTCGTAAGGGAAATAGTTGATGAGCTCCTCCACGCGGATCGAGTCCGCGGGCGGCAGCACACCCTCGTTGAGCCGCGCGCGCATGAAGGCATAGGACGCGGTGTCGACATCGATGGAGAATGTCGAGACCGGATCTTCGGCGACGACCTTCACCGGGTTGGGGTCGAAGGCCTCGAAGCGGTCGCGGCCCTGGTCGCGGTAGATTTGCGCCGGAGCCTCCGCATCCGGGGCAGCCGCCGAATAGCCCTGCACCGCGCGCGCCCGTGGAGCGAATTGTTCGGCGCTGCGCGAAAAGCTCAGTGCCGGCGGCGGTGCGGGTTGGGCCGCCGGCGCATTCAAGGACTGTCCCGCCACATCCTTGAAGGCTTCGACCTTGGGGCGACCCGGCTGGACCGCGTCCTGCGTGTTGACGTCTTGTGCGGGCTGCTCTTCCGGCGCGGTATCCGCCTCCTCGTCCGCGTCGACGCGCGCCGTCTTCATCGGCGGCGAGACGGCCTCCCGCCTCTCGAACAGGTCCGGTCTCATCTCATTGGTGGAAATCACCGCGATCATCAGCACGGCGAGGCTCGCACCCCCGGCTAGCGCCGGCATCCAACCAGAACGTGTCGGCTTCAAAGCATCCATGATCTTGCTCCAGAGTGACGACGGCCCCATGCCGCCGCTGGAGATAGGACGCGGCTCGGCGGTGGTTCCTTGGCGACCGGCCGCGGATTTTTCCTGAAAGCGTGCCATGGCATGGATAAGCGCCGTGGCCCGCGCGTCCGGATCGGGCGGCGGCGGGTCGCGCTCGAGCGCGTCTTTCAGTCGTTCGAAGTCGTCCATCATCTGTCGTCTTCCGCCATTTGCTTCAGCTCCTTGCGCAACTCGTGCATGCGCCAGGAGACCGTGGATTCCTTCACGCCGAGGATCGTTGCCACCTCGCCGTGGCTGAGCTGCTCGGCGAGCACGAGGATGGCCGTCTCCCGAATGTCGTCGGAGACGCGGGACAGCATCTCCCAGACCCAGGCCATCTGTTCGCCGCGATCCGCCTCCGCCGCCCGCCGCAGGTCCTCGACCGCCGCGAAATCTTCCGTGGCGCGCTGCACGGTCGCCCGGCGGCGCCAGCGGTCGCGGCAGGCGTTGACGACGATCCGGTAGAGCCAGGTGCCGAACTTGCCTCGCCGCGGAAAGCGCCGAGCCTGTCCACCAGCCGAGGCAGACATCCTGGGCGATATCCTCGGCGTCGGCGCGGTTGCGGTGAACCGGAAGGCCAGCCGGAAAATGCCGTCATAGTGCCGTTCCAATAAGACGCGGAAGCATCGGCATCGCCTGCCGCGGCCCATCCTGCCAGCTCATTGTCCCCGGTCGGCATGCGCATGTCGGAAGGTTAGACGAACCTGCCGGCTGATTCCTTGGCGAAGATTGGAAAAAATATTGTCCGTCAGGGGCGGCAGGAAGGCGTGGGAAAACGCCGGGTCAGGCACGCTAGAGCCATTGCCGGCGTCCTCGACGATGGGGCCGAGCAATCCAAGGACGATGGACGTCCGCAATTGCTAGGACAGCGGACATCCCCAACAGCGCGCAGGCGTCCGCTTTCGCCTCTGAGCGGGCACAAGACCGTGGCCGCCGCGACGTCCCCTCCGTACCCAGAGCGGCCCCCCGATGCTTCCTCAATATTGATAG
>NZ_LPWF01000010.1 GCF_001723305.1 Methyloceanibacter superfactus
GCCTCGCGAAAGCGCCCCTCAGAAGACGAGGTAAGGGCATTCTACCGCAGGTTTTGCGGGCGGGGATAAGTTGCGGTCAACGCACGCGTACGGGGGTCGAGATCTGCTGAAGCGGCCGTGTCCGCCGGGATGAATGCAGTCTTGGCAGGCTTGGCGGGCTCGTGATAGCTAACCGCGGGTCGTTCGGTGGCGGTTTCGGCGGCGTTGTTCCGCTGGAGAGACATGACCTCGCCATCGAGTTTTCCTGCGAGGAGAGGTGCCGGAGTGGTTGAACGGGACGGTCTCGAAAACCGTTGAGCGCGCAAGCGTTCCGAGGGTTCGAATCCCTCCCTCTCCGCCAAGTCCTCGAGAAAGCGGATGCCGACGGGGTGCGCCATACGGAGATTGCCGCATTCCGGACGCACCAAGGGTGCTACAAGTTGGGTTCAATTTAACGGGGGCCGTGGATCATGCGTCATCGCTCAAGACCGCCTATCGCTCTAGCCTTGCTTGCTGGGTTTGCCTGTGCGGCGCCGGCGGCGGCCTTGGCGCAGGCAGGAGCCGTGTCGAAGGACATGCAGAACTACTGCGTGAACGACTACAAGAAATTCTGTGGCCAATGGGGTCTGGATTCCAGCGGCCTCAATCTTTGCATGCGCAAGGCGGGCCCGAGCCTGTCGCCGGCCTGCGTGCAGGCCCTGGTCAAGGCCGGCAAGGTCTCGCAAGCCGAAGTGGATAAGATCAAGGCGGCGGCAGGGCGGTAGACCACCCCGACTCGTTGTCACCATTGCTCCTCACGGGAACCCCATATCTCATCTCGCGCTCGGCTCGACCGGCAACAAGGATCCAGATGATGAACAGAATTCTCTGCTTGAGCGTGCTTGCTGCTCTGACCTTGTCGGGCAGCGTGGCGCATGCCGCGGACACCTGCACCAAGATTGTTTCGACCGGCCATCCGCAATATCCGGCGATTGCCTTCAAGAACGGCGACGCCATCGTGGGCGCGGCGCCGTCGCTGGTCGAGGCCATTGCCAAGGATCTCGACATTCCCCTGGAGTCGAAGTTCATGGGGACGTGGTCGGAGGCGCAAGCAGCAGCGCGCGACGGCAAGGCCGACATGATCGTCGGCGTCTACTTCAACGACGAACGCGCCAAGTATCTCGATTACGTCCAGCCGGCCTTCATCTTTGACCCGGTCGTCGTCTTCGTCGCCAAGGACAGGACGTTCGAGTTCAAGGACCAGGACAGCCTGATCGGCAAGAAGGGCGCCACCAACAAGGGCGAGAGCTACGGCGATCAGCTCGACGCCTTCATCAAGGACAAGCTCGACGTCGTGCGCACCGACGGCATCGACGAGGCGTTGAACGATCTCGTCGCCGGCAAGGTCGACTATGTCATCGCCGGTTACTATCCCGGTGACGCCCAACTGTCGGTACTGGGGATCGAGGACAAGGTCGAGGCGCTCGAGCCCGCCCTGCTTTCAGCCGAAATGTTCGTTGCCTTCTCGAAAAAGTCGCCTTGCGCCGCGTTGGCGTCAAAGTTTGGCGAGGGCATCACGAAGCTGACGACGGACGGCAGCTTCCACAAGATGCTGCTCGACGCGATCGCCAAGTGGGACGCCGAGCACTAGCACTAAGAGGTGGCGAGCTCTGAAAGTCGCAAGCTCGGTTCAATGGACGCGCGGCGCGCTCGCGACTGTCGCACTGGTCTGCAGCCAAGTTTTCCTGCAGGACGCCTTCGGGCAGGAGACCATGGCGCCGCCTGATGTGACCGCTTCCTCCGTCTTCGTGCTCAATGCCGAGACGGGGCAGCCTCTCTACGCCAAGAACGAGAACGAGGTTTTCTGGATCCTTAGCCTCACCAAGCTGGTCACGGCCTATGTGCTGGTCGACCGGATGGGCGACCGGCTATCGGAAACAGTGACGATCGATTGGCCGCATCTTGTTCGCGGGTCGACGGCCGGCCTCAAGAGGCGCGACGTCTGGTCCTTACAGGACCTGCTCTACGGCATGGTGCTGGTTTCCGGAAACGACGCCTCCGTCGCCATCGCCGACTATACCGGCCGCGCGCTTCTGACCCAGGAGAAGAAACGTGGCGACTCCATCAAGCGGTTCGTCGAGGAGATGCGGTCCGCCGCCACGGCGCTCGGAGCGACACACGCAAACTTCGCCGATCCCTACGGCTTGTCGCCGGCCAATGTCGCCACGGCACACGACGTCGGGCTGATCGCCGCCAGTGTCTTCACCGATCCAAGGCTGCTGCCGGCTTGGGCCTGCACCGAGCGGACGGTGGAGATCGGCGGGCCAAAGGCGCGGACGGTCACGCTCCAGACCACGCTGGAGATTCTCGGCGAGGACGGCGTCATCGGCGCCAAGACCGGCTCGCATGTGGGCAAGAGTATCTACAATCTCGTCACCGCCTGGCATGCGCCGAACGGCCAGACTATCGTCGCCGTGGTCTTGGGCAGCGCCAGCCATCCTGCCCGCTATGAAGATATGCACGCGATCATGGCGGCCCTGCCGCACGATTATCCGGCGCTGGGCGAGCCAGTCACCGGCGCGGTCTCTGAGACCGCCGCCACCAACTGCCATTAGCCGACCGGATTGAGGCGCCCGGCGCGACCAGGCTCGGCGCACCGGACCTCCGGAACCGCGGGGTCAGGCCGCTCCATTTCGCCAGCCACCAGCAGCAGCCCGGCACGTCGCGCCATCTGCCCGGCCTCGGCGCAGTGCCGTCAGCCAGACGATCGGTATGGCCAGGCTCAGCCCCAGCCATACCGGCAAGAGCCACAGCCAAACTTGACAGCTCTGGCCGCTGCTGCAGCGGGTAGGCTGACCCTTGTCAGTTGAATTGCGAAAAATCGTGGGAACGGCGCGAGAGACGGAGCGTTTCATAAGTCGCATCAGGAGCACACGGACATTTCCATGAGCACCACACCCGACATCTCCACGCGATCGCGGATTGGCCTACTGATCTACGGCATGGCCAATGCCGTCCTTTTCGGTATCGGCATCGTCGTCGTTCTAACCGTCGACAGTCTGTCGCAACATGCATGGCTGCTGATCCCGCTCGTCGTCGTGGCGAGCTTGATCCTGGCCTGGCCCATTGCTTGGTTGATCGCGCCACGCTTACGGAAGCCGTTGTGGCGACGGCGTCAGCTCGCCGAGCAGGGTAAACCTGTGGGCACCCCGGAGGAACGACGCGATCTCGTTAGAGAGGCTGGCGAACCTGCCGCGAGCCGACCGGCACACCGATAATCAGGTCGCGCTCGCCGACTCGACCCCTGCCGGCTCCGGCGTCCATTGGGTACGCTGGTTGTCCCACTGCGCGCCCAGCCACACCAGCGCAATCACGCCGGTCATCCCAACCAACTCCAAGAGCTGATAGCGGCGTACCGTCTGCCAGACCTTGCGAGGCCGGCGCGGACGAAAAAAGCGCTTGCGCTGGTAATGGGGTTTGATCAGATGAACCATAACGTCTTTGTGAGGCGGAGGCTTACGGGGGTTCCGCGCCGGAGCTCATCGGTCTACTAGTCTTCTCCAAATATTCCGTTCATCGGCGGCTCCGATTGATTGCCCACGCCGGCAAAACGACTTCAAGGTGAGCAAATCGTTGACGACGGAACCTGAGGACGCCTCAAGCGAAGAGCCCATGCGCCTGCTCCTCGTCTCCGACCTGCATTATTCGCTGCCGCTCTTCGACTGGGTGGTAGAGGTCGCCGGCGATTTCGATATCGTGGTGATGGCGGGTGACCACCTCGACCTTGCCTCGCTCGTCGACGGCCGTGCCCAGGCCGTTGTCGTGAAGAAGTATTTCAGCCGCATCCAGGCGAAGACGCGCCTGCTGATCTGTTCCGGCAACCACGACCTCGATTCCAAGAACCCGGCCGGCGAGAAGGTCGCCAAATGGCTGCTCGGCTCACGGAACAAAGGGCTGTTGTCGGATGGCGAATCCCTGGCCATTGACGGCACATTGTTCACCATGTGCCCGTGGTGGGACGGACCGGTGTCCCGCGCAGAGATTGGCGCACAATTCGCCGAAGCCGCCGCAAGGCGGGAGAAGCGGTGGATCTGGATCTATCATGCGCCGCCGGCCAACTCGCCGGTCGCCTGGGGCGGCCAGCGCTTCTTCGGCGACGATGCCCTTCGCGGGTGGATCGAGAAATATCAGCCCGACATTGTCATGTCCGGCCACGTGCACGAGGCGCCTTACGTTCAGGACGGATCATGGGTCGACCGCATCGGCGCGACCTGGATCTTCAACACCGGACATTATCTCGGCGCGCCGCCGGCCCATGTCATCCTCGATACCGGGGTGGGCGAGGCGCTCTGGTTCTCCGCCGCCGGCAATCAGTATGTGCGCCTAGAAGGTGACCTTACGCGCCCCGTCTCTAAGCTCACAGCGCTCCCCGAGTGGCTCACAGCCGGGGATCGGCATCACGCTCCGGGCCAAGGCTGAACTCCTCGTCCTGCTGGTGAATCAGGACGTCGAGCACGTCGCCCACCATGCACAGATGATCGCCGTGGTCCTCGAACTGCCGCTTGAGGTCCACGAGGTACGTGGTGGCCGCATTCAAGCGTCCGGCGAGAAGCCGTCCAATCAAGAAAGCGATCTCCGGATTCGACCTGAGAAAGCGCTCGGCATCGTCGAACGCGTAGACGGCGATCGGCGTGAGCGCGCGGACCGTGGCGGTGTGGGCCCGGTTGAGCAGCACCGACATCTCGCCGAACACCGCGCCTGGCTCGTCGACCACGGCCACCTGTGTATCGCCCCGCACGACTTCGACCGCGCCGGACTGAAGCACATAGAGCCGTCCCGATGTCTTGCCCTCGGCCAGCAACACGCTGCCGGGTGCCAGCGTCTCAAGCGGGGCGTTCTGGCATTTATCGAGGATCGAGCCCATGGGGAGAGCGTAGCGCCCGCGCTTCAGTTGTCAAAGTGCAGTGTCGCGCACTGAGGGAATGGGCCTAGTTTCCGAGAAAGCTATCCAACAGCTGTTTGGCCGCCTCTTCGGCGGCGTCCTTCTGCAGATCCTTCTTGCTTTTCTTCTTGGCCGTTTTGCTCTTCTTGGTCCTTTTCGCCTTGGGCGCCGCGTCAGGCTCCACCGTCGCCTGCGGGGCGGGTGCCGGTGCCGCCTGCGGCTGCGACCCACCAAGCAGACCGCCGATGCCATCCATCAGCGCATCCTTGTCGACCTTGCCGTCCTTGATCACGTTTTTCAGCGCGCCGGTCTTGTCGATCTTCTCGAGGCCGGGGAGCTTCGCCACGCCATCACCGAACGCCTTGAACCGCTCATAAGCCGCGGCCGGGTTCTCGAGGATGCCCTTGATGTCGGGATAGATCTTGGGCTTCGCCCAGGGTCCGACGATCATCACTGGCACGCCGAGTCCGGACAGGTCCTTCTTGCCGCCCTGGCCTTCGAGCGAGGCCACGAGCTGCGGGTCGACGCGGAAGTTGAGGTGCTTCGCCGGCAGGTTGACCGTACCTGTTCCGGACATGCGCACGAGCGGTCCGATCAGATGCAAATCCTTGGTGGTCGCGTTGCCCTTGGCGACCGTGAAGCTCGCGCCGAGCGAGGCGAAGTCTGTCTTCTCCCTCTCGCCGCCCTGCCAACCCTCGACGATGCCGGTACCGAGATTGCGCATCATCTGGGCGATATTCACCCCACGGATGGCGCCGTCGGTGAATTCGAGATTGGCCTTGCCGCCAAGTGCCGAGACGATGGCGCGTTGGCTGGCGCCATAAGCATTCAGATCGAGCGAAACAGTTCCGCGGCCCTCGAGCCTCTCGAAGCCCGCCGCGTCCATGAGGAGCGGCCGCGCGTCGAACTTGGCAAGCGTGAGCTGGACCCGCTGCGCCGGCGTCTTGCCGCTCGCGTCCACCACGATCGTGGCATTGCCAGTCCCGTTGTAGAGATTGAATTTCGACAGCGTGGCGTTGAGCTTGCCGCCATTCAGGACCGCCTGGACCGTCACCGGGCTGATCTTGATCTGGTCATAGATCAGCTGCTCGGCGGAGATGCTGAACTTGCCGTTGAGGAGCTTCAGCGGCGAGAAATCGATCTTGGCGTTGCTCCAGGCGGAACTGGCCGCGCCGCCGCTTTTCCCGTTACCTCCGCCACCCCCACCAGCGCCGCTGGATGGCTTCGACTTCGCAGTGCCAGTCAGGGCATTGACGTCGAGCGTCTTAGCCGCCAGCGCCGCTTCGACATAGGGCACCTTGTTGGCGAGATTGGCTCTCACCGATCCCGACAGGAGCGTGCCGCGCACATTGGCACGCAGCGGGCTGACCGTAACGATGTTGTCTTTATAGATCGCCTTGCCGGCGAATGTGTCTCGACCGGCGGTCGCCGTGAACGGGCTCAGGGTGGCGGTGCCGTCCTGGTATACGGCGGTGCCGGACAGTGTCTTGTCGCCGGACTTCGCGCTGAACTGGCTGAGCGTCAAAATGTCGTTCTGATAAGTGGCGGTGCCGCTCATGCTTGCTTTGGCATCGAGCGTATCGGGCGCATCGACGGTCAAGGCAACGCGCGCGGGCGCACCTTCGAGGAACTGTCCGAAATTGCTAATCGAGCCGTTCGCCTGCATCGCCTTGCCATCGACAACGGCCGCTACATCGAACGATAGAGGCTGGTCGTAGGCCGGCAATGCCGCTTCGAGATTGAGCCTCTCGATGCGCTTACCCGGAGTGTCGCCCGACGGCGGCAAAATCACGGTACCGTTCTCGATGACAAGCTTGTCGAGGGTAAGGTTCTTGAGCTTGTCGGCCACGGATGTCGCATCGCCGCCCCCAACAGGCGCATTGTCGGCGGCACCCGGCACCGCGCCTGGCTGCGCCGCTGGCGCCGCTTTAGCCTGGGTCTTCGGCACGGCGATGACCGGGTCAAGCAACGTCAAATCGGTCACCCGCATCTTGCCGTCGAGGAGGCCCCGCAGCATCAAGCCAAATTTGAGGGTCTTGGCAGTCGCGAACTCCGCGTCGCTGCCCGAAGCGGGCTGGGCGATGCCCACATCCTCGGCCACGAGATCGAGCGACGGGAACAAGGTGATGTCGACCGGCCCGCTGACCCTGATCCGGTAGCCGGTCGTGGATTCGACTTGGGCGAAGATCTGATTGCGCACGTCTCGGCGGAGATGAACATCGGGCCGACGAAGACGACGGCCGCGGCGATGACGACGATTGCCGTAAGGATCGAGAAAATGAGCCGCACGCGCCCCTCCGAAAGTCGACTTTCTGATGATTAGCGAAATACAGCCGATTCCCCGAGTAAGGGCAAAGACCCAAGGAAGAATCCCGGCTGACCTGGGTCTGATTCGTTGAATTAGCCCCGAATTGCGGGGAAATGACGGCCAGGCGCCGTCACCAACGCTCAAGGTCGCCAGACTTGCTCAGGGCGTCTCGGCCCCATACACCAAGGGTTGGCGCCGCAATCGGAGACTTCACATGCCGCGACTTATACTCCTGCGACACGGCCAAAGCGTCTGGAACCGGGATGCGATCTTCACCGGTTGGACCGATGTCGATCTTTGCGACAACGGCTTGGCCGAAGCGAAGCAGGCCGCCGATCTCTTGAAGGCGCACAACATCAAGTTCGATCAGTGCTTCACGTCTTACCTGAAGCGGTCGATCCATACCTTGTGGATCGTGCTCGACGCGCTGGATCTGACATGGCTTCCCGTCCGGCGAAGCTGGCGCCTCAACGAACGCCATTACGGGGCCTTGCAAGGACGGAAAAAGGAAACCGTTCTGGCGGAGGTGGGTGAGGAACAGCTGCAAAGGTGGCGCCGGAGCTACTCCATTCGGCCGCCGGCGCTCGAGGAGACCGACGCACGCTTTCCAGGCAACCAGCCGAAATATGCCGGCGTGCCGCACCGCCATTTGCCGCTGACAGAAAGCCTCGAAGACACTGTCGACCGCGTTCTTCCCTACTGGCAGGAGCGTGTCGAGCCCGTGCTCATGGCCGGACGCACACCGCTGATCTCCGCCCACGGCAACAGTCTCAGAGGCCTCGTCAAATATCTCGACGGAATCTCCGACGAGGACATCCCGCATCTCGAAATTCCCACGGGGAAACCGCTCATTTATGAGCTTGATCAAGGTCTCCGTCCCATCCGCAGTTTCTATCTTGAAGACGGCAAGGAGCCACATGCCTTACCCAGGGCAAAGGCAGCCGTCACTTCGGCGTAAGAGGCCTCAGATCTTTTCGGCGCGATGGACATGACGACACTCAAAGATCGCGCGAGACATGCGGCAATCGTCGGGGTCGCCGCATGAGCAGCCGCGACGACTTGGTGGTTCCACTTGCCGCCCTTCGGCGGGGCGACGTGGCGCTGGTCGGCGGCAAGAACGCTCGCTCGGCGAGATGATCGGGACGCTGAAAGACGCCGGGATCAACGTGCCCGAAGGCTTCGCCACCACGGCGGCCGCTTATTGGCGCTTCATCGAGGCCAATGCACTGCAGGACCGCATCGCCACGGAGATTGGTAAGCTCGACAAAGGTCTCACCAATCTCGCATCTGTCGGTGGCGCCATCCGCGCAATGATCCTGGAGGCCGCGTTTCCGCCCGAGCTGGAGAACGCCATTCGACACGCCTATGCCGGCATGTGCGCGAGCGGCGCCGCAGCCGTCGCGGTACGCTCCAGCGCCACCGCCGAGGACCTGCCGGAAGCGAGCTTCGCAGGCCAGCTCGAGACCTATCTCAATGTCGAGGGCGATGACGCACTACTTGCGGCGTGCAAGAAGTGCTTCGCGTCGCTGTTTACCGACCGCGCCATCTCCTATCGCGAGACCCATGGCTTCGATCATCTGAAAGTAGCGCTCTCCGTCGGCGTGCAGAAAATGGTGCGGTCCGATCTCGCTGCCTCCGGCGTGATGTTCTCCATCGACACCGAGACCGGCTTCCCCCGCTCCGTGCTGATCACCGGCGCTTGCGGCCTCGGCGAGACGGTCGTGCAAGGCATGGTCGATCCCGACGAGTTCCAAGTGTTCAAACCACTGCTCGATGAGCCGCGCCTGTCGCCGATTATCGAAAAGTCACTCGGCGCCAAGCGTCGCAAGATGGTCTACGGCGAAGCGGGCTCCACCATTCTCATTGACACGAACGAGGACGAGCGGCGCCGCTTCGTGCTGAGCGACGAGGAAGTGCTGAGGCTAGCCAAATGGGCGGTCCTTATCGAGAAGCACTACGGCCTGCCCATGGACATGGAGTGGGCCAAGGACGGCGAGAGCGGCGAGTTGTATATCGTTCAGGCGCGGCCCGAGACCGTGCAGTCGCGCCGTGAGGCCGGCGAGCTCAAGACTTACATGCTGAAGGAGAAAGGTCCTCTTCTCCTGTCCGGCCTCGCCGTCGGCGACGCCATCGGCGCGGGTCCCGTCTGCCGCCTCGACAGCGCCGCGGAGATCGAACGCTTCAGACCGGGGCGGTTCTGGTCACGAAAATCACCGATCCCGACTGGGTGCCGATCATGAAGCGTGCCGCGGCGATCGTCACCGATCACGGCGGGCGTACGAGCCATGCGGCCATCGTCAGCCGCGAGCTTGGCCTACCGGCGATTGTCGGCGCGGGCGACGCCACCGCCAGGCTGAAAGACGGTCAGCCGATCACCGTCTCCTGCGCCGAAGGCGACGAAGGCCACGTCTATGACGGCATTGCCGACTTCACCGTGACCGAGATCGATCTCGCGCGGATACCGAAGACGCGCACCAAGGCGATGCTCAATATCGCCAACCCGGCCGCGGCATTCCGTTGGTGGCGCCTGCCGTCGGACGGCGTCGGCCTCGCCCGGATGGAGTTCATCATCTCCAACCACATCAAGGTTCATCCCATGGCCTTGCTGCGCTTCGACGAGGTCACCGATGCGGCGGCGCAGGCCGAGATTGAGCGCCTCACCGCGGGCTACAACAGCAAGGCGGAGTATTTCGTCGACAAGCTCGCCCGCGGCATCGCCCGCATCGCCGCGGCGCATTACCCCAATCCGGTCGTGGTCCGCATGAGCGACTTCAAAACCAACGAATACGCGGAGCTTCTCGGCGGCGCCGGATTCGAGCCGCATGAAGAGAACCCGATGATCGGCTGGCGGGGCGCGAGCCGCTATTATCATCCCGACTATCGCGACGGCTTCGGACTGGAATGCCAAGCGATCGCCCGCGCACGCGGAGAGATCGGTCTTTCCAACATCGTGATGATGATCCCCTTCTGCCGCACGCCCGAAGAGGCCGACCGGGTGATCGAGGAGATGGCTAAGCACGGTCTTGTCCGCGGACGCGACGGCTTGCAGGTCTATGTGATGGCGGAGATCCCATCGAATGTCGCGCTCGCCGAGGACTTTGCGGCCCGTTTCGATGGCTTTTCCATCGGCTCAAACGATCTGACCCAGCTCGTCCTCGGCATCGACCGGGACAGCGGCCGCTTGAGCAGTCTCTTCAACGAGCGCCACCCTGCCGTGACGAGTACCATCGCGCGGCTCTTGGCCTCGGCGAAAAAGACCGGCACGCACACCGGCATTTGCGGCCAGGCACCGAGCGATCATCCGGAGTTTGCAAAGTTCCTTGTCGAGCACGGCATCGACTCGATCTCCGTGACTCCCGACAGCTTCTTGCGCGTCAAGGAGCAGATCGCGGCCGCGGAAGCAACGCTCCCAGAGCCGAGATAGAGAGTCGTACGGAGCAATCGCGGGCGCTATCGACCAGGCGCGTAGTTTCCCGGTCCGTAGCCAGCGCACGATCCCTTCAGGCGCACGTCGCCGCCAAGGACCTGACAGATCTGCACCTTCACCAAGGGATCGTTGTGAACCTGCTTTGCGGTGACCTTCCAACCATAGCTTTGCGCCACCTTGGCAATCTGTTCTTCCTCGCAATATGGCGTGGCGATCAGTCCATCCTTCTTGGTGACCATGAAGTTGCCCTGACACTCGATGCGTGCGGCCGCGGGCTGCATCCCGATCGCGAGTACGAGAGCTGCGCCCGATGCCATGGTCATAAGACTGTTCAGACCGTGTTTGCGCATGGTCGCCTCCTTTGTAAGAATGCCGCGTTCCACCATCACCACTCCACCGATTGCAGAACAGGGATGAGGCCTTCATCGCCATTGGCATAGGCCTCGCCATTTGGCCACACGGCGGCGGGACTGCCATCGCTGACGAGCTTGCCGTTCTGCAACGCCAGCCGCGGCAACGGCAAGCAGACAAATCTTTCGCCGATGACCCAGAACGAGCCGAGCCCCGCCAACATGGCGTCAGCGAACGGCAGATAGACGTCATTCAAATCCTCAAGCGCCGCACTATCGGCGCTTCCGCTGGCGACGACATCCTGCAAAGCCGATGACACGAGATAGGCGACGTTGTGGCTTTTCAGCCCAGCCTCGCCCAAGACCGCGTCGAACAGCGCCAGCCGGAAGGGTTCGAGATGCAGCGTCTCGGCGATCCGCGCCTCCGCCGCCTCTTGGGCTTCGCAATAGGCCTGCCACACGGCCTTGTCGCGTTGGAGCTCGGCGGTAGCCTGGTCCCGAAGCGCCTGCATGGTCAAGGACCAGCGGCAGGCCGCGGGACTGTCGAAATCCACGCCTTCGAGCTCGCTGATGGCCCTTTTTGGGCCCATCGCCCAGGTAATGCCGACATCGCGGAAGCCGATCAGCCTAGCGTGCTGCCGGACCGCCTCCTCGGCGGCAAGCGGATCAAAATAGGGCCGCCTGGGATCGATCCCATTCAGCCGCGAAATGATCTTTTCTGTCTCGTCCACGGCACTCACTCCCCCTGAATCGCCCTCTTTATGGGGCGTTCTGTCGCCAGGCTATTAGCCCTTCAAGGCTTCGCTGGCGGGAACGTAAGACAATTGAAGCGCTTCCGCGACCGCCTTATGCGTCACGTGGCCGTCATGAATGTTGAGCCCGTTGCACAGGCACGGATCGGCCATCAGCGCGGGCGCGTATCCCATATCGGCGATAGCCAGCACAAAGGGCGCTGTCACGTTGCTGAGCGCGAAGGTTGAGGTCCGCGCCAGGGCGCCGGGCATGTTGGTGACGCAATAATGCACCACATCGTCGACGACATAAGTGGGATCGGAATGGGTCGTGGGCCGCGAGGTTTCCGCCGTGCCGCCCTGATCGATCGAGACGTCGACGATGACCGCGCCGGGCTTCATCGCCTTTACCGTTTCCGCCGTGATGAGCCGTGGTGCGGCGGCACCAGGCACGAGAACGGCGCCAATGACGAGATCGGCGCGCCGGCACAGCGTCTCCACGCTCTGACGTGTTGAAAACACCGTGCGGACCCGGGCACCGAACTGCGCCGAGATGCGCCGCAACTGGTCCATATTGTTTCCGGTGACGGTGACGCTCGCGCCCATGCCGATGGCGACGGCCGCCGCATTGGTGGCCACCACGCCGCTGCCGAGAATGAAGATGTCGCCCGGCGGCACGCCGGGAACGCCTGCGAGCAGGACGCCACGTCCACCGGCCATCTTCTCCAAGCAATGGGCACCCACCTGCGGCGCCATGCGCCCCGCCACCTCGGACATGGGCATCAGCAGCGGCAAGAGCCCTTGCGCGTTGGTCACCGTCTCATAGGCGATGGCCGTCACGCCCAAAGCCAAAAGCTCGGCGGCTTGCTCGGGGTTCGCGGCAAGATGCAGATAGGTGAAAAGCACCTGGCCCGGCTTGAGCTTCTTGCGTTCGGAGGCCAGCGGCTCCTTGACCTTGACGATCAGCTCGGCGCTCTCGAACACCTGATCGGCGTCGACGATCTGAGCGCCGGCGACCTCATATTCGGCGTCGGCAAGCCCCGCGCCCGCACCCGCACCCGTTTCCACCAGGACCTGGTGGCCACGCGAAGTCAACTCCCGTACCGTCGCCGGAATCACGCCGACGCGATACTCGTTGTCCTTGATCTCTTTGGGCACGCCGACAAACATGGGGCACTCTCTTACCATAGCTCGGCGCTCGCGGCGCAAGAGTTGCTTGTCGCGCGTCACGACTGCGGCCCGTTAACTAGGAACAGTCCGAAGGGCTCGGAGCGCGATTGGACACTGCTATGCAAGCGACATGAACGCGGCAAATCTTGCCTCTAAGCCCTTGAACGTGCTCCTCGTGCTAGACCCCGCGCGTGCATGGCGATGGCAACTTTGGCTAGCGCAGGCGCTCGCCGCCGAGGGGCAAACCGTCGGCTGCCAGTTCGTCGAAAGCCACCACTACCTACCCTCCTCACTGCGGCTCCTCATTGCTCTCGAGCGGTTGCTCTTCGCTACGCCGCCGGACCAAGCAAGCGCGCTCCTTTCCGACGCCGAGCTTCAAACGCTCCCCCCAGCAGACGGCACTGTGCGCTATGGCCTGGCCATCGACTTCACCGGAACGGCGGAGCCATCCAGGCGGATCGGGTTCTGCGTCCGATGTTCGATGGCGTGGTGGGCGATGCCGGCGCCCTTGCCGCGGTGTTGGAGCGCAGCAATCCTCGTCTCGCCGTCCTCGATAGTCAGTCGGGGCTGCTCGCTAGCGGAGTTTGCGCCCTTGAGCACCCGGAGAATTTCACCCGTGGCCTCGACGGCGTCTTCTCCCGCATGGCCGGCTTGCTGTTGAACGCGGTGCACCACCTCGGACATACCGACGAAACCGGCATCTCGCCGGCCCCCGTGGCGTCTTCTCCCCCCGGTCCAGGCCTCGCCAAGCCGCTGACCTTCCTCTCAAGCGCTATTGCTGCCAAAGCATCCGCGCGGCTGGCACGGCTCCTTGGACAAGCGCCACGCTGGTTTGTGGCCTGGCGGCGTGGCGCCAATCCGGGAGCATCGCTCGACATCGCCTGGCGGGACTTCACCCCGCTCCCCGACGGTGGCCGGGGCTACTACGCCGACCCCTTCGTGCTCCTGCGCGGGGACACCGCCCATGTGTTCATCGAGGAGGTTCCCTTCGCCACGGGCAAAGGCATCATCTCCCATTTCACCATCGACGCAGAGGGTAAGGCGACGGCGACGCGCCCCGTACTGGAGCGGCCCTACCATCTCTCCTATCCCTTCGTGTTCGAACGAGACGGCGAGACGTGGATGATCCCGGAGACCTCCGCTAACCGCACGGTGGAGCTCTATCGCGCAGAGCGCTTTCCGGACCGATGGGTCAAGGAGGCGGTGTTACTCGACGATATTCTCGCCGACGATGCCACCCTTATTGAGCACGGCGGCCGTCTGTGGTTGTTCGCCGGCGTCCGCGACTGGCAGGCCTCGAGCTGGGAAGCGCTTGGTCTGTTTCACGCCGAAACGCTCATGGGGCCGTGGCAGGCCCATGCCGGCAATCCCGTGCTACTCGATCCTGCCGCAGCCCGCCCGGCGGGTGCCATGTTCACGCATAATGGGCGGCTCATCCGTCCGGCGCAGGATTGCCGTGGCGGCTACGGCGCGGGTCTGGCCTTCGCACGCATAGACCGGCTGGACGAAGAAGGCTTTGCCCAAGAGGTCGTGGCGCGCGTCACCCCGCGGACGCGCAAGGCCGAAGGCCTGCACACCTACAATCGCTCCGGCGATGTCGAGGTGATCGACCTGTTCGGTAAAGTCTGAGCCGGAAGGCTATTCGGCGGCGGGGAGTGAGGCCCGCTTGTCCGCAAGGCCAAGAGCTTCAAGGACCACAATATCGGGCCGGCGGCTCTCATCGGCCGTGGTCAAGCTCATACCGTGCGGATTGGAATATTCCCAATAGGCCCAAGGCGCGCCGAGCGCTTCGGCCTCGCGGCGCACGGCACTGAGCCAGCGGTAGCGGTCGGCATCAAGCGCGCCACCGCGATGGTCGGTCGCACGCATTGCGCTGAACTCGCCGAGAAACAGCCGGCTGGGCGGTAGATCGTGGCGCTCAGCCCAGGCGCGGACTTCGCCGAAGCGCGCCTTCAGCCGGTCCTCATCCCAACGGTCGCCGATATAGCTTTCGATATAGCGGCGCACTTCGGCCAGCTTCTTTGCCCTATCGTTTGCCGCCAGACTCTCGTCCTGACCGATCAGGAGCTTAGAGTAGACGAGCGCCAACGGCGTCGCCACTTCGTCCGCCGGCCAAGGCGCACCTTTGACGTCGCTCGCCTCGGCGACGCCTTGATGCGTAAAGTCGAGTGGCTCGTAGAAGTGGAAGCTATAGAGCAAGCGCTCGTCATCAAATTCGGCCGGATCGAGCTGCACGAGACCTTTGACATTGCCGCCGCAGCGCCGGTGACGATCAGCGTCAGGTCGGGTGCCACCTTGCGCGCCGCGCCAACCAAGCCTGGAGCACCGACTTCCATTCGCCTCCGCTCCCGCCATCGCACGGATAATATTGCGGCTCGTTCATCAACTCGAGCACGGTTGCATCGGTACCCACACGGGTAAGCATACCCGCTACAGACGCAACAATGTCTCGATAGCGCGCGGCCATCTTGTCGTCGGCGGAAACTTCTAGCGCCTTGGCGGACCACGCCGGCACCTGGCTGACCGGGTGAAGATCGAAAACCACTTTGAGCCCGCTGGCCGTCACGAAGCGAACCGCCTGCTCGAGGCGCGCGAGAGCCTCCTCGTGCTTTTCGCCCTCGGAGGCAAGCAGCGGCCCGGGATCGACCGAGAGACGCACGAAGTCGAAGCCAAGAGCCTTGATCCGCGCGAAGTCGCGGGTGCTCCCCCACTCCATCAGATCATTGTAAGGCGGCCAGCGGTAGTCGCCGGTTTGCGTAACCGGCGCCCAATTCAGCCACTCATGGATACTGACGCCGCGCTTGAGCTCGACGGGACCGTCGCTCGCCTGAGCCGTCGTCGCGCAGCCGAGCAGCAGCGCAAGCAGCATGACGGCCCGTGTGACGCGGCGTGTCGTGATCATGCCCCCACTCCGAATTCGGCAAGGTCGAGCCGTTGATCGATGAAGGGACGCTTGCCGCGCGCATTGCCGGCAAGCTCGCCCACCAGACGGAGTTCGAGCCGAATGGCACTGCCGACGCGATGTTGGATTTCATCGACGAAGAGATCTGCCTCCTTGGCGCCGCATCCCGCGGCCGGCACGACCTTGATGAGGCAATGCCCGGGCGTGTCCTGATAGAACTGAAACTCCGACACGCCGAAGAACTTGTCGGGATGGACCGGCACGATAGTCGGCGTGACGATGCGGTTGCCTTCCGCCCCGACGAGAAACTCTGGCTGACGCCGCGGCGCAATCGCGCGCACCTGGAGGCGCCACCCGTTCGCTGCGGCGGCGCTCTGCGCAAGCTCGGCCGTGTCGCCGGTCTCATAACGAATGAACGGCATGCCGGTGGACAAGAAGCCCGTGCCGACGATGCTGCCGCGCTGCCCCGGCTCCGTCACGGCACGACCGTTTTCGTCGACCAGCTCTGCATGGCCGTATAGCGGCTCGAAAGCGTATAGGTCCTCCTCGCCGTCCACCTCCGAGGCGAACAAAACGCGTTCACTCAATCCATAGAACGGGGCAATCTCCGCGTCGGGCAGCGCCGTACGAATAACATCGCGCTGATAGGGATAGAGCGGCTCGGAGATCGGGAACACGCCAAGGATCGGCCGCTTCGGCTGCCAGCCCTTGCGCCAGATATGACGGCAGAGAATCTCGATGGCCGAGGGATAGCCGTGGAGGTAAGCGATGCGCCGCGCATCGATCATATCGAGATAGAGATCCATGCGCGCTTGCGTCATGGCGAAAGGCGAGCAGCGCAGCTCCTTCAGTCCCGCCTCCCACTCGAATGGGCGCTGGTCGATATCGTCGAGCAACAGACCGCGCAGGACGCACCGGGCATCGCCATCGCGGTAGCCAGTGCGCGCCCAAACATCGTTGACGAAGGCGAACTCGCGCGGGCTTCGGTCCTTGTCGAGCCAGAAGAGCAGCGGCTGACCGGAGGAGCCGGAGGTCGACGCATGATCGAGCGTGGTGGCTGCTTGCGCCAGTGCCTCCGGACCGGCCTGACGCAGGACGTCTTTGGTCAACACCGGGAGCGCGGCAATCGTCTCGAAATCGAAATGCGCCAAATCGGGACGGCCGCTGAGTGCCAGATCGATCCGCTCGCGCCAGAAGGGGCTCCCCGCATAGGCTTTGGCCATGAGTGCCCGCAAGGCGTCCAGCCGACGGACTTCGGTGAAGGCCTTATCGGTGCGGCTGCGCCTGATCGCCGTACGCCAATCCTGATAGGAGCGGCCGTATTTCAACGATACGGGGAGCAGCGCCAAAGCAGGGCTCACCGCATCGCGCAGCACTTTGGGACTGCGTACATAGGCACCGCGGGCGATATCGAGGACGCTCAACTCTGTCTCCTGGTTTCCCACCCTTGATTGCAGAAAGCAGGCCAGAGAGCGCCCGTGCCTGGCGTCGCGAACCCGAAGGGCGGCTGGGTAGGCCTTTGTTAACCATGGCGGTCCGGCTTAGGAGTGGCTCGCCGTTTGCAATAGCCAGGCTAGGAATTTGGCCCTGAGCGAGGTCGCCAATGAGAAACACGCTGGGTCCGGGCGCCCCTCGGATCGCCTATTGCGGCCCGATCGCGCAACCGGGGCGACCCGCGCGGGGTGGCTACGAGTCCGCCAATCGCCGTCTGATCGACGACCTCAGGCGGCGCGGGGCGGACGTGCTCGAATTCGCCTACCCTCTCGCCCTCGGCTCGAAATTCGCCAAGGGCATGTCCTACGCGCGCCGCTTCGCCGCCATCGCTGTGGAGCTGGTGCAGCAGCGCCGGCGTTTCGACGTCCTCCACCTGACCCCCCTCTACCGACAGTTCATTTATGCCGAAGCGCTCCTCTGCGTCGTGGCCTGGAGCCTCGGCAAGCGCGTCATGTTGGACATCCGCGCGGGCAGCTTCATTGAGCACTATCAGAACCGAGGCGCCGCTTATCGCAAACTCGCCGACGCTTGATAGCCCGCACCGACATGCTCGCAGTCGAAGGCCGCGAGATGATGCCATTCGCCGAGGCGAGACACGAGGGCCCGATCCTCTATCTGCCCAACTATGTGAGCCTGCGCGAGGATCAGGCTCGCGAACGCGGTGGCGACATCGCCAGACTCGTCTTCCTTGGCCGCGTCGTTCCGGAAAAAGGGATCGAGACCGCCATTGCCGCCATCGAGGCGCTGCAAGACAGGGAGTTCCCCGCGCAGCTCGAGATCATCGGCACCGGCGAACCGGACTACGTAAACGCACTCAAACGCCGTACCGTCAATTTGCCGGTGAGATGGCGCGGATCGCTGGGGCCGGAAGCCATCCGAACCGCGCTCGCGTCGGCTCACTTCTTCATCTTCCCGACGACGCATTTCGGCGAAGGTCACTCCACGCCCTTACCGAGGCCATGGCCGAGGGCGTTGTGCCCGTCTGCTCGGCCCATGGCTTCAATCGTTCGGTGGTGGCGGAAGCCGGCAGCGTTCTGTCGCGTGAAGCGGGCGCGGACAACTATGCCGATGTTATCGCGACAATCTGGTCGAATGGCGGTTGGCCCGAGCTATCTGTCGCGGCCCACAAGCGGGTGGCACGGCACTTCACGAGCGATGTTGTCGTGACAGGCTTGATCGCCCGCTACGCCGGCGTACCCTCACTCTCCAACTGACAGCTAGGCTCGCGCAGCAGACCATCGACCATCGCCTCGTAGCGGTCGAGACAGTGCTCCAGCGAAAAGTCTTGCGCCCGGGCAATCAGAGGCGCCCGGTCCTGCGGCTCGCGGATAGCCGCAGCAAGTCCCGCCGCCATGGCACCTACGTCGGCCTCCACAATAGTTCCGTACCGCCCATGCCCCAGAATATCCTCCGGCGCACCGAGGCAGCGCGCGATGACCACGGGCGTGCCTGTCGCCAACGATTCCACAATTGTGTTGCCGAAACCCTCGCACTCCGACGCCACCGCATGCACGGCGGCACGCCGATACCAGGGGGCCGGGTCGGCGACGAAGCCGGGCATGTGCACGCTCTCGGTGATGCCGAGATTAGCCGCGAGATGCTCAAGCCGGGCGCGATCGGGCCCGTCACCGAGCAGCATGAGCTGTACAGTCTGGTCGCCCCGCATCGCGTGCACGGCTTCAATCAGTAGATCGAAGTTCTTTGCCCGGTCGAACCGTCCGACGCCAAGTATGAGCGGACTGCCGTCGTCGCCATCGAAGCGTGTCGCCGCCGCATCACCCGGGCGTGGCATAGGCGAGAAATGCTCCGTATCGACGGGGTTGTGCAACACATGAAACTTGTCAGGCCGCGTGGTGGAATAGGCGATGTCGCGCCCGACCGCTTCAGAAACCACGCCGACGGCGTCAGCCAACCGATAGATCAGAGGCGCGGCGGCTTGCGCGACCGTGCCAATGGCGCCCGAGGTCCTTAAGTTCCACCGATGCACCGACATGATGCCGTGCACCGTGGCCGCGAAAGGCGTGCCGGTGACACGCGCGGCAACGGCCGCGTTGAGGTTGTTGTGCTGGAGCGCCGAGATCAGACAGGCGGGGCGCACCTCTCTGAGATACGCGACCAGGCGCGGCCCTGCGCCCGCCGTGCTGCAATCGAGCGAGATCACACGCACCTCCGGCGCGACGAAAGCCATATGCGGCCCTTCTGCTCGGTTAAGTACGAGGTCGACGGCATAGCCGCGGCGCGCGAAGCCCGAGGCGACGAGCGCCTGAACCCGCTCGGCGCCCCCGCCGGTCATCGAGTGGATATAGACAGCGATACGTGGGCGCGCGCCGAAGGCGCTACCGATGATGGTCCGGCGTCTCATGATGCCTCTACGGCGCGGCTCGACAGCCGGCCTAAGGACGCAAGTAGGGTGACCCGCAGATTGAGCGCATTGAGAGCGACCGCCGTAACGGCATAGGCGGTACCGCCCGCGGCGATGAGAACGATCAACCCCGCGATGCCCGGCAACGGTCCGATCGCGGCGATGACTCCCGCCATGACGGCGGTTGCCGCACCAATACGGCCGATCTCGCCGAAGGCATGGGGAATGGCGAGCAAGCGTCGACCGGCAAGCCAGCTTGCAGCGAGCGAAGCAGTAAAGGCAAGGCAGGCACCGGCCGCGGCCCCGGGAAGACCCCAGATCTTCAAAGACACATAGATGAGCGGCGCAGTGAGCAGCGTTGCTGGCAGCAATGTCGCCACCTGGACCAACAGACGACGCGTCACGTGAAATGCCATATCGAAGTAGTGGTATTTGAGATTGGTGAGAAGCGCGGTCACGGCCACGAACGGCATCAGCATTACCGCCTGCGCACGGAACTCCTCACCGAGGATGACGCTGGCGATCTCGCTTCTGAGCATGATGATGCCAACGACCGCGGGCAGGCCGAGCGCCAGAATAAGACTGCCGACCTCCCGCATACGTGCCTGCGCCCCCCCATTGCCGTCGACTTCAGCCGACCGCATGATGATGGGGAAGGCGGCGAGCGCCACCGCGGAGACCAGCATGTTGATGGGTTGTTGCACCAAATTTTGCGTTGCCGCATAGACGCCAACCGCCGCCGGCCCCGCCACGAACTGGATGATATAGCGCTCGGTGAGCGGGATGAGGGACTCGAGCACCGTGATCGGCACGATAGGGCCCGCATAGGAGATGATCGACTTCACCAAGACCCGGTCGAGCGAGAGCCGCGTCAAGTCGCGCGCAAACGGCATCAGGCAGACAAGGGCGACACCAACATTGGCGGCGGTGAAGCCGATGCTCAGCGCCTCGAAATGCGCGCCCATGACCTCAACCAAGACGAGACTTAGGGCCAGCGACAACACCGCACGCGCGACCTCGATCGAGAAATAGCCGCGTGAACGTTCCTCGGCCTGAAGCTCGGAGAGCCGCAAGCGCACAATGCCGTTCGCAAAATTCATGCTGACAAGCAGTACGGCGAAGGCGAACCAGCGCTCCGGCGTTGCCACCAGAGCCATCGCCAAGGCCACCGGCACCGACAGGAGCATGGCCACGCCCGTCATTGCCAGACATGTCCGCCGCAGCAAGGAAAGCCGCCCTTGGGCTTCGTGCTCCGGATAGAGCCGCAAAAAGGCGAGCCTGATCCAGTTGAACAGCACCATGTTCATGAGCTCGGCCGAGATTACGAACAGGGCGAAATATCCGTACTCAGCCGGCGTCAATAGCCGCGAGAATACAATGAGCGCCACGAAGGCCGCGAGGCGCGGCAGCAACAGCGCGCCGCCGTAGACGGCGGCATTACGCCCGAGCTGACCCGACTTGTTGCCGCTCATGACCACACCCCGTCACGCAAAGGAGCTGTGTAGCGCAGGGGCTCGCCCTCCTCTTCGACACGCCGGCGGCGCGTAACGAAAGGAATACCCACCAAGGCCACGGCAAAGATCGCCAGGGACGGCGTCTTCGTGCTGATGGAATTGCTGGTGCTCGCCACCAGGAGGAAGTTGAGGATGGCGAAGGCGGCGATGGCGCCCCGGCCGCGTCCAATAGACCGGAGGAAGCCCAGCAGCGACAGCGCGAAGACGACGAACAGAATACCGCCAATCATCAAGATGATGGCGATCCAACAATTCTCGATGATGTTCACGTCCTTGTAGGTGTCGATCAGAAAATTGCGCTCGGCAAAGTCGATGCCATTGAGAATTTTGTCCCAGTTTAAGTAGTTGAATATTTTGAATGAATCGACGCGCACCTGCGCGCTCTCGTCGAATTTTGCGAGCTTGACGATGCGCTCACCGAGCACCGTGCCAAGCGTGAGGACGGCGCCAGCCGCAAGCGCCAATGTCGCGATCCACGGCGCGGCGACGAGCGTGGACAGCCGCATGTCGCCACGCAAGAGTGACCGCGCCCCGACGTAGATGGCCGCGACGAGGCTCAGCACGATGGTCATGACGAAGCTGCTCCGTGCGCCGAAGGCGAGGATGCCTGCCATGCAGATCGAAAGAATCAAAGCCTTCTTCCAAGCGGACCAAGGCATGGCGAGCGCGAGAAACATCGCCGACGACGTGACAAACGCATTCTCAAGCGGATGGCCAAGCAGCGCCGTGGCACGGAAATACTCGAACTTGTCGAGATCGGTGAAGATGAAATGCACGCGCGCCAGCCGCTCCACGACACCGATCGCCGCGTTGAAGGTTACAAAGTAGACGATGAAGCTGGTGAGCTTCCGGCGGCGCTCCTCGTCAAGCGAGAAGGCGAGCATCACCGCCAACGGCGCGGCCAGGAGCGTGTCCACCATATAGGCCACGCCGCCGATGCCATGGCGAAGGATCGTGATCATCGTACAAGCCATGATCACTACGGCAAACTGGACGACGCCCGGCCGTACCACCACCTGCTCTGCGGTGAACCGAACAAGCCCCATGCTTGCCGCCACATAGGCCAAAGCGAGGAACAGCGTGTAGCTATAGAAGTGGATCTTGAGCAGCGGATTGCCGCCACCGGCTTCCGCATAACCCGTGAACTGTGTCAGCAGCGGGTTCGGCAGCAACAGCATCTCGAGCAACACAATGACCATCAAAGCCATCAGCACGCGCTGCGCACCGTCGCCGAGGCCCCGCGCGCGCGTGGACAGCTGCGGATCCGCATACGCAAAGGTGGCGTCAAGACTGGTCATCACCTGGGCGCCATTTCTGCGAGCACGCGGGCAGTGCCTGTATCACTAAGCTTCTTGGGCCGTCTCGTGGGCGCGGGTGCGGCGAGAACCTCTAGCTCGATCTCGAACCGTCGGGTGCCGACATCACGCGGCTGGAACACCAGTTGCGGTGCCGCCCTCAAGGAACCGAACCGCTCCGAGTACCAGCCCCGGGCCGGCTCGATGGCTCCTTCATGAAGAGTGACTCCGAGCGCGTCACCGCCTGAGAGGCGACAGAGCGCTTCTCCTTGCTGGGAGATCGTTGCCTTATCGCCGTCGATGGTCACATCGAGGTCGGGATGTACGAGGAAACCGATTTCGACGGACCGGGGCTCGATACCGGACGCACGCGAGCCGCCCTCCGACGTCGCCTCGCCGATCAGCGCGTCGCAGATGGTAAAGCCTCGCGCATGCGCCACCAGGCACCGCTCATGCAACAGACCATGGGAGGCGAGGTAGCCGTCGTGGCGAACGCAGGCCGACGTCTCGCTCTGCGTGCTCTTCCAGGCGATACGCTCACAGTGAGCTTTGCGGCTCCAATTAAACGGACCGGCGATGCGGCTCGTATCCTGCCCGTCGATGCAGAGGGTGTTGTGAAGGCCTGTACCGCGGAAGCGGTTCCTCCACGGTCCACCCGAGTGATAGAGATAGGTCCCGGCGTCCACCAGGACCGGCTGGTCGCCGACATGCAGCCACACGGCCAGCGCGTCGGCATGGCCGTGGGCGGCAATGGAGAGGTGCCCGAGCGGGCCGTGATCCATGACCATCATCGCCTTGCGCCCGGCGATCCGGCGGCGAACACGGAGTAACCGCCGCTCGAGAAAGTCTTCGCCCCCTTGGGGCCGGACTGGCAAGGCGCCGGAAGTCCGAAATAGAGATTGCGCAAGGATGGACTGACCCGTGGCGGCGCGAGATTGGGTCGCTTAAGGGTCGCCGAGATGGAGCCCAACACCGAGGCGACATAGCCGCCGTCTGTGGGCTCATCGGCCAGGACCCTCCCCTCGTCATCGTCACCGATACGCGGGCAATAGCCACCTTCATCGGTGATCCAACGCAAGAACTGGCCAGCCTCACCGAGCCGCTTGGTCACGGCTTTCGGAAACGGATCGCCGTTGCTCTCCGCGACATATGCGCAGAGCAGATACCATTCCAGCGTGAATGCCGTATAGGTCGGTGATTGCTCGGCGCCGACGCCGTCGTCGTGAATCTGCCGGTCGATCTCCGCGATCAGCACCTCGCGGGCTTCCGCCGCCCGGCGGCCAATGCCGAGCTCCGGCCACACCGTGCCGAGAAGAAACAGAGCCCCCGCCTCCGCAATCAGGTGATTATTGGCCGAGGAATGGCGCGAGGGATACCGCGCCAGCCAATAAGCATGCGCGGCGAAGCACGCCCGGATCTTCCGCCGCTGACGCGCCGTGGCATTCTGTGTGCCGACGAGGCCGAGCACCACCAAAAGCGAGACGGCGCGCAGTGCCAGCTCGATGCCGGACGCCCAGTTGACTCCCCGGAAAGGCGGGTTCGCGTCGATCCAGTCCTCGATCTCGTCGAGACAGAAGGCGGCAAGCGACTCGTCGCGGTCATAAGCCGCGAGCGCGGCCACCGGCTGCAGGAACTGAAGCCGGTTGAGCTCCCAGACATATTTGACGTCGCCGAGCTTGCGCTCGCGCCGATACGGAATGTCGAAACAGAAGGCCCTAGCCGGCCAGAGGCCCCCGGTGACGGGGTCCACGTGCCAACGACCTTGACCCCGCTCGGCGGGCCATGTCTGGCCGAGGAGCGATATGCCGCCCCGCCGAGCCACGGCCGCTTCCGCACGCATCGGTCGACGAGATCCGGAGCCAGGTCCTCCAACACGCCGTCGAGTGGCGCAAGCGACGGCACCACGCCATCGCCCATGTTGAACGTCTCCCAGCCGGAGCGCTTGAACCGCGACAACCGGCGTTTCGCTGCCTCACCGAGCCGATGGGCGACCTCGGCGCCATCCATGGCGCGCAGCCGATGGTAGTACCAAGCGAGCTGATCGAAGCGCGCGGCCCCATCAAGACCGGATTGTTTCACTGCCGCGCTCATTCCGCGTGCCTCGGCTTGGGTGCGGCATAGGCCTCCGGCGCCTCGAACACAGCATCGTAAGCGGCCAACAGCTTCGGCGCCTCGTGCTCCCAGGACAGTGCATCCAGCACACGCGCGCGACCGTAGTCACCCATGGCTTGGCGCTGCGCGGGATCGTCGATCAGTGCAACAATCTTCGCGGCCATGTCCTTCGGATCGTTGGCCTTCGCGTAGAGCGAGGCCTCGCCCGCGGAAACGCGCCCCTCGGCAAGCTCGAACTGCACGATGGGTTTGGCCAAGGCCATGTACTCCATAATCTTGTTCATGGTGGACTTGTCGTTCATCGCGTTCACCCGGTCGGGATTGACGCAGACATCGGCCGTGTTGAGCATTTCCAGGAACGCCTGGTCAGGAACTCGGCCCGTGAAGGTCACGTAGTCGGCGACGTCCAAACGGACCGCCAGCGCTTCCATATCCTTCAGCGCCGGACCGCCGCCGACGATGCCGAAATGAATGTCGTGGCGGCCATGATCTGCGACGATCGAACGGATTGCATGCAGCAGAAGATCGATGCCTTCCTGCTGGCCGATCACCCCGACATAGCCGACGAGATGCTTGCGCCCGTGTTTCAGCTCCGGTCGCGGCGGCAAGATTTTCATGCGCGTGAGATCAGGACCCGACCGCACCACGAAGACATTGCCCGGATGCATGCCACCGCGCTCGATGGCGATGCGCCGATACGATCCATTGGTGGCGATGGATACATCCGCCGTCTTGAACGTCATACGCTCCAACCACAGCAGAAGACGCCAGAACATGTCCCGTCTGCCGAACTTCGCTTCGTAGAGCTCGGGGTTGATATCGTGATGGTCGAACACGAACCGCGTGCCGGCCAAAAGCTTGAACAGCCCGGCGATAAGGAAAATCGTGTCCGGTGGGTTGCAGGCGTGGATGACGTCGAAGCCGCGCGTGAAGAAAATGCGCAACGTCAGCCATAGCTCGAACACGAGAGCCGAAACATACTCGAGCGGATAGGCGAGCACGCCCTTCGCCTCGATCGGCAGAGGATGCCGGTAGACATGGATGCCCTCCAGCTCCTCGTAAGACGTCTCGGCATCCTTGCCCTTTGGGCAGATGACCGAGACATCATAGCCGGCACGCTGAAGCGTGCGCGCTTGCGACCACACCCGTCGGTCGAACGGCACCGGCAGATTCTCCACAATCATCAGGATTCGCCGCGGCTTTTCCCCCGCGCGGGGGCCTTACCAGTTGATGCCGTCATAGCGGTCGCCGAGACGGTCGGTGTTGCCGATACGAACCAGATCGATCAGCGTCTGGTCCTCCTTGAGCCGCGACGGCACATCGGCGAACTCCGCCGCGTTGTTGCCGATAATTACGACCTCGCCATGGGCCAGCGCCTCGTCGAGGCTCTCGACCATGATCGAGTTGATGTGCGGGATGACGTTGCGGATGTAATCGCGGTTGGCGCCGGTCAGCGCCGCGAGATTGACGCTCCGATCATAGAGGCGAAGATCGTAACCCTTGCCGATCAGCCGCTCGATCAGCTCGATCTGCGGGCTTTCGCGCAAGTCGTCGGTACCGGCCTTGAAGCTGAAGCCGAGCACGGCGACCCGGCGGCGGCCCAAAGCCATGATGCGCTGCGCGGCGCGCTCGATCTGCACCACGTTGCTCGGCAGGATCGAGGAGATCACCGGGATGTCGAGATCGAGGGTCTTGGCGAGATGGGCGATCGCTCGGGTGTCCTTGGGCAGGCAAGAGCCGCCGAAGGCGAAGCCGGGCTTCAGATAGGCCGGCGAGATGTTGAGTTTGGTGTCACGGCAGAACAGATCCATGACCTCATGGCCGTCGATGCCAATCGCCTTGCAGACGTTGCCGACCTCATTGCCGAAGCAGACCTTCAGCGCATGCCAGATGTTGGCCGTGTATTTGACCATCTCGCTCGTCTCGATGGAGGTCACCACGAGCGGGGCGTCGATGCCGTCATAGAGAGCCGAGGCGCGACGGCCAGCTTCTTCCTCACCGGCACCGATGACCGTTACGGGAGGATTGTCGAAATCCTTGATGGCGCTGCTCTCGCGCAGGAACTCCGGGTTGTGCACCACGGAAAAGTGCTTGCCGGCGCGCTTGCCCGAGGATTTCTCCAGGGCGGGCAGCACGATGTCCCGCACTGTTCCTGGGAGCACTGTGGATCGCAGCATAATGAGATGGCCGTCCTCCTTATCAGCGAGGCTTGTGCCAATTTGGGACGATACTGTCTCGACCGCATCGAGATTGAGGCTGCCGTTGGGACGGCTCGGCGTGCCCACGCAGACGATCGAGAGGTCGGTGTGGTTAACGGCTTCGTTAACGTTTGACGTGGCGCGAATACGGCCTTTACGGACCCCGTCGGCCATCAGTTCGTCGAGGCCCGGTTCCACCACCGGAGCCAGCCCAGCATTGAAGCTCTGCACTTTCGAGGCGTTGGTATCGACGCCGACGATCTCATGGCCATTGCGGGCAAAACAGGCGGCGGAGACCGCACCGACATAGCCCAGTCCAAACACACTAATTCTCATTTTGCTCTTTCCCGTGAGGTCCTGACTTCGGGACCAAACTGGCAAGAGCTGTGCCAGCTAGGACTGGCACACGCGCCAGGCATGCGCTCGCGTCCATGGCATGTGCTTTGCAGTCTTCGTCACGCCTAGCGGGATCGGTCCGCGCATTAAGAGGGCGGTAACCATGGTTCAAGACGCGCGAGCACGAATGACGCCGAGCACGGCCGGCGCCCTAGTCGAGCGGAGCTTTGCTCCGATTGGGCCGGCCCGCCACGACGAGCCGATGCTCGATCTCGTGGGACTCATCCGCATCCTGCGTCGCAGGATGATGCTCATAGTCGTGACTGTCGTGGTGGTGATGGCCCTTGCCGGAGGTTACGCCTTTCTGACGACCCCTGTTTATACGGCGTCCACGAAGATCCTGGTCGACCCGCGCAAAAAGAATACGGTCGGAACCGAGGTTGTCCCTTCCGGCCTCGGCACGACGGTCGGTGAGAATTTCGCGCTGGTCGACAGCCAAGTGAAGCTGATCACGTCGGATGCCGTGCTGCGGCCCGTCGTCAAGGAATTGCATCTGGCGACGGACCCTGAGTTTGGCGCACGCGAGCCAAGCATTCTATCCAGTGTCATCGCTAGTCTCTTTGGTGGTCCTGCTTCGAAGGCGGGGGACAGCCCCGACGAGCGGGCGCTGATTGCGCTGAGCAAGCACGTCAAGGTCGAACGCGACGACCAAACCTATGTCATCGACATCGCCGTCACTTCTATAGATCCGATAATGGCGGCACGCATCGCACAGGCGATCGCACATTCCTATTTGGCGGATCAATCGGAAGAGAAGATCGAGACCACCCAGCACGTCAGCGCTCTGATGGATGGCCAGCTTGCGGCTCTGCGCGACCGGCTACTCAAGGCCGAAAGCCAAGTCCAGCAGTTTCGGGCCAAGCACAATTTGCAGGAGGCCGAAGGCGAGCTCATCGACACAAAGCAGCTCAAGGTCCTCAACGACCAGTTGGCTTCTGTCAGGGCCGACGTCGCACAAAACGAGATCAAGGCCAAGCAGATCAAGCGCATGCTGACGCAAGGTGTCGAGCCCGAGATGATCGGCGACGCCATCGGCTCGGAGACCGTTGCACGCTTGCGAGAGCAATACGCCATAGCCGCACGGCGCGAGGCTATTCTCAGTGCCGGTCTGCTGCCCTCTCACCCGCAGATGCAGCAAGCACATTCTGAAGTCGAACGACTGCGCCAGCTGATCCACGCCGAAGTCGCGCGCATCTCTCAGGCGATCGATCTCGAATACGAAATGTCAAAGCGCCGTTTGGCAGAAGCCGAGGCTGCGCTCGCCGCCTCGCGCGAAGAGTCGAACAGCAATGATAGTGCTCGCATCAAGCTCCGCGAACTGACTCGAGAGTCGGAGACGACCCGGGCCGTCTATGAGAGCTTCCTGTCGCGCGTCAAGGAGATGAATGAAGCGCAGGGTATCTCCACTCCCGACGCGCGCATCATCTCTCCGGCTGCCATCCCCGACAACCCGAGCTGGCCGAAGAAAAAGCTGATCTTGGCGTTGGCGCTCGTGTTCGGCTGCGGCCTCGGCGGCTCGCTGGCGTTGGCGGCCGAGCATCTCGACCGGCGCATCCACTCCGGCGCCGAACTGCGCGCCTCCACTGGCCTGAAGTCACTGGTCTCGATTCCGACGTTACACGCCAAGCGCGGCCTCATTGCCGAGCTGTTGGGTCGGCCCGCGAAGCGCGCGAGCTTCTACGACATGGTCGTCGAGATCTTGGAGGGTGGGCCGCGTTCAGAGTTCCGGACCGCCGTTGTGCGCCTGCTGTCCTGCCTCGTGGATTTCGACACTGGCGGACGGCCCCGCGCCATTATGCTCACGTCGTCCGAAGCCGGCGAAGGCAAAAGCGCGCTCGCTTTGAGCCTCGCCGTTACCGCAGCATCGTCCGGCATGCGCACGCTGCTGATCGACGCCAATTCCGCTGACCCGTCGCTTACCAGCGTTCTCGGTGAAGGTGATTCCGGACCCGCGTTGTCTGACCGTGTTATCACCGACAACCGGCTCGGCCTCTCCTTCCTGTCGTTGACCGCCGAGCAGCTGCCGCTGACGGGGTGGTCCAACGGCAACGCCCTAGCCGATGAGTTGAGCCAGATCGCGGCGAACTACGATCTCACCTTGATCGATGCGGGCTTGCTGCGCGTGGAACGCAATGCCGCCGCGCTGATCACCGCGTCGCAGGCAATCCTATTTCTCTCCAAGGCTTCGGCAACGTCGCAAGACACGGCGGCCCTTGCCGCAGCGGACTTGCTGCAAATGGCGAACGGCCGGCGCTGTGCCGCCGTTTTGACCATGGCCAACGGCGAGACCACTCGATAGGGCGCGGCGACAGTAGAATTTCGTCTAGACAAGAGGTAGGAAGACATGAGTGACGCCATTCTCGCTTGGGATGAAAAGCACAAGAGCCTATGGGGAAATCAGCCCATCAAGCTCAATCACCAGCTGCACAACTCCCCACTGTTCTCCAACGAGACGCTGGCCGAGCTGATCGAGACCTATCCGCGCTCGAGCTACAGTATCGTTCATGTGGGTGAGCGGAACGGTAAGCGGCTTTGGCGCGAGGGCGACATCAGCGGGCTTTCCGGCACGCAAGTCATCGAGGCTATTGCCGCAGGCCGCATGTGCTCAACCTGCGCAGCGTGCATCAAGCCGACAAACGCTATGCCGAAATGCTTGATCGGATCCTCGACGAATTCCGCGCCATTTCCGGCATGCCACCGGTTATCGCCCGCAACGCCGGCATTCTCATCTCCTCGCCGAACGCGCAAGTCTACTACCACGCCGACCTGCCCGGGCAGTCGCTGTGGCAGATCCGCGGCGTGAAGCGCGTCTACGTGTATCCGCCCGTCGCGCCCTTCCTGACACCTGAGAAGATCGAAGGCATCATTCTCTCCGGCGTCGAGGTCAACATGGAGTACGCGCCCTGGTATGACGACTACGCTGTCGTCGCCGATCTTCAGCCCGGCGAGATGATGCATTGGCCGCTCCATTCGCCGCATCGCGTCGACAATCACGACTGCCTGAACGTCTCGCTGACCACCGAGTATTGGACCGATCCGATTCGCCGCACGGTGATGATGAACTGCGGCAACGCAGTTCTGCGCTCGAAGCTCGGCATCACGCCCAGGAGTGACGCTATTACCGGCCCGGGCTTCTGGGCTAAGGCGGCGCTCCAGGCCGGCGTGAAGCGCGCCGGTCTCTTGAGCAAGGGGCGCACGGCGTCAAGACCCATCACTTTCCGCCTCGATCCTGCTCGCCCAGGCGCGCTGATCGATACCCCCCAGAACGCCGGCTAGTCGAACCCATGCTGAACAGCCAGGCTCTCGACGACGTCGCGGTAGCGCCTGCGGCGGCTCACTCTACCGTTGCGCAGCCGGTCTACGATATCGAGATCGTCGCCGAGACGGACGCTATGCGCGCCCGCCTCGCGGCCGTCTATCGTGATGGGTTTGCCACGCCCTTCCAAACGCCGGAGTGGATCTCCGCCTGGTACGCGACAGTGGGCATCAAACGAGAGGCCGAGCCTCTTCTTGTCTTCGTAACGGAACACGCAACGGGTCAGGCAGTGATGACCTTGCCGCTCGTTCGGCATCGGTCTGATGGGCTTGACGTCATTGACTTCGCCGATCTCGGCGTGACCGATTACAACGCCCCGATCCTTGGGCCGGCCGCACCGGCCTCGCCAGAGGACTTCCGCGCGCTTTGGGAGCGGATCGTCAAAGCCCTGCCGAAAGCCGATCTCGTCCAGCTCAGAAAGATGCCGGCGACCATCGATGGCCACCCCAATCCCCTGGTTCTCTTGCGCGGCGTGTCTCCGTCGCACAGTCCCGGGTTCTCGGTGCGCCTTCCGGATGAATGGGACGGCTATCTCCAAACCCTGGGCAAGAAGTTTCGTAAGGAGCTCGGCCGTTCACTTCGGCTATTCGAGAAAGAAGGTGCCACAGCGTTCAACCGGATCGACACCGTGAGCGAGGCGCACAGCGTGCTCGCCGTCATGAACGCACAGCAGCGCGCCCGGCTCGACGAGATGGGATACGCTTACGTTCTGGAGGAAGACGCTTATCACGCCTTCTATGACGGGCTTGCCTCTGAAGGTCTGAGTTCCGGCAGCACCGTCCTCACCACGCTGACCTGCGATGGCGCTATTGTCGCGGCGCTCCTCGGCGTCACCAACGGCAAGAGCTTCGCCATGGTGCGTCTCAGTCACGCCGGCGGGGATTGGATGAAGATCGGACCCGGCCGTCTCGTCATCGAGCGCACAATGCACGCACTGCATGCCACAGGCTGCCGTCACTTTGACTTTTCGCTCGGTGACTATCCCTACAAGTCAGGCTTCGGCGTCACGCCGAGCCCCCTGCTCGACTTCGTCGCCGCGCGGAGCTGGCGCGGCCGCATGAAGGCAGCACGCGACTTGACGAAGGCCGCGGTCAAGCGAGGGCTCAAGGCGTGTGGGGTTTCCTTGGTGCCGCAATCGGTTAAGGACCGCTATCGCCGCTATCACGCGGCGAGCTGACCGGCGTTCACAATTGCCCTATTTGGCAAGCACCATCAGCGAATAGCCGCCGAACAGCCGCGCCGCCCAGTCTGGGCTGACAGCATGCAGAAGGCGCCGCGGCAATTTCATCAGATTGGCTTTCCAGCCTCGGTTCGGCAGTTCGACCGCAGTCGCCGTGAAGGCGTGGTCGACCACCTCGTAGCCCGCATGCTCCAGAGTCTTCAGCGCCGTCTCCTTGGTGAAGTAATGGAGATGGCCCACCTCGCGGCGCAGCTTGAGGATCGGCGAGACCCGCAGAAGCGACTGCAGCGAGAGATCCAGCGGGATATGGAAGATCTTGAAGCGGCCCTTGGTCTTTAGGCGCCGAAGGAAGCCGAGATAGTCCTCGACATGCTCGAACACATCGATCGCCATAACCACATCGTAAGGGTCGTTGTCCTCGTCAAGGAGATCGCCGAGACGGAAGGTCAGCCCGTCGCGCGCCCGAGCCTGGCAAAGAGCATAGGCCTGAGGCGAGATTTCGTAACCTGTAAGTTTCGCGTTGCCGGGAAGCCCTCGCGACAGCCAGTTCAAGATCTCGCCCGCGCCACAGCCAATCTCGCAGATTGTTTCCGGCTCGAGCCCGTTGCGCTCCAGCATGGATTTAACGTGCGCGGCCTTCCACGGTGAGTCCTGCTGATGCCAGGACCCCGTGCTCTGAAGATAGGTACCGTCGGTATAGATGCTCGGCGTGACGCCGGTCACCGAAGCGGTGTGGAGACTCTGCATCGTCATAGCGATCCCTCGATTGTGAGCGGACATGGGTCCGTCAGTGGGCGTTGCGGAACGACTTGGGCGACAGGACGGTGAGCGCGAGGATGTAGACGTCGAGCGGGATCGACCAGTTGTCGATGTAGTAGAGGTCGTGCTCGACGCGCGCCCGCATCTTCTCTTCCGTATCGGTGATCCCGCGGAAGCCATTGACTTGGGCCCAGCCCGTGATGCCCGGCTTGATATTGTGACGCCGCGCATAGAACGCGATCTGGCGCTCATATTCGCGGTCGTGGGTCAGCGCATGCGGCCGCGGCCCCACCAAGGACATGTGACCCAGGAGCACGTTGACGAGCTGCGGCAGCTCGTCGAGATTCCAGCGGCGCAGATAGCGGCCAATGCTCGTCACACGCGGATCGTCCTTGACCGCCTGGACAACGACATCGCCATCCTCGGCGACGGTCATGGTGCGGAATTTGAAGATCCGGAACTGCCGTTGATTGAACCCATGACGCCATTGCCTAAAGAGAACCGGCCCGGCGGAATCGAGCTTGATCAGAACGGCGATCGCCACAAGCAGCGGCGAGATCGCCACAAGCAGGGCGAGCGCACCGCAAAAATCGAAGATCCGCTTAGAAACGACTTCGAGCCGCGTCAGCGGCGGACGGATGAGGTTGAGCATCGTGGCCGGCCCAAGTCGCGACAGATGGACTTGGCTAAACCGGTCGAAAATCGCCTCCGGCCCGAGCTGGACTGAGACCGGGCTATTCATCAGCCGGTCGGCGCAGGCATTGACCGCATGTGTCGCCGACCACGGCAGAAGCACCACCACATCGTCGAGATGCGACTGGCGCACCAGCTCAATCGTTTTTCTCAACGCCTCGTTGAGGATGGACTCGCTCTCAGGCGTCTCCTCCAGTGCCTCCTCGGGCAGAATGACTGTATCGCTGATGATCATGCCGGAACGCCCGGGGCTGTACTTCCGCCGGAACTCATCGACCTTCGCCATGGTCCCAAGCAAGAGCCCGTGGCGGACGGCAAGCCGCCCCGAATAGAGACCTTGGCGCACAAAGCGCTTCCACGCTTCCTGCCATAGGATCAGGAACGGAAGTCCCGAGAGGTAGAAGAGCAGAATGGTGCCGCGGGAGTATGTGCCGGAGATTTTGCCTAGGAAGGCAAACGCTAACAGGCAGAGAAACGCCGCGTTCCAAAGATAGAACTGGTAGCGCAAGGAGTTCTTGGGCCGACTGGAAATGGTCGAGACGGGATGCTGCAGGATCCAGCGGAACAATGCGACCGCCGCGCCGACCTTGGCATAGTCGAGAATATGGCCCGGACCGTCATACGCTACGAAGTGGTAGGCGATACCGGCCAAGACGGAAAGGCTGACGACGACCAGCCCATCGGCCATGGGCCAAAATAGGGCAAGTGTTCGCCCCAAAATGAGAGGCATGTGCCGCGAGGAACCAACCGGACCTGGGGCAATTTGGGTTATTTCTACCATTCTTGACCGCACTCGACTCTTTCGCCGGGGCTTCCCCCAAACCCTGGGCAAACGCACCGCATCCTAGGAGGCAAATTGCAAACAGCATGCCGCCCCATGACGATGGTTAATTTTGCCTGGGCGCGTGAGCGACGCCCCTGGTGCCATTGCCGCCCCGACATCAAGGTTAACCGTTTGTAAATTTCCGGCTGCCGGCCAGGTCTGTCTGGTGGCACGGAACTTGAGACGGTGAGGGCCGGCCCTTCAACAATCGCTCAGCTCGATGTCACCTCCCAATACCGAACCCGCCCCGGCACTAAAGGTCCGGCAGCTCAATTCGCTGCAATATCTGCGCGCCATAGCTGCGATGATGATCGTGTTCACGCACGGCTGGGATCAGCTGCCTTGGCTCAAGGACCGAATGCCGGACATCACGCAGTCCGGCGTCGACTTGTTCTTCGTCATTAGCGGCTTCATCATGGTTTACGTAACGGCGAAGCCCGGCAGCTCAGCGTTGCACTTTTTCAAGTTGCGGATTATCCGCATCGTGCCGCTCTACTGGCTCTACACGTTCGCGACTGCGGGCCTGATTCTGATTCTGCCGCAGCTATTCAAAACGAGCGTCTTTACGGTTCCGCACTTCATTCAATCGCTGCTTTTCATTCCTCATTGGAGCCCATCCGGTTCGCTGAGTCCGCTTATCCTGCTTGGCTGGACGCTGAACTACGAGATGTTCTTCTACGCGATGTTCGCCATCGCCATGGTCGCCTCGACGACGCGCCGCGTTCCCATCACCGTCGCGATGCTTCTGGTGTTGCCTCTGGTTGGCCTGTTTGTCAGCTTTGAGGGTAACGCGGCGGGAGAATTCTACAGCAACGACATCATTCTCGAGTTCGTCTTCGGCATGATGCTCGCGCAAGCGTTTCTCAAGGGAGCTGTGGACCGCGTCGGCGTAATCGGCGGGGGGATTTTGATCGCCGCCGGCGCCATCGGACTGTGCATCGGCGGATATCATCTGGAAAGCCCGCGGGCGCTAATCTTCGGCGTTCCCGCGGCACTAATCGTTGCGGGCGCCCTTTCTATCGAGGCCTCCCGGTACGTTCCAAAGATGCAGCCGTTCCTATTGCTGGGAGACGCATCCTACTCGATCTATCTCGCCCACCTCTTCCCGATCGCCCTTCTGCGCTTCGGCTGGGGCCGGCTCATGCTCCCGACCGACGGCCTAGGCCCGGTCCTGACATTCCTTGCTATCGCCCTCTTGGGCGGAGCTTTGGCTGGCGTGGCGTCCTATCTCTTGCTGGAGCGCCCCATGCTCGAACGCATACGCCAACCCCAGTCTCGCCGGCTGCCGAACGTGATCGCAGCCAGGGCGACGGCAGGGAGCAACATCGCTCCCTAGCAAGAACGGAGTGGCTGGAAGTCCCGGCGCTTGGCTCAGGCCTGCGCGACGAATGCGAGCCGGGCAGCGGCCAGATCGTCAGCCGGTTGATGGGCGTAATCCGGATGAACGACGACCTCGGCCATATCGCAGAGCTCCCGCTCGGCAAACTCGATGGCGAACCCGGCACGTCGAAGCATGGCCAGAATTTCGGATGCTGAAAGACGATTGATATATTTCAGATCACACTCGACCAGATAGCGACCCATGCGCTTTGAATGCTGAAGGTAGTGCTTTGCATGTTTGCTGTGGTCGAGATGGGACAGATGGTCGTCTAGTCCCACTTGCGAGGCAAAGACACCGCCTGGCTTGAGAAGCGATTTCCAACGCTTCGCTGAACCTTGAAACTGTTCGCGGCGAACATGCTCAAGGACATCCATCGAGAAGATGAAGTCAAAGCTTGAATCGGGAAAGCGCGGCTCGCCCTCTGAATCAACCTGGTAGCGCATGTTGAGTGTCTCGTAGACGCTCTCCATCGTGGAGGCCTGCAGGATCTCCGTCGTTCTCCTTCTAGCCTCGCGCTTCTCGCTCGCGGAATGATCCGCACTGCTCTCGATCAAATCGAGCACGAGGGGGACCTGGTGTTGCAGGGAGGCCAGCGACCGGTTGTCCACGACATCGAAAGTGTCGATGGCGGCGGACCCTAGAAGACCGATGTAAAGACTATTGGCATGGGTCCAGCCAGTGCCAAGCTCGAGAATTCGCTTGCCGGGCGCCAGGCAGTGAGCCTTGGCCGCTTGTTCCCAGACCCAACGCGTGTAGCCCAGGGTAATTGGTCGTGCCGTTCGTTTGTTGCCGACGGCTCGATAGGCTGCCCGCAGGCTTGGATGCGCCGAAAGGCCACGGAAAATCACGCTAGCAAGATAATAGTTGAGCATCGTACGCCCCGATGACTGATCCGTCGGCGTCCACACCGTGCGGACGCACCCTCGGGAGCAATTGCAAGGCACATGCCTACGCGGCGGCCGAAGTCGATTTGCGTTTAACGGTACCCCGCGTCCAAAACGTCCCAAACTCGGGGCTGGATTTGGAGTCAGCCGGCGCGCCGCACCGGAGGCTCCGAGACAGGTGGAAACCGCTCCCCCGGGTGTGTCCCAGACTGACGGTGGAAGCGTTCGCGTGGGTCGTTTTGGGACACGGGCATTCGGGGCGTCCCGGAGATGAGTTCGCGGGCGAGGATGGTTGCGAGTGCGAGGAGCGC
>NZ_LPWF01000011.1 GCF_001723305.1 Methyloceanibacter superfactus
TGCCCGTATGCGGCGCCTGATACGGCCCGGTCTCGGCGCCCACTTGCGGATCGTAATCGGCGCTCTGCGCAACCGCCGGACTCCCCGTGGCCCCAACCGTGAGAACGAGCGATACGCCCGCCATGAGAAAACGTGCCGCGAAGTGAACTGACGCCGGTTTCATTTGGAGGCTCCCGCAGGTACGGGGTGGACGGACTTTCCGGCGCCCTTCTTGCGGCCGCTGCCGGCGTCCTTGGGACCGCCCCTCTCGATGTCGTAGAGCAGACCGCCGCGCCGTGTGTAGAACCACCAGGTGGCCGCGACGCACGTGACGTAGAAGATGACAAAGCCCCAAAGCGCCAGCTCGGGTCCGCCGGTGAGGCCGATCGAGCTGCCATAGGCCTTGGGAATGAAGAAAGCGCCGTAGGCCGCGATCGCCGAGGTGAAGCCGATGATGGCCGCCGATTCCTTGTCGGCCTGGCGCGTCTGCTCGGCGGGGGGCACATCGGGCATCAGGCGCCCGATCTCCTTGCGCATGATCGCCGGGATCATCTGGAAGGTGGAAGCGTTGCCGACGCCGGTAGCGAAGAATAGCACCAGGAACATTGCAAAGAAGCCCCAGAACGCGCCTGGCTGGTCCTTGATGCCGAGGAAGAAGAGGACCCCGCCGACGGCGGCGATCATAACCACGAACACCCAGACGGTCACGCGGCCGCCACCCCAGCGGTCGGATATCCAGCCGGTCGCCGCGCGCGAAAGGGCGCCGACCAATGGGCCCAGGAAGATAAAGGGCAGCGAGTTCACATCGGGGAACTGCGTCTTGGCGAGGAGGGGGAAGCCGGCGGAATAGCCGATGAAAGATCCGAACGTCCCGGTATAGAGCCAGCACATGATCCAGTTATGCTTGCGCTGGAAGATGATCGCCTGCTCGCTGAACGAGGCCTTGGCCGAGGCGATGTCGTTCATCCCAAACCAGGCGGCGATCGTGGTGGCGAGCAGGAACGGCACCCAGATGAAGCCGGCGTTCTGCAACCACAAGCGCGTGCCGTCCGATGCCGTCTGCGGTTCGCCCCCGATCACGCCGAAGACGCCGGCGGTGATGACCAGCGGCACGACGAACTGCACCACGCTGACGCCGAGATTGCCGAGTCCCGCATTGAGAGCGAGCGCGTTGCCCTTTTCCTTCTTGGGGAAGAAGAAGCTGATATTGGCCATCGACGAGGCGAAGTTGCCGCCGCCAAAGCCGCACAGTAGTGCTAGGACAAGGAAGATGAGATAAGGCGTGCTCGGATCCTGCACCGCGTAGCCGATGCCGAAGGCCGGGACCAGCAGCGACGCCGTCGTCAACGCTGTCCACAAGCGCCCGCCGACAATCGGCACCATGAACGAGTAAAAGATGCGGAACGTCGCACCGGACAATCCGGGCAAGGCGGCCAACCAGAAGAGTTGCTCGGTCGTATAGGTGAAGCCGATCGCCGGAAGCTTGGCGACCACGACGCTCCACACCATCCACACCGCGAAGGCGAGCAGCAAGGCCGGCACGGAGATCCATAGATTCCGCCGTGCAATTCGCCGTCCCGTCTTTTCCCAGAAGGTCTCGTCCTCGGGGCGCCAATCCTCGATCAGTCCGTGATTCCTGTGATGCTCCTCGGTATGCGCGTGCTCGAGCTCGGCGAACGGAGGCATGGCCCCGAGAACCTCGCCGGCCGCGCGCTGCTCCATGTGACGGATGGAGAAGTGCATCCAGGCGAGCGAGACACCAACGACGAGGAAGAGCAGCATGAAGCAGCTCGTCCAGATATTGGTGAGGTCGGCCATGACGCCGAAGGCGATGGGCAGGACGAAGCCGCCCAGTCCGCCGATCATGCCCACCAGTCCGCCGACCGAGCCGACATTGTCGGAGTAATAGACGGGGATATATTTATAGACCGCCGCCTTGCCGAACGACATGAAGAAGCCCAGCACGAAGATCGTGATCACGAACGGAATGAGATTCATCCGGGTCGAGAAGGCTATCGGTCCTTCAATGCCGTGGATGACGTAGTCGGTGTTCGGGTAGGACAGCATCAGAAGGCAGACCAGCGAGACCCCGAAGGTCCAATACATGACGGCGCGCGCGCCATAGCGGTCGGACAAGTGTCCGCCATAGGCGCGGAACAGACTCGCCGGAATCGAAAAGGCCGCGGCGAGCATGCCGGCCGTTTCAATCCCGACCCCATAGACGCCGATGAGGTAGCGCGGCAGCCAAAGGGCGAGCGCGACAAAGCCGCCGAACACGAAGAAGTAGTACAGAGAGAACCGCCAGACCTGCTGATGCCGAAGCGGCGCCAGTTGCAGCATGACGGAGCGCGGCTTCTCCCGGTGGGCCCGGCGGGACTTGATCTCGGGATCGTCGTCGGTCGCGAGCCAGAAAATGATCGCCGTGACCGCCAGCACCGCAGCCCAGACCACCGCCACCATCTGCCAGCCAAAGGCGACGAGCACGAAGGGGGCGACGAACTTGGTGACGGCGGCGCCGACATTGCCGGCGCCGAAGATGCCGAGCGCTGTCCCCTGTTTCTCCGGCGGGAACCACTTGGACACATAGGCGATGCCGACGGCGAAGGAGCCGCCGGCGAGCCCCACACCGAGGGCCGCGACGAGCATCCATGGGTAGCTGGTGGCGAAGGAGAGGAGGAAGGTCGCGACGGCGGCCGACAACATGGTCAGCACGTAGACGATGCGGCCGCCATATTGATCGGTCCAAATGCCGAGGAAGACCCGCGAGAGCGAGCCGGTGAGAATGGGCGTGCCGACGAGGAGACCGAATTCCGTCTCGTTCAAGCCGAGGTCTTGTTGGATGCGAACGCCGATAATGGCGAAGATCGTCCATACGGCGAAACAGACCGTGAAGGCGATTGTCGATAGCCAAAGGGCCCGCTCCGCCCCCGGAGCCGCGTGCCTCATGACCTGTCCCTCCCCTCGTCGCGCCGCCAATTGGCCTCGCGTCAAACTAGCCGTCCAGGCAGTCAGCCAACTTGTTCCCCAACAAGCTCAGCACCAGAAATGCCTGGATAGCGGGGGTTTTTGCGGCCCGCGGGCGCAAAATAGCACCGGATTGAGGGCGGGCGAGGTCTCTCGTCGAGATCAACTCTAACGCGACGGCGCCCCACGCAAAGAGCTGGGACGCCTTGATACAATCGCTGGCTAACCTCCAACGGATGGATTTTTTGAACGCGACTATCAGTCAAGGATCAATCCAGCGCGTAGGCGCAAGCTAACGCAAGGCTCCTTTCGTCTGCCGGACTATACCTTCGACGGGGCTACCCTCGCTGCCTCTCGCGTGGACCACGCTCGAACCCGGTCCAACCACGCATCGTAGAGCCGGTCGGTGAATTGGCGATGCATCGTGGCGCAGCGCTCGGCGAGACGCGCGCGGATGCGCTCGATGGGCTGAACCGTGGGCAGTGACGCGTCAATGTCATAGCCGTAGATGCGCAGCCACTCTTCAAGCATTGCCGGCGTCACCTCGGGGTGCGCCACCGTCGCCACGATATTGTCCAGCGCATAAGCTTGCTGCACGCAATATTCGCTCGAGTAAAGCGGCATGGCGCCGGGGGGCAAGGTGAAGGCTTCGTGGTGCCAAATCAGAATCTCACTGCGATCGGGCACCTCTTTGAGCCATTCTTGCGCGACCGGATTGTCGTGCTTGTGGATTTCGTACCAGCCGATCTCCTTGGTCGCCATCGGCCCGACGTCACCCCCCAACGCCTTGGCGATAAGCTGGCTGCCCATGCAATGGCCAAGCATCGGCACCTGCCGATCGGCGGCCATGCGGATCAACCGCATTTCTTCTTCCAACCAGGGAAATGCGTCGTTGACGCTCATGGTGCCGCCGAGGAAGACCAATCCGGAGACGTCATCGACGCGCTGCGGAATTGGGTCTCCCCGGTCGATGCACACGATCTCCCAAGGAACATCGCGGGACGCCAGATACGCATCGAGACGCCCTGGCTGTATCCAGTCCTCGTGCCGGAAGAAGCGGATAGGTTTCATCCAGAGGGACTCTATCGCTGCACGTTCTTAGCGCGCGACGGTCACGCTGCAATGGGCGCGCACGACGAGATCGTGCGAGACCGATCCGACGACCAGCCTGGTCCCTGCACCCTTTTCCCCCGTTCCGACGACGATGTGATCGACGTCATGCTCTTCGGCATAGTTGAGGATCGCCCTTCCGACATCGCGGTTTGCCACGCCGACGGCCGTCACCTTCGTCGCTCCGGCGGTCTGCGCCGTCGAACGCGCGGCATCCAGCACCTTCTTGATCTTCTCTTCTCCGAGCTTGTGGACCGGCGCGCTGCGGCCTTCGAAGATCACCTGGTCGACGGCCAGCAAGACGAGCTCGGCCCCCGTCGCTTTCGCCATCTCCGACGCCTCCAAGACGGCGTGCCGGGACGCCTCGGACCCATCGACCGCGCATAGAATTTTCTTCGTCATCGCCCGTTTCCCTTTGTCATCTGATTTTACGCTGCTCCATCGCCGTCCCTGGTCCCGCCCACGCCGCGTCAACAGCGTGGGCGGGCAGAGGCCTAGGAGGGTGGGAGTTCGAAGTAGTAGTTCCCGAACAGCACGATCACGGCGCCGACAATCAGGGCGAGGTAGGGCAAGTATCCCGCCTTGCGTTCACCCAGGTCCTGGCTCTTCAGATCAAGGTCGATCAGCATGTGATCGGGGAAGCGTCCCTTGTCCTGGATGTAGTGCCGATAGAGGAAGACCGGGATGATGAGCGCGCCGAACAGGAGCCCATACCAGAGGGCGTTCGGATTGCCCCATACCTTCGCGCCCACACCCATCAGGAAGAGGTTGAAGAAGCCCAATCCCGCATTAAACCCGACGAGCCAGTTCGGTGCCCGGTAGGGCCGCGGAATGTTCGGGCTGTCGATACGATGAATCCACGTCGACTGCAGATTGAGGAAGATGAAGATCATGTACCCGACATTCGACATCGACAGGATGAGATAGTAGGCAGTCGCATCCGAGGCGGCGAAGGTGAGCAGCCCGAGATTGAAGATAAGATCCGTCCACATCGCTCTGGTCGGCGCACCATGCTCATTGGTGTGAGCCAAGTACTTCGGCAGCCAACCGTCGACGCGCCCTGGTAGAGGGTGCGCGAGGACCCGGCCATCGCCATCATGATGGCAAGGACCAGCGCCAGGATCATCATCATCTCGAGGAGATGCGTGACGTAAATCGAACCCGCCCCAACCATATCACCCATAGCGGACGCCACGCCTGTGCCGTCGACAATGCCGGGCTCGGTCATGCCGTCGACACCGAGATAGCCTTGGAATGTAGCGGCGACGAGCGTGTAGAGAACGACACAAAGAAGTCCGGCGTAGACAATGGCTCTCTTGGTGTCCGTGGCCGGGTTCTGAACTCACGCGTGTAGCAGACGGCCGTTTCGAAGGCGTAGGTCGACCAGCCGGCAATGAACAACGCGCCTAGGAAAAGCGTCCAACCACCGATATTCCACTCACCGTTGGGCGGCACCAGAGGCGTGTAGTTGGCGTAGTTCACGCCCCCGTTGAAGAACGGGACCACACCGACAATCAGCATCGGGATAATGACAAGAAGGCCAATCCACATTTGCACCTTTGCGGTACCTAGAACGCCGCGATGCTGGATGGCGAAGGCCGCAAGCATCAGAATGGCGCCGATGAAGAAGGTTGGCCCGATTTCGATCTGGGCGAGACCCAAGAACGAGAAGCTTGCGAGCGTCATCGTTCGCAAGGCGGGCGTGGCCGCCTCGGTCACGGCGGCAATGGCCATGGTCGTCGCGTCCTGCGCCGACTTGCCAGCAATGGCCGCGGTGTTGGCGGCGTCTTGTAGCCAAGCCAAAACCTCCGGCGACTCGGCCCCGAAAGTCGGGATCGGTGCGATCGCGTTCAGGATGTAGCCCGCGGCAATCGCACAGCCGAGCGAAAGCACGGGCGTCCAAGCATACCAGTTGCACCAAACGGAAAGCGGCGCGACCAGCTTGCTGTATCTGAGCCACGCGGCCGCGCCATAGACTGCCGCGCCGCCGGACTTGTTCTTGAACAGTCCCGCGATCTCGGCGTAGCTGTAGGATTGGGAAAAGCCGATTAATACGGAAATTGTCCAAACAAGGAATGCTAGCTTTCCGGCGGTGGCGCCAATGCCGCCGATCGAGATGAGCACGAGCGCCGGAACGCCGCTCGCAATCCAGAATGCGCCTTTCCAGTCGATGGCCCGATGCAGGCCACCTTCCTCTTGGACGGAGCTCACTGCGCTCTCGCCGGTATAACCTGTTGTTGTCATGGTCCCCGTTCCTCCCAGGTGGTTCCGACCTCTTTGAGGGCCGGCATCCAGACAGTGCCACATCGTGCATATTGTGCAATATTTTTGAATGCGCTGCATGCATTATTTTTGCTTACGGTGCAAATGCTCGGACGGGAGCCCGGCGAATGGTGCAGCGCAGCAGAAAAGACATGCTAATCTTTGGCGCATACTGGGGAATCGGGGACAGGCGGACATGGTAGCGGCCAAAAAACGGAAGACATCGAGCAAGAAGACGCGACCCAAAGCGGTCCCACCGGCGGACCTTGCGGGTCCCTACACGAAGACGCACACCGCCACGCTTCCGCTCGAGAAACGTATCGGCGCGGCGATCAAGCAAAGGCGGCTCGCGGGCAATCTCACGCTGGCGGCGCTCAGCGAGGGCGCCGGAATGTCGAGCGCCATGCTCAGCCGTGTCGAGAACGGGATGGCGGCGGCCAGCCTCGATTCGCTCGAACGCCTCTGCCACGCGCTCGGCATCGGGATGGCCGATCTGTTTCAGGAAATGGATCAGAAGAGCGGGAAGGCCCAGCTCATCAAGCGTGACGAGCAGATGGAGGTTGTCCGCGTCGGGACGAAGCAAGGCTATACCTACCGGCTTCTGTCGTACGATCGCGGTCCCCGAAAAATTTTCGAGCCGTTCTTCGTGGAGGTCAATCGCAAGGCCCAGGCGTGGCCGCGTTTCTCTCACCCTGGCACGGAATTCATGTACATGCTGCAGGGGCGCCTGGAATACCGCTTCGGCGACAAGACCTACATCCTGGAGCCCGGCGACGCCCTGACCTTCTCGGGCAACGTCATCCACGGGCCGGAGCGGATGCTCGACGAGCGGGTCAAGTTCCTCGCGATCATCATCTACGCGGAGTGATTCCTCGCTAAGACTGTCCCCAAAAAAACCGGGAGCGAATAGCTCCCGGTAGTAAGGGGGAAACCCGAGATTGGGATTTTCAGAAGGCCTCCCCCGGGATCCAGCTCGTGCCCGCGAGAGGCACTTTCGCCATGGCAGCCGCTTCGATCGTCAGGGCCACCAGGTCTTCGGGCTCGAGATTGTGCAGATGGCTCTTGCCACAAGCACGCGCCAAGGTTTGCGCCTCGAGCGTCATGGCTTTCAAATAGTTCGCCAACCGCCTTCCGGCGACGACGGGATCGAGCCGGCTGCTCAACTCCGGTGTCTGCGTGGTGATGCCCGCAGGGTCCCGGCCTTCGTGCCAATCATCGTAGTGACCGGCGGTGGTGCCGAGCGCCTTGTACTCGCTCTCCCACTTCGGATCGTTGTCGCCGATCGCCACGAGCGCCGCGGTGCCGATGGCGACGGCGTCGGCGCCCAGCGCCAACGCCTTGGCCACGTCCGCCCCATTGCGGATCCCGCCGGAGACAATGAGCTGCACCTTGCGATGCATGCCGAGGTCTTGCAGCGCCTGCACCGCCGGCCGGATGGCCGACAGAAGCGGAATGCCCACATGCTCGATGAAGACTTCTTGTGTGGCCGCGGTGCCGCCTTGCATGCCGTCGAGCACGACGACATCGGCCCCGGACTTCACGGCGAGCGCGGTATCATAATAGGGCCGGCTCGCCCCGACTTTCAGATAGATGGGCTTTTGCCAATCGGTGATCTCGCGCAGCTCGTTGATCTTGATCTCGAGATCGTCGGCGCCGGTCCAATCGGGATGGCGGCACGCAGAGCGCTGGTCGATGCCTTTGGGCAATTGGCGCATCTCGGCGACACGGTCCGAGATCTTCTGTCCAAGCAGCATCCCGCCGCCGCCTGGCTTGGCCCCTTGCCCAATGACGATCTCGATTGCGTCGGCCTTTTTGAGGTCGTCGGGGTTCATCCCGTAGCGCGACGGCAGGAGCTGATAGACGAGATATTTGGACTGCCCGCGTTCCTCCGGCGTCATACCGCCGTCGCCCGTCGTGGTCGACGTCCCAGCAATACTTGCTCCGCGCCCCAATGCCTCCTTCGCCTGCGCCGAAAGCGAACCGAAGCTCATGCCGGCGATGGTGATCGGAATCGCGAGCTTGATCGGCGTTTTTGCGAACCGCGTGCCGAGGGTCACGTCCGTGGCGCACTTTTCGCGATAGCCCTCGAGCGCGTAGCGCGACATCGACGCGCCCAGCATCAACAGATCGTCGAAGTTGGGCACCTTGCGCTTCGCGCCGCCACCACGAATATCATAGATCCCGGTCGCGGCCGCGCGGCGGATTTCCGACAGGGTATAATCGTCGAATGTGGCAGAGCGCCGGGGCGTCGTGGGTGGGGTGTGATAGGTCATTAGTAAGCCCCCGCGTTGTCGACATCGAAGTTGTAAAGCTGACGTGCCGAGCCGTAGCGGCGGAACTCGGAGATATCGACCTTGTGTGCCTCGCCGGCGGCCTCGAGGAGCTCCAGAAGCTCCTCGCGATGCTCGTCCCGCATCTCCTTCTCGATACAGTCGGCGCCGAGCCCCGCGACCGGACCGCGAACATAGATGTGCGCCTCGTAGAGCGAGTCACCCAGCGCATCCCCCGCCTCGCCAAAGACGACGAGCCTGCCGCTTTGTCCCATGAACGCGGACAGATGGCCGATATCGCCCTTCACCACGATGTCGATGCCTTTCATCGAGATGCCGCAACGTGCCGAGGCATTGCCGTCGATGACGAGAAGACCGCCGCGCCCGGTGCGCCGGCGCTCTGGCTGGCGTCACCCTTCACGTGGATAGGCCCGACATCATGTTCTCGCCGACGCCCTGCCCCGCGCTGCCTTCGACCGTAATCGTGGCCTGCTTGTTCATGCCCCCGCAGTAGTAACCGACAGGCCCGTTGACCGAGATACTGATCGGCGCATCCACGCTCACGGCGATCGAATGTTCGCCGCCCGGATTCAGAATTGTCCACAGCGTCTCGTTGGTATCCGGCTGTAGCTGGTGCAGAGCCTCGTTGAGGTTGCGCAGGCTCGTCTTCGCAAGATCGACTATCGGCATGTCACTTGTGCTCCCAGAAATAGACCGTGGCCGGCTTCGGCTCCCAAACCTTTGCCTTCTCTATTCCCGGCAGGCAGGTGAGACTCTTGAACTCAGATGCGAACGCGACGTATTGGTCGGTCTCCGCCATCACCGCCGGCTTGCAGGCGATCGGATCGCGCAGCACGCCGAAGCCGTTCTCCGTGCCGACGACGAAGGTGAAGAAGCCATCGAGATCGTCGAGGCCTGACTCGAGGGCCTTTCCCAGGCTCTTGCCGTCGCGCATCTGTTTCGTCAGATAGGCGGCGGCGACCTCGGTATCGTTTTGCGTACGGACCTCGATCCCATCGCGCTTCAAATCGCGCCGCAGCGAGGCGTGGTTCGATAGCGATCCATTGTGCACAAGGCACTGGTCGGCACCCGTCGAGAACGGATGCGAGCCGTCGGTCGTCACGGCCGACTCTGTCGCCATGCGCGTGTGGGAGATTCCGTGCGTGCCACCCATGCCGGCGATGCCGAAGCTCTTGGCAACGTCGGTCGGATATCCGACCTCCTTGAAGATCTCCAGCCGCTCGCCTTGGCTGACCACGTTGACCTCGGGCGCGTTCTCCGCGAGCCAATGCCGTGCCCGCGCCACGTCGCCCTCGTCCACGCTGAGCACTGCATGCGAATGGCGCATGTGCACGTCGGCGTCCGCACCGAGGTGACGCGCCAGTTCATGCATGACGGGCTCGAGCGCGAAGTCCTTGTTCGGTCCGGCCAGAACGAGCTTCAGCTTGCCGTCCTTGCCGTCCCCATAAACGGCAAAGCCCGCGGAGTCCGGTCCACGGCCGCACAGTGTCGACGTCATCTTCGACAACAGGTCGCCGAGTTGCGGTTGTAGATTCGGATCCTTGATGAAAAGTCCGGCAATACCGCACATGCGAGTTTCCTCTTCGTTGGCAGAGACAAAGATCTAGAAGAAGCTGAGATACCGGCTCACTTCCCATTCGGAGACGTGGCGGTGATAGTCGATCCATTCCTCGCGCTTCAGCGACACGAACTCGTCGACGAAGTCGGCGCCGAGTGCCGCGTTCATGAGGTCGCTGTTCTCGAGCGCCGCGATCGATTCGGCGAGAGATTGCGGCAGCGTCTCGATTCCGCGCTCGGCCACCTCGGCGGGCGAAAGCGCGTAGAAGTTGACGTTCTGCGGCGGGCCCGGGTCCAGCTTCCGATCGATGCCGTCGAGGCCGGCGGCGATCATGGCCGCTTGCGCCAGATACGGATTCATTCCGCTGTCGCCAGTCCGCAGCTCGATTCGGCCGTAGGGAATGCGCACCATGGCCGTCCGGTTGTTGTCGCCGTAGGCGACGAAGACCGGCGCCCAGGTCGTTCCCGAAGCGGTCCGCCCGACCACGAGGCGCTTGTAGGAATTGACCGACGGCGCCAGCAGCGCGGTCAACGGCTTGGCGTGCGCCAAAACTCCGGCCGTGAAATGGTAGGCAAGCTGTGACAGCCCCATGCCATTCTTGTCGGATGCATCGTGAAACAGGTTCTTTCCCGCCTCGTCGACGATCGAGCAGTGGATATGCATGCCGTTTCCGGTCATCGAACTCTTCGGCTTCGGCATGAAGGAGCAGATGGCGCCGAGCTCGTGGGCGATCTCGGCCGCCGCCATTTTGAAGAGAATGATCGTGTCGGCCGAAGTCAGCGCATCGGCGTATCTGAAATTGATCTCATACTGCCCGTTCGCATCCTCGTGGTCGATTTGGTAGACGTCGATGCCGAGCGACTGAAGGCTTTCGGTCACGCGCTCCAGGAAAGTGCGGACGCGCGACAGGCCCCGGTAATCGTAGGCGGGCTTCGCCAGGCTATCGGTCGCATCGAACGGCATGACACTGCCGTCCGCTTTGCGCTCGAGCAGGCTGAACTCCGGCTCGATCCCCGTCATCATGGTCCAGCCGCGTTCCGCCAAACGGTCGAGCTGGCGCTTCAGAATGTTCCGCGTGTCGATCGGATGCGCGTCGCCGGACACGGTGCCGGTGCCCATCATGCGCGCGTAACCCGGCGCCCAGGGCATCAGCGTCAAGGTCGAGAGATCGCCGATGACGATGTATTCCGGCTCGTGCGGTTCGAGACGAAGCCCAAACACGCCGCCGCCGGCAAATCCGACGCCGTCCGTGACGATCTCTTCGAGATGATCGGCGGGGACCGCCTTGCTCTTGGCGACACCGTAGATGTCGACGAACTGGGCCAGTACGTACCGCACGCCGTTCTGCGCGAGATATTGCCGGGCAACGTCCAGCGTCATGTTCTTCGGCGGAGCGAGCTGCCCCGGCGCCGTCCGCAAGTCGCAAGGTCGGTCTAGCGTGTCTTGCACCATATCCTCCCGTGTTTCATTCCGGCGGCTTTCCGCTCTCTTGAAACCTAGCTACAATGAACTTGCACCGGGTGCAACTATTTTGTAGATCAGTTAACTCACAAACCGTGCTGACGCGGTGGTCCGCAACGGTAAATTGTGAGAGGAACACGCATCGCGCCGATGACCGCTTCATCCACAAAACCGCTATCGCTCAGGGAACTCGCCGAGGGGCGCAGGCTCAGTGCAGCCTCCGTCGCTGTCCGGCCTTATTGGTGGGATGCCACGCCACGCCGGGAGACGCCGGGGCGGCCGCTTCCGGCGAAGGCGGATGTGGCCATTGTCGGCTCCGGGTTTACCGGGCTCTCCGCCGCCTTGACGCTACTCGACAACGGCCGCGAGGCGGTCGTACTCGATGCTGGCGTTCCGGGCTTCGGTGCCAGCACGCGCAATGGCGGCCAGGTCGGCAGCGGCAACCAGAAGTTTCGCGTCAAACGTCTCATCGAGCTCCGTGGAGAGGCGAAGGCGGCGGCGCTCCTCCGCGAAGGCACGCGCATGCTCGACTATATCGAGCACCTGGTGCGGTCCGAAGAGATCGACTGCCATTTTGCACGCTGCGGGCGGTTCCGGGGCGCCATGCGGCCCGAGCACTACGAGGCCATGGCGCGCGACATGGAGGACTTGAAGCGCGTCGCCGGCGTCGAAAGCTTCATGGTCCCGCGGGCCGAGCAGAGAAGCGAGATCGGCTCGGACGTGTTTTTCGGCGGCTCGGTTCTGCCCAACGACGCCTCGCTCCACCCAGCCCTCTATCATGCCGGATTGATGCAGCGCGTCGAGGCGCGGGGCGGCATCGTCATCGGCCATGCAGGCGTCCGCCGCGTTGCCCGCAACAACGACGGCTTTCTGCTCGAGACCGACGCGGGACCGCTTAGATGTCGCGACGTCGTCATCGCGACCAATGGCTACACGTCCGGGCTCGTGCCCCCGCTCCGGCGGCGCATCGTCACCGTCCGCTCCGGCTTGATCGCGACCGCCGAGCTTCCCGCGGACGTGATGACACGGCTGATGCCCAAAGGCCGCGTCTACGGCAACACCAATCGCGTCTTCTATTATTTCCGCTCGGCGCCGGGCGAGAACCGCATTGTCTGGGGCGGCCGCGCCGGCAGAGCGGCCGGAATGGCCGCTTACCGTCACCTCGCCCGCGACCTGCTTGCCGTCTTCCCCGATCTCGGCGACATCGCCGTCACCCATGCCTGGGACGGCCAGATCGGCTATACCCACGATGAGCTGCCGCATCTCGGCCGCATGGCCGACGGGCTTCACTACGCCGTGGGCTACTGCGGAACCGGCGTTTCGCGCGCCACCTATTTCGGGCACAAGATCGCCTTGCAGATGGTGGGCGATCCGGATGGGCGGACGGCGTTCGATGATCTCGCCTTCCCGGCTTTTCCGGTGCACCCGATCGCCAAGCGTGCGGTCCCGTTCGTCGAAGCCTGGTATCGCTTCCGCGACTACACGAAGCTATAGGCTCAGACACATCCGAGGCGAGACCCCGACGAATCCTGAAAGCTTATGCGAGCTTGGCATAGGCTTCTATTTCGACTTTCTGCCATGGCCGTAACATGGATGTGACCTGAACCAGCGTACTGGCGGGCCGGACTTTGTCGAAGACCTCCAGATGCGCTTTGGCAACCTCCTCCGCATCGTTGATGTCGCGAAGATAGACGACCGTGCGGACAACGTCGCCGATACTCGCTCCAGCGTCAGCCAGCGCCTTCTCGACAGTTGCCAATGCGGCTCGGGCCTGTGCATAGGCGTCGGCTTTTTCATGCGTTGGCGGCGCGCACGTTCCGGAGACATGCACGTCCTTGCCGTGCCGCACCGCTCGCGAATATCCGAAGATGGACTCATAGGCCCCGCCCGATGAGATGTTGAGGCGCTTACTGTTCGTCATCCTTCTATCGATCCTCCACCCTAGGCTGTTGATCGGAACTACCTTTAGCCAGACACAACATATTTGCATTCTGTGCAAGTCATAAGGTGGGGCATTTTAGGCGTGCCCCTGCCCGACCGGAAACATCGGCGGGCCATCCTCGCCCTTATCGGCGCTGTTTGGTGCGTGCCTGGAGAGAGCGAGAACGCCCGCGACTGGGTGGCTGTGCTGGGAGGCTGCGGCGAACGCGTCTCGGCAGTCACATTCCCTGATTTGCGGGAAAATACAGGGAAATTTCGCGGATTTGGCCGACAAGGCGCGAAGAAGGCTCGGTTTTCGGTCTATACGTCAGTTACTTACATCCAAATTCTCTACGCAACCGAACAGGGAATTTTCTGGCGCTAACAGGGAATTGTTTTCCGCATAGCAGGGAAAATCGCTGGCTAAATCTCCAGCGGATGGAATTTCCGAAAGGAGAAGTTTCAAGGCGAGGCCTTGATCGTGCTCCGCGTCACTTCGGGTTCCGCCGGAGCGCCGGGGGCCGGAATGGTGATCGTCTTGACCTTGCGTACGCTAGAGCTTTGCACGACAGGCGGCGGATTCGGTTCCGTCACAGGGCCCAATGGGTTTGATGGCGAAGCCCGGCCATACTGGGAAGGCGCGTAAGGATCCGAATACCGTCGTTGGGCGGGTACGTTGGGATCCGGGTACTGTGAAGGCGGATCGTATGAATTTGAGTATCGCGTCTGACCGTAGCGCTGAGAATTTAGTGGTGCCAAGTCTGCCGTTGATACTTGCCAAGGGCGGGAACAGCCTCCTCCAACGACAGAAAGCGCCAACGCTACAGTGATGGCGACTTTTATGCGCATAACATGCGCCTCCCTATTCCGAGGTGGCATCCCGGTTCTTTACGGAGTTATAAAGCGACTGCGCTAGTGGGTCGGTTAAACGGACGACGCGATTTTGAGGCAAGTTTTGGCTTTGTCGTTTACTTCCCCAGACCGCAACGAGCGCTTAGCGACTGACCAGTCAAAGCCCATTAGGGCGTTGTCAGAGTAAGCCTGAACGCCTCAGACCACTGCTCTTCGCAGCCCCGTCTGGGTTTGTCTGACAATGCCCAGCTAATCAATGCGGATGGGGTTTTTCGGTACACACAGCCGGGGGACACAATGCAGCGTGGACTGATCGCCAAAGTCGTCACACGTCTTCTCTTGAGCTTGTGTACTCTCTTGACGCTTGCGGCCATGTCGTCCGGCCCGGCACAAGCTGGGAAATGCGGCGGAAACAATCAGCGTCCCTGCTCGGTCTTCGAAAGAGTCCCGTCGTGCGACAAGGGCCTCGTCGAGAACTTCGCGCTGAAAAGATGTGTTCGCCCCAAGGCGAAGCCTAAACCGAAACCCAAGCCAAAACCGAAGCCCAATTGCGGCACGCTGAACCAACGGCCGTGCAAGGTGCACGAACGCATTCCTTCTTGTGACGGCGGCCTCATCGAACTGAGAGGGCGTTGCTTGCGGAAGGGCGATTGCGGCACGCGAGGAAAACGCGCCTGCTTGTTGATCGAACGCGCGCCCTCCTGCAACAGCGGGCTGATCGAGAAATCCGGGACGTGCGTCGACAAGCCCAAGCCCAAATGCGGCGCGTACAACCAACGCGCCTGCAAGGTGCACGAGCGCGTGCCTTCCTGCGACAAGGAACTCGTGGAAGTGAAGGGAAAGTGCCTTAGGAAAGGCGATTGCGGCGGCAAAGGACAACGGCCCTGCCTTGTAATCGAGCGCGTCCCCTCTTGCGACAAAGGACTGGCCGAACATCTGCCTGGCCAGTGCTTGCCCCTGCAATGCGGCAAAGAAGGCCAGCGTCCCTGCCTTGTCGGCGAACGCGTGCCCTCGTGCGACCCCGGCCTTATAGAGAACATGGCCCAGAAAAAATGCATGGTCCCCATAGACCCCGTTTGCGGAGCGCTCGACCAGCGGCCTTGTCTCGTAACCGAACGCATCCCCTCCTGCGACAAGGGCTTGCGGGAAAACATACAGCTCAACAAATGCATCGAGTTCGAATGCGGCAAGGAGGGGCAAAGGCCCTGCACGATCACCGAGCGCATTCCCTCCTGTGACGTCGGTTTGGTTGAATCCTCAGAAACATGCCTGGCCATCGACTGCGGCAAGAAAGGTCAGCGACCCTGCGCGATCACCGAACGCATCCCCTCCTGCGACAAAGGCCTGTTCGAGGATCTGCAAACCTATACTTGTGAGCCCTGGCGTTGCGGCGCAGAAGGACAGCGGGCCTGCGCGATCGGCGAGCGCATTCCCTCCTGCAACAAAGGACTTTCCGAAGTCCTGGGCCGTTGCAAAAAATACGATTGCGGCGCGCTCGACCAGAGACCGTGCCTCGTGACCGAGCGCATTCCCTCCTGCGACGAGGGGCACACCGAGACGGTCGACGACAAATGCGTGCGTCCTCCATGCGGGGCGCTTGATCAGCCGGCTTGTAAAGTAACCGTGCGCATCCCTTCCTGTGACCGTGGCTTACGCGAAACGGCGGACGGCAAATGCGTCGTTCTTCAGCCTGGCGAGATTCCGATTTTCGCCACGGTCGGCGACTGGAGCGCGGAACTCGCCAAGGTGGTGGAAAGCGAGTGCATCAGCACTCTCGAAAAACTGCACTCGCTGCCCAGCGGAATTGGCGGCTTTTCGAGCATCCAGCCGATGCAGGCGAAGTACTTCCGGATCGGCTTCACCTGCGCCACTGCTTCCAAGCTAGGAGGACTCACGGGCTACGCCTCGCTGGTGAACGATTTGAACCGGGAAATGCAGCAATACCCCTGTGCCGCCATGACGCCTCCATTGCGTCCTGTATGCGCCCTATACGAGAGCCCAGTCTCCACCGTGGGTGCAGTTTCGACCTGCGGCATCGTCCTGGCGAAAGAACAATTGATCCGCAGCGAAGGCGGGTCGGTTCGGGACACCTGGCTTGGCCTCGGCAAAATGGCTTGGATCGGCGCCGACCTGGTCAAAGGCAAGGGCGGCAAGAAGGGCAAAGACAAAGGCGGCGACTCAAAGCCGGCGAAGGGAAGCAAGGAAGCCGCAAACGCCAAGCGCGGCGTCATGGACGGCTTTCTCAAGAACTATGGTCTTGTGATCAAAAACACAGCCGCCGCACAACGCTTCTTGAACGGACCGATGTGCGAAGGGATCGAACCCTAGGAGAGCCGGTAATTCTCCGGGCAGGCGTTGCCAGACCAACTATTCATGAGCTGGCTAGTTGGGGCCGTTGACGATTGGCTACCTGTCACGCTTGCTGCGTCTTCCGTCGCTGGCCCCCGACATAGTCACAGCCATCGTCAACGGCCAATACCCGTGTGTGTACCGAAAACCTAAATCCGGACGTAGTGGTGATGTAGTCCGCCAAGGATCGCGTGTGAACGAATGTCACCGGTGCGGTGAACGGGGCGAGAGACCGGTGCATCTTTAGCTAAGGACCGGTGCGTTCGGATGTCGTTGTAATAGCGGGCATAGGTTCGCAAGATTCGGCGCAGATGCGCCTCGCCCAAAACGACGAAATGATCGACACACTCGCGCCGGATTGATCCAATCAGCCGTTCGGCAAAGCCATTCTGCCAAGGCGATGCTGGTGCCGTGGGCTTGTCGCGGATTCCCATGGCGCCCAATCGTCGTTTCATGATGGTGCCGTAGATCCGATCCCGATCGCGAATGAGATATTCCGGGGCATCGTCCCAAGGAAATGCCTCCGTTATTTGACGCGCAATCCATTCTGCCGTCGGGTTTGTCGTGACGTTGATCCAGACGAAGTCCCTGCGGTCTAGCCGAACGATGACGAAGGCATGAGCAGGTTGAAGCCAATGGTCGGGACAACGAACAAGTCCATGGCGGCAATGTCAGGCGCGTGGCTACGCAGAAAGATGCGCCACCCCTGGCTTGGCGGTCCGCGTCGCTTGACCATGTACTTGGCGACGCTCGACTGCGCGACCTCAAACCCAAGCTTGAGCAGTTCGCCGTGGACGCGTGGCGCTCCCCAGAGCGGGTTCTCGATGCTTATCCGCCGGATCAACGCGCGGAGGTCCGTCTCGATCTGCGGCCGGCCTCCCCGTGCGCGCGACTTCCAACGCCAGTAGCAACGAAAGCCTGCCCGATGCCAACGCACCAGCGTCTCGGGACGGATGATCGTGAGGACCTGCAGGGTCGACGGGAACCATCGATACAGCTGGATCAAGAACCAGCGATCGTTATTCGTCAGCTGGATCCGGCCCTGCACCTTACGCCGCAAAACGATCAACTGATGCCGAAGTGCCGCGTTCTCTGCTTCAAGCCGGCTCTTCGACTTGAATGGCGAGACCAAGACGGCCAGGACGAAGCAGAGCAAGGCAAGCATTGTACCCTGACGTTAGGCGATTCCTTCAGCTAATCAAATGCGGATGGGGTTTTCGGTACACACAGGTGGATTTCCGCGCTTCCTCAGGACTGCTTTGCGACGGTCCGGAGAGAACCAGAAAGGCCGCGACTGGGTGGCTGTGCTGGGAGGCTGCAGCGAACGTGTCTCGGCAGTCTAATTCCCTGATCAGCGGGAAAATACAGGGAATTTCTGCCTCTTCTTGCACCGCCCTGCCCTGCTGGAGCTGAGTTTTCCATTTCATATCAACGCGAAAGGGCAAAACTCCCTAAGCAAAGCATCAGGGAATTGTCCAGACGAAACAGGGAATTCTGAAACGGAAACAGGGACCTTCCCTGCTGGAGCAGGCAAATGATTCAGAGGCCCCGTAGGTTCAAATCCCGGGCACGCAACCAGCGTTACTTGCACCTTGACTACGCCATCCTCTAGGGCCGTCTTTGGCGCCTGACGCGAGAAGATCTAGGGCAATGAGCCTGTCCGCTATGGGAGGAAGAGCGGACATTGGCAACCTAAGATCTGAAGTCGGCTTTTGACCCACAGCGGACATAGGTATCAGCTAACTCTGATATCCCCGAAGGCTGTCGCGCAGGCAGGCCCTTAATCGGCGCGTTTCCAGGTCGGTCTCACCAGTAGCCGCATCATAAATGTTAGGAATCATTGACTCCTCAGCTTCGGGAAACTAACAGCGTTCTCTGCGGAACTCTGTACAGGCCTTGGGTGACCACAATGCCGCAGAAGATGCAGTTCAAGGCCTCCGTTCCGCCTAACATCCCAAAATTGCAGCAGAATCACCGCACGATCCTGATAACTGGTTGTTCCTCCGGGATTGGATTGTGCTGTGCACACGGTATGCGCGCGCGGGGCTGGCAGGTTGCCGCGACCGCACGCAAGCCACCAGATCTTGACCGGCTCAGGAAAGAGGGCCTTGCGGCCTTTTACCTGGATTATGCCGACTCCGACTCGATTAGGCGGTGCGTCGATCAAGTCCTGGAACAAACCGGTGGCGGACTCTACGCCCTTTTCAACAATGGCGCGTTTGCGCAGCCCGGTGCTGTCGAGGACCTCGCTCCAAACGTCCTGCGTGCTCAATTTGAGACAAACCTCTTCGGTTGGCATGACCTCACATGTCGTGTGATTCCGACGATGCGCGCCAACGGTAGCGGTCGCATCGTGCAATGCTCGTCCGTTCTGGGGCTAGTCGCCATGCCGTTCAGGGGCGCCTATGTCGCAGCTAAGTTTGCCCTAGAAGGACTGTCCGACGTCCTGCGCCACGAACTCGCCGGCTCCGGAATATTCGTCTCGCTCATCGAGCCGGGACCGATAAGGAGCAGGCTGGTCGAGCATGCCATGGAGGCATTCAAGCGAAATATCGATATAGAGAACTCTGTTCACAGCGAGGCCTACAAGCGCCGCATCGAGTTTTTTCAGGAAGGGGGCTCGCACAGATTCAAGCTTGGGCCGGAAGCCGTGTTGAAGAGGCTTGTTCATGCGGTGGAAAGTAGCCGGCCGAAACCCCACTACTATGTGACAGTCCCCACCTATTTCGCGGTCCTGTGCAGGCGTCTACTGCCGAACCGTGTAATAGACCGCATAATGGAGCGGCAGTAACACAGGCCAATGGTGTGGTTACCGGCCATGCTCGGCTGCGTTCCTCAATCGTTTACCTTCGCGTATCGGTGCAGCCAACAGCTGGACAGCCCTTCAGCCGGCTAATCGCGCTGGGTCACCTCCCGGATCACACCGCCCTTGAGATCTGTATACATACGCGAGATGTGCGCATTCCGTCGGAACTCGGGTTCGGCGAGCAGGCGGCGGTGCAGTTTCGGCAGGTTGTAGAAGGGCACTGAGGGATAGAGGTGATGTTCGAGGTGATAATTGACATTGCACGGCGCTACAAGGAACCGCTCGAATACGGCGGGCAGGACGGTACGCGTGCTTCGCAGTTCGTGTTCCTCCGTCAGTCCTGCATGCTCTGCGACGGTGCGTAGACGGAAGACCGCAGTAGCAATCGTCGCCATCGGCAGTAACCACAGGAGCGCGAAATACGCCCAGCCGTTCGTGAGGGCGAGTGCGGCCAGGACGGTACCCGCGAAGCCGAGAAGCAGGGCGCGCTCGCCCGTCCGCAGACTTTCGCCATCAACTGCCTGCGTATGTAAAAAGATGAACCATGGGGAGAATTGCCGCAGCAATCGCCAAAGGCTGAGGATATTGAGCCCTAGCAGGTCCATCAGAATGATGCGCCCAGCGGCGCGAGGGGACTTTGGCCACTGCCAGTCAGGATTGTTCTGGATGTATCGCCATTCCGGATCTTTCCGGCAGTCGCTGTAGCTGAACCGGTGATGGTCGAGATGGAACGGCCTATAGCGCGTCAGCGAAAATCCGAGCGGATAGGCAAGGGTCAGATTTGCGGCAACGTCATTAAAAGCGCGCCCGGTGAAGAGCCTGTGATGGGCGGCGTCATGAACAAGGATCGCCAATGCGTGCTGGCGCGTGCCGATAACGACGACGGCCAGCGCATACACCAGCCAATACTCGCTCCAGATCGCGGCAAAGGCGGCGGTGGCGATCACAGACCATTGAAACAGGATCGCCAGAGCGCCACGCCAGTTCTGGATAGCACTGAGCGCGCGGGCGTCTTCCGCGCAAAGCGCCTTGGGAAACACTCCTCGGGCGGAGTCGCTCGTCGGCAACTGGTCTGTTTGAATATCGCTCATCGTGGTCCCAGGGCCTGGAATGGCATCAGAACGCAAGCTGGGCAAAGGGTATCAATAATCGAAAAGCAATGAAACGGCAGAGATTCCGGCCGCAATGACCGCTGCGAACACCTTATCCCCGCGCTTGATGCGTTCGTCGCCGATCGCGAGGCTGAGGCCGAGCGGTATCGATGCAGAGACGGTATTGCCGTGGTCCTGGTAACTCATGATAAGCTTCGGCGATTCCAGCTTAACCGCCTTGACAAACATATCTATGCTCGGCGCGGCGCCCGCATGCGGCACGAAGGCGTCAACCTTTCTGCCTCTCAACGGATCGATCTTCTTCATCAGTTCGAGGCCGATCCTGAAACCGTTGAAGGTGAGCTCGTTCGAGCGCGTATAGAAACGCAAGGGACCGCTCTGCTGTCGCTTGTGGCTCATGTAGGAGTGGCTTTCAACGATGGGCAGCGTCGCCAGGTCGCCATACTCGCCATAGGTTCGCGAATGGAATTCGAAGCCGGCGCCGTTCGAAACTGGACCGACGACAGTTGCCGTCGCCGCTTCCCCGATCGTGTAAACCCGCCCTCGACCTCGATATCCTTGGGCGACCGGATCGACCAGACGTCGTAGTCGTCATAAAAGCCGCACTCACAGTTGACGATCAGTCCGGCCCCGTTTGATTTGCCAGCAAGAAAGTTCTGCGAGATCTGCATAGCCCGCGCCCAACTTGCGCAAGCATCAAGAACGTCAAAACTCTGCACACCTGAGGCCCCCAACTCGTACTGCACGGCGGATGCATATGACGGGACGAGATAGCCGCGGCCAACACCACCATAGATTATGAAGTCGAGGTCGCGAGCGGAAAGCCCGGCAGATTGCAGTGCGCGCTTCGCGGCGTCGGTGACGAGATCAATTGGCTTGCAGACGCGGTTGGTAATATGGCGCGACTTGAGGCCTGTTGAACTAAACAATTTTGAAAGGTGAGACAAAACCCTCTTGAGTTCCCTCGCGCTCAGCGTGTCTCTACTCGCCACCGTGATGCGATCGATGACTTCATCGTTCGAAAGAATTTTCTTTGGTAAAGCGTGCTCAATGGCAAGGATTTGCATGTATGGTCACTCCCTTGCTTGCTTGTGCCAAGCGCCGACGGCCAGAGAGTGGATCGCCTCGTGCAGCAAAGCTGCCCGCTTGAAGAATAAGGATATGCAGCGCCGTCCGGATTGCGCGCGCAGTTCGTACAGGGTCGTGTAGTTGTAGAACCGATCGTAGAACTGCTCCATCAGACCTGTCCGGCCGCGCTTGCTGCGTGAAGGCGATCAGTTCACTGGCGGCTTTTTCAACGGTCGCATCGTCGTCCGAGGTGTCCTTCCAGTGATAGATCAGGTGAGCCGCCATTATATTCCGTCGGAAACGCTCGCCAATTGCGTGACGCTGCTGAGCAAACCCGCGTCGCGCAGGAAACGGATGGGTCCCAGATGGAATTTCGTGGCGCGGAACGCCTCCGGAAAGAGCGAGACCGATATTCATCGCCGTTTTCTGTCGAACGACGGCCTACTCTCCGCCATGGGATTTGGCCTCTGACCGAGTTTGCGCAAGGCGTCCTCTGCTGCCTCCTGGCTTCTCAACCGCAGCGGCTTGGCAGTACCCATCGTCTTTTCAGACACCCATACCCTCTCATACATATCGCCTAAGCAAAGGATAAGTTCGGCAAGAGTCTGATTTATATCTGAAGTTGATTTCTGCTCGTATGGGCATTGTCCTCGCCAGGACGCTCAAGCCAATTTACTCTGACAATGCCAGCTAACAGGGAATTGTTTCGCGCATCGCAGGGAACGTAGCGTGGCTAAATCTCCAGCAGATGAAATTTTCGGAAAGGACAGCCAATTCCGCCGTACCTTTACCGCGCACTTTCGCGGCCTGACCCAATGAGCACGCCCTAGAGTCGGAGCCCGACTATTCACGAGACCAAACCGCGATCTCAAACCCGTCTTTACCGCTTCACCAAGCCCTTCCTGGTGCTTGGAGAGATGTCGGCGCGTTGGCCGGCACGCGCGCTTGTGGTTCTGCTCGCGCTGTCGGCGGTGATGACGATCGGTCTTCTTAAAGTGAAGACCGACGACGCCCTCGATCAGTTCCTTCGATCGGCAACCCCGGACTATCTAGCCTTCGAGGAGCTACGGGAGCGCTTCCCGGCAAGCGACCTCGATGTCTATCTCGCCGTGGATGGACCCGACCTTCTGAGCCCTGAGCATCTGCAACAGATGCAGGATCTCACATTCGATCTTCTGCTGTCGGACGCGGTGGAGTCGGTTGTGTCGGTGTTCTCGTTGCGAGAACCGCTAGAGGCCGGTCGTCTGCCCGCTCCCATCATTCCGGACGACTTAACTCAGGGGCCCGAAACGCTGTCTGCGCTGGGAAAGCGTCTCGATGAGCACCCGTTGGCGCACGGACGGCTTATTTCCAAATCCGTCGACGGGAACCGACTGGCGCTGTTCCTGGTGGCTCTCAACCGCGATGAGGTCGCGAAGCGGGGCTTGCCCGTCATCATTGGCGAGCTAGGGACCATTGTGAGCGAAAGCGCCGCTGCAACCGATCTCCGGCTGGGCCTGTCAGGCATGCCTGTCATGAAGGTGGAAGTGATCGACAGCACGCGCCGCGATATCCTCGTGTTCAACGCGGTCGGACTCCTCGTTGGCGCCGTGATCCTCGGCTTATTCTTTCGCCGCTGGCGGCTCGTGCTCATCGCCAATGTGCCGGCTCTTTTGGCGATCATTTGGTCTCTGGGACTGTTCGGCTGGACAGGGACGCGCATCGACCCTCTGATGAACGCGGTGATGCCGCTCGTGCTGGTTGTCACTATCAACAACGCGATGCACTTTCTTTTCGCGGTCTGCCGCAACTTGGACGCGGGCACCGCCAAAGTTAAGGCATCCAGCAAGCCATCGCGGAGATCGGGCCTGCTTGCGCGCTGACCTCGATAACGACATCGATCGCGCTTCTTTCTCTCGCGATGAGCAGCTCGGTCTTGATCCGCTCGTTCGGGCTTATGGCGGCGCTGTCGGTGCTCATGGCGCTGGGGATTGTGCTCGCGGTCATGCCTATGCTGGCCGCTTTGTTTCTTAAGGAAGGCGGTTCCAAGTATCTGGCAGACGGCCGCGCCAGGAACGGCGTCGCACTCCTTGATAATGCGGCGGCGACGATCAGCGCTGCGGTTGCCAAGTGGCCGAAGATTATTGCGGTTGCCGGCGTGGCGCTGACGGCGCTCTTCGGGCTGGCCTATCTCCAGTTGGAGCCGCGCTACCGGCTGAGCGACATGCTGCCAGACCAGGGGACGGCGGCGACTGTCCTCGACCGCATCGAGGAGCGGCTTGGCGGCCTGTTCCCGTTAAGCGTCATGGTGGAATGGCCGGAAGGGCTCGAGCCGCAGTCGAAGGCGGTCCGAGAGATCATTCAGGAAGTCCACGAGACGTTGGAGCGGCATTCCGCCATCAGCAAGGTCAATTCGCTCCACGATCTTCAGCGCTGGGCGGAGTCCGGCGGATTGCCGCCTGACGAAGCCGCGCGCGCCTTAACGAGACTGCGCCGCCCGTGGTCATATCGCGCTACGTGAATTCGGAACGCCGTGCTGCCTTGGTCTCCGGCTACATTGGCGACTTGGAAGCCAAGGAGGTCTTGAAACTCTCGAGCGGAATCGAACCGGAACTCGAGGAAGTGTGGGCGCGTCATCCGGAGTTCACGATGAGACTTACGGGGCTCGCCAGCGTTGGCGCCACGCGCTCAACGGGCATCATCTCCCAGCTGAGTCTTTCGATGCTAAGTGCGGTCGTCGTCGTGATTGTGGTGATCGGCATGGCGTTCCGTTCGTTCCTTTCTGCCGGCCTGAGCATCATCCCGAATCTGTTTGCGCTCTTCGCCACGGGCACATGGCTGACATTGGTGCATGGCGGGCTGGACTACGCGACAATTGTCGGTCTGACGGTCGCATTCGGGCTTGCGGTCGACGACACAATCCATGTCCTCAACAGGTTTGAGCTTGAAAAACAGCAGTCCAACATCACATCGGCGGCGATCGATCGCACAATGCGCGTGATCGGTGCGGTTCTGATCCTGACGACTGTCGTGCTCCTCGCGGGCCTTTCCGTCACCCAGCTCAGTGCCGTGCCGCCGACCCGCCAATTCGGCTTGATCTGCCTTTCGACACTGATTTTCGCGCTGCTTGCAGACCTCGTAGTCCTGCCCGCGCTCATCCTGGTTTCGTCGCGTTGGCAAGGCCGTGCGCTGTTGCCGAACGATACCGATCCAGGCATGCCCGTCGTGGCGCGTCACGGAGACGAGCAACCTGGGAGACTTAAATGACAGCGCGAATCTCGACGCGACTACTTTTGGCGCTCCTCGCTATTGGCCTTTGCCTGGAGACGGAAGCTGGCGCGACCTCCTTGGAGGGCGTCTGGAGCGGAAGCGGCGTGGTGAATCCCAAGGACGGTCCGCGCGAGACAGTGCGCTGCCGTCTCAGCTACAAGCAGGAGACTGAAAAGGTCTTTAGCCTGACCGCCACCTGTGCCACGCACTCGCGCAAGGTCCAGCAAACAGGACAACTGCTCAAGGTCGGTCCGACAAGTTACGTCGGGGATTTCTATAACTCCGGATATGATATTTCAGGCCGTGTGCGCGTCGTCGTCAAAGGCTCCGCCCAGACCGTTACGTTCCAAAGTGCCAAAGGCAGCGGAAGCGTAGAGTTGCGCAAGCGCTGATCTTGTAGTTTCCGATAATCATATCCGGACGATATTGATGGTGCAGTCAAGCGGACGTACTGACTTAGGTACCCTTAGCCGCCACGCCCACTGTGTTGCTTTCCGGGAATGCTGACTTAGAGACAGCCGATGGCCTTCTCTCTTTTCTTGATGGCGAGCACGGTCTGATTGTCAGCGCGGGACATTGGAATGTTGACTGCATTGTTGTAGGCACAGCCAGCATTGCCGAAAATAGTTGATGGCCTTGGCGGTCTTGAATGAATAGCCATGAGACTTGTAGATCGAGTTGCGCTGGACCGACCATAACCTCAACCGCCACAACATCTTCAAACAGAACCCCTCTGCCGCCTGGCCAAGTGGCGTCAGCTGGCGTCCTGAACGCCTCAGACCAGCACCCTTCGCAGGCCCGCTCAGGTGTGTCTGACAATGCCTCCAAAGCAGCATGAGAACATTGCAACCTTGAGCGGCGTCTTAGGAGGTAGCTGTGGGGGTGGGAAAGTTCGGGCGTGACCTTGGGCCACTCGCCTCGAACAGGGCAACGCAGCCGCGTAGGCTCACGGCAGCATTATGGAAGCGGGCGGTGAGCGCTTCCTCCAACATCTCCACACGGTCCTCCGCATTCGAGAATATGCTGTGCGCATTGTAGAAATTCATGAGCGCCTGGGCGGGTGGTGATCTTGGCGCATCGCCCTGCACGACGCTGGCCCCGAACAGGCAACCGTCCGTCGCCAAGACCGCCGCCAGATGGTCGAAGACGCGGGCTTTCCCGGCCATGCTGCCTGGCAGGCAATGCAGGACGTGGCAGCACCCGATGGAAGTGAAGGGACCGATCTGCGGCAGCGGATCGAGGATGTCGGCGACTACGGTTTGCGGCCCATACCGAGCGATGCGGTGCGCTGCGGAGGCGAGGCAATGCGCGTTGATATCCATCAAGGTTATAGCGGGCGCTTCCGAGGAAAATCGCGCACGGTCGAGGAGATAGCCAGTCCCGACCCCTACCTCGAGATGGCTGTCCGAGACGTTGCGGTGGTAAAGGTCGAGGAGAACGGGCGCAGGGCAGCGCCACAACAACCGGCTTGAAAAGCCCAACACGTAAAAATCGTAGAATCTCAGGGTGAGTGGTGTGAGGACGGAGTGCATCGCCGCAATGCTCCGTACCCTCCTATCGTCCGACATGACCCCAGCCCCGATATCCTACCGTGCTCGACCCGACCCAATCTAGGATCTTTTAGCGTAGACCGTATTGCCGTAACGTGAAGTCAGATCAATGAAGAGCAAAAAAACGCTAGCGCGAGGATTAATATGCTGAGGAGCTTGCAGGGCGCGCGCGGAGCCGAGGCGCCTCGCAAACGGCAAGCCGGGGACCTGGAACTCATCGCCCTGACAACAGCCGTTCCCGCCAACACAATCAACCAGGACGAGGTTCGGGACGAGGCTGCGCCCTATCTCGCGGGCATGCAGCACATGCTGTCGACGTTCGGCAATGCCGGCGTCCACCACCGTCACATGGTGAAGCCGGTCTCTTGGTATTTGGAGTCTCACGATTGGGTCGAGCGCACGGCCGTCTTCCAGGAGGCGGCGCTCGAATTGCTTGTGCAGGTAACAGAGAGCTGCTTGGCTGATGCGCGCATGGAGCCCAGCGAGATCGATGCGGTCGTCCTAGTCACGAGCACTGGCATATCGATCCCCACTCTCGATGCGGCGCTGGCAAACCATTTTGGCTTTAAGTCGAGCGTGGAGCGGACGCCGATCTTCGGTCTCGGCTGCGCAGGGGGAGCCACGGGTCTCGCCCGCGCGGCCCAACTTGCGGAGGCCAACCCTGATTTCGTCGTCCTTCTGCTGGTCGTCGAGATCTGCACCGCCAATCTCAGCCTGCTCAACGTCAGCAAGACCGATGCGGTTGCCTTCACCTTGTTCGGCGATGGCGGGAGCGCTGTGCTGCTGCGGCGCGGCGGTTCGCGCAAGCGGCGCACATCGCGCGCTATGTTACCTCCGGCGAGCATCTTTGGCCAGACACGGGAAATTTGGCGGGCATCACGGTTCGTAAGGATTCCCTCGGTTTGCGCCTATCGCCGGCGCTTGTCGCCTTCGTGCGCAAGAACCTTGGTCCGACGGTGGACCTGTTCCTGCGTAATCGCGATCTGGCGTTGGACGATTTCGCGGGCTTTGTCTTCCACGCCGGCGCCTCGAAGATGATTGAGGCCGCAGCCGAGTCTCTCGGCGTTGACATGGACAGCTTCGATAGCTCCTCCGCGGTGCTTCGCGATTACGGCAATCTGTCTGCGTGCAGCGTGCTCTTCGTCCTGGAGCGTGCGCTACGCATGGGCGCCACAGGACGCCATCTCATGGGCGCGCTTGGCCCCGGCTTCACGCTCTCACTCGTGGTGCTCGATCTATAGGACGCAGCCAGAAGTGCGCGGCAGGCAATGTCACGGTAAGTCGGATAGCTCTGCGGTTGCGATTGACGCCGCAGATACCGGTCAACTCGGCTGAACAGAGGGCATTGCTTGGCTTTTAGCAACGTTAGGGTCCCGGGGCCTTGTCACGCGGCTCCGGGAAGGCGCGCCGCTAAACGAGCCAAAGCGGTAGCCGGTGTCGGTCGCGTCAGTCCACTCGATCGGTGTATCGCCCATGGGTACTCCTAGTCAGATCGGCGCATTGAATCACAGGCGCGTGGTCTGTGGAATCCTTAGCCTTCAGCTGGGCCCGAATGACCATAGGTTCCCGCGACCAATATCGCGACATCTACAGCGTGTTCTCGGGCCCTAATCCTCGGAAGTGTGACCCCCGAAACTGGCCAGTTGAGAAAAAGCGACAGGCAGCCCCTACTGTCCGCCCAAACTCGCGTCTCTCTGCTCTCTGGAAGCAAACTCACCGTCAACTAGTGGCGCAATTCCGCGCTTCCTTGGGGCCGTTTGCTGAGTGTCAGGAGAGAGCCAGAAAACTCGCGACTGGCTGGCTGTGCTGGCAGTCTTTGGCGAAAGCTCTCTGGGTTCAAATTCCCTGTTAAAGCGGGAAAATACAGGGAAATTTCGCAAATCTAGCCACGAAGTCGGGAACACGGCTCGATTTTCTGACTATAAGTCAGGTAGTTACACCTAAATTCCCTACGCACCCGAACAGGGATTTTCTGAAGCTAACAGGGAATTGTTCCCCGCATAGCAGGGAATAATTCAGCCAATCAATGCGGGATGGGGTTTTCGGTACACACAGGTCAAAAACCGCATGTTCCCGCCTCCTTGCTCAGGTTTCTCACCATCAGTTTTCGACTTTCTGGGGAAAGGCACCCGTGAAGTCAGATGGCAAAGGCATACCGGTCGAGAATTCGGCATTCCACGCCTCTTCCGAGATCGGCTCGAAGCGCGGCTTGTCTTCCGGGTCAAACCGGATCGGCTGACCAGCGAAGACAGGAAGCAGCACGTCGTCACGCACAGTGACCTGACCGTTGACGATCACGGCTTTCATGCCCGTCGAAGGGATACTGCCCTTTTCATAGGTTGAATTGTCGGTGAAGAGTTCAGGGTCAAAGACCACGATATCGGCAACCATGCCCGTCTGGATGCGGCCGCGTTCTTGCATGGATTTCAAGCCGGTATCGCCCAGATGCTTGGCAGCGTTATAGCTGAGGATCGAGATCAGCTGCATCATCGGGATGTTGTTTTCCCGACCGAGCCTGATCGTAGCGCCTCGGGCACCAGCCGTGCGCGGATGCGTGCCACCCAACTTTTCCAGAGGGTAATCCCACGGGGCGTCGTAGGGCGTGGCGGCAGTTGCATCGCTGGCCATGGTCACGCCCTTCAGCGTCAGCCACTTCGCCTGGTTTTCTTCGGGCTGCTTGAAGATGACGATCATTGTGGTGGGTTCAGATGCGATCGTCTCCTTGTAGGTTTCCAAGGTGTAGTACTTACCCGTGACCGGATCCAGCATGGTATCTTCATAGCGTTTGCCAAATTCGTCGATCCAGCTCTCAGGCTCCAGGAACTCGGCATTGATCGGGGTGGAACCGGCAGCATAAGGGTAGATTTCACCCCAGATATTGTGGCCCTGTTCCTGAAGCTTGGTAATCATCTCGTGTGCAAGCTGCCAGCCGTCGTTGTTGTAGTGTAGCACGATCGCCGGGGCGCCAAGCGCCAGGGCGTTGGCGACGAGTTCCTGCGCGCCGTTATTCTCGGTCGTGGCGGTGCCGAGCGTATAGCGTGTATGTGCACCGGTCGGGCGGCCATAACGGGCCCCGACTTTCTGCACCTCGTACATCTCGCGCGAAGAGACGCCTTCTCTCATGTACCCCACGGTGCTGCCGACGCCGGGGGCGCCAGCCTGCAGGCCCTTGTCAAGCTCTTCGAGAATCGCGTTGCCCTGTTCCAGGGTCGGGCGCGTTTGGCTCCAGCCCGTTTTCTTCCGGGTTTCCAAAGCGGAAATGGGGCCGTCTTTCATGTAAGCGCCGTCTGCCCCGTCGATCACCATCGCGCGGGCAGATTCGTGGCTGACCGCGCAGCCATAGTTGGCCCCGGTCACGCCGGCACGCGCTTCGTACCATTCCGCCATATAGGATCCCGCACAGCCCATCTCGAAATCCATGCTGGTGGTCAACCCGTCGCGCAACCCGAGGGAATAGCCGACCGGCATTTGGAAGTGGAAATGGGTGTCGATGAAGCCCGGCGCCACGATGTGGCCGGTGGCGTCCACCGTCTCGGTGCCCGTGAGTGCATCCTTGGTGATCGCAACAATCCGGCCGTCCTTGATGCCGACATTGGCGACATCGTCATACAGCGTTTCCGGGTCCATGACCCGGCCGTTGTTGATCACCAGATCATAGTCTTGCGCAAATGCCGCTGAAACGGTCAGCAGCCCGGCAACAAGTGTTGTCGTTGTCAAAAGGGACGTTTTAGCCATCGTGGAATTTCCCTCTCTCACGGTTTCTAGCCATGAACTTGCGTTAGCTTCAGTTCATTTGATGGTTCTCCATAGCCGCTCGATAAAGACGTTGTCGCGCCAGGCTCCCTTGCCGTCCATGCTGATCTTGATCTCCCGACTGGCCAGCACCTTGATGAAGTCGGTGGAGGTGAACTGGCTGCCCTGATCGGTGTTGAAGATGTCGGGCTTGCCGTGACGCGCCAATGCCTCCTCTACCGCTTCTATGCAAAAATCGGTCTCCAGCGTGATCGCCCCCCTGTGTGTACCGAAAACCTAAATCCTGACGTAGTGGTGATGAAGCCCGCCGAGGATGACGCGTGAAGTAATGATTCCGGTGTGCTGGACGGGGCGAGAGACCGGCGCATCTTTATCCAAGGACCAGTGGGTTCTGATGTCGTTGTAATAGCGGGCATAGGATCGCAGGATTCGGCGCAGATGCGCCTCGCCCAAGACGACGAAATGGTCCACGCACTCGCGCCGGATGGATCCGATCAGCCGTTCGGCAAAGCCGTTCTGCCAGCGAGGCTGGTGCAGTAGGCTTGTCCCGGATGCCCATGGCCCGCAGCCTGCGTGTAACGATGGTGCCGTAGATCCGATCCCGGTCCCGAATGAGATATTGCGGGACATCATCCCAAGGAAACGCCTCGGTTAGTTGACGCGCAATCCATTCCGCTGTCGGGTTTGTCGTGACGTTGACCCAGACCAGCTCTCTGCGGTCTATGCGAACGATGACGAGCGCATAAAGAAGATTGAAGCTGATGGTTGGGACTACGAACAAGTCCATGGCGGCAATGTCCGGCGCGTGGTTACGCAGAAAGGTGCGCCATCCCTGGCTTGGCGGTCCGCGTCGCTTCACCATGTACTTGGCGACGCTCGACTGTGCGACCTCAAACCCGAGCTTGAGCAGTTCGCCATGGATACGCGGCGCTCCCCATAGTGGGTTCTCAATGCTCATCTTCTTGATCAACGCACGGAGGTCCGACTCGATCTTAGGCCGCCCTCCCCGCGAACCGGACTTCCAACGCCAATAGCCGCGAAAGCCAGCCCGATGCCAACGCACCAGCGTCTCGGGGCGGATAACTATAAGAGCCTGCAGAACAGACGGAAATAACTGGTACAGCTGGACAAGAAACCAGCGGTCGCCATTGGTGAGCCGGACCTGGCCTGGCACCTTACGCCGCAAAATGATCAGCTGATGCCTGAGGACAGCAGTCTCGGCCTCAAGCCGACGCCTCGACTTGAATGGCGCGGCCAAGAGCGCCAGAACGAAGCGGAGCAGTTCCAACATGGTGCCCTGACGTTAGGCGATTCCTTCGATTAGACAAACCGGATGAGGTTTTCGGTACACACAGG
>NZ_LPWF01000012.1 GCF_001723305.1 Methyloceanibacter superfactus
AGGCTGCCGCTGAAGCCAAAGCTGCAGCCGAAGCCAAAGCTGCTGCTGAAGCGCAAGCTGCCGCTGAGGCCAAGGCCGCTGCCGAAGCCCAAGCCGCCGCCGAAGCAAAAGCCGCTGCGGAAGCAAAAGCCGCGGCAGAGCAAGCCGCGAAAGAGCGCGCGGCGGCCGAGGCCAAAGCCGCCGCCGACAAGGCCGCCGCGGAGCAGGCGGCGCGCGAGCGGATCGAGACGGAGGCCAAGGCGAGGGCGCAAGCCGAAGCGGCCGCTAAGGCCGAGGCGCTGGCCAAAGCCAAAGCCAAGGCCGAAGCCGAGCAGGCCGCCGCCGAGAAGGCCGCGGCGGAGCAGGCTGCGGCCGAGGCCCGCGCCGCCGCCGCGAAAGCCCAAGCAGCGAGGGCAGCCGCCGAGGCGAAGGCGGCCGCCGAGGCCAAGGCCGCCGCGCAAGCCAAGGCCGCTGCCGCGCAAGCCAAGGCCGCCGCCGACCAGGCGGCGAAGGAGCGGGCCGCCGCCGAGGCGCAAGCGGCCGCCGAGCGCCAGGCCCGCCAGAGGATCGAGCACGTGCCGCCGCCGAGAAGGCAGCCGCCGAGCTGGCCGCGAAACAACGGGCGGCGGCGGCGGCGAAAGCCGCTGAAGCCAAAGCCGCGGCGGAAGCCAATGCGAGCGCGGCGGTGCCGAGCGCGTTGCTGCCGCCGGCGTCGACCGCCTCCGTGCCGCCGCCGTCTCGTGCAAACGGTGAAGCCCTGCTCGTGCCGCCCGCCGGCACGGCCGCCGATCCCATCGGCGAGATGATCTCGGCCGATCCGGCCGCCACCGCCACCGATCCCTTGTTGGAGGATCCGTTGGCGGAAGGCGTCGACCCCGAGGCGGCCGAGGTGGCGCCGCCTCCCGCGCCCCGGCAAATACCGGCGCCGGCGCGCCCGGCCCGACGACTGGAAGAAGGGCTACGGGATCTTCGGCGGCGGCTAGGACGGTTCGCGTTTTCCTTGCGCCCGCGCCAGCACGTAAAGACGAATGGCCGCCGACAGGCTTGCCGTGCGGCCTTCGCCCGTGTCCGCCGCGAGCCCGCGCCCGGTGTCGATCTCGCTCACCAGGCTCGCGATCGACTTGCCGTCCTGCTTGGCGATGTCGGCCAGCGCCGACCAGAAGGGCTCCTCCAACGACACGCTGGTGCGGTGCTTGGCGATGGTGAGCGATCGCTTGTTGCGGGCGTTGGACATGCGGGGTGAGCGCTAGGGCTTCGGCGCTACCATGTCCTCGGGACGCACCAGCCGGTCGAAATCCTCCTCGCTCACATGGCCGAGCCGCACCGCTTCCTCGCGCAAGGTGCTGCCGCGCTTATGCGCGTGCTTGGCGATCTCGCTCGCTTTGTCGTAGCCGATATGCGGGGCGAGCGCGGTGACGAGCATCAGCGAGCGCTCCATATGCTCCTTGATACGCTCGCGGTTGGCCTCGATGCCGACGACGCAATTATTGGTGAAGCTGTCGGCCACGTCGCCCAAGAGACGGATCGATTGCAGCAGCGCGTAAGCCAGCACCGGCTTGAACACGTTGAGCTCGAGATGTCCCTGGCTGCCGGCGAAGCTGACCGTGGTCTGGTTGCCCATGACTTGCGCGCAGACCATGGTCACGGCCTCGCACTGGGTGGGGTTCACCTTGCCGGGCATGATCGAGGAGCCCGGCTCGTTCTCCGGCAGCAGGATCTCGCCGAAGCCCGAGCGGGGGCCGGAGCCCAAGAGCCGGATGTCGTTGGCGATCTTGAACATGGACGTGGCCACGGTGGTGAGCGCCCCGTGGGTGAACACGAATGCGTCGTGGGCGGCCAAGGCCTCGAATTTGTTCTCGGCGCTGACGAAGGGCAGCTTGGTCAGCTGAGCGATTCTGGCGGCGAAAGCCTCGGCGAAGAGGGGGCTGGTATTGAGGCCGGTGCCCACCGCCGTGCCGCCTTGGGCCAATTCGTAGAGCCCGCTCAGGGTCAGCTTCACCCGCTCGATGCCGTGGTCGATCTGCGCCGCATAGCCGCCGAATTCTTGTCCCAATGTCAGGGGCGTGGCGTCCTGCATATGGGTGCGCCCGATCTTGAGCACGTCCTGGAACGCCTCAGCCTTGTCCTTGAGCGCCTGATAGAGGCGCGAAAGCGCCGGATTGAGCCGATAAGCGATCTCCTCGGCCGCCGCCACGTGCATGGCCGTCGGGAAGGTATCGTTGGAGGATTGGCCGAGATTGACGTGATCGTTGGGGTGGACCGGGGATTTGGTGCCGAGCGTCCCGCCGAGGATTTCACTGGCGCGGTTGGCGATCACCTCGTTCAGGTTCATGTTGGTCTGGGTGCCGGAACCGGTCTGCCAGACCACCAGGGGGAAATGACCGTCGAACTTGCCGTCCACGATCTCCGTCGCCGCCGTGGCGATGGCTTCGGCCACGTCTTTTTCCAGGCGGCCCAGTTCGAGATTGGTCAGCGCCGCGGCCTTCTTGACCAGGGCCATGGCGCGGATCAACGGCTGCGGCATATGTTCGTCGCCGATTCTGAAATTCTGCCGCGAGCGCTCCGTCTGAGCCCCCCAATAGCGGTCGTTGGCGACCTCGATCGGCCCGAACGCGTCGGTCTCGGTGCGAGTTGAAGGTGAAGACTGGGGGCCGTCGGCGAGAGGCATGATTGTATTTCCTTTTTTAATAGTCTTGGCGTCCAAGCGGCCCGCCGCCGTGCGGGGATCCGCCCCACGGCTATCGGGTGTTTCGGGCCTAGGCTATAACATCGCGCAACGGGGTGGGAGAACCGGGCGCGGTGCGATCTTTTTTGCGGGCCTCTGCCGGAAAGCCGACGCAGCCTTCCCGGCGGGGATTGCTGTGACCTTGGCCGAGGACGGCGCGTGACGGAAGCCGCGACACATATAGCGCTGCCCGCGCCACGCGGGGCCAGCCTGTCGATCGCCTTCGCGCGCCTCGCCGCCGTGGTCGTCTGCGTCATCGGCGAGATCGTTCTGGCCATGTGGCTCGACGTCATCCCCGGCCTGGAGGCGGCGCTGCCCTCCGTGGACGGCATGACGCCCAATGCGGCTCTCGGGGTCATCGCCGCGGGCCTTGGGCTTCTCTGCTTCACCTTCCGGCGGCTACGGATGCTGGCGCGGATCATCGGCTTCGTGCTGGTCGCCGCGGGGCTGGTCGTTTTCGGTCAGTATTTGCTCGGCATCGATCTCGGCCTCGGTCAGCTCCTGCTGCCTGTGAAGGTGCCCGCGGCCATCGAGGGCGACGGCACGCCGTCGCGAGCCGCCCCCGGCGTGACCGGCTCGCTCGTGCTGTTCGGTCTGGCGTTGATGTATGCCAAGCGCGGCAAGACGCTCGCCGCCTTCAGCCAGATCATCGCCCTGGTCATGCTGGCGCAGGTCCTGATCGTGCTCGCCGGCTACGCTTACGGCGTCGCCACCAACTACTACCCGTTCCCGTTCACCGCCATGTCGGTCTACGGCGCGGTGAGCGCGTTTCTGCTCGCCGTCGGCCTGCTCGCCGCCTCGCCGGAAAACGGCGTGGCCGCGGCCATCGTGGAGCCTTCGCCGGCGGGAGAGATGCTGCGCCGGCTGTTGCCCGGCATCCTCGTGCTGCCTTTGGTGATCGGCTGGTTCGCCCGCCAGGCGGAAGCGCAATCCCTCTACGACAGCGCCGCCACGCTCGCCATCTTCGCCGTCGCCAGCATTATCGTGCTGGCAGTGTTCGCCTGGACCACGATCGGTGCCGTCCGGCGCGCCGACCACGACCGTCAAGTGGCGCTCATGGATCTGCGCGGCCAGCGCGAGTGGCTGTCGACGACGCTCGGCTCGATCGGCGACGGCGTGATCGCCACCGATCCGAACGGCAGCGTGCTGCTGCTCAACAAGGTCGCCGAGCAGTTGACCGGTTGGACGGCGGCAGAGGCGCGCGGGCGTCCGATCTGGGAGGTGTTCCGGGTCATCGACGAGGGCACGCGCAAATCCGTCGACGATCCGGCGTTGAAGGCGCTGCGTGAGCGCGAGGTGACGCGGCTGGAATCCGGCGCGCTGCTGATCACCCGCGACGATCGGGAGCTTCCGGTCGAGCATTCCGGCGCGCCATCGTCGGCTATGACGGCTCGCTCGCCGGCGCCGTGCTCGTGTTCCGCGACGTCACCGAGCGCAGGCGCACGGCCCAGCGACAGACCATGCTGGTCGGCGAGCTCAACCATCGCGTCAAGAACGCGCTCGCCATCGTGCAGTCGCTGGTGCAGGCGAGCCTGCGTCAGGCGAGTAGCAAGCCGGCGCAAGCGATGCGCAGACGCTCGCCAAGCGGCTGCAAGCGCTGCACCGCGCCCATGATCTCCTCCTCGAGTCGCAATGGTCGGGCGCCAGCCTCAAGGCCATGGTCGAGCGTGAGCTGGAGCCTTATCAGCGCGACGGTGGTCCGAAGATCACCATCAAGGGACCGGACGTGCTGCTGCCGCCGCAATGCACCTCCATCCTCGCCATGACCCTGCACGAGCTTGCTACCAACGCGGTGAAATACGGCGCGCTGTCCCAGAACACGGGCCAGCTCGGCGTGAGCTGGAAGACGGGGCGCGGCAACCGGCTGCTTCTCGTCTGGGAGGAGCGCGGCGCTCCGGCGGTGCCCGTGGCGCCGAAGACCACGGGGGGCTTCGGGTCACAGCTCATCGACAAGGGTATCCGCCACAATCTCGGTGGCGAGACCAAGGTCGATTTCCGCCCGGGCGGTCTCTATGTGGAGCTGAACGTGCCGCTGACCCCGTCCAACGAGCCGCGCGCCAAGCCCGCGCCCGCGCCGGTCGCGTGAGCGCCTCTATTCGAGGACGCTGATTTCCTCGTTGGCGTGCCGCAGACGCTCGGAGAACTCGCGCGTCAGATTGCTCAGGATCGTGATCATGATGTTGGGATGGGCGGCGGAAAGCTCATGCAGCTCCTCGACCCCGAGCCCGTAGCAGATCACCCGCTCATTGGCGACGATGTCGGCGGAGCGGCGGCCGCCGTCCAGCAGCGCCATCTCGCCGAAGGTGAGGCCGGGGCCGATCGAGCGACCCGCTTCTTGCGGTTGCCCTTGCCGTGCACCTTGATCTGCACGCTGACCGTGCCGCGGGCGAGCACGAAGAACAGCTTCGCTTCGTCGCCCTCGCGCATGATGACGTCGCCTCTCTCGAACACGAGCGGCCGGATCACCGATTCCACGAGGCGGCATTCCCCGGGGCTCAGCCCCTTGAACAGATTGATCTCCGAGACCGCGAATTTGGTGCCGTGGTTGAAATTGGCGCCGGCGAGGAGCTGGTCCTCGCACCATTCGAGCGCCGCGTCGGCGTCGCGGAACTGACGAACGCGGTGACCGTGCTGGCTCTCGGCCAGCGCCCGCACGAGGGGATCGAGGCGGTCGTCCTCGGCCAGCGAAGCGAAGACGAGCTCCGCCGCCGATCCTTCCATGGACTTGGCCGCGCGCACGATCAGCTTGCACGCCGAGGTATCGGCTTGATGCACGCGCTTGAAGTCGACGACCACATAGCGGGAGTCCGCGGCGAGGGCGCTCGTCTTGCGTAAGAGCTGCTCGGTCGAGCCGAAGAACAGCGCGCCTTGCGCCTCGAGCACCGCCACCTTGTGGCCTTCCGTCGCCAGCAGATTGCGTTCTTCGAGCGTACGCAGCCGGTTCGAGCGCACCAGGTCGGCGCGGTAGTCGCGGCGTACCACGCTGCGGACATTGGTGCGGTTGTTGAAAGCGTGCAGCTCGAACTCGCTCGAGATCTCCTGGCACACGCGGATGCCGCGCACGCTGTTGCCTTGCGTGTCGATGGGCGGGGAATAGACGCAGATGCCGATCTGTCCCGGCATGACGGCGATGATGCAGCCCGACACGCCGCTCTTGGCCGGCATGCCGACCTCGTAGGCCCATTCGCCGGCATAGTCGTACATGCCGCAGGAGTTCATCACCGTCAGCATGTCGCGCACATATTGCGCGTCGAACACCGCCTTGCCGGTGAGCGGATTGGTCCCGTCATTGGCGAGCGTGGCCGCCATGATCGCCAGATCGCAGCAGCTGACATTCACCGAGCATTGGCGGAAATAGAGATCGAGCACCTCGTTGGGATCGCGCTCGATCATCGCCGTGTTGAGCATCATGTAGGCGATGGCCCGGTTGCGGTGTCCCGTCTCCAGCTCCGACCGGAACACCGCCTCGTCGATGCCGAGCCTTCGTCCCGCCAGGCTGGAGAACAGATCGAGCATGTTGCCGATGCGCTGCTCTTGCGTGTCGCCGGGCATCATCTCGGCGACGGCGATGGCGCCCGCGTTGACCATGGGATTGAACGGGCGGTTGGCGACCTCGTCGAGCACGATGGAGTTGAACGCCTCGCCGGTGGGCTCGACGCCCACATGCTTGAGCACGGTGGGGCGGCCATGGCGCTGGAGCGCGTGGCCATACATGAAGGGCTTGGACACCGACTGGATGGTGAAGGGGACGTCGGTATCCCCCACCTCGTAGATCTGCCCGTCCACCGTGGCGATGGCGATGCCGAACAGGGAGGGATCGACCTTGCCGAGCTCCGGGATGTAGTCGGCCGGACTGCCGCCGGTGACCTTGGACACGCGTGCATGCAAGTCGGCGAGGAACGCCTCCACGGGCGCGGTGAGCTCAGCCTTCGCCGTACCCCGGATCGCGTCCATTTTGTTCAAGCTGTCCCCCCGCGCGACCGCCGCGCCAGCGGAACTCTAGTCAGAAATCGTGCCATGTCGAAAGCCAAGCAAATCCGCCGCGGCCGTTCGAAGGACGCGCGTGGTTTGCCTAAAACTTGGGCGGGAGGCGCTTAAAGGATGAGCTATTTCTTGCGGAAGCGGTCGAGTTGGACGACTTCGGCCGGCGGCCGCGACATGACCACTTCGGCGTTCGGGGTCTCGCCCGTCTCTTCGGCGATGTCCTGACCGCCGGCGGTCTCGTCCTGCACGCCGACGAGATCGGGGAGCGCCGAGGCCATGTGCTGGCGGGCCGAGTCGTTCGCAGCCCCCGGCTTGCCGAATTGCAGCCCGAACTGAGCGGACGGATCGTAGAACGCCTTGATCGCGCTGAACGGCACCACCAGCCGCTCGGGCACGTTGGAGAAGGACAGCTTCACCTCGAAACGCTCGTTCGTCACCAGCAGGTCCCAGAACTGGTACTGCAGGACGATCGTCATCTCCTCGGGATACTGCTCCTTCAGGCGCTTGGACACCGAGACGCCCTCGGCGTCGATATCGAAGGCGATATAGAGGTGGTGCTCGCCCGGCAGGCCGTTGCGCTGAACATGCGTGAGAACCTCACGCACGACACCGCGCAGGGCATCCTGCGTGAGAAGGTCGTATCTGATCTCGTCTTCCATGGATGGCGTCGCTCCATTCCCGCGACGAGAGGCATTCACCCCGTCATAAAAGTGGAGGGCTTCTGTTGCCCGGTGCCCTCCGAAACCGCGCCTAACCCCTGCGAAGAGATTAGGACTTGAGTTTCAGGCTATCGCGCTGACTACGCAGCGAGACGAGCCTCCGCATAGTTGTCGTTGGCAACTATTTGGTTGGCCCGATAACGGCGGTACCATGCCGAGCGAAAGCACGACTTTTACACCCTCGTCGATCCTGTTTCGCCCCCGCCACGTTTCAGATCGGCTGCTGGAAGTTCGGAACGCGTCACTTTCGAGAACGCCCGAGCTGAAACCTGGTGGAGGCGCCGGGTACTGCCCCCGGGTCCGAATGGCTTATTACGTCGCCCGTTTATCGCCATAGCCGGCTTGCACCGGCAGACTCATATATAGGCTTCTTGCGCGGCAAAAAAAAGATTGATGGTTCGATAACCCCCAGCCCCGATTGGGCGATTAGGCGTTAGGCCAAAAGCACTTGGCGGGGGCGAGGCACTGTCGGACGCCTTAATCGCGCTCCAACTTGATGATGCGGCCGGTGACGGCATCGACCTTCATCTCGATCTCGTGGCCGTAGGCGTCGTCGCCCTCGACCTTCCAGATCCCCCTTCTCCGGTTCAGCTCGATCTCCTCGAGGCGCACGATCCCCTTGTCGAACGCCATGGCGCGGACGTCCTCGATATCCAGGTAACGGGCCGAGGCGGGCGTCGCGGCAAGCCCGATGGCGAGGCCGAGGAGAGTAGGGAGGACAACTGACATAAGGCGCATTGAATGCTCCTTCCTCTAGGTCTATCGACAGGAAGGCCAACCGAGTCTCGTGAGTCTCGATGCTGTGAGACCCGGCTCTGGCCTAGGTTGGCCCGGATCATAGAGAAGGACGCCTCTTGCGCCAATATCTCGATCTTCTCGCCCGCATTCGCGAAACCGGACTCCGCAAGGCGACCGCACCGGCACCGGCGCGTTAAGCCTATTCGGAGCGCAGATGCGGTTCAATCTGGCGCACGGCTTTCCCCTCGTCACCACCAAGAAGCTGCACGTGAAGTCGATCATCCACGAGCTTCTCTGGTTCCTGCAAGGCTCGACCAATATCCGCTATCTCCAGGAGCATGGCGTGCGCATCTGGGATGAGTGGGCCGACGAGGAGGGCGAGCTCGGCCCCGTCTACGGCCATCAGTGGCGGTCCTGGCCGGTGGCCGGCGGCGAGACCATCGATCAGATCTCGAGCGTGGTGGCGAGCCTCAAGCGCGACCCGGATTCGCGGCGTCACATCGTCAGCGCGTGGAATGTCGGCGAGCTCGACAAGATGGCGCTCCCGCCCTGTCACTGCCTGTTCCAGTTCTATGTCGGCGACGGCAAGCTCTCCTGTCAGCTCTATCAGCGCTCGGCCGACATTTTCCTCGGCGTGCCGTTCAACATCGCCTCCTATGCGCTGCTGACGGCGATGGTGGCGCAGGTCACCGGGCTCGAGCCCGGCGACTTCGTCCATACCTTCGGCGACGTGCACCTCTATCTCAACCATCTTGACCAGGCCGACGAGCAGTTGTCGCGCGAGCCCCGCAGCCTTCCACGTCTTGAGGTCAATCGCGACGTGACCTCGCTGTTCGACTTCGTCTACGAGGATTTCAAGCTGGTAGGCTATGACCCGCATCCGGCGATCCACGCCGAGGTCGCGGTGTGAGCGAACGGTTTCAGACGTCGAAAGACCCGATCATCGCCCTGGTCGTCGCCATGGGCGAGAACCGCGCCATCGGCCGGGGCGGGGACCTGCCGTGGCATTTGCGCTCCGACATGAAGTTCTTCCGCCGCGTGACCATGGGCAATCCGGTTGTCATGGGGCGGCGCACCTTCAAGTCGCTCCCGCGCGTGCTCGACGGCCGGCTCAATATCGTGCTCACCCGCGATCGCGGCTTCGTCGTGCCGTCCGCGGTCATGGCCTACAGCCTGGAGGAGGGGCTTCAGGCGGCGCGCGAGTCCTGCGCCCGCACCGGCGCCAACGAGATCATGGTGATCGGCGGCGAGGACGTGTTCCGTGAGGTCTTGCCGCAAGCGGGCCGCATCTATCTGACCGAGGTCCATGCCGCCCCGGAGGCCGATACCTGGTTTCCCGAGCTCGCGCCGGATCAATGGCGCGAGGTCTTCCGGGAGCGCCATGAGGCCGGCCCCAACGACGACCACGCTTTCAGCTTCGTGGTTCTCGACCGCGTCGCCGAATCCTGACCTAAAGGGCCTTCATCCTAACCGGGGCCTTGCATTGCGTGGCTCTGGTGAGTGGCCTATAAACCCCCAGACCTTTGTCGCAGGACCGCCATTTTGGTGCTGCTAGTGTCCCTGCTAGCGGCGCATCGAAACAGGCGGCTCCTCGCGAGACCCCCTCTAGAAATCAGGACGAAACGCAATATGCCTTGGAGCAATCAGAGCGGCGGCGGCAGCGGTGGCGGCGGCGGCGGGTGGAAGGGCGGCAATGGCGGCCCTTGGGGCCCGCGGCCCGGCGGTCCCGGCGGCCAGCAGCCCGACCTGGAAGAAATCTTGCGCCGGAGCCAGGACCGGCTGCGTCAGGCCATGCCCGGCGGCCGCATGGGCGGCGGCTTCGCCTTGCTCATCGCCATAGTCGCCATCGCCGTGATCGGCTTCTTCGGCTTCACCGTTCGCGTGAACCCCGATGAGCTCGGCATCGTGCTTCGCTTCGGCGCTTACGAGCGCCAGCTTCCGCCCGGCCTGAACTTCCGCCTGCCTTATCCGATCGAGGAGGTCGAGCTGCCCAAGGTCACGCGCGTCAATCGCACCGAGATCGGCATGCGCGGATCTTCCGACCGCGATGCCGTGACCGCCGTGCGCGACGTGCCGGAAGAGAGCCTGATGCTCACCGGCGACGAGAACATCGTCGACATCGATTTCGTGGTTCTGTGGCAGATCAGCAATGCGCCGGACTTCTTGTTCAATATTCAGAGCCCGGAACGCACGGTGAAGGACGTCGCCGAGAGCGCCATGCGTGAGATCGTCGGCCAAAGCGACATCGAGCCGATCCTCACCGCCGCGCGCGCCAAGACGGAAGCCGACGTGCAGACGCTCATTCAACGCATTCTCGACGGCTACGGCGCCGGTATTCAGATCAATCAGGTTCAATTGCAGAAAGTCGATCCGCCGGCGCAAGTCATCGACGCCTTCCGCGACGTGCAAGCCGCGCGCGCCGATCAGGAGCGCTTGCAGAACGAGGCGCAGACCTACGCCAACCGGGTCATTCCGGAAGCGCGAGGCGAGTCCGAGCGAATCCTCCAGGCGGCGCAAGGCTATCGCGACCGGGTGATCGCCGAGGCCAAGGGTGAGGCGGACCGCTTCGTCGACGTGCTCAAGGAATATCAGAAGGCGCCCGAGGTGACCCGCCGCCGCATCTTCATCGAGACGATGCAGGAGGTGCTGTCCGACACCGACAAGATCATCCTCGACGAGAAGGGCGGTGGGGTCGTGCCCTACCTGCCGCTCACCGAATTACAGAAACGCCTGCCCGCGGCGCCGGCGACCGACAATGGGGGCCAGCAATGAACCGGACATTTCTCACGGTCGTCCTCCTGCTGCTTGGCGTGGCCGCGGTCACGGCCTATCTGACGCTGTTCACCGTCTATCAGACGCAGCAGGCACTGGTTCTCGAGTTCGGTAAGCCGAAGCGTCTCGTGACCACGCCGGGCCTCAACTACAAGATCCCGTTCATTCAGAATGTCAGCTTCTTCGACAAGCGGCTGCTCGACCTCGACTCCGCGCCGCAGGAGGTCATCGCCTCCGATCAGAAGCGGCTCGTGGTCGATGCCTTCGCCCGCTGGCGCATCACCGACCCGCTGCTCTTCTATCAGGCGGTGGGCGATGAGCGCGTGGCCCGCTCGCGGCTCGGCTTCTTCCTCGAAGCCTCTCTGCGGCGCGTGCTTGGCGCCGCGAGCTTCGAGGCCGTGGTCCGCGACGAGCGGCACGCGCTGATGCAGCGGATCACCGACCAGGTCAACGCCCAGGCCAAGGCACTCGGCATCACCGTGGTCGATGTGCGCATCAAGCGCGCCGATCTGCCCGAGGCGAACAGTCTCGCCATCTATCGCCGCATGCAGACCGAGCGGCAGCGCGAGGCGGCCGAGATCCGCGCTCAAGGTGAGGAAGCCTCCCGGCGCATCCGTGGCACCGCCGATCGTCAGGTCACGGTGCTGAAGGCCAACGCCACCGGCGAGTCCGAGCGCATCCGCGGTCAGGGCGATGCCGAGAAGAACTCTGTGTTCGCGGCGGCGTTTGGCCAGGATCCGGACTTCTTCGCCTTCTACCGCTCCATGCAAGCCTATCAGGGTGCGCTGAAAGCGGGCGATACGCGGCTTCTGCTCAGCCCGAACTCGCAATTCTTCCAATATTTCAACGACGCCAACGGCGGCAGGGCCCCGGACGGATCGACGCCTTCGGCGGCGGCCCCTTCGCCCGAGCCGCAAATGGCGCCGAGCGCGCCCGAGGAAGACGAGACCGGCGACGCGGAGCAGCAGGACGCGTCCACCGAGACCGTTCCGGACGCTTCGGCCCCGTAAGGGGTAGGCCACGGAGATGGACGATCTCGCCGTCGCCATCGGCCTCGTTCTCGTGATCGAGGGGCTGCTCTGGGCGCTCGCGCCGGGCGTCGGGCGCAAGCTCCTGGCGGCCACGGCGGAGGTGCCTGAGTCCTCGCTGCGCTTGGTCGGCGCCTTTGCGGTCGCCGCCGGTGTGTTTCTTGTCTGGATGATCCGCGGCTAGACATGATCCCAACCTCATGATGTCAGGTCATGCGACGGTTTCCTGCTTCCTCGCGCCGATTTTCGGTAAAATGACGCCTGCGTGGGCAGCGGCCCCCGCGGGATGCCGGAGTGCTCGATCGATGTCACATGCAAGCGGCCTTGCGCGCTATTTTGGCTTGACCCGGCACCTTGCTCCCGCCGGCTGGCGTGCCGCCGCGCTGGGCGTGTGCCTCGTGCTGATCGCCGCGCCGAGCCTCGCCCGCGGGCCCGCCTCGGTGGCGGACGTCGCCGAGGGCTTGCAGGACGCGGTGGTGAACATCTCCACCACCCAGACCCTGAAGGGCACCGGCGAGCCGGTTCCCGGGCGCCGTGGCCCGAAGGGCTCGCCCTTCGAGGAGTTCTTCGACGATTTCTTCGACGAGGAGGACGCCGACGGCATGCCGCGCAAGGTGAGCTCGCTCGGCTCCGGCTTCGTCATCGACCCGTCCGGCCTCATCGTCACCAACAATCACGTCATCGAGGGCGCCGACGAGATCATCATCAACTTCACCGACGGCTCCAAGCTGAAGGTGACCAAGATCCTCGGCCATGATCCCAAGACCGATCTGGCGCTGCTGAAGGTCGAGCCCAAGGAGCCGCTCAAGGCGGTGTCCTTCGGCGACTCCGGCCGCATGCGGGTCGGTGATTGGGTCATGGCCATCGGCAACCCGTTCGGTCTCGGCGGCAGCGTCACCGTGGGCATCATCTCCGCCACCAAGCGCGACATCAACGCCGGGCCCTATGACGACTTCCTCCAGACCGACGCCGCCATCAACCGCGGCAATTCCGGCGGCCCGCTGTTCAACATGGATGGCGAGGTCATCGGCGTGAACACGGCGATCATCTCGCGAACCGGCGGCTCCATCGGTATCGGCTTCGCCGTGCCCTCCAACAGCGCCGTCAAGGTCCTCGACCAGCTCAAGCAATATGGCGAGACGCGGCGTGGCTGGCTCGGCGTCCACGTGCAGAACGTCACCGACGAGATCGCCGAGAGCCTGGGCTTGCAGGAGCCGATGGGCGCGCTCGTCGCCAAGGTGGCGCCCGACGGTCCCGCCGCCGCCGCCGGGGTCAAGGCGAGCGACGTGATCCTCAAATTCGACGGGCAGGTCATCGACAATATGCGCGACCTGCCGCGCGCCGTGGTCGGCGCCCGGATCGGCAAGGACGTCCCCCTTGAGCTCTTGCGTGACGGCAAGACCATGGACGTCACGGTGACGATCGGCCGGCTCCCCGAGGACGAAGAGGACGAGGTCGAGGAAGAGGAGGAGGTCCAAGACCAGGAAGACCCCGCCCTTCCCGCGCCCGACGGCGAGGATCTTCTCGGCCTGTCCATCGCGCCGCTCACCGATGCGTTGCGCAGCAAATATGACATCGCCGACAGCGTCGAAGGCGTGATTATCACCGGCGTCGAGCCCGACAGCCCGGCGGCGCAAAAGAACGTCAAGCCCGGCGACGTGATCATCGAGGTCACCCAGGAAGAGGTGCGGCAGCCCCAGGACGTGGTCACCCGGCTACAGGCGGTGAAGCGTTCGGGGCGCGGGCGCGTGCTGCTGCTGCTCTCCGACGCCAAGGGCGAGCTGCGCTTCGTCGCCGTGCCGACAAGCTGACGCGCCTCGCCGCGACGGAAAGGGCTTGCCATGACGGAGCCGTCCGCAAGCGTCACCATTCTCGATCCCGGCTGGCCCGGCCGCGAGCTCCGGCTGATGCCGGGCGATCTTTCCAAATGGCTGCCGCAAGGCTTGGGCCTCGGCGCGCCGCTCGTCGTCACGCCTTACAGCGACGGGCCGGAACCGAGCTATTACGGGTTCGATGCGGCCGGCTCCACCCCGATCCTGAACGCGCCGACCCAGCAGCCGGGAAGCGGCGTGCTCTATTTCGACGACGGCGCCGATCTCACGAAGCTGCGCGGCGCGCTCGGGATCATCGGCGTCCGTCTGGCCGACAAGACCTACGCCGTGTTCTGGGACGCCACCATCGACACCATCGAGGACCGCTATCTCCACCAGGTGCGCATCGTGTCGAAAGCCGCCCTCGGCTATCTGTTCAAGGCGAATCCCGAAGCGTCGGCGCTGCCCGACCAGCCGCTTGCCTTAGGCGACTATATCGAGACCTTCATTGCCGAGCAGAAGGACAAGTGGAACGACGGTTACGCGTTCAGTCGCGCCTTGAGCGGAACGCTTGGTGGTGACGGCGATTGGGCCAAGGAATCGCTTGGCTTCGGCTTCGCCGTGGAGAACGGCTATTGGGGCGTCTACCGGCTGTGGAGCCGGCCCTGGCTGTGCACGAAATGATGCTGCGGACATGATCGAGGCCATTCTCATTGCCGGCCCGACCGCGAGCGGCAAATCGTCCGCCGCCGTCGCGCTCGCCGCGCGCCTTGGCGGCACCGTCATCAACGCCGATTCCATGCAAGTCTATCGCGAGCTCGACGTGCTCACCGCGCGGCCCGGCGCGGCCGATCTGGCGTCCGCGCCTCATCGCCTCTACGGCACGGTGCCGGCGGCGGAAGCCTATTCCGTCGGCCGCTGGCTCACCGATGTGGCCGCCGCCATGACGCAAGCGCGGGGCGAGGGGCGTCTGCCCATCCTCGTCGGCGGCACCGGGCTCTATTTCAAGGCGCTGCTGGAGGGCTTGTCGCCGGTCCCCGACATTCCGCCGGAGACGCGCGAGCATTGGCGCGCTTGGGCCGAGGCCCTCGGCGCCGAGGACCTGCACCGCGAGCTCGCCGCCCGCGATCCCGTCATGGCCGAGCGCCTGTTGCCGAGCGACCCGCAGCGTGTGTCCCGCGCGCTCGAGGTGATCGACGCCACCGGCATCTCGCTCGCCGCGTGGCAGGGCACCGCGGGCACGCCGACGCTTGCCGGTGACGCCGTGCTGAAGCTCGTCGTCGCGCCGGAGCGCGAGCCCCTCTACGCGGGCATCGATGCCCGCTTCGACCGCATGGTCGAGGCAGGCGCCCTCGACGAGGTCGCCGCGCTGATGGCGCTCGATCTCGATCCCGCGCTGCCGGCGATGCGGGCCCACGGGGTGCGCGAGATCGCCGCGCACCTCGCCGGCACCATGAGCCTGGAAGCGGCCGCCACCAAGGCCAAGACCGAGACGAGGCGCTACGCCAAAAGGCAGATGACCTGGATCAGGCGCTTCATGGCGGACTGGGAATGGGTGCCGGACGGCGGCGCGGCGGTGGCGGTGGCGTTACGCGCGTTGCCGGCGCGCGGGTCACACCGTGATGGTTAGACGGTGACTTGCGTGCCGATCTCCACCACCCGGTCGGTGGGCAGCTGGAAATAGCTCGATGCGTCGTTGGCGTTATGGGCGAGGAAAATATAGAGCTGGTCCTGCCAGGGCGGCATGCCCGAGCGGACGTCGGGACGGACCGAGCGCCGCGACAGGAAGAACGACGTCGACATGATGTCGAACTGCCAGCCCTGTTTGCGGGCGATGGCCAGCGCCTTGGGCACGTTGGGCCGCTCCACGAAGCCGAAATGCAGATTGAGGCGCATGAACTTGTCGCTCATCGTCTCCATTTGCACGCGGTTCTCCGTCTTCACCCGGGGAATGTCCTCGTTGACGATGGTCAAGATGACGTTCTGCTCGTGCAGCACCTTATTGTGCTTGAGGTTATGCAGGAGCGCCGTGGGCGCGAAGTCGGGGTCGGCGGTGAGGAATACCGCTGTCCCCGGCACGATATGAGGCGGCCGCTCCTCGAGACTCTTGATCAACGGCTCGAACGGCACCTCGACGCGCCGCGTCTTCTGGGCCAGCAGCCGCGTGCCGCGCCGCCACGTGATCATGACGGCGATCAGCATCATGCCCACCAGGACCGGTAGCCAGGCGCCCTCGACGAGCTTGAGCGTGCTGGCCATGACGAACGCCGTATCGATGAAGATGAGCGGCGCCATCACCGCGATCACCCAGACGAGCTTCCACCGCCACAGCTTCCAGATCACGATGAAGCCGAGAATGCCCGCCGTCCATTCCGTCGTCGCCACCGCAAGCACGTAAGCCGAGGCGAGTTCGCTCGACGAGCGGAACATGAACACCAGCATCAACACGCCGGCCAGCAGCAGCCAGTTCACCCGCGGCATGTAGATCTGGCCCGGCTGGGACTCGGAGGTGTGACGCACCTCCATGCGCGGCAGCAGGCCGAGTTGCATGGCTTGGCGGGTGATCGAATAGGCCCCGGTGATGACCGCCTGGCTGGCGATGGCGGTGGCCATGGTGGCGAGCGCCACCATGGGATAGAGCGCCCATTCGGGGAACAGCAGATAGAACGGGTTGGCGATGGTCTCCGGGTGAGCCAGCACCAGCGCGCCTTGGCCGAAATAGTTGAGCAGCAGCGCCGGCAGCACGAGATAGATCCACGCGGTCTGGATCGGCCTGCGGCCGAAATGACCGAGGTCGTTGTAAAGCGCCTCCGAGCCGGTCACCACGAGGAACACCGCGCCGAGCGTCACGAGGCCGATGATGCCGTGGGTCATCAGGAACTCGATGCCGTAATACGGGTTGAGCGCCTCCAGCACGCGCGGGTTGTCGGCGATCTCGACCGCCCCGGCGACTGCCAGGACCAGGAACCACACCGTGGTGATCGGCGCGAAATAGGTCGAGACCCGCGCGGTGCCGTGGCTCTGCACCGAGAATAGCGCCACGAGAATGATGACGGTCAGCGGCAGCACGTAAGGGGCGAAGGCGTCCGTCGCCACGTTGAGGCCCTCGATGGCCGACAGCACCGACAGGGCCGGCGTAATCAGCGTCGAGCCGTAGAACATCGACGCGCCGAGAATGCCGAGCGCCAGCACCAGCGGCGTGCGTCTGCCGACCGCGGTGAAGGCGAGCGCCGTGAGCGCCAGCGTGCCGCCTTCGCCGTTATTGTCGGCGCGCAACAGGATCAGCACGTATTTCATCGTGACGACGATGAGCAGCGACCAGAAGATCAGCGACAGCACGCCAAACACGGCGGCCTGGGTGACGATGCCGTGCTCGCCGCCGGCGGCAAGGACGGCCACGCGCAACGCGTAAAGCGGGCTGGTGCCGATGTCGCCATAGACGACGCCGATCGAGCCGAAGGTCAGCCCCCAGAATGCACCTCTGGAAAGCGCCGGGGAGCCATGGCCGTTGGCGGCGTCGGTTTCTGCGCTAGCTGAGGGCTGCATTGAGACCAGTGACTGGGAAGAGGATGGTTGGCTCTCGCGTAAGCGCGTTGTCGCGGCCCCGCGGCCCCTTAAAGCGGTAGGGACATAGGCGGATCACGGGCCCTTGTCCAGAACGGTTATGGGCGGCGCGCCTGCGGCCGAGTGGGAGTTTTCCTGGTACGCAATAAACGGTTAGGCTTGTGGTGATAATGGGTAATTTATGCAAAGCAAAGGCCTGCCAATCTTGTCATTCATTCGCATTTGCCGTTGACCCAGTGTCACACAGCGCTTAGGGTGCCCGCCTTAATCCGGCGTTTCCCGCCATTCCTTATATTTCCCACCGGGCAGTGGCCGTCAGCGGCCGCGATGGCCCGGTTTTGCCAGTGAGTAGAGACATGTCCCGCGCGATGACAGGCGCCCAGATTGTCCTGGAAGCTCTCGCCGACCAAGGCGTCGAGCATATCTTCGGCTATCCCGGCGGCGCCGTGTTGCCAATCTATGACGCGCTGTTCCAGCAGGACCGGATCAAGCACATCCTGGTTCGCCACGAGCAGGGCGCCGTGCATGCGGCGGAAGGCTATGCCCGGTCCACCGGCAAGGTCGGCGTCGTGCTGGTGACCTCGGGTCCCGGCGCGACCAACGCCGTCACCGGCCTGACCGATGCGCTGATGGATTCGATCCCCGTCGTGTGCATCACCGGGCAGGTGCCGACCCATCTCATCGGCAACGACGCCTTCCAGGAATGCGACACAGTCGGCATCACGCGGCCCTGCACGAAGCACAATTATCTGGTCAAGGACGTGAACCAGCTGTCGACGGTGCTGCACGAGGCGTTCTACGTCGCGCGCTCGGGCGTCCCGGGCCGGGTCGTCGTCGACATCCCCAAGGACATCCAGTTCGCCGAAGGGAATTATGCCGGCCTGTCCAACTCCCAGCACAAGAGCTACCGCCCGGCGGTCAAAGGCGACGAGGCCGCGGTGGCGGCCGCCGTCGAGCTCATGGCCAATGCCAAGCGTCCCATCTTCTATACCGGGGGCGGCATCATCAATTCCGGGCCGCTCGCCACCGAGCGCCTGCGCGAGCTCGTGCGCCTGACCGGCTACCCCATCACCTCGACCTTGATGGGGCTCGGCGCCTATCCGGCCTCCGACAAGCAATGGCTCGGCATGCTCGGCATGCACGGCACCTATGAAGCCAACAACGCCATGCACGATTGCGACGTGATGATCTGCATCGGCGCGCGCTTCGACGACCGCATCACCGGGCGGCTGGACGCTTTCGCGCCGGGCTCCAAGAAGATCCATGTCGATATCGACCGCTCGTCCATCAACAAGAATGTCCATGTCGACATTCCCATCGTCGGCGACTGCGCCCACGTGCTCGACCAGATGCTCGCCGCCTGGAAGGCCAAGAACCTGAAGGTCGACAAGCCGGCGCTGAAGACCTGGTGGGACCAGATCGACACCTGGCGCGCGCGCAAATGCCTGCATTACAGGAAGCGCGACGACGTGATCATGCCACAATACGCCATTGAGCGGCTGTATGCGCTGACGCGCGACAAGGACGTCTACATCACCACAGAAGTGGGCCAGCATCAGATGTGGGCGGCCCAGTTCTTCCACTTCGACGAGCCGAACCGCTGGATGACCTCCGGCGGCCTCGGCACCATGGGCTACGGCATCCCGGCGGCCGTCGGCGTGCAGATGGCCCATCCGGACAGTCTGGTCATCGATATCGCCGGCGAGGCGTCGGTGCAGATGACCATGCAGGAGATGTCGACGGCGGTGCAGTACGACCTGCCCATCAAGATCTTCATCCTGAACAACGAATATATGGGCATGGTCCGCCAGTGGCAGGAACTGCTCCATGGCGGCCGCTACTCGCACTCCTATTCCGAGGCGCTGCCCGACTTCGTCAAGCTGGCGGAGGCCTATCAGGCCGTCGGTATCCGCGCCGAGAAGCCGTCGGAGCTCGATGACGCGATCAAGGAGATGCTCGACACGCCGAAGCCGGTCATCTTCGATTGCCGCGTCGACAAGCACGCCAATTGCTTCCCCATGATCCCGAGCGGGGAAGCGCATAACAACATGCTGATGGGTGACGATCTCACGGGCGAGGATCTCGAGAAGGCCATCACCGAGGAAGGCAAGGTGATGGTGTGATGGCGCAGCCCGGATCCGCTTACTCGCTCGAGACGAAAGTCCAGAAGCCCGAGACCCACACCATGAGCGTGCTCGTGGACAACGAGCCCGGCGTGCTCGCGCGCGTCATCGGTCTGTTCTCGGGCCGCGGCTACAACATCGAGTCGCTCACCGTGTCGGAGACCGAGCACGAGGCGCATCTGTCGCGCATCACCATCGTCACCACCGGTACGCCCATGGTCATCGAGCAGATCAAGAACCAGCTCGACCGGCTCGTGCCGATCCACTCGGTCACCGATCTCACCGTGCTCGGCCACCCCATCGAACGCGAGTTGGCCATGGTCAAGGTGGCGGGCAAGGGCGAGAAGCGGGTCGAGGCGCTGCGCCTGGCGGAAGCCTTCCGCGCCCAAGTCATCGACGCCTCGACCGAGCATTTCGTGTTCGAGATCACCGGGCGCCAGTCCAAGATCGAGCAGTTCATCGTGCTGATGCAGCCGCTGGGTCTGGTCGAGGTCTGCCGTACGGGCTTAGCCGCCATCGCCCGCGGCCCGGAGCAGATGTGAGCGCCACTTGTCTTTTCGCGGCCCAGACGGCACAACCCGGGCCAAATCACCATTCAGGACTTCATACGTAGGGGAACAGGTATGCGTGTCTATTACGATCGGGATGCCGATCTCAATCTGATCAAGGGCAAGAAGGTCGCCATCATCGGCTATGGCAGCCAGGGACACGCGCATGCGCTGAACCTGAAAGAGTCCGGCGTGGCCGACGTCGCCGTGGGCCTGCGCCCCGGCTCCAAGTCCGCCGCCAAGGCGGAAGGCTCCGGCCTGAAGGTCATGGACGTGCCGGCCGCCGCCAAATGGGCCGACGTGGTGATGATGCTCACCCCCGACGAGCTGCAAGGCCAGATCTGGGAGAACGATCTCAAGCCCAATATGAAGCAAGGCTCGGCGCTGCTCTTCGCCCACGGCCTCAACATTCACTTCAACCTGATCGAGCCGCGTCCCGACATGGATGTCTGCATGGTGGCGCCGAAGGGCCCGGGCCATACGGTGCGCGCAGAATACTTGCGCGGCGCCGGCGTGCCGTGCCTCGTGGCCATCGCCCAGGACGCCACCGGCAACGCCCACGACCTGTCGCTGTCCTATGCGTCGGCCATCGGCGGCGGCCGCGCCGGCATCATCGAGACCACCTTCCGCGAGGATGCGGAGACCGATCTGTTCGGCGAGCAGTCCGTGCTGTGCGGCGGTCTCGTCGAGCTCATGCGCAACGGCTACGAGACGCTGGTCGAGGCGGGCTACGCCCCCGAGATGGCCTATTTCGAATGCGTCCACGAGGTGAAGCTGATCGTCGACCTCATCTATGAGGGCGGCATCGCCAACATGAACTACTCGGTGTCCAACACCGCCGAGTATGGCGAGTATGTCTCCGGCCCGCGCGTCGTGAACGCCGCCAGCAAGGCCGCCATGAAGGACGTGCTGACCGACATCCAGTCCGGCAAGTTCGTCAAGGATTGGATGCTGGAGAACAAGATCAACCAGCCGAGCTTCAAGGCCATGCGCGCCAAATGCGATACCCACGACATGGAAGTGGTCGGCAAGAAGTTGCGCGACATGATGCCGTGGATCGCCGAGCGCAAGATGGTCGACAAGGACAAGAACTGACCCTTCGCGTCACGCGATCGTCTTCGAGAATGGCTGGGACTCGCGCTCAAGCAGCGAAGCGGTAGCGCGTAATCAACTCGCGCTCAAGCAGCGAAGCGGTAGCGCGTAAATAATCAACTCGCGCTCAAGCAGCGAAGCGGTAGCGCGTAAATAAGTCCCGGCCATTTTTCGTGTTTACGGGTCCGTTCTAAGGAGAGCCGTTCGCTTCGGGTTCGCGATCCAGCGATCCGCGATAGTGGACGATGAGCCCGAGGCCAAACGGGGCATGCAGCGCGACATCGAAATGGAGCCGCCCGTCGCGGGCGGATTCCTCGCTGTCGCTCGCAACAAGGCAACGGCGGGGCATCGGCATCCCGAGGAACCAGCCCCGCCGCGTCTCGAGCCGTATGGCGCCATTGTCGACGGGGATGGCAAGCTCATAGACGAACGGCCCGAACCGCTCGAGATAGTGGTCCGGGCGCGACGCGGGCGCCAGATGAGAGCGGAACGTCGCGGTCCCGAACCGGCGCGTCCACACCTCGCGGCCGCCTGAGCGCGTCATGTCCACGGTCACGGGTTGGTCCTTGCCGTCCGGGGGAAAGCCGAACAGCCGGCAGACCAGGCGCGCGAAGAGGCTTCCGCCCCGCTCGACGTCGGCCCGGCCGCTAAACCGCTCCGTCCCGAGCCCGCCATGGGCCGCGCGCAACACCGGATCGAGTTCGTCCCAATTTGTGCCGAGCGCATTGCGAAAGAGCGAGCGCGCCGCTTGGTCTTCCATGCGGGTCGTCACCGACAAGTCCGCCATGGCTCGGTCGATATCGGCGAGCGCAATCTCGCCGAGGCAGGGCCGGGCGCCCGGCGCGATGCCGCCCCTTGCCGCCGCCCGGACCAAAGCCCGCGCCACGATCGCCGGCACGAAGGGGCCTTCGCCGGCCTCGGCGATCAGCGTCCAGCGTCGCGCAACGTGCTCCTCCGCCTTGCGGCCGGTGACGGTCACCACCATGCCGCCGCGATCCGTGCCGAAACCCGACAGCCGGTCCGCCAGCCAGGCGGACAACGCGACGCTCGACCGATGGCCGCCGATGCCGAGACCAAGCCGTCGCAATCCCCCCACGGCCGCCACGGCGCGGTTCAGCACGCCAAGCTCCATTCCGGCCCGGAAGTCGACCGTGCGCGCGCCGAAATGCGCGGGGAAGAGCTCCGTGTCTGGCACCGCGATCCGGTAGCCGGTTCGCGAAAGGCCCAGCTCGAGGGCGATGCGGCGTGGGCCGCTCCATGAGCGGATCTCCCGCCAGGCGCCATCCGTCCACATGCGCATCGGACCGCCCGCCTGGCCGAGGATGCTGGCGATGACCGAGCGGCCGCGCGGCGCCCGGTTGCCGGGCAGGATCGCCGTCTCGATGCCGTCGACATGGTCGAGGCCGGCGGCCAGGGCCGTCACCACGGCCGACGACAGCCCGGGCACGCTCGAGGCGCCGGAGAGCGCGAAGCGGCCGGCACCCCGCGCCGCGGCGTCGAGATCGCCGATGCCCGCGGTGAATCGCGCGTCGTCGGAGAGGTCGAGATAATCGATGCCGTGTGCGAGACAGTAGCGCGGCAGACGATAAGGATCGCCGCCATAGGCGCCGAATGGCCCCGCCGCATCCACCACGACATCAATGGCGCCGTCGGCGATCGGCGAGAGGTTGCCGCTGCGGTCGAGCCGCAAGGCCGTGGCGCCGATCCGGGTGGCGGCGCGTGGGCGGCGGACGCATCGCGGCCGGCGATCACCACCGCGCAGCCGTCGCGCGTCAACAGCTCAGCGAGCCGGCTGCCGAACACACCATAGCCACCCAGGATGAGGACCCGCATGCTGCCTCAAGGCATCAGGCGTTCGCGCAAGGACGCGTCCGCAATCGCGCAGAGGTCCGCGCGGCCGAAGAGACGATAGCGGTTTCGCGCGAGGCGGAGATAAAGCCAGTCGCGGAGACCGCGCGGCAAAAGTCCCAGCGGCCGGATGAGATGGCCCCAGCCGCCGACGCGCGCCCGACGCGGATCATGCCGTCGAACGAACTCGAGGCGATCCCGTCTTCGAGGAACAGCCAGGTGGCAGGGTCCTCCGGGTCCATCCCGTAATGGGCGAGGATCGCATGACCGAGCGGCGTCTGGATCGGGCAGATGCGGATCGTTTCGCTATGATCGAGCCGTGCGATCAGCCGCGCCCCCGTGGCGCAGAGCATGCAGGCGCCGTCGATGAAGGCGATCGGCCGTGCGTCGGCGAAGTCCGGCACCGCCGGATCGTCGCGATAGGAATAGGGCGGCCGCTCGACGATCAATCCAATCTCCTCGGCGCATCTTGGGAGAGGCGGATTTCATCACAAAGCGGGCTGAATCGCTGCTACCAACTTCCAAATGGTGACGCAGCGCGTTTCGCTTATGCTGTGACCATCGAAACGGCTACAAGGACGGGCAGGGGGGGCCTGAATGCTGATCACCCGCTACGCCAAGATCGTCATGGCGCTGTGTCTCGCGGCCTTCTGCCTGCTCGTCGCCTTCGACAACATCACCGACTACGAGACCAACTATCTGTTCGTGCAGCATGTGATGAGCATGGACACGACCTTCGCCGGCAACGCGTTGATGTACCGGTCGGTCACCAGCCCGACGGTCTGGCAGGTCTGCTACTGGCTGATCATCGCCGCCGAGGCCGCCACCGGCATTCTCTTCCTCGCCGGCGCCATCCGCCTGCTCCAACTCCGCAACGCGCCGGCGGCACTGTTCAATCAGGGCAAAGGCCTCGTGGTGGCGGCCGGCCTGCTCGCCTTCCTCGTCTGGTTCTTGGGCTTCATGGTGGTGGCCGGCGAATGGTTCGCCATGTGGCAGTCGCAGACCTGGAACGGCCAGGAGCCCGCCTTCCGCTTCTACATGACCGCGCTCGCCGTGCTGATCTTCGTGTGCCTGCCAGACGGCGATCTCGCGCTCAGGGCCGAACGGGCGCAAGACAACAGGAAGCCCGCCGCCAAGACGCCTGCCGCCAAGACGCCCGCCGCCAAGAAGACCGCCGCGAAACGCGCAACGACCCCGAAACGCCGCCGCACCGACCAGGGCCGCCGCCGCACCGATACCACCTAGGCGTGTCACCTGGGGCATTGTGGCCCAGGAACTGATGGGTGTAGTCTTCGTTTAGGTCGCAGCCGCGCGCGTGAGGCGTGGTTGGGGGGACCTCACGCTTGCGATCGGTCTGCAATCGCAAAGGAGGGTTCCCCATGGCTATCGCCCCCACATTGGCCAAATATCTCGCCGCCAAGCATGTCCCCTATGACGTGCTGGATCACGAGCCCACGGAGAGCGCCTTGCGGACTGCGCAGGCTGCCGGATTCCCGGCGACCGCCTGGCCAAGGCGGTTCTGCTCCGCGACGCCATCGGCTATGCGCTCGCCGTGCTGCCTGCCACCCATCACATCCGCCTGGCCGACCTCAAGCGCCAATATGGCGACGATGTGGAACTCGCCAGCGAGGCGGAGGCCGCCGAGCTGTTCGACGATTGCGCCTGCGGGGCGATTCCGGCCATTGGCGAATGCTATGGGCTGGATACCGTGGTGGATGCAGGCCTCGAGGTCCAGCCGGACATCTTTTTCGAGGCCGGCGATCACGCCACCGTGGTGCATATGAGCCGGGACGATTTCGCCTGGCTGACGGTCATGGCCCAGCATGGCCGCTTCAGCCGGCCGCACTGATCCGGAGCCCGGTCAGATTCCTCTAGACCTGTTGCTCTGGAGCCTCACTTTGCCCCCGCAAGGCCTGAATTGGGTGGTTTCTTCCCCTTTCGCGGGGCATAATCGTGCCTGAGGGTAAGGCCTGTTCGCAAGGCTTTGAAACACAACCTGGAATGCCGTTGACGGCCAGGGGGATCAGACCATGAGGCGAATCGCATTGGGGCTCGTTCTGGCGGCGTCGTTCAGCTTGGCTGGACACGCGGCGGAGCCCGATGGGCCGGCGGGGCTGATCACGCAGTCCGAGGCCGTCCGGATCGCCATTCAGGACCGTCTCGCGGCCAGGTCCATGAGCGACGTGGCCGAGCAGATCGCCCTCGCCGAATATTATTCGCTCCCCGATCAGCGCCTCATCTGGGTCGACGAGACCGGCGTCACCGCCAAGGGCAAAGCCGTCATGGCCGAGATCGCCAAGGCCGACGATTACGGCCTGCGCGCATCCGACTACGATCTGCCCGACGTCGCGGGCCTCGACGTGGGCACTCCAGGCGCCACGGGGCAGCTTGCCGATGCCGAGCTCAAGATCAGCGCTGCGGTGGTCGAATACGCCAAGGACGCGCGGGGCGGCCGCATCGAGCCGCTGACCCTCAGCAAGAATCTCGATCCGACGCTGTATCTGCCCAATCCAGCCGAGGTCATCAGCTTCATCGCCATCCGCTCCGACCCGGCCGCCTATTTGCGCAGCTTCCAGCCGAGCCATCCGCAGTTCGAGGCGCTCCGCCAGCAACTGCTCGCCGCCCGCGCGGGTGACGCGCCTCAGGCCCCGCAGGCCGACACTGTCGTCATTCCCGACGGACCGCTGCTCAAGTTCGGCGTCGAGCATCCGCAAGTGGCTCTGCTTCGGCAGCGGCTCGAGGCTCCCGCCGCCGCCGGCGTCAAGGACACCCAGTTTGACGAGGGCCTGCGCGAGACCGTCCGGCAATTCCAGATTTCCCACGGCGGCTCTCCCGACGGCATGGTCGGCTCCGGCACGCGCCGCATGCTGAACGGTCAATCGGCGCCGCGTCAGGCCAGCGGCCGCGAGAAGATCGATCTGCTGCTCGCCAATATGGAGCGCTGGCGCTGGCTGCCGCAGGATCTCGGGCCCTTCTACGTCAACGTGAACATCCCCGAGTTCGTGGTCCGCGTCGTCGAGGATGGCAAGCCGATCCACGAGACGCGGGTGGTCGTGGGCAAGACGAACAAGCAGACGCCCATCATCAACGATGAGATGGAGGAGATCGTCTTCCGTCCGAACTGGTATGTGCCGAACTCCATCAAGACGGAGGAGATCGCGCCTTATCTCAACCGTGGCGGCGGCTTCTTCAGTGCCGGCTGGGATACGTCCATCTTCCGGCGCCAGGATCTGCGCATCCGCGGCGTCAACGGGCGCGACATCGATCCCGACTCCATCGATTGGGGACGGACCGACATCCGCAAATACGAGCTCTATCAGCCGCCGGGACCGCGCAACGTGCTCGGGCTGGTCAAGTTCCGGTTCCCCAACTCCCATGACGTCTATCTTCACGACACCACGCAGAAGCATCTCTTCGCCAAGACCATTCGCGCGGAGAGCCATGGCTGCATGCGCGTGCAGAATCCCGATCAGTTCGCCACCGTTCTGCTGAAGCACGATCAGGGCTGGACGGCCGGGCAGGTTTCCTCGGCTATGCAGTATGGTGCCGATGCCAACGCGGTCCAGCTCAAGACCCATATCCCCGTCTACATCAGCTACTTCACGGCCAGGGTGGACGAGGACGGCACGCTCAAGCAGTACCGCGATCTCTACGGTCACGACCGCAGGGTCCTCGCCGCGCTGAAAGGGCAGGCCGTGCCGTACGACCTGCCGGGGAACGATGAAGTCGTGGCCGCCGAAACCCAGCGGCCGGTCTACCGCAGAGGCCGCCAGGGCCAGAACGACGCCGTCAACGCCATCACCCGCGCGCTGTTCGACTTCTAACCGGTCTCATATGCCGCTCATTTCGACAGCGGCATGAGCAGCGCGATGGCGGTGCAGGTGGCGATGCCCACGATGATATTCATGGGCACGCCGATCCGCAGGAAATCCGCGAACCGGTAGTTGCCTGAGGCATAGACCATGGTGTTGGTCTGGTAGCCGATGGGCGTGGCGAAGCTCGCGCTTGCGCCCATCATGATGGCGATCAGGAACGGCCGCGAGTCGAGGCCGAGGCCCTCGGCAAGGCCGATGGCGATGGGTGTGAGCACCACGGCCACGGCATTGTTGGTGATGAGCTCCGTCAGGATTACGGCGAGAAAATAGACGACGGCGAGCATCACGAACCCGGAGCTTTGGCCGAGCAAGGGCTCGATCGCGGTCACGATGGCGCGCACGGCGCCGGTCTTCTCCAGCCCCACGCCGATGGCGAGCATGGCGAAAATCAGCACCAGGATTCCGCCGTTCACCGATTCCCATGCTTCTTCGGCGTCGATGCAGCGCAGGAGCAGGATTAGGGCGACGCCCAGCACGGCCAGTCCTTCGATCGGCATGACGTTCAGCGCCGCCAGCAGGACAACCCCGCCAATTGCGGCGATCGCCACCGGGGCCTTCTTGCGCCGAAAGCTGCGGGAGCGTGGCTGGGTGATATTGATGAAGTCCGCTTCCTCCGCCGCGGCGGCCAGACCCTCGGGTGTACCTTCGAGGAGGAGGCGGTCGGCAGCTCGGAGCTGAACCGAGTCCAGGTCCACGCCGGGGAGATAGCGATGGCGGCTGATGCCCAAAAGGCGGACCGCAAATCGCCCGAGGCGCATGTCGCTGACCGATCGCAAATTGCCCCGGCCAGGGGCCAGCACCGCCTCGACGATGATGTGATCCTTGTCGCTTTCGCCGCCGCCCACGCCCAGGATATCGAAGCCGCGCTCGCCATGCAGCGTCAGCACCTCCGGCATGGTCGCCTTGATCGCGATCCGGTCGCCGGGCTGCAGGACCTGATCGCCGAGCACGCCGCGGGTCGTCGACCCGTCCCGATAGAGGCTGACGAGCTTGATGCCTGCGTGGGTCAATTCCTTCACGGAACCGAGCTTCTTGCCTGCGAAGCGAGATTCGTCCGAGACCGTGAGCTCGGTCAGGAAGAAGACCTTCCCTTCTTCGTCCATGAGGTCCGCGGCGCTCATCCGCGCCGGAAGCAGGTACCGGGCGAGCACGAGCATGGTCGCGGTTCCGACCACGGCCGCCACGAGCCCGACGGGTGTGATCTCGAAGATCGAGAAAGCGGGCAGTCCGTGCTCGCGCGCGACGCCGTCCACCAGCAGGTTGGTCGAGGTACCGATCAATGTGCACGTGCCGCCGAGGATCGCGGCGTAGGAGAGGGGGATCAGCAACTGTGTCGGCGCCATGCCGACGGTTCGCGCAAGCCTCACGGCAATTGGAATCAGCACCACGACCACCGGGGTGTTGTTCATGAAGGCAGAGGCGCCGATTACGCCGGCGAAGAACGCCAGCAGCACGGTCTTGGGACGTTCGGCTGCTTGAGAGGTCACCCAGGATGCTGCGGCCTCCAGGGTTCCCGTTCTGACCAGCGCTCCCGACAGAATGAACATGGCCGCGATCGTGATCGGAGCGCTGTTCGAGAACACGCTCATGACGTCCTTGGTATCGATCAAGCCAAGGACGAGAAAGGCCGCCGCCCCGGCCGTGGCGACGACGGCCGGAGGAAATCGCTCCAGGAGAAACCCGACGAAGGTTGCGGCGAGGAGGAGGATTGCGATCTCGGCTTGGTGCTGCGCTATGAATTCTGTCACGTGGTCGAAGCCGCTCTGTTGACCGTTCGGGAGCGGACATTGATCGTAGTAATCCCCTCCCGTCCATCGGAACGTTCGACGGTCGCATTCCGTTTCGACGGTGCCCTGCGCGCAAATTCATCCACGAAAACGGGGCTTAGCGTGCTCCGCGTTCTCCTCCTCCACGCCGGAGGGAGGCGAAATTGCCTAATTTATCCCCGCCCGCCCAACGCGCATTATTCTGGTGCCGCCTCGTCCACTGAAGGGCGCGCTCTAGAGGCGTCTTGATCGCGGGACGGGGTCCGGCGCCCGAGGACGGCGCGGGACAGATGGGCTCATCGCGGACGGCCATACCCGCCCGGCCCGGACCCCC
>NZ_LPWF01000013.1 GCF_001723305.1 Methyloceanibacter superfactus
GGCGGGGGCGCCGCTTCGGCGGCGGCGCCTGCGCGGCAGCGGGGGCCTCGGCCTCGGCCGGCGCGGCGTCGCCGGACGCCGGCGCGGCGGTCTCGCCCGGCACAGGCGGCGCGGTCTCACCTTGCGGCGCCACGGCTTGGCCTTGCGGCGCGGCCCCGTCCTTCTTCTTGACGCCGAGCACCTGACCGATGCCGCCGAGCACGCCTTTGGTGATCGCCGTCGGGACGGCCACGCTCTTCTCCACGAGACCGCCGTCGCCCGTATCGATGCCGAGCAGATTGGTCGGCATGGAGATCAAGCCGCCACCGAGCGCGTTGAGCTGACTATACGCGGCGACCGGATTTTCGAGCACGCCGACGATGTCCGGATAGATCGCCGGATTGTCCCACGGACCGGCGACAGCGATAGGCACGGGGAAGCCCAGCATGTTGTTCTTGCCGCTTTGCCCTTCGACGCTCGCCAGCATGAACGGATTGACGCGGAACTTGAGGCGCTGCGCCGGGATGTCGACGGTGCCGGCGCCGCCGACGGAGACCAGCGGCCCCAAGAGCCGCAAATCGTCGGTGACCGCCTGACCGCTAGCGATCTTGAAGCTGGCGCCGAATTTGTTGAAGACGGTCTTGGCTTCCTGCTTGAACTGCCAGCCGGTGAGGATGCCGGTGGTCAGGGTGCGCAGCATGTTGGCGACGTTGAGCCCGCGCAGCGCACCGTCGGTGAAGTTGAAACTCGCCGAGCCGTTGAGGCTCGACACCATGGCCCGCTCGCTGTCGCCGCTGGCGGCGAGATCGGCATCGAGCGCCGCCTTGCCCTCGATGGTGGTGAAGTCGGCGACATCGCGCAAAAACGGATAGGCGTCGAGACCGGCGAGCGCGAGCTTGAGGCTATAGGCCGGCGCCGGCCCGCTCGCATCGATCACGAGGTTCAAGGAGCCGCCGCCGCCATAGGCCTTGAGGTCCGGCGCGGCGATCGTGAGCTTGCCGCCGGCAAGCGTCGCCTTGACCGTGGCGGCGCCGATGCGGATGCCCTCATGGACCGCTTGATCGAGCGTCAGGGTGATGTCGGCATTGACGCCCTTCAGGGCCAAGACGCCGATCTTCTCCGCGCGCCAGCCGAAACCGCTGTCTCGCGTGCCGGGCTTGGCCGCCGGCTTGGGCGCAGGCGCCTTGGACGCGGGCGCCTCGGATGCGGGCGCTTCCGCTGCCGGGATGCCGGCGGCGGGCGGGGCGATGGCAATCTCCGTCTCGCTGCCGGGCGGCGCCGCCAAGGGATTGCCCCCCGTTGGGGGCGCCGGGGTCTTGGCTTTCTCGGCCGGGACCGTCTGCTCCGGCGGCGGCGCGGCATCCTTGGCTTGCCCTGTGGAGGTCGCGTTAAGGGTCGCGGTGATGGTCGGCACGTCGCCCGCGAGATTGGCGGTCATCGCGCCCGACACGGTCTGCTCGCCGGTCGCGGCGGTGATGGGATCGAGAACCAGGATGTCGTCTTTATATGTGCCGTTGCCGGTCAGCCGGTATGGGCCGGAGACGGCGGTGAAGCCGGTCAAAACTAGCGTGTCGTCCTTGTAGTAGGCCGCGCCGTCGACGGAAGCGGGGGCCGGCAGACGGTCCGGTGCATCGATGGTGATCTTGATCGGCGCCGGCTCGCCGCCGAGGAGCTTGTCGATGGCCGTGACCGAGCCCGCGATCTTCGCCGGCTTGCCGTCCTCGGTCACGGTGACGTCGAGGATCACCGCATCGTCCTTATAGGTGGCATCGCCGGCGATCGTCCGCTCTCCGAGCTTCGCCGTGAAACCGCTCAGCGACAGGGCGTCGTCCTTGTAGAGCGCCGCACCGGACAGCGTGTCCGCGCCCGAGGCCGCGGTGAACCGGGGTAGCGCGAAGGCGCCGTCTTTATATGTGGCGGTGCCGGACAGATCCGCGCCAGCCGGAAGATAATCGGGCGCAGCGACCTTCAGTGCGAGCGGCGCCTCGCCGCCGGCGAAAAACTGGTCGATCTGGTTCAGCGCGCCCGTGATCCCGACCGGCTTGCCGTCGATGGCGGCGTTGACGGCGACGGTCAGGGCGCCGTCGGCAAGCTTCGCCCGGCCGGCAAAGGGAGTCTTGTCGAAGCTCCCTTGCGCGATCGTCAGGGTGTCGTCGGCGTAGGTGGCGTTGCCGGAGAGCGTATGGGCGCCTGACCGGGCGGCGAATTCCGCCAGCGTCAGCGTGCCGTCCTTATAGGTCGCCGCGCCGTCGATCGTGGCGCCGTCGGGGAGAAGGTCCGGAGATCGGAGCGCCAGCTTGACCGACGACGGCCCGCCGGCGAGGAGCTGCGCGAAGCTGCCGATCGAACCCGACGCCGCCACCCGGTCACCGTCATAGCTGCCCGAGGCCTCGAAGGTGAGCGGGCCGTCGGCATGCGGAAGCGTCGCGTCGAGATCGAGGCCGGTGACCCGCTTGCCGGGGGCGCCGTCGGACTCGGGCAGAATGACGGTGCCGTTGCGGACATGCAGCTTGTCCAGGGTGAGTTGCTGCATCGTGCCGGCCGGCTCGGGCGCATCAGCCGCGGCGGCTCCGGCGCCGCGCCCTCCGGTTCCGCTCCCTGGGGCAGCGGCAGTTTGACGACCGGATCGACGAGCGTCATCTCGGTGAACTGCACCTTGCCGGTCAACAAGCCGCTCAGCACCAGACCGAATCGCACATTCCGCGCCGTGGCGAACTCGGCCGGGCCGCCCGCCGCCGGTTGGGCGATGCCGACATCTGACGCCACGAGATCGAGGGAGGGAAAGAGCGCGATCTTGATGGGGCCGTCGACGCGCACGCGGTAGCCCGTGGTCGATTCCACTTGGGCCAAGGCCTTTTTCCACAATGCGTCGGTGGAGATGAACAGCGGCGCGATGAAGACGAGTCCGGCGCCGATGACTGCGAGAATCGCAAGGCCAATCAAGATACGTCGCAAAACTTTTCCCTTCGAGCAGGCTAGAGCCCCAATTGTCGCCAAAAATGGCGCAAGGCGGCCCTAACCTAGGGACAAATGGCGGCGGAGTCTTGTCTCGGCGGGAGGGCCCGTGGGATCACGGACCCTCTTTCAGCGCATCACTGCCCACAGATCTGTCTTTCGCGATCAATGTCGCCAAGGCAGGCGATAGCCGAATTTCTTTAACAGAGGTGCCGTAAATTCCCTCTGATTGGTCGGGCTGAGGCAGCGCGGCTTCACATGAAATCACCGGAGAAACCCCATGCTGTTCGTTTGCTACGTGACCATTGACCCCGACAACCGCGACGAGAGCCTCGCGCGCTTCAAGGAGCAAGGCATCGTCGAGCCGAAAGGCGCCAAGCTGCTCGGCGCCTGGATCTCGCTGACCATGCAGGAGACCTGGGCGATCTTCGAGGCGGACGACGCCGCGGCGATCATGAAGCTCTACGAGCCGTGGACCGACCTCAACGTGCATGAGATCGCCCCGGTCATGACCTTCGACGAACTGAAGAAAGTCATCAGCTAAAGGCGCCGGCGCGAGAAGACTAGACGCTCGGCGCCCCCGCCACCGGGAAGCGTTGTTTGATCTTGGCAAACAGCCGATCGCGCACGATGCGATAGGCGTCGAGAATCTGCTCGCGGCTGCCGGTCGACAGCGTCGGGTCCGGCGTCGGCCAATACTCCACGTCGATGGCGTAGGCATGGGCGAGATCGAGGGCCGCGTGATGGGCCTCGGGCGCCAAGGTGACGATGAGATCGAAAGAGGTGTCGTGCAGATCGGCGATCGACACCGGAACATGGCGCGACATGTCGATGCCGATCTCCTCCATCACGGCGATGGCGAAAGGGTCCGGCTCGCCCGGGCGCACGCCGGCGGATTCCACATAGACGCGATTGCCGGCGAGATATTTGAGAATGGCGGCGGCCATGGGCGAGCGGACGGCGTTGCGGCTGCAGGCGAAGAGCACGGCGCCTGGCAGGTCGCCCCTATCGCCCACCCATCAGCCCTTCCAGTGCAGCGCGCAGAGCAGCGTGAACAGGCGTCTTGCCGTGGCGATGTCGACGGCGATCTTGCCGCGTAGCCGCTCCATAAGGAGATGGCTGCCCTCGTCGTGCAGCCCGCGGCGGCCCATGTCGATGGCCTCGATCTTAGAGGCGGGCTGGGTCTTGATGGCGGCGTAATAGCTGTCGCAGATGAGGAAGTAGTCCTTGACGATGCGCCGGAAGGGCGACAGCGACAGCATCACATGCTGCAACGGCGCGCGCTCGGCGTCGTTCACCGAGAAGACGAGGCGATTGTCGGCGAGCGACAGGTGCAGCGTATAGGGGCCCGTGCCTTCATGGCCCTCCAGCTTGAACTTGTTCTTCTCGAGAAGATCGAAGATGGCGACCTCGCGCTCGTGCTCGACCTCGGAATTGTCGCGGCCGAGCGAGGCCTCATCGAGCGTCACCTCGACGAGACGCGCGTCCTCGGCCCAGGACCGGTCTTCCGCTTCGTTGTCTTGCTCGTTCTCTGGCGCGTCGTCGGTCATATCTATTCCGGCAAATTCAAGCGAATGGAGACGGAGCGCCGGTGGGCCTCGAGGCCTTCGGCCCGGGCCAAAGACATGGCGGAGGGCCCGAGCGCCTTGAGGCTGTCGGCATCGAGCTTGAGAATGGAGGTGCGCTTCATGAAGTCGAGCACGCCGAGCCCCGAGGCGAAGCGGGCGCTGCGCGCGGTGGGCAGTACGTGGTTGGTGCCAGCCACGTAGTCGCCGATCACCTCTGGCGTGTAGCGGCCGACGAAGATGGCGCCGGCATCGCTGACCTTCGCGGTGAGTTCATCGGCGTTGCCGGTGGCGATCTCCAAATGCTCGGGCGCGAGACGGTCGGCGAGCGCGGGCGCCTCGTCCAAGCTTGCCACCAGGATCACGGCGCCGAAGTCGTCCCAACTGGCGCGGGCGGTCTCGGCGCGCGGCAGCGTGGCGAGTTGGCTCTCGACCGCTTCGATCACGGCATCGGCGAAGGCCGCATCGTCGGTGATGAGGATCGACTGGGCGGCGGCGTCATGCTCGGCCTGGGCGAGAAGGTCGGCGGCGATCCAGGCCGGGTCGTTCTCGGCGTCGGCGATGACCACGACCTCGGACGGGCCGGCCACCATGTCGATGCCGACCTGGCCGAACACTTGCCGCTTGGCCGCGGCCACATAGGCGTTGCCGGGGCCGACGATCTTGACCACTGGCTTGATGGTCTCCGTGCCGAAAGCGAGCGCGGCGACGGCCTGCGCACCGCCAATGCGATAGATCTCGTCGACGCCGGCAAGCTTGGCGGCCACCAGCACCAGCGGGTTCAACTCGCCGCGGCGGCTCGGCACCACCATGACGAGGCGTTTCACGCCCGCGACCTTGGCGGGAACTGCATTCATCAACACCGAGCTCGGATAGCTCGCCGTGCCACCCGGCACATAAAGTCCGGCCGAGGCGACTGGCGTCCAGCGCTGGCCGATATCGACTCCGCGGTCGTCGGTGTAGCGGTCGTCGCCGGGACGCTGGCGGCTGTGATGATCGAGAATGCGCGCATTCGCCAGCTCGAGCGCGGCAAAGGTCGCGTCGTCCACTTGCGCGCGGGCGGCGTCGACCTCGTCCGCCGAGACGGCGATGCCGGTCTCGTTAAGATCGAGGCGATCGAATTGCCGCGTGAGATCGATCAGCGCGGCATCGCCCTCCTCGCGCACGCGCGCGATGATCTTGGCGACCGCGTCATTGACGTCGGCGGCGCTCTCCCGCTTCTCGCCGAGAAGCGCGGTGAAGCGCGCCTCGAAATCGCGATCGCGCGTATCGAGCCTTTGAGCCATGACAGGGATTCCTATGCGCCCGACGCGCCGGCGTCTTCCGCGCTGGCTGCGGCATCTTCACCGGCCGCCTCTTGTTCGCCGGCACTGGTTTGGCCCGGATGCTCCGGCTTGTGGCGCGTGGGCCAGGCCGGTCCGAGATCGCGCAGCTCCACCTCGAGACATTCCACCTCGAGTTGGACGGTGACGTCGCCGGAGAAGTCGAGCGTGACGCGGCCACTCGGCGCATCGGTCGCCTCGAAGCGAATGGCGAGCAGCGACAGCACGCGATCGGGGACGTGCGGACGGAGATCCTTGTGCTTGGCGCTCAGCACCCGGTCGAATCTGAGCGCGGTGCGGCGCCGCCGGTAGTCCTCGGCCTTCCCGCCGGCCGCCCGCTCCCAGTCGAACCGATTGAGGACCGCGGCGAAGCGCTTCTGCGATGGCAGATACGCCATGTCGCCGACGCGGACGACGGCGTCCTGAAGATGGGACGACACGACCGCGAGGTCTTCTTCATCGAGGGCGAGCAGCTTGAGTGGGGTCATGGTCAAAAAGGCAGCCTCTCTCGCATGGGGGTCCATGCGCCGGGATTGAGGAGAATGCATAACCCAGGAGACGCTAGCCGGAAAGCCGCTCGATCTGGGCGCCGCAAGACCGCAACTTCTCCTCGATGCGGTCGAAACCGCGGTCGAGATGATAGACGCGGCCGATCAGGGTCTCGCCTTGGGCGGCGAGCCCGGCGATGATCAGCGACACGGAAGCGCGCAGATCGGTGGCCATGACCTGCGCCCCGCGCAGGCCGTTCACGCCGTGGACCAGCGCGGTATCGCCCTTGAGATCGATGCGGGCGCCGAGCCGGGCCAGTTCCTGCACATGCATGAAACGGTTCTCGAAAATGGTCTCACGCACCTCGGAGACGCCGCGCGCCGTGCACATCAGCGCCATGAGCTGGGCCTGGAGATCGGTCGGAAAACCGGGGAAGGGCTGGGTCTCGACGTTGACCGCATCGAGACCATGGCCGTTCCGTGCCACGCGGATGCCGGCGTCGCTCTCCTCGACCTCGACGCCGCTACCGCGCAGGAGCTGAAGCGCCTCGTGCAACAGGTCGCCACGGGCGCCTTCGAGGAACACGTCGCCGCCGGTGATGGCGGCGGCCATGGCATAAGTTCCCGTCTCGATGCGGTCGGGGAGCACGGCATGCTCGGCCGCATGGAGCGACGGCACGCCCTGGATATTCAGGGTGGCGGTGCCGATGCCTTCGATCTTCGCGCCCATCTCCACGAGACAGGTGGCGAGATCGGCGACCTCGGGCTCGCGGGCCGCATTCTCGATCACCGTGTCGCCGCGGGCGAGCACGGCCGCCATCAGGGCATTATGGGTGGCGCCGACGGAGACCTTGCCGAGATGGATGCGGCCGCCGATCAGGCCTTTCGGGGCCTTGGCGATGACATAGCCGCCGTCGAGCTCGATATCGGCGCCGAGCGCTTGCAGCGCCGTGAGATGAAGATCGACGGGCCGCGTGCCGATGGCGCAGCCGCCGGGCAAGGACACCGTGGCCTCGCCGCAGCGGGCCAGGATCGGCGCCAGCACCCAAAAGCTCGCCCGCATGCGCGCGACCATCTCATAAGGCGCCGTGGTGTCGACGATCTCGGCCGCGGTCAGGCGGAAGGTCTGGCCGTCGCTGGTGCTCTGGCCGACGCGCTTGCCGGCAATGGTAATGTCCACGCCGTGATTGCCGAGGATGCGGCCGAGCAGCGTGACGTCGGCGAGGCGCGGCACGCCGTGGAGCGTCAGCGTCTCACGGGTGAGCAGGCTGGCGATCATCAGGGCAGCGCGGCGTTCTTGGCACCACTGATGGGTATGGTGCCGCTCAAGCGCTCGCCGCCGACAATGCGGATACGATCCATGACGATGTTGGCTCCCTCGCGCGATCAAGATCCCTCGCGCCGGCAAATTCCCCGTTCGGCCGCCCCACTAGTTCCCTCGGTAGGGCGGCGGGCAGCCAGTCTACTCTCCTAGGCTTAGGTCTGTCCCCCCTCTTTGGGGGACGATTGCGGGGCTTTTCGGGCGCGGCTTTGCGCCTTGCGTTTCAACAGGTTAGCGCGAAGTTCCTGCTCCAGCCGGGCACGGCGGGCCTCGGCCGCTGCGTCGCCCGCCTTCGGCTTCCCGCGGTTGCTACTGTCGTCCTTCGGCTCCGTCATCAGGGGCGTCATATATCATGTGCGGCCCCGGCGCGAAGGCCCCCGAACGTGACTTGTTCTGGCGTTGCCCGCAGCTTGGCCTGGCGTCGCACGCGGCTTGCACCGGCTGCCGCCCTATGGCAGTTTGCGCGCCGCACGCGAGGCCGCCCGAAAGCTTCGAGGGTTTCGCCTCCCGAGCCGATTCACCGGTCTCAATTCGCCGCCGTAGCTCAGTGGTAGAGCGCGTCATTGGTAATGACGAGGTCCTCAGTTCAATCCTGAGCGGCGGCACCAGTTTTCCCGAAAATCTTGCCTGAAGCCGCCTCAACCTTAACGGCGGATTCTGCCTGTTTCGTGCGCTTTGTTGCCACAAAGCGGGTGAAACCTCCGGACCACAATCGGCGTTTAACACTCAGCATTCGGGGGGCACGCTTTACGGAGCATGCCCATGCTTGACGACCTGACGAACCAGACGGCTGGCGAGCGGCCGGAATATCGCGGCTACGAGATCCAGTTGCGGCACGAGTGGTCGAACTGGTGCGCGGCCGTGCATCCGACGCGGGCCAACCTTCCCATTCTCGCCCAATCGCCCCTGCTCACGCTTTCCCTCAACCGGGACGAGGCGCTAGCCGCGGCCAAACGCAATATCGACGAGGCGCTCGGCGGTCTCGAGAAGGTCGCGTAAGGCGGTCTATTTGCTGAGTAGGGCGTAAGCCGCGTAGCACAGTGTCAGCGCCAGCAGCGGCCGCAAGAGCCACTCCGGCGCGACGCCGGCGAGCCGCGTGCCGATGAGGATGCCAGGGATCGACCCGCAGAGCAGCGCCACCAGAACACCCGGATCGACATGGCCGAGCCCGAGATGGCCGGCACCGGCGACCAGCGTCAGCGGTACCGCATGGGCGATGTCGGACCCGACGATGCGCTTGGCCGGCAGCGCGGGAAACAGGAAGGCCAGCACCACCACGCCGATGCGCCGGCGCCGACCGATGTCAGAGTCACGAGCAAGCCAAGCGCCGCGCCGAACAGCACCGTGGGAACGGTGCGCGGCGGCACCGTGCCGGTCGCGCTGTCGCCGATGTGTCCCTTCATCAAGATGGGATAGAGCACGATGCGATGGCGCTGACCGGCAGCGCGAAGGCGAGGCCGTAGCGAATCCATCCAGCCATGACGGCGGTGTCGAAAGGAATGAACGCCATGACCGCGAGCACGAGGAGGGCCGCCGGGATGCTGCCCGCGGCTAAGCGCAGCACGATCGGCCAATCGACATTCTCGGCCACATGGTGGCGCCACCCGCCCACCGTCTTGGTCACCGAGGCATAGAGCAAGTCAGTGCCGACGGCGACCGCCGGGGGAACGCCGAAGGTCGAGATGAGTAGCGGCGTCATCAGTGCGCCACCGCCGACTCCCGTCAGGCCGACGAGGAACCCGACTCCAAAGCCAGCGCCAGCGAGCGGCAGCAGGGCCATGGCCCAGCTGAGGTCAACCATTGATGAGAGCCTCCCCCTACGCTACCGGCGAGATCGCACCGTTATTATTGGTCAGCTTCGATCAGAACCGGAACCCCCGCCGAGCGTAGCAGAATTGCCACTTCTTGGGCACGCCGCTCGAATTCGGCACGATCGGCCGGGGAATCGCCGAGATCAGAGCACAGCCCTGCCAGACGCGCACGGTCGAGGACAAGAACATTGTCGCCGACGGCGGCCGCGCCTGTCTGCACCCAGGTAATCACGCCACCCGCCACGGTAGCGCCATCGACGGCGTTGACCAGCACGAAATTGCCGGTGAGTGGGAGGTCGCCGAACAGGTCGAGCGCGGTGGCCCGGCCGAGCAGGATGCGGCAATCGGCGATGTCGTTGACGCCGCATTCATGGGCGGGCGTTACGCCAAGCGTCTCGAAGTCCACCAAAGCCGACACGCTCATGGAGGTGACCGGCGTGAGATCGGTGGCGGTACGCAACAGATAGCCGGCTTCCGGATCGAAGGATTTTTCCGAGAGCCAGACGAGGCGCGCCTCGATGACGTCGGCGTTGACGGGCCGGCGCTTGATCTCCGACAGCACGGCGCCACGCGAGATATCGAGATCGGTGTCGAGCACGAGGGTGACGGCATCGCCCTTCTGGGCGGAGGGCTGGTCGCCGTCCATGGTGGCAATTCGCCGCAAGGTCGCGCCGAGGCCGCTGCGCGCATCGACCACGCGGTCGCCAACACTGATCGTGCCCGAGGTGACGGTGCCGGCATAGCCGCGGAAATCGCCCGAAGCGCGCAGCACGAGCTGCACCGGCATGCGGAACGGCGCATCCTCCGGCTCGACCTTGGGATCGACGTTCTCGAGATAGTCGAGCAGCGTCGGGCCGGTGTACCAGGCCATCTCCGCCGAGCGGGCGACCACATTGGCGCCGGTGAGCGCCGCCACCGGAATGGTTGTGGTCTCGGCAAAATCGAAATTGCCGGCGAGGGCCGCGAAGTCCGCCTCGATGGCGCGGTAGCGCTCTTCCGACCAATCGATCTGGTCCATCTTGTTGACGGCGACAATGACCTTCTTAATGCCGACGAGATTGCAGATGGCGGCATGGCGGCGGGTCTGACGCTTCACGCCGTGACGAGCATCGACCAGCAGTATGGCGAGATCGGCATGGGAGGCGCCGGTGGCCATGTTGCGGGTGTATTGCTCGTGGCCCGGAGAATCGATGATGACGAAGCGGCGGCGCTCGGTCTCGAAATAGCGCCAGGCGATGTCGATGGTGATGCCCTGCTCGCGCTCGGCCACGAGGCCGTCGAGCAGCAGCGAGAAGTCGATGCGCTCGCCGTTGACCGCGCGGTTGTGGGAGGCATGCAGGATGGCGGCGCGCTGGTCGTCGGTGACGCCGGCCGCGTCCCACAACAGACGGCCGATCAGCGTGGACTTGCCGTCATCGACCGAGCCGCAGGTGAGAAGCCGGACCATGGGGCCCAGTTTCTGGCCGGGCGCATGAGCGGTGCCGGGCGAGGTTCTTTCTTCGAGCGCAGCCAAGTTCATCAGAAGTAACCCTCACGCTTCTTCATCTCCATGGCGCCGGCCTGATCGTGGTCGATCAGCCGCCCCGCCCGCTCGGACACACGCGCCTCCAAGGTCTCGGTCACCACGGCGTCGAGATCGGCCGCTTCCGATTCGACGGCCGCGGTCAGCGGATAGCAGCCGAGCGTACGGAAACGCACCTTGCGCGTTTGCGGCGCTTCTCCCGGAAGCAAGCGCATGCGCTCGTCGTCGACCATGAGAAGCTGGCCATTGCGCTCCACCACGGGGCGATCGGCGGCGAAATAGAGCGGCACCACGTCGAGCTTCTCGAGCGTGATGTAGCGCCACACATCGCCCTCGGTCCAATTGGACAGCGGGAAGACGCGCACGGTCTCGCCCCGGCCGAGACGGCCGTTCAAGAGCTGCCACATCTCGGGACGCTGCAGGCGCGGGTCCCAGGTATGACCGGCGGCGCGGAAGGAGAACACGCGCTCCTTGGCGCGGCTCGCCTCCTCGTCGCGGCGGGCGCCGCCGAAGGCCGCGTCGAAACCGCCGGCGTCTAGCGCCTGGCGCAGAGCCTGGGGTCTCATGATGTCGGTATAGATGGACGGCGGATGATCGAACGGGTTCATGCCGCGGGCGAGCCCGTCGTGGTTGGTGTGCACGATGAGATCGAGGCCGAGCTCCTTCACGGTGCGGTCGCGGAAGGCGATCATGTCGTGGAACTTCCAGGTGGTGTCCACGTGGAGCAGCGGAAACGGCGGCTTGGCCGGCCAGAAGGCCTTGCGCGCCAGATGCAGCAGGACGGTGGAGTCCTTGCCGATGGAATAGAGCAGCACGGGCGTGCGGAACTGCGCCGCCGCCTCGCGGAAGATGTGGATGCTCTCGGCTTCGAGAAGCTTCAGATGCGAGGTGAGCGCGGTCATGCGGCTTTCTCTTTTTCTTTCCCGTTCTCGTTCACGTGGAGGCCGCACTCCTTTTTCTCCTCGTTCTCCCACCACCAGCGGCCGGCGCGCGGGTTCTCGCCGGGCTGGATAGCGCGGGTGCACGGCGCGCAGCCGATGGAGACGAAGCCCCGTGCGTGCAGCGGATTCACGGGGATGTTGTTGGCGGCGATGTAATCCATCAGCGTTTCCGTCGACCAGTCGGCCACCGGGTTCACCTTGGTGAGCCCGCGCTCGGCGTCCCAGGCGGCCAACGGCACGTCGGAGCGTGCGTCGGAATGCTCGCGGCGCAAGCCCGTGATCCAGCCTTGGGCGCCGTCGAGCGCGCGGTTCAGGGGACGCACCTTGCGGATCTCGCAGCAGGCCTTGCGGTTCTCGATGGCGTGGCGGAAGCCGAACACGCCGTCGCGGGCGACGAGCTCTTCGACCTCGGCCGCTTCCGGCGTGACGAGACGGATGCGGAGGCGGAAGCGCAGCTCCGACAGTTCGACGGTCTCCAGCACCTCGGGGAACAGGCGGCCCGTGTCGAGGGTGAACACGTCGACGTCGCCCGACTTGTCGGCGCCAGACTTGGCGATGCCGGATTTGGCGATGGCGTGGAGAATGGCCTGATCCTCCAGGCCGAGACTGGTCGAGAAGGCGATGCGCCCTTCGATATGCTCGCCCACCGCCTTGATGCGGGCCACGAGATCGTCGGTCTGGCGCAGCGTCTCATCGAGCGCCAGCGCGGCCTTGCGCGAAGCTCCCAGCGCAGCGGCAGGGTGTTGCGGACGGCGGGCTGATAGTTGCGGCTGATGCGCTCGAGCGAGGCCTTCCACACGCGCTCGGCTTCCGGATCGGCGATCTCGGCGGTGTCGAAGCCGGAGCGCAGCAGGAACTGCGCCTGATCGGGAATGAGATAGCCGATCGCCCTGATCTCGCCCTTGAAGCCGTGCCGCTCGCGCAGCAGGCGCGCGAGGCTGAAGCCGCGCCCGTCGGTGAAGCTCGGAAAGGCGATGGCGATGGGTCCGGCATTGCCGCCGGCCGCGGCGGCGAGCGCGGTCTCGTCGGCCGCGGGCTCCAACACCGTGGCGACCTCGTCGGGCTCGGCGACGAGCCTTCCGGTGGCGAGATCAACGAGCACCATAAAGAGCCTCCTTGAAGGGCGCCGCGCCCACGCGCCGCCACGTTTCGAGGAAGCTCTCTCCCTCGTCGCGGTTTTCGATATAGGTGTCGACGATGGTGTCGATGGCCTGCGGCACGGCTTCCGCGCGGAAGCCCGGGCCGATGATGGTGCCGACCGAGGCGCTGTCCTTCGGATTGCCGCCGAGCGTGATTTGGTAGAGCTCGGTGCCTTTCTTGTCGACGCCGAGAATGCCGATATTGCCGGAATGGTGATGCCCGCAGGCATTGATGCAGCCCGACATGTTCAGCCGCAACTGGCCGATCTCTTCCTGGCGCGAGGGATCCTCGAAGCGCTTGGCGATCTCCTTGGCGATGGGGATCGAGCGCGCGTTGGCGAGGTTGCAGTAGTCGAGGCCCGGGCAGCAGATCATGTCGCCGAGCAGCTCGTTATTGCCGGTGGCGAGGTCCGCCGGCACCAGCGCGTCATACAGCGCGGGCACGTCGGCGATGGCCACATGGGGCAGTACCAGGTTCTGGGTGTAGTTGACGCGCACCTCGTCATGGCCGAAGCGCTCGGTGAGATCGGCGACCAGGTCCATCGCGTCGGAGGACGCATCGCCCGGCGTGCGGCCCGGCTCTTTCAGCGAGATCACCACCGAGGCATAGCCCGGCACGCGATGGGCGAGCACGTTGTGCTTGTACCAATTGGCGAAGGCGGGATCGGAGGCGCGGCGCGCGGCGACCGCCTCGTCGCGGGCAGGCCGCGGCGGCAGATCGGGCGGCGCGAAATAAGACATGATGCGCCGCTTCTCGTCCTCGGGCAGATCGACGGCGGACTTGTGCGTCGCCTCCCAATCGGCCTCGACCTCCTCGCGGAATTTGTCGATGCCGAGCGCGTTGACGAGAATCTTGATGCGGGCCTTGTGAATGTTGTCGCGGCGGCCGAACAGATTGTACACGCGCAAGATCGACTCGATGTAGGAGAGCAGATGCTCCTTCGGCAGGAAGGACCGGATCTCCTGGCCGACATAGGGAATGCGGCCCATGCCGCCGCCGACCAGCACGCGAAAGCCGTTCTCGCCGTTCGGACCCTTGACGATGCGAAGGCCGATATCGTGGAAGGCGGTCGCGGCGCGATCCTCGGCGGCGCCGGAGATGGCGATCTTGAACTTGCGCGGCAGCCAGCTGAACTCCGGATGCAACGTCGACCATTGGCGCAAGATCTCGCACCAGGGACGCGGGTCCTCGAGCTCGTCGACGGCTGCGGCCGCATAGGGATCGGCGGTGACGTTGCGCACGCAGTTGCCGCTGGTCTGGATGCAGTGCATCTCGACGTCGGCGAGCGCGGCCAGCACATCGGGGATGTCGACCAGCTTCACCCAGTTGAGCTGCAGATTCTGCCGCGTGGTGAAATGGCCGTAGCCGCGATCCCATGTGCGGGCGATCATGGCGAGCTGACGCAGCTGCCGCGACGACAGCACGCCGTAGGGAATGGCGATGCGCAGCATATAGGCGTGGAGCTGCAGGTAGAGCCCGTTCCGCAAACGAAGCGGTCGGAACTCTTCCTCGTTCAGCGCGCCCGATAGGCGACGCTCGACCTGGTCCTTGAACTCCGCCACGCGATCGCGAACGAAAGCGTGGTCGAACTCATCATAGCGGTACATCGTACCAGTCCTTCGTCAGTGTTGTGCGGTGGGCGGCGCGGATGCGCTCACGCACGGAAAGCGGATCGACCGCGCCGTCAACCAGCGCGACCGGCATGGGATAGACGCCGACAACCTCGCGCTCGCGCACGGCGTTCTCGGCGATGGTTTCAAGCGCCTTGGTTTCTTCCTCGCCCTCGGCGACTTGCGCGTTGGCGATGGCTTCCGTCCATTGGCCTTCGGCGGCGAGATAGACGACAACGCCGTCGGTGAGGCGGTTGGCGGTGATGACGTTAGGCTTAGCCATAGGCGCGCTTGACCTCCTCGGATGCGAGGATGTCCTCGACGACGCCGGATGCCGGCAGCCCAGCCACTTCGCCGAAGATCAGGACCGCCGGGCTCTTGAGCCCCAGACTTTCCGGATGGGCGGCAAGGGCGGCGATGGTGGTGGCGACGCGGCGCTCGGTGTCGCGGCTGGCGTTCTCCACGGCGAGCACCGGCAGCCCGGTCCGGAAACCGGCCTCAAGCAGCTTCTGCGCGACGGCGGATGCGGTGGTGACGCCCATATAGACAATGAGCGTGTTCTTGCCGGCGGCGAGAGCGGCGAGATCGAGATATTCGAACCCCGGCTCCTGACCGCTCGCCTCATGGCCCGAGACGAAGGTCACGCTGTGAGACACGTCGCGATGGGTGAGCGGAATCTGTAAGCTCGCGGCGGCGGCGATGCCGGCGGTGACGCCGGGCACGATCTCGATGGCGATGCCTTCGGCGCGCAGCGCATCGAGCTCCTCGCCGCCACGGCCGAAGATGAAGGGATCGCCACCTTTCAGCCGCACCACGGTCTGGCCGGCCTTGGCGCGGGCGACGAGCAGGGCATTGATCTCGCTCTGCGGCACGCTATGGGCGCCCTTGGCCTTGCCGACCGGCACCAGCTCGGCCTCGCGGCGGGCATGATCGAGCACGCCATCGCCGACCAGGCGGTCGTAGAAAATGACATCGGCGGATTTCAGCGCGCGCACCGCCTTCATGGTGAGAAGCTCGGGGTCGCCGGGACCGGCGCCGACCAGAAGCACGCGCCCTTGCGATGCGCCCTCGCCGGTCGCCTTCTCGATCGCCTCGTCGATCAGCGCACGGGCCTTCGGCTCATCGCCTTCCAGCATGGCTTCGGCGGCGGCGCCTTCGAACACCGCCTCCCAGAATCGCCGCCGCGGCGGACCGGACGGGACGCGCTCGGCGACGCGGCCGCGGAACTCACCCGCGAGCTTCGCCAGCGCATCGAGGCGCGGATGCAGCTCGCGCTCGAGCCAAGCCCGGAGACGCTGCGCCAGCACGGGCGCCGCCGTGGCGGTGCCGATGGCCACGGTGACCTCGCCACGGTCGACGATCGCCGGCAGCACGAAGGTGCAAAGCTCGGGACGGTCCGGCACGTTCACCGGCACGCCGAGCGCCCGGGCCATGGCCGAGACACGCGTGTCCTCCGCGTCGTCCTCGGTGGCGGCGATGACGAGCGGGCGGCCACGCACCTGATCGATGCCGGGCTGCGGGGTGAGACGCGCGACCTGTCCGGCTTCGGCGAGCTTGGCAAGCTCGGGCACGAGCTCCATCGCCGCGACCTCGACCACGGGCGCCCGTTTCAACAGGAGGCGCGTCTTGATGGCCGCAAGCTCGCCGCCGCCGACCACCAAAGGCGGCCTGCCGTCGAAGCTCACGAAGATGGGGAAGGTGCGCATCAGCCCCGGCCTCCCACCGCCATCGGCTCCTCGGGCGCGTCGGTCAAGCTTTCCGGCGCGAGCTCCACCTCGAGCCCGTCGAGCTCGGGTGTCATGATCAATTGGCAGCACAGACGGGAGCGCTCGTCGACCTGAAAGGCGCCGTCGAGCATCTCCATTTCCTCGTCGGTCGGCGGCACGAGCTTGCCGACCCAGCCCTCGTCCACCCACACATGGCAGGTCGCGCAGGCGCAAGCCCCGCCGCACTCCGCCTTGATGGGGAGACCCCAATCGCGGATCACCTCCATCACGCGCCAGCCCTCGAGGGCTTCAAGGCGGTGGGTGGTGCCGTCGGGCAAGCGGACGGTGATGAACATGTTTAGGCAACCCTCGCAACGCGTTGCGCCTCGACCGAGGCGCTCGTGTACTCGAAACGTGACGGCTTGTCAGGCGCAAGATCACACCGGCGCTGGGCATGGGAGATGCCGCGAGGCGCCGCGGGACGCGGCCCGGACGCAGCTGTACCCGATGCGTTCGCCGCGAAATCTGCGTCGATGAAGTCGATCATCATGTCGCGCGCCTGTCCGGTCACTCTCGGGCCGGTCCCGAGCGTCCCCCTCAATATGGGGGACAGTACTGAAAAATAATTCTTCCAAAAAGAGATTATAATAGAAAAAGTGGAACTTTGTTCCGATAGAGCCTTAAAAGGAGAACTGTTTTTCAAAACAGCTCCCAGACGAACGTTGAATCTCTACGGCCCCCGATGAACGGAAAAGTCTTCTGGCGCCACAGCCTGTGGACGATTCGGCGCCGGGGGCTGGTAAGCGCGCCAAAACCCGCCACAATTGGCTGGGGACAGTTAAGTGGGGGGCTTGAAATGGGGCGGTTGCATCGCCGCAGGCGTGATTTGCGCGCCGATGCGGAGTCCACGTCCACTCAAGCGCCCTCGCGGCCGGCGCGGATCTTTCTCAAGCGCGCCGAGCGCCGCATCCTGCTGGCCGGCACGGCCCTGGTCTCGACCCTGGTCGCCGCCGCACCCGCGCCCGTCTCGGCGCAGCAGGCGGTGAACATCACCGGCTCGCTGGTATCGGTCGACATCACCAATAATCAGAACTGCGTCTTTCCCGGAACGTGCGCCATCATCACCACCTTCGGTCTGGCATCGATCGATTTCACCAACACGGGAAACTTCGCCACCGCGGGCGGCGCCGCCATCGGTATCGCGACCGCTACGGGCGCCTTGGGCGGCTCGATCGACATCAACAATTCCGGCGACATCGCCACCGTCGGCGCGGCCGCGATCGGCATCGAAGCCCTGACGATTGGACCATTCAGTCCGATCAACATTACCAATAGCGGCGACATTGCCACCGCCGGCGCGCTGGCGATGGGCATTTCCGCCAATACCAGCATCTTGGCTCCAAGCAGCCCGATCACGATCACCAATAGCGGCAACATTGCCACCACGGGCCTGGGCGCGATTGGCATCGAGGCGGCCACCTTCGCCAGATCGAGCTCGATCTCCATCGTCAACAGCGGCGGGATCTCGACGCGGGCCCTAAATGGCGACGGCGTCAACGCCGCTACCACCGGGCGCAACAGCGATCTTTCGGTCGTGAATAGCGGCGATATCTTCACGCGGGGCGAAGAGGCCGAGGGCGTCTTTGCCACGACCGTGGGCCGGAATGCCGGGATCAGCATCAACAACAGCGGCACGATCAACACCCGGGGGCGGTTCGCCGAGGGCATCAACGCGGCGACCTACGGAACCAACGGCGATCTCTCCATCGTCAACAGCGGCGACATCGAAACGCGGGGCTTCCTCTCCGACGGCATCTACGCCGCGACATTCAGCGAGAACAGCGCACTGACCATCGTGAACAGCGGCACCGTGCGCGCCCGCGGCGTGTTCGGCTACGGCATCTACGCCCAGACTTATGAACCGTCCTCGCCGATCGAGATTCAAAACTCGGGCGAGATCTACGGCACGACGGTCGGCATCTATACCTATAGCGCCACCTCGACGACGATTACCAATAGCGGCTCGATCTCGGCAGGCAGCGGGCTTGCCATCGACACCGAGGGCGCCAGCACCACGATCAACAATACGGGACTGATCACCGGCTTCATCGACCTCACCGGCAACCGCGACATCTTCAACAACAATGGCGGCGGCGAATTCAACGCCATGCAGACGAGCTATTTCGGCGGCGGCGGCGACGTATTCATCAACAATTCCGGCGCCACGTTGCGCACGGCGGACGACCGCAACAACAGCGAGTTCACCAGCTTCGAGGGACTCGAGCAGTTCAGAACCGCGGCGTCATCACCATGCAGGACGGCAAGCAGGGCGACGTGTTCATGATCTCGAACACCGTCGGCGGCACCGACCTCAGCTTCGACGGCTCGGGCGATTCCACGTTGAAGGTCGACACCTTCCTCGGCGGCCCCAAAACGTCGAAATCGGACATTCTCATCGTCGAAGGCGACGTGACCGGCAAGACGCTCGTTCAGGTGCTGAACACCAATCCCGGCGCGGCGCAACTCGACCGGAAGGGTATCCCCGTCGTCTTCGTCGAGGGCGACGTGAGCAAGAGCAATTTCTATCTGGAGAAGCCGATCGACGCGGGCTTCTTCGATTACGACCTGATCTTCCGCCCGACGGGCAGTGGCGTGTTCGAGCTCAAGAACCATCCGGGCGGCGGCTCGCATATCCTGCCGCATGTCGTGACCTTCACCCACGACACGTTCCACAACACGACGGAGACGTGGTTCGACCAGAGCACGGATCTGCGCGCGCTGCTGGCGGAGGGCTCGGTTTGTAACGATCCGGCCCGCCGGCAAGACGTGGTGCGCTGCCAGCAGCTCTATAATTTCACGCCGGGCGTATGGGTGCGCGGCGCCGGGGCCTGGCTGGACTTGGAGGACAACGCCACCACCAAGGCCAACGGCAAGACCTACCGCTACAATCTCGACCGTGAACTCGACATCTGGACCTTCGAGACCGGCATCGACTTCGGCAAGCGGGACCTGTTCGCCGACGGCGACATCCTGGTGTTCGGCGTGCTCGGCGGCGCGGTCGAGTCCTCGCTCGAGTACAAGTCCTTGAGCCGCAACTTTCATCTGGGAGGCGCCGAGGCCGGCGCCTACGCCACCTATCTGAATGGCGGATTGTTCGTCGACACGCTGTTCAAGGCGCAGTTCCTCAAGCTCGACCCGAGCGACGTCCGCGGCTTCCCGGACAAGCTGGACAGCACGACCTACGGTTTCCGGACCGATACCGGCTACCGCTTCGGCGGCGTGCGGCACGGTCCCTTCTTCGAGCCGCTGGCCACCATCGCCGTCTCGTGGAACGAGACGGACGACTTCGCGCTCGACGGCAACGGCATAGACTTCAACGACGACGAGGATGTGCGCGGCCGCGTCGGCATGCGCCTCGGCACCAGCAGCGAAGTCTGGGAGGGCACCACCATGGAGCCCTTCGTGGTCGGCAGCCTGTGGAGCAACCTATCGGGCTCGCATTCGACGACGCTGACCTCGGGCGGAACGACCTTCAAGTTCACCGACGACCCCGAGGAGGTTTGGGGCGTCGTCTCGGCCGGGGTGAACTTCTTCAACCCGGGCGCCCAGACCGCGGTCTTCGCCAAATTCGACTACACCTTCGCCGAGCAGACCGAAGGCGTCGGCGTCAAGGGCGGCATGCGCTACAACTGGTAAGCGCGTGCCGGGCGGCGCATCCGGCACCATCAACTATTCCGGCTCGGTGTTTGCCGGCGGGAGTGGCGAGACGATCGCGGGCAACTTCGGCGCTATCGGCCGGCATGCGCGTCAGCTGGTAGGACTCTTAAACTTGCGCTACTGGCCTCTGGCTACCTTGAGCGCGTTCACTTGCGCTACCGGCCTCTGGCCTGCTTGAGCGCGTTCACTTGCGCTACCGGCCTCTGGCCTGCTTGAGCGCGTTCGCTCTAGCCGCGCTTCACCAGCGCGTCACGGATTTCCTGAAGCAGCACCACCTCTTGCGAGGGCGGCGGCTCGGTCGCCGGGGCTTCCTCCTGCTTGCGGCGCAGCCGGTTCATGGCCTTGATCACCATGAACAGGACGAAGGCGACGATGGTGAAGCTGATCACGCTGTTGATGAACAAGCCGACATTCATGGTCGGCGCACCCGCCTCCCGGGCCTGGGCCAAGGAGTCATAGTCGGCGCCGCTGAGCGGGATATAGATGTTGGAAAAGTCGACCCCGCCAGTGAGGACGCCGATCGGCGGCATGATGATGTCGTCCACCAGCGATTTGACGATGGTCGAAAAGGCGGCGCCGATGACGATACCGACCGCCATGTCCACCACATTGCCACGCAGCGCGAATTCCTTGAATTCCTGGAGCATCTTGCGCACCTCCCTCCGGCGACATCCCGTCGACTCTCTGCCATGTTTCGGCGCAAATTGCATCCCAAGGCTAGTTTGCAAGCGTGCGCCTAACTGCTACCTGCTTGGTGGAGTTGGGGAGGAGGGAGCGTGACGGGGCAAGGGCCCGATACGGAGCATGCGGTCGAGACCGCGGTGCGCGACCGGCATCAATTGCGGACGCTGGCCGTCGCCATCACGACGCTCGCGGCCGTGCTGTGCGCCGTTATCGTCGTCATCGTCTATGCCCTGTCGCTCAACCGGCTCTGGTTCCTGCATTTCCCGCTCGGGCTCTATCTCCTGGCGCAAGGCCTGCTGATCTTCGCTGTCTTCGTGATGTTCTGGCATGTGCGCGTGCAAGAGCGCATCGACCACACGCGCAGCGTGACCGAAGAGATTGTCTAGCCGATGACCGCCCCGTCGCGTCAGCACACCCCGAACCCGCATCTCGGGGCCTATTACGGCATCATCACCGCCGCCTTCGTCTCGCTGGCGATCATGCTGGCCATGTTCGAGCAGCTCGGCTGGACCGAAGGCGTGATCGCGCGCTGCATGATCCTGCTGCCGCTGGCGCTCTATCTGGTCGTCGCCGTCGGCTCGCGCACGCTCGACGCGGAAGACTACTTCGCCTCGGGGCGGCGCGTGCCCCAGGTCTATAACGCGCTGGTGCTGGCGGCGATCACCGTCGGCGGCGTCGGCTTCTTCGCCTATACCGGCGCGGTGTTCTTCCTCGGCTTCGACGCGCTCGCCATCGGCCTCGGCTGGACTTGCGGCCTGTTGCTCGCCGGGGTGCTGTTCGTGCCGTATTTGCGCAAGGCCGGCGCCTACACGCTCCCCGCCTTTCTCGGTCAGCGCTTCCGGTCGCGCCAGCTCCGCATGGCCGCGAGCGTGGCGCAGGTGGTGCCCACGACGCTGCTGCTCGCCGCCGAGATGAGCATCGCCGCCGTGGTCGCCTCGATCTTCCTGCCGGTGTCCTTTTGGCTCGCCGTGCTGCTCGTCACCCTGTTCGTCGCCGCCGTGGGCATTCTCGGCGGCATGCGCGCCTTGACTTGGTCGGGAAGCGCGGAGTTCATCACCGGCGCCGTCGGCTTGGCCGTGCCGCTCATCGTCGTGTCGGTGCTGCTCACCCACCTGCCCGCGCCGCAATTCACCTATGGCGAGATGTTCGGCTCCTTGAAAGGCGCCGAGACCGCGGCCGGCATGCTGCCGGTGACGCCGGGCGATCTGGCGCCGGCCCTGACCGGCCCCGCGCCCACGGCGGTGACCAAGCCGTTCCTGCAAGCCTTCGGGGCCATCAACGAGGCGGGCTTCCTCGCGCTGTTCTTCTGCTTCGCGCTCGGCACCGCCGCCTTGCCGAGCCTGCTCGTCCGCAGCGGGGTCACCTGCTCGGTCGCCGATCAGCGGCGATCCACCGCTTGGGCGCTGGCGCTGGTGGCGCTGTTTGTCATCACGGCGCCGTCGCTCGCGGTGTTCGCCAAGCTGCTGATGTTCCGCGACATGGCGTTGGCGCCCACGGCAGGCTTGCCGGCATGGCTGTCCGAGTTGAACGGCCGGCAATTGGTGCAGGCGAGCGATCTCAACGGCGATGGCACGCTCGTGGCGAGCGAGATTCTCGTCCTGCGCGATCGCGTGGCGCTGACGCTGCCGATGCTGGCGCGGCTGCCCTTCGTGCTGACCGCGACCCTTGCCTCCGCCGGCATGGCCATCGCGCTAGCGGCAGCAAGCTCTCATCTGTTCACGGTCTCGGCGAGCCTCGCCGACGACATCTACGGCGTGCTGGACAAGCGCCCGATCGCCCTGCCCCGTCTCATGGCGGCTTGGGCGGCGATCGGGGCGTGCGCCCTGTTCACCCTCGTCTTCCTGCTGATCGCCGATGTCGACATCCTGCGCATGGCCGTGACGGCCTTCGCCTTCGCCGCCGCGACCTTCTTCCCGGTTCTTCTGCTGGCGTTGTGGTGGCCGCGCTTCACGTCATGGGGCGCGCTGGCAAGTCTCGGGACCGGATTCGGGATCCTATTTCTCGCCGTCACGGTGGGCGGCCTGTTCGGCATCGCCGAGACCGCCGTGGGCACCGGCATCGCCGGCCTCATCGCCGCGGTTCTGGCGCTCGGCGCCGGTGTCGGGACCAGCCTGTACGGGCCCGGTCCCACCGCCTCAGAGACGGCCTATTACGAGGAGATGCGCAAGCCCGAAGGCGAGACCATGTTCGATCAGGCGCAAGCGCGGGCGCTGACCGCTTCGGCGCGGGAGACCGAGGAGCTGAGTGCGCTCTAGCCATGGACCCGCAACGGACACCAGGCTCGTCACGCCTGTCGCTCTACCCCGAGATCGTTCCGTACCGCACCGGGCGGCTCAAGGTCTCCGACGTGCACGAGCTCTATTTCGAGGAATGCGGCACGCCCTCGGGCAAGCCCGTGGTCATGTTGCATGGCGGACCGGGCGGCGGCATCTCGCCGGTCATGCGCCGCTATCACGATCCGCGCCTCTACCGCATCGTGCTGTTCGATCAGCGCGGCTGCGGCCGCTCCATACCGCACGCCTCGCTTGAGGAGAACACGACCTGGGATCTGGTCGCCGATATCGAGCGCTTGCGCGAACATCTCGCCATTGACCGCTGGCAGGTGTTCGGCGGCTCATGGGGCTCGACGCTGGCGCTGGCTTACGCGGAAGCGCATCCGGCGCGCGTGGCCGAGCTCATCCTGCGCGGCATCTTCACGCTGCGCCGCGCCGAGCTCGAATGGTTCTATCAAGACGGCTGTAGCTGGCTGTTCCCCGACGCCTTCGCCGATTACGTCAAGGCAATCCCCGAGGCCGAGCGCGCCGACATGATCGCCGCCTATTACCGGCGGCTGACGAGCGATGATCAGAAGACGCAAACCGAGGCGGCGCGTGCGTGGAGCGCCTGGGAATGGCGCACGCTGTCGCTCCTGCCCGACTTCGACCGGGTGCGGCAATTCTCGGAGGACCACTACGCCTTGGCCTTCGCCCGGATCGAGAGCCACTACTTCATCAATGGCGGCTTCTTCGAGACCGACGACCAGCTCATCCGCGACGCACGTCTCCTCGCGGACATCCCGGGCGCAATCGTGCATGGCCGCTATGACGTGGTGACGCCGGTCAAGAACGCCTTCGATCTCGCGCGCGCCTGGCCCAAGGCCGATCTGCGCGTGGTGCCGGATGCGGGCCACGCCATGACGGAGCCCGGTATCGTGCACGAGCTGATCGCCGCCACGCGGATCTTCTCCGGGAACTGACGTTTCCTTTAGCCGCCGGCCACTTCGCCGATGAAGCTCAAGGCCACGCGCCGCTGATGGGCAGCATTGCGGTGCTCGATCAGATAGACGCCCTGCCAGGTCCCGAGCGTCATCGCCCCGCCGCGGACCGGGATCGACAGGCTCACGGAGGTGACCATCGCCTTGATGTGGCTCGGCATGTCGTCGGGGCCTTCCTCATGATGGGCGTAAGCCCGGTCCTCCGGTGCCAGGATCTCCAGCGCGTCGAGAAGGTCGCGGCGCACATTCGGGTCGGCATTCTCCTGAATGGTGAGCGAGGCGGAGGTATGGGAGACGAACACGGTGAGGAGGCCGTCTTCGGCGCCCAGGCTGTCGAGCCAAGCCGAAAGCTGCCGCGTGATCTCGACGAAGCCCTTGCCGCGTGTCGGGACGGCGAGAGCATGGCTCGCCTGCACGAGGCCGGCCATGGCGTGTCCCCCTTATTCCCTTTCAGGCGAGCGTCTGTGTCCCGCTCTAGGGCACTCCTTAACACAAAATTTACTCGGGCTTGACACCGTCAGTACGGCCGCTTCGTCACGCGTCTCCTCGGACCGGTCCCACAACGCAAGGGGCGCGGTTCAGCGGCGTCAACGCCTTGGGGAACGGGTATGGCTTCAGAAGCAAGTTGGCAATCGAGCAATGCCGGCGGGGGCAGCACCGCCTTCTCGACGGAGCAGCCAATGGATCAACGCACCGTCGAAAGTCTTTTGCGCCGCCTGGTGGAGCGGGTCGAGGATAGCGAGCGCCGCTACGGCGAAGCCCTCGATGAGCTCCACACGCGGCTCGACAAGCTGTCGCAGACCACGGAAGCCGCGCGGGATACCGGCGCGCCCGAGAACAGCGACACCTTCGACCGCCTGCACGCCCAAGTCAGCGATCTCGCCCGCCGCCTGGAGCAAGACACCTCGACGCCGCTCGACGATTTCGAGCGGCTCGGCAAGGCCCTGTCGGGCGCCCTGCATGGCGACCTGGAAAGCGATTTCGACGACGACGGGGCCTATCCGGCGCCCGAGCCCTTCGGCTACACGCCCGAGCCGAGCCCGTTCGCCAAAGCCGCCATGAGCGGCGACTATTCCGGGGAGCCGGCGCCCGACTCGGCAACCAGAACCGGCTACCCGGATTTCGGCTATGGCGCGGCAGAGTCGGCGCAGCCCGCATGGCGCGAGCCGCAGACCGGCGGGACCGGCGACCTCGACAAGCGGCTGGTGGAAATGGCTCAGCGGCTCGAGGAGTCGATCGGCACGGCGATGCCGACCGGGGCGATCGAGGCCCTAAACACGAGATTGGACGAGATCGGCGGCCAGCTCAGCCAAGCGCTGGAGACGGCCCCGACGCGCGACGCTCTGGAGCATGTGGAGCGGCAAATTTCCGAAATGGGTCAGCAAGTTAGCCGGGCCGAGCAGCAGCTTGGCAAGGTGGCGGGCATCGAGGCCCATCTGATCAAGCTCATCGCGCGCCTGGACGAGAAGGCCGACGCGCCGGCCCCGCAAGCCGATCCGGCGCAGCTCGAAGAGGTTGCCAACAAGGCCGCCGAAGGCGCTGCGCGCCTGGTGGCTGCCGATACGCAAAAGACCAACGAACGCCTCGACGCCATGCATCGCGATCTCACCGCCATGAGCGACAAGGGCCGCGAGAGCGGCGACCGGCTCGTGAGCACGCTCGAGGCGGTGCATGAATCCCTGAAGCAGCTGGTGCAGCAGGTCGAGCGGGGCTCCGCCTTGCAGGCGAAGCCGCGTCCGCCTTTCGTGGAGCGGGCGCGCCAAGCCGACGCCAAGTCCTCCCAGCCGCAAGCCAAGCCCACCATGCAGCAGCCGCGGCCCAGCGCACCCGCCGCCGGCGGTCAGCCCGCCGGTGAAGCGGCGAAGGCCAAGGCGCCGGCGCCTGTTCCCCAGTCGCCGTCCATCGAGCCGGCCAAAGCGACAGCGGCGCCGCAAGCGCCGGCCAAGACCGAACAAGCCGCTGCGGCCCCGACCAGGGAGCGCACGCTGCGCGACCGGCTCGGTGCGGCCATTCCCGACTTCAAGGAGACGGAGGCGGAGACCGAGACCCCGCCGCCATTCGGCCGCGCCAAGCGTCTCGCCTCGGACGACGAAGCCGTCGATCTCGATGCGGCCATGCCTAGCAAGCGATGGCGGGCCTCGAGCATCCGTTCGCGTCTGGGGATGGGCTCGATGCGGAACCCGATGCGCCCGACGATCTCGTGGCGGCGGCGCGCCGTGCGGCGCAGGCCGCGGCGCTCCGGGCCGAAGGACGCGGCGGACGCCGGTCGTCCAATCCTCTGCGGGCAGCGCCGCCGAGCAGCCGGGGCGCCGCAAGCGCTCCTTCCTGATCATTGCGGCCGCCGTCCTTCTCGTGCTGAGCGCGCTCCTACTCTATTCGCGCCTCGGCTCGCGGCCCGAGCCGGCCGCGCCCGAGATCGAGCAGATCACGCCGGCCCCGAGCGAGGGCAGCGGCGAGGACATGACCGCTCCCGACACGGACGGCGCGGCCCCCGCGGCCGAGCCCGAGAAGTCGGGATCGTGGGAGCCGAAGCCGAACATGAACGAGAACCCGTCGGACAGCGCCGCGAGCGGGACCTCGGGCTTCACCGAGATGGCCAAGTCTTCAGGCGGCCGCGTGCCCCCGATGCCGGCCAGCGAGCTGACCCCCGAGCCGCAGCTGGCTTCGCTGAAGCCGTCGGGCATGGCCGTGATGCCGTCGGGCGTGACCTTCTCCATCGAGGATCCGTCCTTCGGCCCCACAGCTGCCCATACTGCCAAACCGGCGCAACTTCCGCTGCCGCCCGAGGCGCTCGGCCCGCTTCCCTTGCGTGAGGCCGCCGCCAAGGGCGACGCCGCCGCGCAATACGCCATCGCCACCCGCTATGCCGAAGGCGTGGGCACGAAGGCCGACCCGAAAGAGGCCGTGAAGTGGCTGGAGCCCGCCGCAGCCGCCGGCCTGGCCCCGGCCCAGTACTCGCTCGCCGCCATGTATGAGCGCGGTCTCGGCGTCGACGCGGATCTCGGCAAAGCACGGTTCTGGTATGCTGCCGCCGCCGCGAAGGGCAACGTCAAGGCCATGCACAACCTCGCCGTCAGCGTCAGCGGACGTGACGGCGGCGAGCCCGACTACACGCTGGCCGTGAAATGGTATCGCGAGGCCGCCGGCTACGGCCTGGCCGACAGCCAATTCAATCTCGGCATTCTCGCCGAGCACGGCCTCGGCATGACGAAGAATCTCAGCGAGGCCTATAAATGGTTCTCACTCGCCGCGGCGAGCGGCGACGCCGAAGCCGCCAAGCGCCGCGAGGTCATCCGGGTGCAGCTCGCCCCGGCCACGCTGGCGGAGGCCGAAGCCGCCGTAACGGCCTGGAAGGTCAAGGTTGCCCCGGCGGACGCCAATGAGGTGGTCGAGCAAGTCGCTTGGGCGGCCACGGCGCCGGCCACGGAAAATACCGCCCTCGTGGCCCGGGCGCAGACGCTCCTCAACGGGCTCGGCTACGACGTCGGCCCGCCCGACGGTCTGATCGGCAGCCGCACCCGTACCGCGGTCAAGCGGTTCCAGAACCGCAACGGCCTGGCCGAGACCGGCGAGATCTCCATCCCGCTCGTCACCCAGCTCGAGCGTCTGTCCAGCTAACGCGGGACGGCCGGCGGCCGCGCCAAGCGGTCCCTTGCGGCAATGATGCCGCGCTCCTCCAAAAAGTGATGACATTTCGGTAAGTTCCGAGCCTAACGCATTGACAGGCTGGCGCGCGGCGAACAGGTTGCAAGAGCGCATCTTTTCCAACGCCCCGGCCGATGTTTCAGATTTATCTGCCTATTGCCGAGATCTCAGTGAACCTCTTGGTGATGCTGGGCCTGGGCGCGGCGGTCGGCTTTCTCTCGGGCATGTTCGGCGTCGGTGGCGGGTTTCTGCTCACGCCGTTTCTGATGCTCTCCGGCATTCCGCCCGCCATCGCCGTCGCCACCGGCGCCAACCAGATCGTCGGCACCTCGGTCTCGGGGACCCTCGCCCAGTGGCGGCGCGGCAATGTCGATCTACGCATGGGCTTCGTGCTCATCGCCGGCGGCGTGGTCGGCGCGTTCGTCGGCGTCTTCCTCCTCAAGATCCTGCGCGAGGCCGGCCAAGCCGGCCTGATGATCTCGCTGACCTATGTGTGCTTCCTCGGCGTGATCGGCGCGCTGATGCTGTGGGAGAGCCTCAACGCCATCCGGCGCCAGAGAGCCGGCAAGACCGTCTCGGCGCGCAAAGCCAGCCAGCACAACTGGATCCACGGCCTGCCGTTCAAGATGCGCTTTCCGCGCTCGCGCCTCTATATCAGCGCCATCCCGCCGCTGGTGATCGGTGGCCTGGTCGGCCTGCTCGCCTCGTTCCTCGGCGTCGGCGGCGGGTTCATCATGGTGCCAGCGCTGATCTATCTGCTGCGCATGCCGACCAATGTCGTCATCGGCACGTCGATCTTTCAGATCATCTTCATCACCGCCATCGTCACCCTGCTGCACGCGACGCTCAACTACACGCTGGACATCGTGCTTGCCTTCCTGCTCGTGATCGGCGGCGTCATCGGCGGCCAGTTCGGCGTGCGCGCCGGACAAAAGTTGCGCGGCGAGCAATTGCGCGCGCTGCTGGCGCTGATGGTGCTCGGCGTGGCCATCCGCATCCTGCTCGATTTGCTGCTCAAGCCGTCCGAGCTGTTCAGCATCGTGCCGCTGTCGGGGGCATGATGAAGACCGCCCTCCTCCAAATAAGTGCTCTCCTCCTCGCCCTGCCGGTGAGCGTGGCGCTGTCGAGCCCGGTGCTTGCACAAAAGAAGGCGGCAGAGCCGGCGGCGGGGGAGCCGGCAAGCCAGGAGCAGGTGCAGTCCGACATCTCCACGCGCGAGATCGCCATCCAGTCGAACTTCACCGGTATCGAGATCCTGATCTTCGGCAGCGTCGACTTCAGCGACTCGCGAACGCCCGGCGAAGGAACCTACGACGTGATCGCGGTCGTGCGCGGCCCCAACGAGCCGATCATCCTGCGCAAGAAGGAGCGGGTCGCCGGAATCTGGGTGAACGGACCGGGCAAGACCTACAGCACCGTGCCGGGCTTCTATGCGGTGCTGTCGACGCGGCCGGTCAGGGCGATCGCCTCGGACCAGACGCTGAAAGCTCTCGGCATCGGCCTCTCCGACCTGGACTTCGGGCGCTATACGCAAGGCAATCCGAACGAGCAGGCCTATCGCTCCGCCATGATCCGGCTGAAGAAGGAGAAGAAGCTGTTTCAGGAGCGGGACGATGCGGTGAAATTCATCGGGCGCAGCCTGTTCCGGGCCACCGTGGCGCTGCCGGTGAATGTCCCGATCGGGCGCTACACGGTCGATGTCTATCTCTTCCGCGACGGCGCGGTGGCGAGCAAGAGCCAGGGCTCGCTTGAGGTCAACAAGGCCGGTCTCGAAAAGCTGGTCTACAGGCTCGCGTTCCAGCGGCCGTTCATCTACGGCCTGCTCGGAGTCTTGATTGCCGTCCTGGCCGGGCTCGCCGGATGGTATGCCTTCCGCCGCGACTAAAGCGCTTGTCGCAAAACTAGTCGGGCAGGAGCAGGCTGCCGAGCACGGGATAGACGGCGTGCCGGCCCATCATCCAGGCTTCGAGCTGGTGGCGCAGGAACAGAGGCCGGAAGGCCTCATGCAGCACATTCAAGCCGCCCGCATAGGCGCCGAAGGCCGGCATCACCAGCCGCTTGCCGTCGGTGGCGAAGCAGCGCCGCCGGATCACGGTGCCGCGCCGGGCAATGCGCGCGATGGGATGGAGATGACCCACGATCTCCGGTCCCGAGGGCGCTTCCGACGGCTCGTGCCTGAGCGTCACCCCGGACATGGAGAGCGTGGCGCAGACGGTGCCGCCAATGCTGTCGGGCAAATGCGGATCGTGATTGCCGCAAATCCAAAACCAGTCCCGGCCGCGCTGAAGCTTGGTCAGCATGGCGAGATCCTCGGCCACCAGATTGTCGGCGCACTCGCTGCGGTGGAAGCTGTCGCCGAGCGCCACCACCCGGGCCGGGTCCACATGGGCGATGATCTTGCCGAGGCGCGAGAGCGTGGAGCGGGTATCGTAGGGCGGCAGCAACATGCCGAGCGCGGCGAATGCGGCGCCCTTCTCCAGATGCAGGTCGGCGACGAGAAGCGTGTCCTCCGCCTCCCAGTAGAGCGCGCCTGCGGCGAGAGGCTTCAGCGCATGACCCGCGACCTCCACATGGGAGCGGAGCGTTGGCGCCGTTTCCGGCATCAGATCGGGCCTAGCGCGCAGCATGTTCCCCCAATGCTTCAGCGATGAGTTCCTCGGCGGTCTCACGCAACAAGGTGTCGCCAATGTCGCTCGGAACGCTCTCGCGCCCGATCTCCAGCATGACCGGCACGGCGAGCGGCGAAACATGACTGACCGCACTATGCCTGATTCGTCCGCCGATCCGGTTCAAGAATTGCCCGAGACGGCCGACGTCGATCAAGCCGGTAGCGGCATCGGCGAAGGCGGCCTTGAGCAGGACGTGCTCCGGCTCGTGCTGACGCAATACATCATAGATCAGATCGGAGGAGACGGTCATCTGCCGCCCGGTCTTCTCGCGGCCGGGGTGACGCCGCTCGATGAGACCGGAGATGATGGCGCAAACTCGGAAGGAGCGTTTCATCAGGTTCGACTCGGCGAGCCACGCGTCGAGATCGTCACCGAGCATGTCCTCGTCGAACAGCGCCGCGAGATCGATGGCACCGGAGCGCACCATCTCGCTCATGTCGTTGAGGCCCCAGATGGCGAGCGCATATTCATTGGCGACGAAACCGAGAGGCGCCGCGCCGGCTCGTTCGAGCCGCCGCGTCAGCAACATGCCGAGACTCTGGTGGGCCAGCCTGCCCTCGAAGGGATAGCAGACGAGATAATGACGCTGACCGCGCGGAAAGGTCTCGATCAACATCTCGTCGGCGGCGGGCACCACGGAGAACTCGGCCTGGAGCCTGAGCCAGTCGGAGACCTGGTCGGGGAGCTTCGCCCAGGCGTCACGCGCGGCCAGCATGTGGCGGACGCGGTCGGCCAGATAGGTGGAGAGCGGGAACTTGCCGCCTTCGTAAGCGGGCACCTTGGGGTCGGTGGCGTGGGCCCGGGTGACGATGGCGTCCATCTCGCGCAAGCCCTCGAAGCGTAAGACCTCACCGGCGAAGACGAAGGTATCGCCGGGGCTGAGCTGCTCGATGAAATATTCCTCCACCTCGCCGAGGACGCGGCCGCCGGCGATCGCGCCGGACTTTTTCAGCGCGCCCCGCGCCAGCCGCACCCGCAGCATGGGCGCCTCGACGATGGTGCCGACATTGAGCCGGTATTGCTGAGCGAGGCGCGGATGGGCGAGGCGGTATTGGCCGCCCTTCGTCCGCTTCAGCTTGGCGTAGCGGTCGTAATTGGCGAGCGCATAGCCGCCGGTGGCGACGAAGGCCAGCACCTGATCGAAGCCGTCGCGGGTCAGCCCCTGATAGGGCGAGGCGCTGGTCACCTCGGCAAAGAGCGCGTCCGGATCGAACGGGCCGGCGCAAGCCATGCCGAGAATATGCTGGGCGAGCACGTCGAGCGCGCCGGGTTTCGGCGGCGGGGTGTCTTGCGCGCCTTCCTCCGCGGCTTCGAGCGCCGCCTGGCATTCCATGACCTCGAAGCGGTTGGCGGGGACGAGCAGCGCCTTGCTCGGCTCGTCGAGACGATGATTGGCCCGGCCGATACGCTGGCTTAGCCGGCTCGCGCCTTTCGGCGCGCCCACATTGACGACGAGATCGACATCGCCCCAGTCGATGCCGAGATCGAGCGTCGAGGTGCAGACCACGGCGCGGAGCTTGCCCGCCACCATGGCCGCTTCGACCTTGCGGCGCTGGCCGACATCGAGCGAGCCGTGATGAAGCGCGATGGCGAGATTGTCGTCATTGCAGCGCCACAGCTCGTGGAACAGCATCTCGGCCTGGGAGCGCGTGTTGACGAACATCAGCGACAAGCGGTGCGCCTTGATCGCCGCGTAGATCTCGGGCAGCGCATAGCGCGCGGCATGCCCCGCCCAGGGCAGATCGGCATCGGACTTGAGAATGGAGATGTCGGCCTTGACGCCACCTTCGGCCATGACGATCTCGGCCAGCCGCGTGGCGGTCTGTCCCTGATGCGGCACCAAGAATGCGGCAAGCTCGGACGGCCGCGCCACCGTTGCCGACAAGCCGATGGCCGTGAGGTCCGGCGACAGGGTGCGCAGGCGCGCCAGATCGAGCGCCAAGAGATCGCCGCGCTTGCTGGTGGCGAGCGCATGCAGCTCATCGAGGATCACGCATTTCAGCGAACCGAACAGCTCGGCGGCGCTCTCATGGGACAGCATCAGGGCGATCTGCTCGGGCGTGGTGAGCAGAATGTCCGGCGGCAGCACGCGCTGGCGGGCCCGGCGCGCGGGTGGCGTGTCGCCGGTGCGCGTCTCGAGCGTGACGGGCAGTGCCATCTCGGCTACGGGCGTTGCGAGGTTGCGGGCGATGTCGGTGGCGAGCGCCTTGAGCGGCGAGACGTAAAGCGTATGGATGCCGCGCGCGGGCGCCGTCTTGGGACCTTTGGCGGCGAGATCGACGAGGCTCGGCAGGAAGCCGGCCAAGGTCTTGCCGCCGCCGGTCGGCGCGATGAGGAGCGTGTCGCGGCCCTTGGCGACCGTGTCCAGAAGGGCCAATTGGTGCACGCGCGGCTGCCAGCCGCGGGATGCGAACCAGCCGGCGAAGGGCTCCGGCAGTTCGCTGTGAGGAATACGGGTCTCGGGGGCCTCCACCACGCGGCTCCGTTTCGCGCTCCCGCGACTTGCCGTGCCTTCGCGCTTTGTCGCGCTCAAAATTCCGCCCTTCTTGATCTTGGCCGGCTCCGGCCCCAATTGTGATAAAATTCGAGTCGAAGCTCTGGACTACAAAGGAAGCGGACAGATGGAACGGTTTTTTGGCGGCAATCCGGCACTTGTCCTGCTCCGGCTGGCGATCCTATCGCTGATCGTCGGCGTCGTCCTGGCGGCGTTGGGCTTCAGCCCCTACGACATCATCCAGAACATCCGCGATCTCGCGGCCCGCATCTACGATATGGGCTTCGTGGCGGTGGAGAAGGCGTTCCGCTACTTCCTGCTCGGCGCGGTCATCGTCTTCCCGGTCTGGGTGGTGATGCGGCTGGTGAAGGTGGCGAGCCGCGACACCAGCGACATGGCGGACACCACGCCATCCAAGCGCGAAGCCTAGACGATCTTCAGCACCGCTTCGGGCGGCCGGCCAATGGCGGCCTTATCGCCCGAAACCACGATGGGGCGCTCGATGAGGATCGGGCTCTTGACCATGAGCGCGAGCAGCTCGTCGTCGGTGTGGCCGCTGTCCTTGAGGCCGAGCTCGTCATAGGCCGCCTCGCCCTTGCGCAGAATATCGCGCGCTTTCAGTCCGAGTTTCTTCAAGATCCGTTTCAGTTCGGCGACCGACGGCGGCGTCTCCAGATATTTCACGACCTTCGGCGCGATGCCCTTGTCCTCGAGCAACGCAAGGGTCTGGCGCGACTTCGAGCAACGCGGGTTGTGGTAGATGGTGACGGTCATACGACGATCTCCGGCAGCTTGGCTTCGGCCCAGTCGGATGCGCGCCGGCCGATGAGGGGTTTGAGCGTCTCGCAGTTTTCGCGCGCCATGGCGTCCATCAATGTTTGCTTGATGCGGGCGATCAGGCCGGGCCCCTCGAATACCAGCCCCGTGTAGAGCTGGATGAGCGAGGCGCCGGCCTCGATCTTGGCGAGGGCCGCCTCCCCGGAGTCGATGCCGCCGACGCCGACGAGCGGCAGCTTGCCTTTGGTGAGCCGATAAACGCGCGCCAGCATGCGGGTCGTGCGCAAAAAGGCCGGACGTCCCGACAGGCCGCCGGCCTCGCGGATCAGCGTCTGGTCGCGGAGATCATCGCGAGCGAGCGTGGTGTTAGAGATGACGATACCGTCGGCGCCGCTGTCCTGAATGACCGCGACGACGTCCGGAAGGTCGGCGTCGGCGAGATCCGGCGCGAGCTTGACCAGAAGCGGCGGGGTTTTGGGCCCGAGGGTATTCCGGGCCGCCTGCACCTTGCTCAGCAGCTCATCGAGCTTCCGCGGCGCCTGAAGATCACGCAAGCCGGGCGTGTTGGGCGAGGAAATATTGACGGTGAAGTAGCGCGCCGCGGGCGCCATGCGCTTCACTCCCTCCACATAGTCGGCGATGCGGTCGGCACTGTCGCGGTTGGCGCCGAGATTGACGCCGACAATGCCGCGCAGACGATCCTTCTGAGACGCGCCAGCGCCGCCGCCTGCCCCTCGTTATTGAAGCCGAGACGGTTGACGATGGCGCGATCGGCATGGGAGCGGAAGACGCGCGGGCGCGGATTGCCCGCCTGCGGCTGCGGCGTCAGCGTGCCCACTTCGGCGAAGCCGAGCCCCATGTCGAGAAGCTGACGCGGCACGCGCGCATTCTTGTCGAAGCCCGCCGCCATGCCGATGGGGTTGGGGAAATCAAGCCCGAACAGGGTTTGCGCCAAGCGCTTGTCGTCCGGGCGGTCGCTGCGCGGATAAATCCCAAGCTCGAGGGTCTTGATGGCGAGCTCATGCGCCCGTTCGGGATCGAAGGCGAGCAGCAGGGTTTGACCGAGACCGAACAGCGCGCTCAAGCCGCCACCCCGTCGGGGAGGATGTGGCGCGCGTCGTCGTCGAGCTCCAGCGCATCGACGGAAACGATGGCATCGAGCGGAAGCGGCCCATAGAGATGCGGGAAGAGATCGCCGCCCCGGGACTCCTCCCATTTCAGGCCGGGACCGAGCCGCTCGGCATCGACGGTGAGGAGCAGCAGATCCTCCTGCCCGCCATAATGCTTGGCGAGCGTTTCGGCGACCTGATGGCCGGCGGAGAGATGGATGAAGCCGTCCCGCAGATCGTCGCCCGTTCCCATGATCCGGCCTTCGCTCTTCGCGGCCTCGAGGGCGGCTTCGGCCAGGATCTTGTAGACGGGCTGGGACATCTTGGACGGGGGTCTCCATTTTTGGCTTCGCGGCGAGACTAGCCGTCCCCTTGGGCCCCAACAAGGTGGCCGGCTTGCCCTATCCCGTGCTGCGACTCCATTTGCGGCTTCTAAGTTGGCATCCGGCCGCCGGCCTCCTATATGGTGCCGGCAAACGCTATCTCCGGAGAAACAATGAGCTATTCGATTCGGCGGGGAACCCCGCCCAATACCAGAACCGTCATGCGCCTGACGACCAGGGATACCGTCAAGCAGGCGCGCGAGCTGATCGAAGGCGGCGACCTCGAGTTCCGAATCTTCAACAGCCGCGGCGAACCGGTCAAACTCAAGGATCTGGAGCGTGTCCTCGAATCGCTGAACGCCCGGTCGGGCTAGCCGGCCCCTCCAAATACGGTGGACGAGCACCGCGCAAATAAGTCATAATTCCTATCTGTAGGCATATATTCCGATTCGGCATGCGCCCGTCGGCTCTTGCCGCCGCTTCGAGGCACACTCCTTGAACAGGCTCACCCATGCCCGGGTTTGGTCGGCTATCGATGCGCTGGCGCGCCGCTATGGGCTATCGGTCTCCGGCCTCGCCAAGCAGGCCGGCCTCGACCCCACCGCCTTCAACAAGTCGAAGCGGGTGACCAGCGAAGGCCGCCCCCGCTGGCCGACCACCGAGAGCATCGCCAAGGTGCTGAGCGCCACCGGCGCCTCCTTCGACGACTTCACCGCGCTGGTCACGGCGGAGCCGCGGCGGCGGAACCCGGCCCAGCCGATCCCGCTGATCGGCATGACCCAGGCCGGCGGCGGCGGGTTCTTCGACGATGGCGGCTTTCCCGTTGGCGGCGGCTGGGACCAGATTCGCTTCCCGCGCGTGGACGACGACAACGCCTACGCGCTCGAGGTCACCGGCGACAGCATGGCGCCGCTCTACCGGGACGGGGACGTGCTCATCGTGTCGCCGAACGCGGCGCCGCGCAAAGGCGACCGCGTGGTGTTGCGCACCCTCGACGGCGAGGTGATGGCCAAGGTCCTGGTGCGGCGAACGGCCAAGACCGTGGAGCTCGCCTCGCTCAACCCGGCCCACACCAATCTCGTCTTTCCGGTCGACCGGATCGACTGGATCGCCCGCATCATCTGGGCGAGCCAATAGCGACAGACCTTAAAGCTGCCGCGCATCTCCCTTAAGATCGCGGCCATGCGGCTCGCCTCACGTCTTCTCACCGCGGCTCTCGGTCTGGCGCTGATCTGGTTCTTCTGGCCGTTCGGCGGCAGCGACGAGGTCGTGACCGCCGTGTCGCCGCCGCCGGTTGGGCAGGATGGGCGCCTGTTCACCCAGCCGGCCGCGCCGATCCCGAGTGCCGCGTCCCCCAAGGCGGCCGGGCCCAATGCGGCAGCCCCCAAGACGGCGCCGGAACAAGCGGGCCATGCCGTTCCCGGTCTGCAAGGCGCCCCGCCGGCCGAGCAGACGGCGGCCCTTTCGACGGACACGGACACCAAGCCCAAACTCAAGCTTCACGCCGAAGCTCTATTACCGGGTAGTGGTGCGCGACGGGGGCACGCTTGAGTCCGCCGGCACCGTGATCGTCCTCGAGGGCATCAAGGCGCGCGCGGCGAACGCCCAATGCAAGGACAAGTCGGGGCACACATGGGCGTGCGGGGCACGGGCGCGGCTCGCGCTGACCCGGCTGATCCACGGCCGCGCCGTCCGTTGCGCCGTGCCCGTGTCAGGCGCGCCGAAGTCGCTGACGGCCCGCTGTAGCGTGGGCGGCAAGGATCTGTCCGTCTGGATGGTGCACCAAGGCTGGGCCGAGGCGGCCGCGCCGGCGGAACCCAAGCTCGCCGAGGCGGCGGACGCGCGCGCAAGAAGCGCATCGGCCTTTGGCGCTGAGCGCCGTCGCACCCCAAAGAAAATGCGGACCAAGCGGCAAAGCCCGATCCGCATCTTCTAGACAGATCACGCCGCTCGCGCGAGCGGCGCTCAGCCAAGGCGACTACGAGTTGTCGCAGATGACCTGGACGTCGATATTGGCTTCCTCGCGGGAGGGATAGCCCTGCTTGCCGATCTGCATGCCGAGCTCGTCCTCGCTGACGAGCTTCTTGTCGATGACGCGGCAATGCTGATTCTTGTCCTTGATGATCACGAACTGGCTGGCGTCGGCGGCAATGGCCGCGCCGGCAAAACCGAAGATCAGAGCGGCCGCAAAGGTGTACTTCACCATGGGGGTGTCCTCCTGAGACAAACGGGGTGGCCGACAAAATGTCGAACGCCTGCATTTCCTGCCACGCCGCTTAATGAGCGGTGAAAGGTTTAGCGCGCCGCTTCAGGTGGTTAGTGCCGCGCTACGCCGTTCATTCAAGTTAGGCGCTAACTTGCCTCAGCGGCCAGACGCAGAAGCGGCCCCGCAAGGGGGCCGCTCCCAATCGCTGATGGCGTTCTCTACTGCGACGCGTTCTCGTCCACAGTCGGCTTCTTCTCATTCTTCATCATCGTCGTGTCGGACCCGGACGACCCGTTGGACATGCGGTCGCTGCCAGACTTCGCGGCGGAGCTGGCATCAGCGCTGACCCAGCCCTTCTTGCAGCCGGCCTTCCATTCCTTGGCCGAAATCCGGCTATCGTTCGAGGTATCGACCCTCGCGAAGTTCAGGATGTAGGGCGCAGCCTTCGCCTTGGAGAGCATTTTGCCGTCAGGGCCTGCGGCCTTCCAAGCCTGCTTGCACTGCGCCTTGTCCAGGATCTGACCCGGGCGGCCAGACGGATTGTCGGCGGCGAGCGCGAGGCCGGTCGTACACATCAGCGCGATGGCGGTCATGGGAATGAGCTTGTTCATGGGAATTTCTCCTTCTGGTTGGAAATGTTCTCGCCAGCGCCGCAGCGGGCGAGCGGCGGCCGAACTGCATTGGCAGAGGCCGGGGGCGAGCATCGCCGCCCTTAGAGAGATTCAATGCATGCCGCCGCTATGAGTTCCGAGGTGTGCGACAAGCGGCCCCGAGAAAAACTCGGAGCCGCCTGTTTGGCTATCCGCTTGGGGAGGAAGCGGTCAGCTACATCTTCTTCTTGTCGGAGCCCTCGCTCATGCCGGGGTCGGAGGGCGTGCCTTCCATGTCCTTCTGGGTGGCCGCGTCGGCGCTGACCCAACCCTTGGCACAGCCGTCTTTCCACTCATCGGCGGAGATCTTGGCGTCCTTGGACGAGTCGACCATCTGGAAGTTCAGGATGTACGGCGTGGCCTTGTCTTCTGACAGGGTATCGCCATCCGGCCCGGCCATCTCCCAGGCCTTTTGGCACTCGGCCTCGCTCAGGATCTTGCCCGGACGGCCGGACGGATCATCCTTCTGCGAACCTTCGGGAACCGGCGCACCGCCGCCGGCAAAGGCATAGGTGGCGCTGGTCAACAGCATCACGGCGGTCAGAGTGGTGAGTCTCATAATACGTCTCCTAACGTTTCCTCGTGGGCTCAGCCCGAAGCCGCGGACTTGTTTCTGTTCCGCGACCCCAGTTGTTGAAGAAACGCGCGGCGGCGGCGTCAGTTCCGAATTGTCTGTGTGGAGATCGCGGCGTTCACCTGAGCCGCGCGGAAGCAGGAGCTAAGCGACGAGGTCGCCCGCCAACGCCTTGCCGATGAGCGCCCGGGTCTCGGGGATGCCGTAGAGCTCGACGAAGGAGCCGAAGCGCGGCCCTTGCGTCTGACCGAGCAGCACCTCGTAGAGCGCGGAGAACCAGTCGCGCAGCGGCTCGAAGCCGTGCTCCTTGCCGACCGCGTACACCTCGCCTTGAATTTCCTCGGCGAGAATTTTTTCGGGCAGCGCGCCGAGGCGGGCATCGAGATCGGTCAGCGCCACGCGTTCCTTGTCGGTCGGCGCGCGGTAGCGCTTCGCCGGCTTCACGAAATCATGGAAGTAGCGGATGGCGTAAGCGACGAGCTCGTCGAGCAGCGGATGGCCCTCCGGCGTCGCGTCCGGCGCGTAGCGGCGGATGAAGCCCCACAGCACCTCGGCGTCCTCGGAGTTCGAGGCGGAGGCCAAGTTCAGCAGCAACGCAAAGCTGATGGGCAGCTCGGCTTCCGGCGGCGTCCCTTTATGGATATGCCAGACCGCGTTCATCAATCTGGCCGACCACTCTTCCTTCGGATACGCGGCGAGATGGCCGACATATTCGTCGACCGCGCGCGGGATCACGTCGAAATAAAGCCGCTTCGCCTTTTTCGGACTTTGAAACATGTAGAGCGCGAGGCTCTCCGGCGAGGCGTAGGTCAGCCACTCCTCGATGGTGAGACCATTGCCGCGTGACTTCGAGATCTTCTCCCCATTCTCGTCGAGGAACAGCTCGTAGTTGAAGCCTTCGGGCTGCTGGCGGCCGAGAATGCGGCAGATCCGGCCTGATAGGCGCACCGAGTCGATCAGGTCCTTGCCTGCCATCTCATAGTCGACGCCGAGCGCCGCCCAGCGCATGGCCCAGTCCGCCTTCCACTGCAGCTTGCAATGGCCGCGCGTCACCGGCACTTGCGTGAGCTTGCCGGTGTCGGGGTCCTTGTAGAGAACGGTGCCCGCGGCGAGATCGCGGTCGATGATGGGGACTTGCAGCACCTTGCCGGTCGCCGGCGAGATTGGCAGGAAGGGGCTGTAGGTGGCGCGGCGCTCCGGCCCGAGCGTCGGCAGGATGACGTCACGGATTTCCTCGTAATGCTCGAGCACCTTGAGCAGCGTCGCGTCGAAGCGCCCCGAGGCATAGCATTCGGTGGCCGAGAGAAACTCGTACTCGAAGCCGAACGTGTCGAGGAAGGCCTTAAGGCGTGCATTGTTGTGCTGGCCGAAGCTCGGATGCTCACCGAACGGGTCCGGCACCTGAGTCAGAGGCTTGCCGAGATGCTGGGTCACCATCTCCTTGTTGGGGATGTTGTCCGGGACTTTCCGCAGGCCGTCCATGTCGTCGGAGAAGCAGATCAGCCGGGTCGGCACCTTGTCCTCGGTGAGCACGCGGAAGGCATGGCGGACCATGGTGGTGCGGGCGACCTCGCCGAAGGTGCCGATATGCGGCAGCCCCGAAGGCCCATAGCCCGTCTCGAAGATGATCGGGCCGGTCGGCTGCGGGATCCGCTTGATGCGGCTCAAGACTTTGCGCGCTTCCTCGAACGGCCAGGCCTTGCTGACATGGGCGTGGGCGAGCAGCTCGGAATTGATCTCGATCTTGGCGCGGGACGCAGAAGCCATTGGTGAGAAAGCCCGTTGGTGATTTTTACGAGTGTTAAAGGGCGCGGGCCCGACAAATTTCACAGTTTTCAGCAACGCGCCAGTATTTCCGCCCTTCCCGCACTCCGGGCTTGCCCGGAAACCTGCAATTTCCTACCGTCGCGCCGCTTCGGGACCAACAGAGACGAGAGAGGTGGAGAGCCCATGACCGCGCCATTGGACCATCACGACGCACTCATCTATGCGATGGTCACCATCTCGGCCGTGGACCGCACGATGACCGACGCCGAGCTCGCCCGTATCGGCGAGATCGTCTCCCACCTGCCCGTCTTCGCCAATTATGACGAGAATAGGCTGATCGCCGCCTCCCAGGCCTGCGGCGAACTCTTGAGCCAAGAGAACGGTCTCGAGGAGGTGCTGCAAATGCTTCGGCTCGCCCTGCCGAAACGCTTGCGCGAGACAGCCTATGCCGTGGCGCTCGAAGTTGCCGCCGCCGACCTCGACGTGCGGCCCGAGGAAACGCGCTTCCTCGAGATGCTGGGCGATAGCCTGGAGCTCGATAGGCTCACCACCACGGCGATCGAACGGGGCATCCGGGCGCGCAACACGGTGCTTTGAGCGAGAAGACCGCTCCCGGACTTTACCTTTTGCGAACACTGGCGGCTGGAACCAAGGGTGCCGCGCGCCCGTTACTGTAGGATGAGCAGTCTCAAGACGGCGCACGTGCGCCTGCAGTTCAATTCAGGAGGAAGACATCATGTGGGGCTTGGCTGAACGCAAGACGTCTAGGTTCGGAAGAGACCTCGACATGGACGACCTCTACGATCAGATCGATACCTTGCGCGGTTACGTGCAGGATCTGTCGCGCAGCGCCGGCAAGAGCGCCGGACATGGCTACGAACGCGCCCGCGATCTGGCATCGGTGGCAGCACATGACGCCGAAGACACGATGCGGGACAACCTTGCCGCCTCGCTCGTGGTCGCCATGGGGCTCGGCGTCGTTGTCGGCTATTTCCTGCGCCGCGGCACCGAGTAGCGCTCAGCGGGCGAGCTTGCCGCGCCGGTGAACAGAGCCCCGCCTATCACGCATGGCACCGCAATCTGCGGCTGACCGAGCGCAGTCGCCGCGACGCAACCGGTGGCGATGGCGAGAGAGCTTGCGGTCATGCCTTTCGACATGCCTGCTTCGGCGCTCAGCTGTCTTTTCTGCGCGTCCTCGATGGCGCCGAACTGATCCTTGCGGATTTTCTCCGACTCGAAGAGCTCGGCCGCCTCGATGACATCCTTCAGCGGCTTGGCCACCTCAGGCGGCTGGCGCTCATATTCCGCGCGGTAGAGCTTGATTAGCTCGCGGTCGCGCTCGGCATAGGAGGCAAGCGTCCACTTCGCGGTGCCGCCGGTCGAAATCTTGTCGACGGCGCTCGGGTCCGTGCTCCAGCCGGTGAAGATCTTGCGGAAGGAGAAGTTGGAGTCCGCGTCGTTCTTGGACCATTGCAGCGCCTGCATGATGCGCATGACAGGCTGATGCTGTCCGGTGGCAACGTAGTAGCCCCAGAGCGCGTAAATACCGGGCGCGCCCCCCTGCTCCAGCGGCAAATCCATCAGGGCCGGACGCTTGCCATTGAGAAAATCGTCGATGAGCGGACGGCGCAGGGGCATGCGCGAGGAATTCTTCTCCAGCAGGGTGCGCCAGTCGGGTCGCCCCGAATAGACGATCGCCCTGATGATGACCTCCTGCTCCTTGTCGGGCATGGGGAACATGCGCGCGACAAGCGCGGGACCGTCATGGGGATTGGTGCCGAGCACGCCGGCGATGAAGCCAATGCAGAACCACTGCTTCTCCTCGTCGCCGAAGAGACCGTAATCGAGCATCGCGTGCACCGCCGCCGGCACGTTCCAAAGATCGGGCTGCTTGCGATAGTTGGACACCCAGTCCATGAGCCGCTCGGGCGAGGAGAACGCGGATTGGGGCGCGGGCTGCTGGGTCTGCGCCGGGGTGAAGGTCGGCGTCGTCTGCATCGCGGGCGCGTAAGCCTGCTGTGGGGCGGCCTGTTGCGGGGTGGCCTGCGCGGGCGCGGCCTGTTGTGGGGCAGGCTGCAGCGGCAGCACCCGTTGGCGCGTGACCGGTTGTGGAGCGGCAGTTGCCGGCTGGGGAGGCAGAGGCTGCACGTCCTCGCGTGCCGCCTTGTCCGCGCGCGCCGCTTGCGGGGCGGGCGATTCCGGCGGGCCCAGACGCTGCGGCGCCGCCTGCTTCGGCACGTAGCTCGTCTTGGGCGCCTCGGACACCGCGCGGCTTTGCGCGGCGCAAGGCAACGCCAAGGCGAGAACGCCGGACGCGGCGAGCGCTATGGTCGCGACGATACGCATGTCATCAGCTTCCTCCCCCCGGCCCCAGAGTGCTGACGATTTACATCGACATGGTTAACGGGCGCCGGCCGGTGGCCAGCGCGAAACATCATGATTTTCAAGCGTTTCGTGGCGATTTAATGGCCGGAGCGTTAACCATAACAAAAGGTTACCGCCCCTTCGGCGTGGGGGCGCCGATTGGAGTGTCCGGCCGCCCTTCCAACTCGCGAAGCAGAAGGACGGCCGGGGCCTCGCACTCACGCCGCTAGGGAGCGATTTTCATCGCGCGAGGTCGACCTTGAATCCGAGCATCTCCTGGGTCTCGTCGTCCTAACGTTTGCCCAAGGCGCCAGAGTGGCAAGCTGGCGCCTTGGGCCAAATGGGTCGCCCGTCTCAGCCGGCCCCCAGCGCCACCACGGCGCATGGATGCTCGGCTTCAACCTCGGCCGGCTCCCGTGACGCCAGGACGAAGGCGAAGTCGCCTTTCCGGCCTTGCGCCGCCAGTTCCAGACACAACATGCCGAGCGGCTCGAGCAAGCGCGCGGCGCGTAACTCGCCCGCATCCACGGCCTCGAAGCCGACATCGTCGACCAAGCCAAGCACCGCCTGCTTTTGCGGGCCCGCGGGCCCGGCGACGAACATGACGGCCCGGCCTTGCGGATAAGACGGCTGGGCGATGGCGTCCGCGCCGGCGGCGTTGAACGTCTTGAAGAAGGTCGCGCCTTGCGCGTGGCTTTGCAGGATCTCGACGCCGGAGCTGTCGAAGCCGAGCGCGAGCCGGCTGGAGGTCGCATTCAGCGGGTTGGTGGCATCGATCACGATCTTGCCGGTGAGCGCCCGGGCATGCTCGCAGACGATGGCCTCCGTCGAGGTCCAGGGGATGGCAAGAATCACCGCGTCGGACCCAGCAATCGCGCCGCCGATGGTCTCCATGTCCTCGCCGCCGCCGTGCACCGGGCGGGCCGAGAGCTCATCCGACCGGACGCCGTAGACAATCCGGTGGCGTGTGGCGCGGAGGGCCGCGCCCAGGGACTTGCCGACGCGCCCTGCGCCGATGATGGCAATCCTCATCTCATGCCCCGCCTTGATCAGCCTGCCGGTTCCTACCTCTGCGGTCCCGATTGCTGTTGCCTTCAACATGGGCGCTCCGTTAGCATTATTCCAATCGATGGGATCGATGATGAGTATCGATCATGCCAATCTCAGCCGGCTAGACCTTAACCTTCTGGTTGCGTTCGACGCGCTCCTGACGGAGCGCAGCGTCACGCGCGCCGCGGCCCGCGTCGGGCTCGGCCAGTCGGCCATGAGTCATAATCTCGCCCGGCTCAGGACCCTGTTCGGCGATGAACTCCTGACCCGCGGCGCCGAGGGCATGCGCCCCACCCCGCGGGCGAGGGCGCTGGCCGACCCCGTGCGGATGACCCTGGCGCAGATTCAGTCGGCGGTGCTGCAACGCGAGGCGTTCGATCCGGCGACAGCCGACCGCGTGTTCAGGATCGGGCTCGCCGATTCCATCGAGGTCGCCGTCATCCCCACGCTCATCGAGCGCTTGCAGGACTCCGCCCCGGGCGTCTCGCTACGCCTCCGCTCCACCAACCGCATCAGCATTCTGGAGGAGCTCGATACCGGCGATCTCGATCTCGGCATCGGCGTGTTCAATGAAGGCCAGACCCACCACAAGCGCCGCCAACTCTACACCGACAGCTTTCTCTGCCTGTTCAGCGCCGAGCAACTCAACCTCGCGCCGCCGATCTCGCTGAAGGACTATCTCCGCTGGCCGCATGTGCTGACGAGTCTCGCCGACGATTCCCGCGGCGCGGTGGACGAGGTGCTGGCCAAGCACAAGCTCAGCCGCAGCATCGTGATGACGACGCCCGGCTTTCTCGCCGTGCCCTTCGTGGTGCGCCGCGCGCGGGTCATCACCACCATGCCGTCGCGGCTGGCGCGCTATTTCTCCGAGACCTTCGGTCTCGTGACGAGCCCGGTGCCGATCGATCTGCCGAGCTTCACCATCTCGTTGCTGTGGCATGCGAGCTTCGATCACGATCCCGGGCATGTCTGGCTGCGCCAGACCGTGTCGGGGCTGGTTTCCGAGCACAATCTCGAGCTCTGAGGCTGTCCGCGGGATGTGGACAAGTGCCGTTTTCACGGCACGCCGGTTCACTTATGACTACATCATTGCGCAAATTGCGAATCGCAGGAGGTCGTTTCATGGCTACGAGCACTTCACCCAAAGACCGCGCGGAGCGCTGCGAAGCGCTGAGCGAGGTCCTGGCCGATAGCTGGTGGGCCGTCGGCCTGCGCGGCCTGTTCGGCATCGCTTTCGGTCTCATCTGCCTGCTGGTGCCGCAAGCGGCGATCCTCGCGCTCATTCTTCTGTTCTCCGCCTATATGCTGGTGGACGGCGTGTTCGCCATCGCCTCCGGCATCAAGGCGGCGCGCAACGGCCAGCGCTGGGGCCTCTTGATCCTGGAAGGCGTCGTCGACATCGCCGCCGGCGCCATCGCCTTCCTGTGGCCGGCGATCACCGCGGTCGCCTTCGTCATCCTCATCGCGGTGTGGGCGATCGTCTCCGGCGCGCTGATGCTCGGCGCCGCCTTGACCCTGAAGCTCGACCACGGCCGCTGGTGGCTCGCGCTCGGCGCCATCGCGTCGGTGATCTTCGGCATCGTGCTGTTGGTCGCGCCGGTGGTGGGTGCCGTGGTGCTGACTTGGTGGCTCGGCGCCTATGCCATCGTGTTCGGCGGCTTCCTCCTGGTGCTGGCTTTCAAGCTCCACGCCAAGAAAGAGGAGCGCGAGGCAAAGACGCCTGCCGCGCGTCCGGCCGCCAAACGGCCAGCCGCGAAAACGGCGGCGAAGAAGGCTTCAGCCTAATCGGCGCCAACGGATGATTTTTTGGGGGCGGGGCTTTCTGGCGCCGCCCCTTTTTTCATACCCGCTGCTCTTGGCCGTTGCTGACCGTTCTCGGCCTTGTGATGGGCCGTGTGGTTGGCTTGCCGTGGCCCGCGCGGCACACTAGCTGACAACCAGCACTCTCACGCACACGGCGCTTTCATGGATAATCTTTTCGGCCAAGGCGATAGCCTGATCCGGCTCGGCGTGTTCATCGGCGTCTTCGTCGTGATGGCCTGGTGGAACTCGGCTGGCCGAAGCGGGCGCTCATCGCCTCGAAAGGACGCCGCTGGCTCACCAATGTGGGGATCAGCGTCACCGCCGCATTCCTGCTCCGGCTGATGGCCGCGACCGCGGTGCCGGTCGCCGCGATCGCCGCGGCATTCTACGCGCAGAGGCACGGCATCGGACTGCTGAACACCGTGGCTTGGCCGGCATGGTTGAAAATCGTCATCGCCCTCGTCGTGCTCGACCTCGCCATCTGGGCGCAGCATCTCGCCTCCCACAAGATCCCGATCCTGTGGCGCTTGCACCGCGTGCATCATGCAGACCGCGACATCGACGTGACCACGGCGATCCGATTTCACCCGGTGGAGATCGCGTTGTCGATGCTGTGGAAGATCGTCGTGGTGGTGCCGCTCGGGGCGTCGCCCTTGGCGGTGTTCCTGTTCGAAGTGATCCTCAACGCCTGCGCCATGTTCAACCACGCCAATGTGGCGTTGCCCGGTTGGATCGACCGCCCCTTGCGGCTCCTCATCGTGACGCCGGACATGCACCGCGTGCACCACTCGGTGCTGCGCCGCGAGCATGACTCCAATTACGGCTTCAATCTCTCGCTGTGGGACAGGCTGTTCAGGACTTATACGGCGCAGCCGCAAGGCGGCCATCAGGGCATGACCATCGGCCTTACCCCCTATCAGAGCGAGGACCCGACCCGTTTCGGCTGGAGTCTATGGCTGCCGTTCCGGCGGTCGGGCTTCAAGACGACGCCGGCGCCAAGCCCTTCGCGCGATATGGACGACCGCGCCGCCTAAGCCCGTCTAGAAAAAGTGCATCTAGAAAAAGCTCATGGGGAAGTAGCGCAGGAACAGCTCCTCATAGCGGCCGCTGTCATGCACCTGCTCGAGTCCGTAGCTGAGGATCTCGGCGAGCTTGCGGTTGCCCTTCTTGACGGCGATGCCGACGCCCTCGCCGAAATATTTCGAGTCGATATAGGGGCCGCCTCGAAACTCGCAGCACGCCTCGCTGGTCACGCCGTTGAGCCAGAATGTCAGCGTGATGCCATCGCCGAAGATGAGGTCGATGGCGCCGTTCTTGAGCGCCTTTTGCGCGTCCTCGGGCGTGTCGAAGGCGGCGATAGCGGCGTCGGGGAAGAATTTCTGGAGATAGGCCTCGTGGCCTGTGCCCTTGGCCACGCCGATCTTCAGACCCTTCACCGTCTCCGGACGGATGTCCTTGAGATCGGTTCCCTTGTGCACGACGAAGCGCGCCGGCGTGGCGTAGTAGCGCGAGGTGAAGTCGGCGGACTTCAGGGCCTCCTCGGTGATGCGGATGGAGGCGATGGCCGCGTCGGCCTCACCCTTGTCGAGACTCGGGATGAGGTCGTTCCAATTCGTAGCGTTGATCTCGCACTGAACCTCGAGCACCTCGCAGATGGCCTTGGCCAAATCCACGTTGAAGCCGGTTAGTGCGCCCACCTCGTCGTAATAGTGGAACGGCGGGTAGTCGGAGTCGGTAATGAAGCGGAGCTTGTCCAGGCCCTTCATGTCCGGCTTCGGACGCAGCGCATCGCCTTGCCAATTGTCCGGTACGATGGCGCTGCGGCCTTGGGCAAAGGCCGGGGCGGGCAGCCAAGCGAAGGCAACCGCGAGCGCCAGCGCGGCAAGCCAGCAGGCCGTCAGGTTTTGTCTTGTCGAAGGTGGAATCACGGTGCCGCTCTTGTTCACCCGATCCTCTTAGCGCGGCTTTGCAGGCGCCGCCAGAGAGACATGGCGCGGTAAAGTTGCATATACAATGTCTGCGCTTTTTAATTGTATAAATCCAATTCAACTTCCGGTTCTTAATCAATATTGCGCCTCCTCCTAGACGTGCAAAGATGGCGTCAGGGAGTTGCTGGGGGCGTTCCCGTGTCATCTGTGCTCCAGAGTCGCCCGGTCAGGGAACCGGACTTGCGTGGTCGTGCCGCCGCGATGACGGACGGTTCCGCGGAGGCCGAATACCACTTTCTCTTGGACCACCTCGTCGACGCCGCGACGCTGACGCAGGCTTGCCGCCTCGCCGCCCAGTGGGGCGTCCATCCCCACGACGTGCTGATCGCCAATGGCTGGCTCGACGCGGACGACTATTACCGCGCCCTGGCGGGCGTCTGCGGCACGGCGTTCAAGGAGGCGTTGTCGCCGGCACAAGCCGTCCCCGCCGCCAAGACGACGCCACGGCAATGTTTGGCGACCGGGCTCCTGAAGGAGCGGGCGAAGGCGCGCCGGTTCGTTCTGGCGCCGGAGCGCTCCGCCCCACCGCGCTGCGCGCCATGCTGGCGCAGCTCGCCCCGTATGACATCGCCTTGGCCACGCCGCGTGCCGTGCGAGACGCGGTCTATCATCACTTCGCGCCGGTGCTGGCACGGGGCGCGGTCGAGACGCTGGCCATGCGCCGTCCGGCACAGAGCGCGCGCATGTATGGGCCGCGCTGGCAGCGCCTCTCCTTCATCGCCGGCGCGACGGCCCTGATGCTCGCCTTACTGCTAGCGCCAAGCGAAACCGTCCGCGGCGTCACTCTACTGCTGGGGGTGGTGTTCGTGCCGGTGATCGGACTTCGCGCCGTCGCCGCCTATGGACTGATGCGGCAAACCGAAGACACAGCGCCGCAATCGCGCGTCCCCGATGCAGACCTGCCCACCTACACGATCCTCGCACCGCTCTTCCGCGAAGCGCATATGCTGCCGTCGCTCGTCCACGCGCTGCGGCAGCTCGACTGGCCGGCGGCGAAGCTCGATATCAAGCTGATCCTCGAGGCAACGGATCGCGAGACGGTGGCGGCGGCGCGGGCGCTCTCGCTTCCCGGCAACGTGGAAATCGTCGTCGTGCCGGTGTCAGCCCGCGCACCAAACCGAAGGCGCTGAACTATGCACTGCCATTGGCGCGCGGCGAGTATCTGGTGATCTACGACGCCGAGGACAGGCCGGACGCGGACCAGCTCCGCCGGGCCTTCGCCGCCTTCGCCGCCGGGCCGCCCAACCTCGCCACGGTGCAGGCCAGGCTGAATATCTACAACGCTGGCGACAACTGGCTGACGCGCAGTTCACCCTCGAATACTCCGCCCTGTTCGACGGGCTGCTGCCGGCGCTCGACCGGCTCAAGCTGCCGATCCCGCTCGGTGGCACCTCCAATCATTTTCGCGTCGCGGCATTGAAATGGCTGATGGCGTGGGACCCGTTCAACGTCACCGAGGACGCCGATCTCGGCACGCGGCTGGCGCGGGCCGGTTATCGTTGCCAAGTGATCGCCTCCACCACCTACGAGGAAGCGCCGCGCCGGTTCGGCAGCTGGATCTGCCAGCGCACCCGCTGGCTCAAGGGTTTCGTGCAGACCTGGCTCGTGCATATGCGCGAGCCCAGCGCCCTGTGGCGGGAGCTCGGCCCGCGCGGCTTCCTCGCCTTTCAGGTGATGGTGGGCGGCACCGTGCTGTCGGCGCTGGTGCATCCCTGGTTCTACGCGCTGGTCGGCTACGAGCTGTTCGGCGGCGGCGGCTTCCTGGCGCGGCCGGTGAGCCTGGTCGGCCTCCCTTTCTGGACGATCGCCTGGTTCGACCTCATCACCGGCTACGCGGCGGCCATGGCGCTCGCGCTCCTGGCGGCACGCCGCCGTGGTCTCGGCCGCCTGTCCTGGCAGATCCTGCTGATGCCGGCCTATTGGTTGTTGATCTCGGCGGCGGCGTACCGTGCGCTTTGGCAGTTCGTCACCGCGCCGTTCAAATGGGAGAAGACCGAGCATGGCGGTCCTGCAATGCGCCATTCCGGGAAGAATGGAGCGGGTAGGGGGAATCGAACCCCCGACACGTAGCTTGGGAAGCTACTGCTCTACCACTGAGCTACACCCGCGATCTTCGCCTCATACAATGAAACGAGAGCGGCGAAAAGCAAGTTGGCTTCACGCAGTGGTGAAGGGCGCCGGTCTTGCGGTTCAGCCCCGCCGGCCTGTTAATGGGCCGTGCTGGAGGGCTTCATGACCGACGCCGCGCTTCTGACGAGGCCCGCGAAATTCGCCGACCCCGACGTGACCGCCTCAGGCGGGCCCCGCGCGCGGGTGCCGCTCGTGGCCCTGCGGACGCTGTGGATCGCCACCGGGAGCCTCTGCAACATCACCTGCCGCAATTGCTATATCGAATCGAGCCCGGAGAACGACCGGCTCGCCTATATCGCCCGCGCCGAGGCAGCCGCCTTTCTCGACGAGATCGCGCGCGAGGGGCTTCCCGTCACCGAGATCGGCTTCACGGGGGGCGAGCCGTTCATGAATCCGGACATTCTCGGCATGCTGGAGGACGTGCTGCGGCGCGGTCTAAAAGCGCTGGTGCTGACCAACGCCATGCAGCCCATGCTGCGGGCGCGCGTGCGTGACGGGCTTCTTGCCTTGCGCGCGGCCCATGGCGACCGGCTGACCTTGCGCGTCAGCCTCGACCATTACACGCGAACGCTGCACGATGAGGAGCGCGGGCCCGGCAGTTTCGACAAGACACTGGAAGGGATCGACTGGCTGGCGCGCGAATCCTTTTCGCTGGCGCTGGCGGGGCGGACCTGCTGGGGCGAGAGCGAGGAGCAAGCGCGGGCCGGCTATGCGCGGCTCATCGCGGAGCGCCGTTGGCCGGTCGATGCGGAGGATGCCGCCTCGCTCGTGCTGTTCCCCGAAATGGACGAGACGGCCGACGTGCCTGAAATCACGGAAGCGTGCTGGACCATTCTCGGCAAGTCGCCGTCCGCGGTGATGTGCGCTTCGAGCCGCATGGTGGTGAAGCGGAAAGGCGCCGCCGCTCCCACCGTGCTGCCTTGCACGCTCCTGCCCTACGATCCGGCTTTCGAAATGGGTGCGAACCTGGTTGAAGCGGCGCGCGCCGATCGGGGCATGTTCGACCATGGCGCCGTCAAGCTCTGCCACCCGCATTGTGCCAAGTTCTGCGTGCTCGGCGGCGGCGCGTGCTCGGCCTGACACCCTAGAGAGACGTCATGCCGCTTACACGACGCGATGCGCTGGGACTTACCACCACGTTTGCCGCAACCGCGCTCGCCGGCACGCTGATCCGCATGCCACGCGCGGCGGCGGCGGCGAAAATCGAGGCCGTCGTGTTCGATGCGTTCCCGATCTTCGATCCCCGCCCGATCTTCGCCGGCCTCGACAAGATCGTGCCGGGCCGCGGCAAGACGCTCGGCGATCTCTGGCGCACGCGGCAGTTCGAATATACCTGGCTGCGCACGGCGGCCGGAGAATATGAGGATTTCTGGAAGATCACTCGGGACGCGCTGACCTACGCGGCCGAGGCGCTGAAGATCGATCTCTCGGCAGAGCAAGCCGACGCCGTGATGGACGCCTATCTCCACCTCAAGGCCTGGCCGGATGCGCGGCCGGCGCTCGACGCTCTCAGGCAGTCCGGGCTTCGCCTGGGCTTCCTGTCGAACTTCACGCCGGCCATGCTGGAGGCGGCCATCGAGAGTGCGGGGCTACAAGGCTATTTCGATCAGGTGTTAAGCACCGACCTCATCGGCACCTTCAAGCCCGACCCGAATGCGTACCGCATGCCAACCGACGCCTTCGATCTCCCCGTGGCCAAAATTCTCTTCGTGCCGTTCGCGGGGTGGGATGCGGCGGGCGCAAAATGGTTCGGCTACGAGACGTTCTGGGTCAACCGCTTAGGCACACCACCGGAGGCGCTAGGCGTGCATGCCGACGGCAGCGGGCGCAATCTCGACGATCTGGCGGCCTATCTGCGCGCCCGCGCCTAGAACGAAGGCTACTGCGCCTCCTTGATCTCGAAGGGCAGCTCGAAACTTGCCGACTTGTCGCCCAGCTTGTCGTTGAATTTGAGCTCGGCAATGTATTTGCCCGCCGGCGCGCCGCTGAAGTCAATGGTCAGAACGGACATCACCTCCATGTTCTTCTCATGGCTCTTGAAGGTGAACGTGCCGAAGCCCTCTTGCTGCGCAACGACCGTGCCTTCGCCGTCCTTGACGATCAAATCGGCGACCAGAAGGGCGTTATTGAGACCGTCCTTCGGCTGCCAGGTGAAGCCGACCGGCTCGACATAGATCACGAGCTTCTCACCCTTCTTGAAGACATTGTCGGCGCGCGGGTCGTAGATGCCGAAACCGCCGGGGTCCCCGGCGACAAAGAGCGATTTGCGAAACAGCAACGGAGCCGCCTCCCACTCTGTGAGCGCGGCCTTGCGTATGGTGTCATAGGCCTCGAGATGCTTGCCCGCCTTGGCATCGCTTTCAGCTTGCTTCGCCAAATCCGTCAACTCTCCGGCGCGCGCGGCGCCTGACAAAGACGCGTAAGCCAGAACGGCGAACGTGAGCACGACTGCGACGTGTTTCATGATGGCCTCCCCAGACACTCTCGCAAAAAATCATTGGGCGGCGGAAGCATCGCATATGGATTGGGCTTTCGCCACTCAGTACGCCCCGGCGCGGATCGCCGTTGCCCCCTCTCGGCGTGACGATAGTATGGACCCATGGACGCTATCGCCCACGCTCTCGCCGATCCCGGGACCCGCAGCTGGTACCTTATCGGTTGCCTCGCGCTGCTGGCCCTGCCGATGGCGGCGCTCGCCATCTGGTTTCACCGCGGCATCAAACAGAGCTCCGGCGGCCGGGCGCTGATGCGGCGGCAGCGCGGCGCGCGGACATGGGCGCGCGGTTCCTTGGCGGATGCCGCCTACAACGCCGGCGACGGCGTCTCGATCATGCAAGACATCCGCGCGGGGCGTTACGGCCAGCACGCCAAGGCCATGATGACCCGCGTCTACTGGATCACCGGCGCGTGGGTTCTCCTCAACACCATCGCCTTCGGTATCCTGATCTGGGCGGATGAGATCAACCGCGTGGTCGAGTGACGGCCTTCAGAACGGATTGTGCTCGGACTTGCCGCGCGTCCTGAAGAACTCGCGGGCGGCGCCGAAGACGATCGGGCTTAGCAGAGTCAGCGCAATCAGGTTCGGAATGGCCATGAGCGCGTTCAGCACGTCGGCCAAGAGCCAGATGAAGCTGAGCTTGACCGTGGCGCCGATGATCGGCGCCAGCGACCAGACGATGCGGAACGGGATGATGACCTTGACGCCGAGCAAGAACTGCCAAGCGCGCTCGCAATAATAGCTCCAGCCGAGCAGCGAGGTGAAGGCGAAGATCGCCAGCGCCAGCGAGGTGATCTCGCTGCCCACGCCTGGCAGCGCCGTCTCGAAAGCGAGCGAGGTAAGCTCGGCGCCCGTTTGGCCGCTGGTCCAGGCGCCCGTGGTCAAGATCACCAGCGCGGTGAAACTGCAGACGAGGATGGTATCGATAAAGGTGCCGAGCATGGCGACGAGGCCCTGACTCACCGGACCTTTGCACTCCGCGGCGGCGTGGGCGATGGGCGCGGACCCGAGGCCGGCCTCGTTGGAAGAGACGCCGCGCGCCACGCCGAAGCGGATCGCCGCCCACACCGCGGCACCGGCGAAGCCCCCCGTCGCGGCAATCGGCGAGAAGGCATGAGCGAAGATCAGGCGAAAAGCCTCCGGCACCTGCCCGACATTTAGCGCGATGACGACAAGACCGGCGCCGACATAGCTGATGGCCATGAACGGCACGAGGAAGCCGGCGACCGCGGCGATGCGGTGAATGCCGCCGATCAGCACGAGGCCGACGAGCGCCGTCAGGGCGTAGCCGGTCGCCCAGAAGGGCACGCCGAAGGAGGCCTCCAGCGCATCGGCCACGGAGTTCGCTTGCACCATGTTGCCGATGCCGAAGCCGGCGAACCCGGCGAACAGCGCGAAGCATACGCCGAGCCAGGCCCAATTCGGCCCGAGCCCGTTCTTGATGTAGTACATGGGACCGCCGACATAATTGCCGCGCTTGTCCCGCTCGCGATACTTCACCGCGAGCACGGCCTCGGCGAATTTGGTGGCCATGCCGACCAGTGCCGTCATCCACATCCAGAACACCGCGCCCGGACCGCCGATGAATATGGCGGTGGCGACGCCGGCGATATTGCCGGTGCCGATGGTCGCGGCAAGCGCGGTCATCAGGGCGTTGAACGGGGTGATCTCGCCCTTGCCCTCGGCGACGCGCCCGCGCCACAGCATCCAGAAGGCGAAGGGCAGATCGCGCAGGGTGCGGAAGCGCAGGCCGGCGGTCAGATAAAGGCCGACGCCGAGCAGGAGGACCAGCATGGGCACGCCCCACACGAGGTCGTCCAGCCAAGTCACCGCAGATGTGATCGCCTGCATGCCCGTCCCCCCTCAATTCTTGATTATTCTTGCCGTCCCCGCGCCCCCCGGCGCGTCACTCGTGACAAATCACTCCTGGCGGAAGTGCTTGGACAGCTTCAGCCCCTGGGCCTGATAATGCGAGCCGATGCCTTGACCGTAAAGCGTTTCCGGCAGCTCCGTGAGCCGGTCGTAGACCAGACGGCCGACAATCTGGCCATCCTCGACGATGAACGGGATATCGAGGCTCCGCACCTCGAGCACCGCCTTGGCGCCGGGCGCCTTGCCTTCGCTATAGCCGAAGCCCGGATCGAAGAAGCCGGCATAATGCACGCGATATTCACCGATCAGCGGATCGAAGGGCGCCATCTCGGCCACGTATTCGGGCGGCACGGAGACGCTTTCCTTGGACGCCAGGATGTAAAACTCGTGCGGATCGAGCACGAGGCGGCGGTCGCCGCCGAGATGCACCGCCTCCCAGAACTGCTGGACGTCGTAGGCGCCGACCTGATCGACGTCGATGACGCCGGCATAGCGGCGGGCGCGGTAGCCGACGAGGCCCGTCGGCGGAATCGGCTCCAGGCTGATGCGCAGGTTCAGCCCTTCGCGGATCGCGGCCTCGCCCTCGACCAGCCCGACGTCGGAGTGGATGGCGCGCAACGCGCGGTCGCCCACCCGGCCGGGCCGCTCATCGGAGTCGATCTGCTGGCTGACGCGGCGGCGGAAGCGGATCTGGCTGAGGCGCGACCCATAGCGCACCTTGATGGAGAAAGTGCGCGGGCAGATCTCGGCGAAGAGCGGTCCGGCATAGCCTTCCGACACGGCATCGAAAGCTGCCTGATAATCGCCGATGAGGCGCGTGAACACGTCGAGCCGGCCAGTCGAGCTTTTCGGGTTGGCGAAGGCGGCGATGGTGGGCCGCAGCTTCAGATGCTCGACCAGAGGCACGAGATAGACGCAGCCCGCCTCAAGCACCGCGCCTTTGGTGAGGTCGATCTCGTGGAAGGTCACCGCCGTGAGCTTCTCGCGCACGGTGGCCTTGGTGCCGGGCAGGAAGCTCGCACGGATGCGGTAGGCCACCTTGCCGAGACGGAGATCGAGGCTCGCGGGCTGGATCTGGGCATCCTCGATCTCGGCCATGCCTGCGATCTCGCCGGAGGCGATCAGCGCGCGGATGGCTTGGCTCGGCAGAATGCCGGTGCGGCCGAGCCCGCTCTTCCGGGGCTCACCGGATGGCGCGGCGTCCTCGGGGAGCGCCTCGAAAAGCTGGTCGGACTGGCTCATGGTCGATCTTCTTGGCATTTGCCGGGGCTTCGGTCACCCTAAGCTCGGTCTTCTCCCCCAGATTCACAAGGGGCCCGGCCTGATGGCGGGTCCAGGCGTTCCGGAAAACCCCATGATCCCACACGATGAGCCCCTGCAAATCGGCTCGCTCCTATTCGAGGGGCTGGACCAGATCGACCTCACCGGGCCATTCGAGGTGCTCTCCCGCATTCCCAATGCCACCTACCGCATCTACGGCAGCTCGCTCGCGCCGGCGCGGGACGTGAAGGGCCTGCGCCTCGCCCCGGACGCCACATTGGACGAGGCGCCGCGGCTCGACGTGCTGCACGTGCCCGGCGGTCCCGGCCAGGAAGCCCTCATGGACGACGAGGCGGTGCTCGGCTGGGTCCGGCACCAGGCTGGGGGCGCGCGGATCGTGTTCTCGGTCTGCACCGGCGCGCTCATCTGCGGCGCGGCGGGGCTGCTCGAGGGGCGGCGAGCCACGACCTATTGGGCGGCGCTGCATCTCCTGCCCTATTTCGGGGCCATGCCGGTCGACGAACGGGTGGTGGTGGACGGGACTCTGGTCTGCGCCGCGGGCGTCACGGCGGGCATCGACGGCGCGTTGCGGGTGGCGGCCCTGCTGCGCGGGGACGCAGCGGCCGAGACCATTCAGCTCTACATGCAATATGCGCCGGAGCCGCCCTTCAACGCCGGCAGCCCCGAAACAGCGCCGCCGGAAGCCGTTGCCGAGGTTAGGGGCGCCGCCGCCGAGATCATGGCGCGGCGAGAAGTCACGGCGCGAAGGATCGCCAAACGGCTCGGCATCGCCCTGCCCCAAGACGTCTAACTCTTTGGTGGGCTTGACGGCAGCGCCTGCCCGCGACATTAATCGCCTCACTCGTGGTGATTTGGCCGGCCGGCTTGCAGCCACGTAAAATAAGTCGCTAAAAGGCCGTGCGAGGCGTTTCAGCCGATCCCGGTCATTTGGCGGCAGCCAAGGTCCGGGTTTTTTTATGGCCGGCCACAACAGAAAGCAGGAGTTCTGAGCATGGCCGCTAAGAACAAGACCGACCGCAGCACAGCCTGGCAGCCCGCCACGCGGCTCGTGCATGAGGGGACGCTCCGCAGCCAATTCGGCGAGACCTCGGAGGCCATCTTCCTCAACTCGGGCTATGTGTATGAGAGCGCCGAGCAGGCGGAAGCCCGGTTCAAGGGCGACGAGGACGGCTATGTCTATAGCCGCTACGCCAACCCGACCGTTTCCATGTTCGAGACGCGCATGTGCGCGCTCGAAGGCGCGGAGGCCGCGCGCGGCACCGCGAGCGGCATGGCGGCGGTGGCGGCGTCGCTGCTGTGTCACCTCAAGGCCGGCGACCACGTGGTCTCGGGGCGCGCGCTGTTCGGCAGCTGCCGCTACATCGTGGAGGATCTGCTGCCGCGCTACGGCGTCACCTCGACGCTGGTGGACGGACGCGATCTGGCGGCGTGGGAAGCGGCGGTCACGCCCAACACCCGCGCCTTCTTCTTCGAGTCACCGACCAATCCTGTGCTGGAGCTGGTGGACATCGAAGGCGTGGCCAAGATCGCCAAAGGCTGCGGTGCGCTCACGGTCGTCGACAACGTGTTCGCCACGCCGCTCGGCCAGCGCCCCATGGCGCTCGGCGCCGATATCGTCGTCTATTCGGCAACCAAGCATATCGACGGCCAAGGCCGCTGCCTCGGCGGCGTCGTGCTCGGCCCCGCCGAATTCATCGACGAGAGTCTGCATACTTTCCTCAAGCATACCGGCCCGTCGCTCAGCCCGTTCAATGCCTGGGTGATGCTCAAGGGGCTCGAGACGCTGCCCTTGCGCGTGGCGCGCCATAACGAGACGGCGGCCCGGATCGCCGAGTTCCTGGCCGAGCGGTCCGAGGTCGAGCGGGTGTTTTATCCCGGCCGTACCGATCACCCGCAACACGACCTCGCCAAGCGTCAGATGACCGGTGGCGGTCCGATCGTCGCCTTCGAAATCAAGGGCGGGAAGAAAGCGGCCTTCCGCTTCTTGAACGCATTGTCGATCTTCAAGATCAGCAACAATCTCGGCGACGCGAAAAGCCTTGCCACGCACCCGGCCACGACCACGCATCAGCGGCTGTCGGAGGAGGCGCGCAGCGAGCTCGGCATCTTCGACACCACCATTCGCCTGTCGATCGGACTGGAGGACGCTGGCGACCTGGAGGCCGATCTCGACCAGGCCTTGGCGGCAGCGAGGGGATAGATGCCGGAGACCAAGACGCCGAGGACATGCTCGCCACGCTCGTGGGCTTCGACACCACGAGCGCCAAGTCCAATCTCGCGCTGATCGGCTTCGTCCAGGACTATCTCGACGGCCACGGCATCGCCTCGACGCTGGTGACGTCGGAGGACGGCGAGAAGGCGAATCTCTACGCCACGATCGGCGAGGGCGCGGGCGGCATCGGCCTGTCAGGCCATAGCGACTGCGTGCCCGTCGCAGGTCAGAACTGGACGAGCGATCCGTTCTCGCTGACCAAGCGGGACGGCAAGCTCTACGGCCGCGGCACCTGCGACATGAAGGGCTTCATCGCTTGCGTGCTGGCCTCCGTGCCGCTGTTCAAGTCGCGGGCGTGAAAGAGCCGATCCACATCATCGTCTCCTATGACGAGGAAGTGGCTGCGCCGGGGTGCGGCCGCTGATCGCGCAGCTTGGCGCCGACTTGCCCCGGCCCCGCGCCGTGATCATCGGCGAGCCCACGTCCATGACGGTGATCGACGCCCATAAGCGGATCGACGTCTACCGCACCAAGATCACCGGCAAGGAAGCTCATTCGAGCCTGCCGTCGCTTGGCGTCAACGCCATCTCGGTGGCGGCCAAGCTGATCGGCGAGATCGACCGCATGGCGGAGACTTCCGCCGCGACGGAGAACGATCAGCGCTTCGAGCCACCCTACTCCACCATGAGCGTCGGCGTGATTGAGGGCGGCACGGCGGCGAATATCGTGCCGCAGCATTGCGCCTTCCGCTGGCAGGTCCGCAGCCTGCCGAACACAGCCCTCGACGCGCCGCGCGACCTCGCCGCTTTCGCCGAGACCCTGCTGCCGAAAATGCGCGACGTGGCCAAGGATGCCGCGATCGAGACGGAGGGGCAAACATCGGTGCCGGCCTTTACCGCCGCACCAAAGTCCGACGCCGTGGCCTTGGCGCTGGCACTGACCGGCGCCAACCGGACCAGCGCGGTGTCCTATGCGACGGAAGCGGGGCTCTTTGAGCAGGCCGGATGTCCGGCGGTGGTGTGCGGGCCCGGCGACATCGCCCAAGCCCATGCGGCGGACGAATATGTGTCGATCGCCCAGATCGAGGCGTGCCTGAAATTTCTCGAAGATCTCGCGGACCGGCTCAGAAGCTGAGCGCTACTCGATGCCGAATGCCGCCGGGTCGAACTGGTAACGGGCGTTGCAGAACTCGCAGGTCACCCACATCTCGCCGTCGACGACCATGTCGGCGAGCTCCTCCGGCGTGAAGCGGGAGAGCAGCTCCTCGACCCGCTCGCGCGAGCAGCTGCAATAGGTCTCGAGCGGGACCGCGCGGTAGACCCGCACCTGCTCCTCGTGGAAGAGGCGATAGAGCAAACGCTCCGGCGGCAGCAGCGGGTCGAGCAGCTCGTGGTCCTCCACCGTCTCAGCCAGCGTCTTGGCCCGGGTCCAATCCTCTTCAAAGTCCTTGGGGCTCGTCTTGCCGCCCTCGCGGGTGAGCTTCTGCACCAGGAGCCCGCCGGCGCGCCAGGTCCATGCGCCCTCGCCGCCGGTCCCGGCGCGGTAGTGCCGCGCCACGGCCAGGCGGATGAAGGTCGGAAGCTGCTCCGACTGGCGGAAATAGGTATGGGCGGCCTCGGTGAGGCTTTCGCCTTCAAGCGGCACGACGCCCTGATAGCGCTCGGTGTCCTGGCCGCGATCGATGGTCATGGCGAGATGGCCGTCGCCCAGCAGCGAGAACTCGTCGCCGGCCTCGAACGCCGCCAGGCGCTCGGCGGAGAAGCGGGCGTAGCCCCGTAAGGCTCCGGGTACCTGATAGTCGGCGACCAGCAGATCCACGGGGCCGTCGGTGGAGGCCTGGAGGATGAACTTGCCTTCGAATTTGAGCGCGGCGCCAAGGAGCGCCGTCAGCGCCACCGCTTCGCCCAAGAGCCGCGATACGGGCTCGGGGTAAGCGTGACGCGAAAGGATGCTGTCGACCGTGGGGCCGATTTTGACCAGGCGGCCGAGAACGTCGGCCTGCTCCGCCTGAAAGGGTAGGACCAGATCGTCCGCTGGGATGACGAGTTCGGCCTCGGCAGACGACTCGCTCACCTCTTGGCTCCGCGCGCCTTGACCTTGGCCACCCGGGGCTTCGCCAGTTTCGAGGCCGCCTTGCGGCGCTTCACCGCGCGCTTGGCGTCGGCCAGGTTCACGACTTTGGCCCGCTTCGCCTTCGCTCCGCCGAGCGTCCCGGACCCGAGGCACCAAGCGAGAATGGCCTTCTGCACGTGAAGCCGGTTCTCCGCCTCGTCCCATACGACCGATTGCGGGCCGTCGATGACCGCCGCGCTCACCTCGTCGCCGCGATGGGCCGGCAGGCAGTGCATGAAGATCGCGTCCGACTTGGCCGCGCCCATCAAGGCCGCATCGACCTGGAACGGACGCAGCAGGGATTTGCGCTTCTCCTCGTCGTTATCGCCCATGGACACCCAGACATCGGTGACCACGCAATCGGCGCCGCGCGCGGCGTCCAGCGCACTCTCGCTGACTTCGACATCGGCGCCCTCGGTCCAGGCCCAGGCGAGAAGCTCTGGCGCAGGGGCGAACTCGTCCGGCGTGGCGATGCGCAAGGTGAAGCCGAAGCGCGCCGCGGCATGGACCCAAGACGTCGCCACGTTATTAGCGTCGCCGATCCAGGCGATGGTGCGGCCTTTGATCGGGCCTTTGCGCTCCTCGAAGGTCAGCACGTCGGCCATCACCTGGCAGGGATGGGAGCGCACGGTAAGGCCGTTGATCACCGGGATCGACGCATTGTCGGCGAATTCGGTGAGCGTCTCATGCGGCCCGGTGCGCAGCATGATGGCGTCGACATAGCGCGACAGAACTTTCGCCGTGTCGGCGACGGTCTCGCCGCGGCCGAGCTGCATGCCTGCGGATTGAGCACGATGGAGGTGCCGCCGAGCTGATGCATGGCGACCTCGAAGGAGACGCGCGTGCGGGTGGACGGCTTCTCGAAAATCATGGCCAGTACCGCGCTGGCGGGCACCCCGAGGGCTTTCGGCAGCTTGCCGGACTTCTTGATGCGGGCCGCGGTGTCGACGATGGCGCGCAAGGTCGTGGCGTCCAATGCGTCGAGATCGAGGAAATGCTTGGGTGACGGTGCCATAGGTGAAAATCTCGGACAGGAGTCTCGGTCGAAAGGTCTCGTAGGGCGCTAGGCCTGCTCGCGCGCGCGGCTCTTCAAGGCGCCGCAGGCGGCATCGATGGTGGCGCAAGCAAGATCGATCTCCGCCTCGCCGACGATCAACGGCGGCAGGAGGCGCACGACGTTGTCGCCGGCCTGGACGGTGAGCATGCCCCGCTCGCGCAACGCGGCGATCAGCTTCGAATTCTCCGTCTTGCACTTCAGACCGACCATCAAGCCTTGGCCTCGCACCTCTTCGAGGATGTCGTCATGCTCGTCGGCGAGCCCGGCGAGCCGCTGCTTCAACCTTAGGCCCATTTGCGCGACATCTTCGAGAAAGCCGGGCTCCAGAACGACATCGAGCACGGCGTTGCCGACGGCCATGGCCAGCGGATTGCCGCCGAAGGTGGAGCCGTGAGTCCCCGGCGTCATGGCGGCGCCCACCGCCTCGGTGGTGAGGCAAGCACCCACGGGAAAGCCGCCGCCGAGCCCCTTGGCCGACGACATGATGTCGGGCGTGATGCCGGCCCATTCATGGGCATAGAAGCGTCCGGTGCGGCCGACGCCGGTCTGCACCTCGTCGAGCAGGAGCAGAATGCCCTTCTCGTCACAGAGCGCGCGCAAGTCCTGGAGGAAGCGCCAGGGCACCTCGCGCATGCCGCCCTCGCCCATGATCGGCTCGAGCAGCACGCCGGCGGTCTCATCGCCGATGGCCGCCTCGACCGCCTCGATGTCCGAGCCCGCGACCTGGTCGAAGCCGTCGACCGGCGGGCCGAAGCCTTCGAGATGCTTGCCCTGCCCGCCAGCGGCGATGGTGGCGAGCGTGCGGCCGTGAAAGGCGCCCTGGAAGGTGATCAGCCGGTAGCGCTCGGGCGCGCCGTTGACGAAGTGATAGCGCCGCGCCGCCTTGATCGCCGCCTCGACGGCTTCCGCGCCCGAATTGGCGAAGAAGACGCGGTCGGCGAAGGTGGCGTCGCACAACCGCTGCCCCAGCCGCTCCTGATCGGCGATGTGGTGCAGGTTGGAGACGTGCCAGACCTTCTTTGCCTGCTCGGTCAGGGCCTCCACGAGGCGCGGATGCGCGTGGCCGAGCGCCGTGACGGCGATGCCGCTCGAGAAGTCGAGATAGCGCTCCCCCGTCTCCGTAAAGAGAAAGGCGCCTTCGCCCCGCGCGAAGGACAATCCGCTGCGGGCATAGGTCGGAAGGAGGGCCGACATGAAAGTTGCGTATCCCTGAAACAAAATTGCCGCCGAGGGGCGGCAGCAAGGAAAGTCAGAGTGTTAGGTCCCGTATAGGAGCCTGTCAATCTGCCCCAGCAACCGCTTATCCAAGGTTTCTCCACGCTTCCATCACGCGCGCGTTTGTGTTCTCGCATGAGAAGTGGCAGAATCGGCTTGTTCCGGTGGAAAACGAGGCCTTCAAGCGTGGCGGACGCTTGTCGGAGTCTACCGGGCTTAGTAGGGTAATAACTGCTCGGCTACCAGATGTCGTGGGTGCTGTTGGCGCCCGAGCGGTCATTCTCAGCAGTAAATTCCGAGTATTCGAAAATGCCGTCTCTTCACGGGACGGGGGGATTCTGAGTCCAAACGAGGAGGCCAAACCATGGGTTGGACTGATGAAAGAGTCGAACTGCTGAAGAAACTCTGGGCTGAGGGATTGAGCGCAAGCCAAATCGCGGGTCGCTTAGGCGGCGTGACCCGTAATGCGGTGATCGGCAAGGTCCATCGGCTTGGACTTTCGGGGCGGGCCACGAGCTCGCGGTCGAGCGCGCCGAGACCGAGGCGTGCGCACGCGCCGCGGCAGAACCGGGCGCCGTCGCTGACCTTCGGGACACGCGGCAACGTGGCGCTCAAGCCGTCATACGAAGCCGAGTACGAGCCGGCTCCGGCGCCGGTCACGGAACTGGTCATCCCGCTGCATGAGCGGGCGACCATTCTCACGCTGAAGGAGTCGATGTGCCGTTGGCCCATCGGCGACCCGACCGAGGAGGATTTCCACTTCTGCGGCCGCAAGAAGGAGGGCCCGGTGCCCTATTGCGAGCACCATGCACGCATGGCCTATCAGCCGGTGCAGGCGCGCCGGCGCGAGAAGCGCTTCGCCTCCGGCTAGCGGCGAGCACAGCGAGAAACAAAAGAGGCGCCGGCTCATCCCGGCGCCTTTTTCATGTCTGGGATCGGGAAATCAGGCGGTTTCTTCGAGCTTGTCGGAGAAGGCATAGCCCGCGCCGCGCACCGTGCGGACCGGATCGCGCTCATTGCCCCGCATCATGGCCTTGCGCAGACGGCCGATATGCACGTCCACGGTCCGCTCATCCACATAGACGTTGCGGCCCCACACGCCGTCGAGCAATTGGGCCCGGCTGAACACGCGGCCGGGGCTCTGCATGAGGAATTCCAGCAGCCGGAACTCGGTCGGGCCGAGATGCACCTGGCGGCCGTTGCGGGTCACGCGGTGGGAGTCCCGGTCGAGCTCGATATCGCCGACGGTCAGCACCGAGGCGATGCGCTCTGGATTGGTGCGGCGGAGGATGGCCCGGACCCGAGCCATGAGCTCAGGGAGCGAGAACGGCTTGACCACATAGTCGTCGGCGCCAGTGGTCAGACCCCGGATCCGGTCGTTCTCCTCGCTGCGCGCCGTCAGCAAGATGATCGGGATAGTCCGCGAGTCCTTGCCCGTGCGCAAGCGCCGGCAAAGCTCGAGCCCCGAAAGGCCGGGCAGCATCCAATCGAGCACGATCAGGTCGGGCGAACTCTCGGCTATGGCTACCTCCGCCTCGTCGCCCCGGTGGACGACGTCGACGGAATAGCCCTCGGCCTCGAGGTTGTAGCGCAGAAGAAGGGCGAGAGGCTCTTCATCCTCGACAACCAGAACCTTGGCTCCAGCGCTCATCGCGTTCGTCTGCAACATGTATTAGACCGCAGTCCGCTTCATGGAGACCGGCGTCGAGGCGGTGGTATCGCCCTTGGGACGCTGATCGGTGATCGCCCGGCCATGCACCAGATAATAGACCGTCTCGGCAATGTTGGTGGCATGGTCGCCGACGCGCTCGATATTCTTGGCGCCGAACAACAGATGGGTGCAGAGCCCGATATTGCGCGGATCCTCCATCATATAAGTCAGGAGCTCGCGGAACAGCGAGTTGTACATCGCGTCGATCTCTTCATCCTTGTACCAGACGGCCAGCGCCCGGTCGGCGTCGCGCTCGATGAAGGCGTCGAGCACCTCTTTCAGCTGACCAAGGGCAAGCTCGCCCATATGCTTGAGGCCAAGCATGAGCTGCTTGGGCTGCTGCTCACTGACGACGGCAACGGCGCGCTTGGCGATGTTCTTGCCGAGGTCGCCAATGCGCTCGAGATCGGTGGAGATGCGTAGCGCCGCCATGATCTGACGCAGATCGTAGGCCATGGGCTGCCGCCGGGCGATCATCACCACGGCCTGCTCCTCGATCTCCCGCTGGAGCTCGTCGATCTCCTCGTCCTCATTGATGGTCGACGCGGCGAGATCGGGATCGCGCCGCTCGAGAGCCTCGAAGGACTGGCCGAGAACCTGCTCGGCAAGGCCGCCCATCTTGGCGATCTTATTGTTGAGAAGGGCTAGCTCCTCCTCGTAGGACCTGACGATGTGTTCGTGCTGCTGTTCCATTAAGGGAACTCCTAGTGAGCCGGCATCAACCGAAGCGGCCGGTGACGTAATCCTGCGTCCGCTGGTCGGTGGGATTGGTGAAAATCTTGGATGTCTCGTCGACCTCGACGAGCTTGCCGAGATGGAAGAAGGCGGTACGCTGCGAGACGCGCGCGGCTTGCTGCATCGAGTGGGTGACGATGACGATGCAGAGGTTCTTCTTCAGCTCGTCCATCAGCGTCTCGATCTTGGCGGTGGCGATGGGATCAAGCGCCGAGCAGGGCTCGTCCATGAGCAGCACTTCGGGGTTCACGGAGATGGCGCGGGCGATGCAAAGCCGTTGCTGCTGACCGCCCGACAGGCCAGTGCCGGACTCGTCCAGCCGATCCTTCACCTCATCCCATAGGCCTGCCCGGGTCAGGCTCTTCTCCACGACGTCGGCGTATTCGGCCTTCGTTTTACAGAGCCCGTGAATCCGAGGCCCATAGGCCACGTTCTCGAAGATCGATTTGGGGAACGGGTTCGGCTTTTGGAAGACCATCCCGACCCGGGCACGGAGCTGCACCGGATCGACCCGGGGCGCGTAAATATCCTCGCCGTCCAATCGAATGTCGCCCTCGACACGGCAGCCATCGATCACGTCATTCATGCGATCGAGGCAGCGCAAGAAGGTCGACTTGCCGCAACCGGACGGACCGATCAGCGCCGTGACCGAACTATCGAACATGTCGAGGCTGACGCCGAACAGCGCTTGCTTCTCGCCGTACCAGAGGTTGACGTCGCGCGCCGCCATCTTGAGCTCGAGCCGAGCGACCGATTGGCCTTCTCTCGGCTCCGGCACGGCGGGTGCCTGTACGCGGACAGCTGGTTGCGCCTCCACCTTAGCCTCCATCACATCAACCCCTTTCTACCACTTTCTCTGGAACATCTGGCGCAACGTGATGGCGACGATGTTCATGATCACGAGGAAGCCGAGCAGCACCAAAATCGCTGCGGACGTGCGGGAGACGAAGCCACGCTCGGGGCTGTCGGCCCAGCTAAAGATCTGGGTCGGCAGCGACGTTGCCGGCTCCAGGAGCCCCATGTTCTCAATGCTAGGAATAAAGGCGTTCATGCCGATCAAAAGCAGGGGCGCCGTCTCGCCAAGCGCCTGCGCCATGCCGATGATGGTACCGGTGAGAATTCCCGGCAGCGCGAGCGGCAGCACGTGATGTATCATAACCTGGTGCTTCGACGCGCCGACGCCAAGGGCTGCCTCGCGGATCGAAGGTGGCACGGCCTTGAGCGCGGCACGCGTGGTAATGATGATCGTCGGCAGGGTCATGAGGCTGAGCACCATGCCGCCGACCAGCGGCGCGGAGCGCGGCAAGCCGAAGAAGCCGAGAAACACCGCGAGGCCCAAGAGGCCGAACACCACCGAAGGAACGGCGGCGAGGTTGTTGATATTCACCTCAATGAGATCGGTGAACCGGTTCTTCGGGGCGAACTCCTCCAGATAGACCGCCGCGGCAATGCCGATGGGGAAGCTCAGCAGGAAACAGACCAGCAGAGCGTAGAACGAACCGGTGATGGCGCCGGCCAATCCCGCCCGCTCGGGGAAGCGGCTGTCGGCATTGAAGAACAGTTCCCAGTTGAACGGCGTGCGCACGAGCCCCTTCCCGTCCAGGATGTCAAGTGCCGCTAGCTGATCTTGGGAAAAGCGTGGGTTGAGAACCTTCGGCGTCTCGCCCTTGGCCAGGACGGCATAATGGGGCGAAAGCGGGAAGTACATTTGGACCGTCTTGCCGATGATGTCCGGTTCGGCCGCGATACGCGCGCCAATCACTTCGGGCGCCTCCGCGGCGAGCATGTCGACTAGCGACGTATCGTTGATTCGGGGCAGATAGGCCTTGAGGCTGCTTTGTGCGAGGACGGCGAAGTTGCCGCTGGGCGGCGGCCCGGCCTCAACGATCTCCGGATTGACGTAGACGTCCAGCTTGAGGCTCATGCGCCCGTCATGCTCGACCACAAGCCCCCGGTTATCGAGGCGCTCGAACCAACCGACCTGGGTCCAGTTGAGCGCGTCCATCTCTTTCGGGATCACACCCTTATGGAGCTGGTCGAAGGGATCGGAAACGGCGATCGGCAGCGTGATGGTCTTGCCGATTACGTCGGGATGGTCGACGACATAGTCGCGCACGATATAGGCCGCGTCTGACGTCAGGATCTTGCCGATACTCCGCTTCTGTTCCTCCGGAATGCCGGGGACGACCTTATCGACAGCCTCGCGGACCAACGCCCGATATTTGCCGGAACCCGGATCCTGGGGATCGACCTGCGCCGGATCGATATAGATCGGCAGTTCAACTTTGGTCTGGATGAAGGCCGGAAAGCCCGTGGAGATTAGAGACGCAATGAGCACGCCAAGCAGTCCGACGGCCAGCGCGATGGCGATGATGCCGTAGGCTTGCAGCCGCCGGTCGGCGGCATAGCGCCTGCGGACACGCCGCTGGGCCTGGTCCGAGCTCCAGTCCAAATTCGGTGCGGTAGGGCCTATGGCCTGTGCATTACTCATATTGCTCTCGATATTTGCGCACGATGTGAAGGGCTAGGACGTTGAGCGCCAAGGTGACGAGGAACAGCACGAGGCCGAGCGCGAAGGCGGCGAGCGTCTTCGGGTTATCGAACTCAGTGTCGCCAATGAGAAGCGTCACGATCTGCACGGTCACGGTGGTCACGGGCTCGAGCGGATTTGCCGTCAGCGAGGCGATAATGCCGGCCGCCATGACCACGATCATGGTCTCGCCGATGGCGCGGCTGACCGCGAGCAGTATGCCGCCCATGATGCCTGGGAGCGCCGCCGGCAGCAGCACTTTGGTAATGGTCTCGCCCTTGGTGGCCCCCATGGCGTAGGACCCATCACGCATGGCGCGCGGAACAGCGGCGATGGCGTCGTCGGACAAGGACGAAATAAAGGGAATGATCATGATGCCCATGACGCCGCCGGCAGCAAGCGCACTGTTCGGCGCGATCGGCACGCCGATCATATCGCCGAATTGGCGCATGGCCGGGGCCACGGTGAGGACGGCGAAGAAGCCGTAAACGACCGTCGGAATGCCCGCGAGCAGCTCCAACACCGGCTTAATCACGGCGCGCACTTTAGGATGGGCATATTCGGTGAGGTAGATGGCCGAGTAGAGACCTATGGGCGTGGCCACGGCCATGGCGATCAGCGCAATGAGAAGCGTACCGGTGAAGACCGGGATGGCGCCGAAGGCGCCGCCGCCAGTGACTTGGCCTTCCCGAATGGGGATCTGCGGCTCCCAGTTCAAGCCAAAGAAGAACTCAAGCGCCGGAATGCGGTCGAAGAAGCGTAGGGCCTCGATGAGAAGCGACAGCACGATGCCGAGCGTGGTGAGAATGGCGATCAGCGAGCAGGCGATCATCAGGCCGCTCAGAATATGCTCCGCGCCGTGCCGTGCCCGGAACTCCGGGCTGATGCGGCGGCTGGCGAAGAAAAGACCGAGGAGTGCGATGCTCAAGGCGACGGCAGCCATGGCCCAGCGGGCGATGATCTGCCAGCTGTGGTAGCGCGCGGCGGCGTCCTGAACGGCCAGGCTCGGCTCGCTGAAAACGTTGCCGGCGGCGACGGACTTAATCTCGCTCAAGAGCAGGCTGATTTGGCCCGAGGTTAGGCCGTCCACGGTGCCGGGAGGCAAGCTCCACAGCAGAAGATTGTCGATGACGGGGCCTTGCAGCAGAAGCCAGATCAGGACAAGGAACGCGGACGGCAGTCCAACCCAGGCGGCGACATAGGCACCATGATAGCTTGGACGTGAATGAAGCTCCTGCTGGCGGCCACCGACCACAGCCGCGGCGCGCTTACGGCCGAAGAAATAGCTGGCCACGGCCAGCACGGTGATCAGGAGCAGAACGTAACCGAGCATCTTGGCCTGCCAGTCCCCGGTTGCCCGCCACGGAGCGGAGCACGCCGTTAAATCGTTTGTTGCCTCATGATCGCCGGCGTGGCCGCGTCGTTACGTCGTGCGGCCACGCCTTCGATCAACTCAAGCCCCGAAGATTGCCTGCCGTCTTACGACGTCGGCGCAGCCATCTTCTCGCCGTCCTTGGCGCGTTCTTGCATTTCCTTCAGCTTATCTTCGGGAAGCACGACCAGACCGCGCTCATGAAGATAGCCGCCCTCACCCATGGATTCGTCGCTGGTATACTCGGCGATGAACTCATCCATGCCGGGGATGACCTTGCGGTGAGGGTTCTTGATGTAGATGAACAGCGGACGGGAAAGGCCGTAGCTGCCATCGGCGATCGTCTCGAAGCTCGGCGTGGTGCCGCCAACCTTCACGCCCCGAAGCTTGTCCTGGTTCTCGTACAAGAACGAGTAGCCGAAGATGCCAAGCGCCTTGGGATCGGCCTCGATGCGCTGCACGATGAGATTGTCGTTCTCGCCAGCCTCGATGAAGGGGCCGTCCTGACGCATCGGCGTGCACTTCTCTTTGACCTGGTCCTTGTTCTTCTTGAAGTACTCAAGCTCCTCGCAGCCCTCGTGCATGGCCAGCTCGACGAAGGCGTCGCGCGTGCCGGAGGTGGGCGGCGGGCCGTAGACCGTGATCTCGATATCCGGAAGCGACTTGTCGACGTCGCTCCACTTCTTGTTGGGATTCTTCACCAGCTTCTCGCCGCTCTCGTCCGGAACCTCAGAAGCGAGCGCGAGGAAGATCTGCTTTTTGCTAAGATCCATGGGCTTGCCCTGCTTGGACTGGGCAATCGAGAGGCCGTCATAGCCGATCAGCAGCTCGGTGACGTCCGTCACACCGTTCGTGGTGCAGAGTTCGAACTCGGACTTCTTCATGGCGCGTGATGCCCCGGTGATGTCCGGCTTGTCCTCGCCGATGCCCTGGCAGAAAATCTTCATACCGCCACCGGTACCAGTGGACTCGACGACCGGGGCCTTTTTGCCCGTCTTCTTGCCGAACTCTTCGGCCACGGCCTGGGTGTAGGGGAAGACCGTCGACGAGCCGACGATCTTGATCTGATCACGAGCCAGCGCCGGGCCGCCCGTGCATAAAGCGGCGACGGCAAGCGTCGACACTGCGATACCAATCCTATTCACTTCACTCTCCCTTTTTGGATGTGAGCCTCCGCCAGCGCGAGCAACGCCGCCAGCTCGCGGGCACGCTAGTCCCCAGGGATATTGGTTTTATGACAGCGATGATTCGACTTTATGACAGTCTAAGTCGCTGAATTATTTTGAATTTGTGATTTTTGGCTGGGGATAACTAAAGCCGCTGCTTTAACTTGCGCGGACTTCGTTAAGCATGACCGTGAAGGTCGAGCCCTTGCCGGGCTTGGAGGCGATGGCAAGCTCGCCGCGATGGCGGTTCAGGATGTGCTTGACGATGGCCAAGCCCAGCCCGGTGCCGCCCTTCTCGCGGCTGGAGGCCACATCCACGCGGTAGAAGCGCTCGGTCAGGCGCGGCAGATGCTCCGGCGGGATACCGGGGCCGTCATCCACAACGGCAATGGCATAGCGGCCGGTGGTTTGGCGGCCGAGCGAGGGAATGTGCTTGGCCTCGATCCGGACGTGGCCGCCGGGATTCCCGTATTTCAGCGCGTTCTGCACCAGGTTCTGCAGGACTTGCAGCAATTCGTCCCGGTCGCCGCGAACAATGGCCGGGCGCGGGAAGCGCTCCACTTCGAGATGCATGCCCGAATCGACGGCGAGCGGCTCGAGGGTGTCGCCCGCATGGCCTAAGACATCGTTCAGGTCGACGAGGTCGCTGGGCGGCACGTGGGCGTTCATCTCCACGCGGCTGAGCGACAGCAGCGCATCGATGAGGCGGGTCATGCGCGAGGCCTGCTCGGCCATGATGGGCAGAAAGCGCTCGCGGGCCCCCGGATCCTGCTTGGCCGTGCCTTGCAGCGTCTCAATGAAGCCGCGCAAGGACGCGAGCGGCGTGCGCAGCTCGTGGCTGGCAAAGGCGATGAAGTCGGCGCGCATCTGGTTGATCCGCTCGATCTCTGTGAGGTCGCGAAGCAGAACGAGAATATTGCCGCTCCGCTCGTTTCCCCCGGTCAAAGGAGCAACCGTCACGGCCATGCGGCGGCCGACGGGCACGCGCTCCGCATAGGTGACGGTGACGGCGCGCCCGCGCTTGGGGGCGGCGCTGACCGCGTCGAGAAATTCCGGGGTGCGGATCACCGATGAGATATGGCTGCCCTCCCGCAAGGGGGCGAAGAGCCCGCGCGCCGGAGCGTTGCAGGACAGCACCTGGCCCGAGCGATCGAGCAGGATGACCGGATCTGGCAGCGCCTCCGCCATGACATGCATGGCCGAGGTGGAGCGGGCCGATGATAACGAGCGCGGCAGATCCGGCCCGAGGACCTGGTCCACGTCTTGGCGGGGAAGCAGCGCCACGGAGGCGACGAAGCTGATAAAGGCCGTCAGCGCCAGCGGCACCGAAAGGTCGCCGAGCGCCACCAGGCGGCCATGATCACGGCGACGATCACGACCTGCCATAGCGAGGCCCAGAGTCTGGCGGCGAGCTCGCGCATGCCCCGCCTGGCGGCCTGACCGGCGCGCCAAAAGAGGCCCGGAGGCAGCCTCGTGCGTCCTGCTCCGCCTGGTTGGTCACGCCTTCTCCTACAGTCTGCTACGAATCGCCGCGCTCATGATCCCAGCTATCTTTGTTCCTGGATTATCACGATTTTGCGACAGGCTCCCTCCCGGTCTGCGACGTCTTCATGACCAAGGGCCGTTGATGTCATGGCACGCAGCGCCGAGTCCCAGGGTGGATGTGGGGCCTCGCTCCCGGCAATGCCATACCTATGAATCCCAGACCTGCAATCGGTTTATCATCGAGTTGGAAAGCATAGATCGGGGTGCGGGAGCGCAGGGCAACGGACTAGGGTTCGGTCCAACGCTCTGGCAAGGATAAACGCGATGCCACAGGCGGCGGCCGGAATCAGCTATGTGGTGAGTTCCTGCTCCCTGGGCTCCATCCTTGTCGCGGCGAGCGACAAGGGCGTGTGTGCGATTCTGCTCGGCGATGACGTAGAGACGCTGCTCGCCGATCTGCGCCGGCAATTCCCCCGCGCGGCGATCGGCGCTGGCGACGAGGACTTCGCGGCGCTTGCCGCCAAGATGATCGATCATGTCGAGACGCCGAGCGTCGGCCTCGACGTGCCGCTCGATATCAGGGGCACCGCGTTTCAGCATCGCGTCTGGGACGCACTGCGGCGCATTCCTGCCGGCACGACGGCGAGCTATACGGACATCGCCAAGGCCATCGGCGCGCCGACATCCGCCCGCGCCGTCGCCGGCGCATGCGCGGCCAACAGGCTGGCAGTCGCCATTCCCTGCCACCGCGTGGTGCGCGGCGACGGATCGCTCTCAGGCTATCGCTGGGGTGTAGACCGCAAGCGCGCACTGCTCGCCAAGGAACAATCGATCCGCTAGCGCGTCAGCCCCTTGCTGGCGAGCTCGGCAAGATAGCTCTGGAAATGCGCGTCCTGGTGCTCGCCGAGATCGCGCAGATAGTCCCAAACGTAGAGGCCGGTGTCGTGGCCATCGTCGAAGCCGATCCGCACCGCGTAGTTGCCGACCGGCTCGAGACGGAGAATCCGCACATTCTTCTTGCCGGGTACGGTGATGCGCTGCTCGGGGCTATGGCCCTGCACCTCGGCGCTGGGGCTCATCACGCGCAAAAGCTCGGCCGGTAAGGTGAAGCTCCGTCCATCGTCGAAGCTCACGGCGAGATTGCGCTTCTCCGCGTCGAGCTTGAGCTCGGTGGGCCAGGATGCCGCCACGGGGTCAGCCCAGGTCGATATCGCCCTCGACCACATGGTCGAGCGGCGTGTCTTCGGCGGTCAACACCATTTTCACGCGAAGCTTGCCCTTCCCGCCCAGTCCTTCCTCGCGGACCACACGTTCGATGGCCTGCTGCGAGGTCACGCCGACCTCTTTCAGGAATTTCCGCATCGACATGTTGAAGCGCTGCTCATCCATCTTGGCCTCCTCCACCTTGCTGTCCCGTGATATGCAGACAGGAGGGTATATATATAGGCGAACGACCGTTAGAGACGAAAGAAGATGGCTGTCACCACGCAAAGGACAGGCCGGGCCAAGGCAAAGTCGCGGGCCGGCAAGACGGCGGCCAAACGCACGGTGAAGCCCAAGAACGTGCCCGCCGCCGCGCTTGCCGATGCGCGCTACCACAAGCGCGTCGTCAAGAGCGCCAAGACCTACAGCCGCAAAGGCGAGCCCGCCGTGGCGGAGGATGAAGACGCTTAGATGAGTGAGACCCTGACCCCGTTGGTCGACCGCTTCGGCCGTGCCGTCACCTATTTGCGCGTCTCGGTGACTGACCGCTGCGACTTCCGCTGCACCTATTGCATGTCCGAGGCCATGACCTTCCTCCCGCGCAAGGACCTCCTAACGCTGGAGGAGATCGACCGGCTAGCGAGCGCGTTCGTGGCAAGAGGTGTCCGCAAGCTGCGGCTCACCGGCGGAGAGCCGCTCGTGCGGCGGAACATCATGTGGCTGATCGAGGCGCTGTCGCGGCATCTCGGCAACGGGCTCGATGAGCTCACGCTCACTACCAACGGCAGCCAGCTCGAGCACCACGCCGAGGCATTGGCCGCGTGCGGCGTGAAACGTATCAACGTATCGCTCGACACGCTCGATGCCGCCAAGTTCCGCGTCCTGACCCGGTGGGGCGACTTCGACAAGGTTCTGCGCGGCATCGATGCCGCGGACCGCGCCGGATTGAAGATCAAGATCAACGCCGTGGCGCTCAGGGGCTGCAACGAGGACGAGATCGCCGAGCTGCTGCGCTGGAGCCATGGCCGCGGATTCGATCTCACCCTGATCGAGACCATGCCCATGGGCGAGATCGACGCGGACCGAACCGATCAATATCTGCCGCTGTCGCTGGTGCGCGCACGCCTCGAGCAACACTTCACGCTTGCCGATATTCCCTTTCAGTCGGGTGGCCCGGCGCGATACACCCAGGTCGCCGAGACCGGCGGCCGGCTCGGCTTCATCACGCCGATGACCCACAATTTCTGCGAATCCTGCAACCGGGTGCGGGTCACCTGCACCGGCACGCTGTTTATGTGCCTGGGCCAGGAAGATGCCGCCGATCTCAAACAGCCCATGCGCGCCAGCAAATCCGACGCTGTGCTGCACGCGGCGATCGACGAAGCCATCGGGCGCAAGCCCAAGGGCCACGACTTCATTATCGATCGAACCGCCGCCCCGTCGCTCTCTCGCCATATGTCGACGACCGGCGGATAGCGGGGACCAAGGTTAAGAGAGCGTTAGCGCGCCTCACGACGCGGTGAGGCCATCGCTCAAGGGGAGCCCGCGCTCGGCCCCCGCATGGTTTTGTTAATCACTCAGCTTACGGCGTTTTTAACTTACACCCGGATAGATTCGGCTCCGGGATCAGTGAGCTACGCCCGTTCACTGAAGAAGCTGCGGTACACATGTCGGGACTCGAGACGATCACCAAATATTGGCATTGGGCTGGGCTGGCAGCGCTGGCAGCGCTGATCGCCGCCATGGCATTTGTCGTGCCCGACCGTGTGAGCCGATTGGAGCTTGAGCGCGAGGCGCTGATGGCCGAGGAGCGCATCCAAGCGCAATTGTTGGAAGAACCCAACATCGTCATCGACGCGCTGACACGCCCCGGCTTCGCGCCGCAGCTCAACCAGATCTTCCAGCAATCGGGATACGCCCATCGAGTGCTCCGCTACGAGCTCTACGACGCGAAGGGCCGGCTCAGCTTCACCAGCGGCCACGCCAGCCTTCCCCTCGACGACCAACTCGTAGACGTGACTAGCAGTCCCGCGCAGGACGGCGCCGTCATCGGCCTTTACACGGGAGTCGACGAGGGCGCGGCGGAGCATTTCGCGGTGCTGAGGATTCCTATCGATCTCAACCAGCACGTCCGCGGGACGCTCATCGCCTATCTCGATCAAAGCGACCAGGCAAAGGTCTTCTCCGGCTATTTCAGCCTCATTGCCGTGATCACCCTGCTGCTGCTGTGCGTCGGCGTCGCCACGCCTATCGCTTTCGCCTGGATGCGCGGCCAAGAGCGGCGCGCCGCCCAAGAGCAGGTGCGCTATCTCGAAAGTCATGACGCCCTGACAGGCCTCGCCAACCGCCGGGCCTTCGCGGAGTCTCTGGGTGAGGCCATGACCCGCATGGAGCGGGACAACACCCATATCGCCGTCATCTGTCTCGACATCGACAAGTTCAAGGAGGTCAACGACGCCAGCGAGCATGGCGGCGGCGACCAGGTGCTGCGCGAGATCGGCACGCGCATCAGGGGCACGCTGCGGGACCGGGACATCATCGCCCGGCTCGGTGCAGACGAATTCGCCATCGCGCTCGTGGACATCACCAATCTGGGCGACGTCATGGCGTTCATGAACCGGCTGGTTGCGGCCTTGCGGCTTCCGTTCCATGTCAACGGCAAGGAAATTCTCATCACCACCAGCGTCGGCATCGCTCTGGCGCCGGCCGACGGCGATACCGCCGCGACGGTTCTGCGCCACGCCACCATCGCGCTATCCCGCGCCAAGGGCGATGGCGGCCAACGCATGTGCTTCTTCGAAGAAAGCATGGACAAGGCGCTGCAGCGCCGGCGCACGGTCGAGCACGAGCTTCGCCTGGCGCTCGGACGTGAGGAGTTCGAGGTCGTCTATCAGCCGCAATACGATCTGACCTCGGAGAGCCAATCGGGATCGGAAGCGCTCATCCGCTGGCACCATCCGGTACACGGCAAGATCGCCCCGGGACACTTCATCTCGGTGGCCGAGGAGACGGGTCTCATCGTTCCCATCGGCGAGTGGGTCCTGCGGCGCGCCTGCATGGACGCGGCAACGTGGCCCGAGACATTGAGCGTCGCGGTCAACCTGTCACCGGCGCAGTTCCGCGACAGCGACATCGCCGAAACGGTGGCGGAAGTCCTCAAGGAAACGGGTTTGCCGGCCAACCGTCTCGAGCTTGAGATCACCGAGAGCCTTCTGATCAACGACACCGAGGAAGTGCTGACGAAGCTGAACCGCCTGCGCGATCTCGGCGTCGCCATCGCCATGGACGATTTCGGCACCGGCTATTCGAGCCTGAGCTATCTCGCACGCTTCCCGTTCTCGAAGATTAAGATCGACCGCCAGTTCATCCGCAACATGACCCGGGACCCGGCAATGCGGGCGATCGTCAAGACCATCATCGCGCTCGGCAAATCGCTCGACGTGACCATCACGGCCGAAGGGGTGGAAACCCCGGAACAGGCCGAGATGCTGCGCAAGTTCGGCTGCCGTCAGGTCCAGGGTTTCCTCTACGGCTATCCTGAGGCGGCGCAAACCAACGCCCAGCCGAAGGAAACCGCCGACGGCAAGGTCACCCCCATCCGGGGACGGCGATCGAGCGCCGCCTGACGCGGCGTTTCCCTTTTCCGAAGACTATCCAGCGGGCGCCCCTAAAGGGCGGGCTTGCCGAGAAGAGATTCCCACGAGCCCTTATAGGGTGCCGCATCCCCGGCCTTGGCGACCGGCGCGCGGGGCGGCTTGGCGAGACCGAACAGGCCCCGCTTCGGCGGCGGCGCCCGGCGGACGACGGGCTTGGCCGCTTCAACCGGCGGCGATGGCGCCGGCCGGCTCTGGATGATGGCCTCGCCGGTATCGTCGCGGCGGACCCGTATGGGCAACGGCGGCATCACGGTATCCACATTGGCGACCTCGGCCGGCACCGGTTCCTCTTGGGGCAGTTGCTCTTGGGGCGGCTCCTCTTGGGTAGCCGATTCCATGCCGTTATCAGCCTCAGGCACTTCGGCCGCCGGCGCGGTCTCGGTGAGCGATCCGTCGGGCAAGGCGCCTGTGACGTCCTCCGACAAGGCGGCGACGTCCTCTGCCGCATTGCCGTCAGCCCCATCTTCGTTAGACCAATCATCGTTAGACTTGGCGGGCGTGCCGTCCGCGATGCCGGAGACAGTCTCGGCAGGATCGGCGTCGCCCTCGCCCACATTGTCCATCAGCGCGCCGATGAGGTCGGCCGGCGACGGCGTGGCGGTCACGGATGCCGGTGCAGTGGCGACGATCTTGACGGGGATGGCAACGAGCTTGGTGCTGCTTTCGCCGGGCGCCGGGAGCGTGATCATCAGCGGCAGGACGAGCGCCAGGGCCGCGGCATGGGCGACGCCGGCGCCGAGAGCGCAAACCGGCAGGTTGACTGTATTGCTTGGGATCACGGACGGCCGAGGGCAGAGGTTTCGCCGATACGCTCGTCACTCACGTCCCACTTGAGTTAGCTGAGTCGGCTTGCGCCCTGCAAGCCTTTAGTTTTCCATGACAATTTTGGGCGCTTGGCGATCGCCGCCGGATGCGCTGGCAAGCTCGCTCCAGGCGGCGCGGCGATCTGCCGATAGGCCGCGGCAACGGGCGAGTCCGGGTCCGTCGCCACCACCGGCTTGCCCGCATCGGAGGTCTCGCGCACGGCCATGGTGAGCGGCACCTCGCCCAAGAAGGGCACGCCGAGCCTCTCGGCCTCAGCCTTGGCGCCGCCATGGCCGAAAATGTCCGACCGCTCGCCGCAATGAGGGCAGAGGAAGGTCGACATATTCTCGACGATGCCGAGCACCGGCACATTGACCTTCTTGAACATGTTCAAGCCCTTGCGCGCATCGATCAGGGCCAGGTCTTGCGGCGTCGACACGATGACGGCGCCGGCCAGCGGCACTTGCTGGGCCATGGTGAGCTGCGCGTCGCCGGTGCCGGGCGGCATGTCGACCACGAGCACGTCGAGCTCACCCCAGGCCACATCCTTCAGCATCTGGGTCAACGCCGACATGACCATGGGACCGCGCCAGATCATCGGCGTCTCCTCATCGACGAGGAAGCCCATGGACATGACCTTCAGCCCGTAAGCGCGCATGGGATCGAGCTTGTTGCCGGCAAGCTGCTGCGGCTGGCCGTGAATGCCGAGAAGCCGGGGCATGGACGGCCCGTAAATATCCGCGTCGAGCACGCCGACCTTGAGGCCCTGGTCTTTCAGCGCCAACGCGAAATTGACCGCGGTGGTCGATTTGCCGACGCCGCCCTTGCCCGAGGCCACGGCGATGATGTTCTTCACCCCAGGCACCCGCCCGGCTGGCGGGCATCGCGGGCCGCGCCCGGCGCGGTGCGCCAGGGCCCTGAGGTGCATGACCTTGGGGAGCATGGGCTTGCGGCGCGGGCTGGGCGGCCGCGCCATTGCCGTTCCTCCGGAGCCGGGCTCACGGTCGGCGGTGAGGGTCACGGCGACGCCCTCGACGCCCGGAATGTCTTTCACCACGTTCTCGGCCGCCCGCCGCAGATCTTCGAGCTCAGCCGCGCGCGCCGGGTCCACTGAAATCGCGAAATAAACCTTGCCCTTGTGGATCACCACTTCGGAGACGAGGCCCAGCGATACGATATCGGCATCGCGGTCGGGATCGCGCACGCCTTTCAGGGCGGCGAGGATCTGGTCTTTGGAAAGTGTCTCGGTCATCTTGGAAAATGTAATGACGAACGTCCCGCAACGCAAAATAGCAAATTGAAGCGGTGTTCTTTTGGTTGCGCTACCGCGATTTGCGCTACCTGAGGCGGGACGGGGACGACGCAAAAAAGAAAGCCCGGCCGAAGAGCCGGGCTTGGATGAGGGAAGTTCCGGAGTCCCGGCGCAGGTCGGGGCTGGGGGGCTCGTCGCGCCGCGCCGGGTCCGTAAGAGCCGAACGTGGGAAGCCCCCGATGGTTCCTCGACCTCCGAAAAAAATTTTGGGATCGGCAAAAATCGCCGAAACCCGCCAAAAGAAAAGCCCCGGCCGCTAGTGAAGGCGGGGGCCGGGGCTTTTCGACAGGCTCTTATCAGGAGCTTCGAACGCTAGCGGCGGATTATGACAGCGCTGCTACAGCGAGGGGCAAACTCCCTAGGGACAAATGTAGGCGACCTTGTTGCATGGGGGTGCCGGGACTTTGCTCTCCCCGTCCAACCCCTGTCACATTTCCCACCTTCAATAGGGATGGATTGGCCGCGTTGGGAGCGCCGCGGCCGGTCTTCAGAGGGATCTCGGAAGCGGCAGCCGCCGTTCCCGCACTTTGCAACGACCCCCAGATGGAAGGACCCGCGGGCCTTGGCCCGGTGGACGTTAACCTTTGGCGTCGCGAAAACGGACGGCAGTCAAGCCTTCCTTAACCTAGCGCGGGCTATTCCTGTCACCGACGGGGGCAAGCGCCATAGCGTCGGCCCGGCAGGCACTTCCACATCAGCGGGGGAACTTCATGCGCCTTGTGGTCGGTTCGGAACTCATCAACGAATTCAAGCAGGCCGAGCTCGATCGGCATCTCGACGCTTTGTCGGGGTTTGTCGAGCGGGCTCGCGAGACCGGCGCGCGTGCGCCTCCTGCAATATGATCCTGCGATCGGCCAATTCGACCCCGGCGCAAGCCTTATCGTCATGAAGGACACGCTCGCCGCCGCCGGCGTGCAGGCTTGCGCCATCCTTGCCAAGCTCGAACCGGAAGACGAGCTTCGGCAGTTGTTCCACACCCTTTCGGCGCTGTCCCCCAACGCGCCGGCCACGGGGCTGATCCGCTGGGCGCGCAACCCGCGCCTGCTCGACGCCCATGAGCAAGTGACCTATGGCGCCGATATGTGCTGGTCGGGCGACGCCATGCGCCGCGATGCCGACAAGCGCAATCCGCTGATCCTATTCCACATGGACGCGCCCGACACGGCGTTGCTCGCACAGCGCGCCTTCACCGCGCTGTGGGGTGCCTCGGTGCAGGTGCCGGAGCGTCATCTCCTGGCCCGTACTGGCGCCAAGCTTCGGGCGCCTATGAGCAGGCCGCCGATGCCCCTATCACGGCGCTGCGGCCGCATGTCCAGGGCTGGCCGCTGGTCCGCCACTAGGCCGGTTCGTCCAGGCGGGCGCCCCCGTCATTAAACTCTCATATTAGTCGTCATTCTGAGGCGGCCCGCGGAAGCGGTGCCCTCGAAGGATGACGCTCGCTTTTGCCCATGCCATCCTTCGCGGCTTGACCTCAAACGATGCGCACGACGGAGTGACTATGATTGCGAGACTGCTGTTTGCCGTGCTGCTGGCCTTTGCCGCGCCGGCGCTTGCCGAGGATGCCCCGGCGGCCGGACCGGCCAAGGCCCCGCCGATGGCCGAGCTGATGCGGCTGCGGCCTATGTCTATGCCTGGCAGGGCATGCTGGCGGGCGAGACGCCGCCGGAATGGGTGACAACCTTCGGCGCCACCCTGGACGGACCGCCGACACCGACCATTCCGGTGCCGCTGGACGGCGAGACCTATACGCTGGGCTTCACCTGCAAGGCCAATGACTGCGAGGCCAATCAACTCTACGTCCTGTTCGCGCCGCAAGCGCGCGACGCCTGGGGTATGCTGGCGAGCCCCGAGGGCATCTCCTGGCTCGGCCGGCCGAACAAGCGAATCCAGGACGCCATCACGGACGCATTGCGGAAATAGCGCGCGCCGCTATCCGCGTTTCGACCTTTAGGAGTCTCCCATGCTTACCAGGTGGCTGCTCGTTCTCCTGCTTCTCTCGCCCGCGGCGGTCTACGCCGCGACGAGGAGGCGTCGTATCTTCCCGATCTGATGGGCCAACCGGCTTATCTCAAGGCGTGGAAGGCGATGCTGGCGGGAGAGACGGTGCCGCCCTGGGTCAACAGTTTCACCCAAACGCAGAACGCCACGTCCGCCCCCTCCAAGTCCGTTCCGGTCGGCGGTCAGCCCTATACGCTCGGCTGGATCTGTAAGCCGCATGATTGCGGCGACAACCAGCTCTACGTTCTGTTCACGCCGCAGGCGCGCCAGGCTGGGGACTTCTGATCAGCCCCGGGGACAAGCGGAAATGGCTCGGCCGGCCCGATCCCGCCATTCAAGCGGCGATCCTGAGCGGCGTGCAATAGGGGGCGCGAGCCTCATGCCACCGGAAACGATGCATGCCATGGTGCTGGAGGCGCCCGGAGAGCAGCTCAAAGAGCGCGAGCTGCCGGTGCCGATACCGGGGCATGACCAGATCCTGCTGAAGGTGCTCGCTTGCGGGGTGTGCCGCACCGATCTGCACATCGTCGACGGCGAACTAAACCAACCTAAGCTGCCTCTGGTGCTCGGCCATGAGATCGTCGGCCGGGTCGAGGCGCTGGGGCCCGGGGTGAAGGGCTTCGAGATCGGGATGCGCGTCGGGGTGCCGTGGCTCGGCTTCACCGATGGCACCTGTCCCTATTGCCGTGAGGGACGCGAAAATCTCTGCGACGACCCGCGCTTCACTGGCTATCAGATCGACGGCGGCTATGCGGGATATACGGTGGCGGACGCGCGCTACTGCTTCGCCCTGCCCGACGGCTATTCGGACGCGGAAGCCGCACCGCTGCTCTGCGCCGGACTGATCGGCTATCGCTGTCTCAAGATGGCGGACGACGCGCTTCACGGGCCCACCAAGCGGCTCGGCATCTACGGCTTCGGCGCCGCGGCGCATATCGTGGCGCAAGTGGCGCGCGCGCAAGGCTGCGAGATCTACGCTTTCACCAGTCCCGGCGACACCACGGCGCAAGACTTCGCGCGGTCGCTGGGCGCCGTGTGGGCGGGCGGCTCGGACCAGGCCCCGCCGGACCTCCTGGACGCGGCGATCATCTTCGCCCCGGTCGGCGCGCTGGTGCCGGCGGCCTTGCGTGCGGTGAAAAAGGGCGGCGTCGTGGTGTGCGGCGGCATCCATATGAGCGACATCCCGAGCTTCCCCTACGACATTCTGTGGGAGGAACGTGTGGTGCGCTCGGTGGCCAATCTCACCCGCGACGACGCGCGGGAGTTTCTGGCGCTAGCGCCGACCGTGCCAGTCAAGACTAGCGTGGTGCCCATGAAATTGTCGGAGGCGAACGCGGCGCTTGCAGCGCTGCGCAACGGCGAACTGTCCGGCGCCGCGGTGCTTCTGCCGGACGGCTAGTCCTTCTCCTTGCCGATCTCGATATCGACGCCGTCGCCTTTGGTGATGGAACCCTCGAAGCCGGGAACGTCGATCTTCACCACCTCTTGCTGCCTCTGATAGTAGAAATAGCCCAGCACGCCCAAGGCGATCACCGCTATGGCGAGCAGGACGACGAGCACCGGATTGGTCCCGCCCCGATTCGCGTCATTGGCCATCAATTTCCCTCCCTTAGTGGTCATCTGGAACTGAACGCCTGCCGCAAAAGGCGGTTCCCCAAGCGCTCGGGCTCCTCCCGATTCATACCCGACTCGCATGAAAGAATACTCGCCTCGTAGGGCGGCAGGACTAGTATGGAGGAAGGCGGCCCGGGTTTACGGGGTTTTCAACTGAGGGAGGCCGCCGGTCGCCGGTTCCTATGACCAAGGTGCTCATCGTCGACGATCACCCGATGTTCCGCGAAGCTTTGCGGGGCGCCGTCCAGTTCGCGCTGGCCGATGTGGAGGTGTTCGAGGCGGGGAGCATCGACGCGGCCTGCGTCGCCATTCGCAGCGAGCCCGGCATCGAGATCATCCTGCTCGATCTGTCCATGCCCGGAACATCGAGCTTTGATGGGCTGATGCTGTTGCGCTCCACCTTTCCCCGGATCCCGATCATGATCGTGTCCGGCCTCGACGATCCTAGGATCGTGCAGGAAGCGATTCGGCTGGGCGCCGCCGGGTTCGTCTCCAAATCCGTGGATAAGGCGACGCTCGCCGAGGCGATGTCGGAAGTGTTGGGCGGCTCCGTGTTCGTGCCCCCCGATCTGGCAGCGGCCATGTCTGGCGCACGCGGGAGTGCCGCGCCAGGCGATATCGGCAGCCGCGTGGCGGATTTGACCCCGGCCCAAATGCGCGTGCTTCACCTGCTGCGGCACGGCCGATTGAACAAGCAGATCGCGCATGAGCTGGGCGTCAGCGAGACCACGATCAAGGCGCATGTTTCGGAAATCTTGCGCAAGCTCAACGTGGTGAGCCGCACGCAAGCGGTCATCGAGACGGCGCAACTCGATTTCGAGGCGATCCTCAACGGTCAGCCCAACAGAGATTAGGCCCGCGACGCGCGATGCTCCGCCAAGAGGTGGGTCATGAGCGCTCGAAGCTCCGCCGGTCTGATGGGCTTGTGCATCAACTCGCAGGCGGCCGCCCGAACATCCGCCGACGATCGAGGTGCTGCGGTCCGCGGTGACGACCACCGCGGGAATTTGTTGCCCGGCAAGCCGCCGCACCATCTGCACGGCGGCGAGACCCGTCTCGCCCTCGTCGAGGTGGTAATCCGCCAGGATGATATCGGGCAGGCCGTCCAAGCCCGCCAACAGAGGACCTAACTCTTCAAGCCGCTCGGCGGTCACCGCGCGGCACGACCAGCGGCTCAGCAGACGCAGCGTGGCGGTGCGGACATCTTCATCGTTCTCGATGAGTAGCACGACGGCGTCCGTCGCGGCGTCGGGGCTCTCCCGCCGTTCGGCCACGGCAAACGCGCTCGGGACCGGACCCGCATGTCGAAGCGCAAGCCGGAAGGTCGAGCCCCGGCCGGGCTCCGACTTCAGGACCAGCGGGTGGCCGAGGGTCGAGGCTGTGCGCTGCACGATCGCGAGCCCGAGCCCCAGGCCGGCGTGCGCGCCGCCCGCCGCCGCCTTCCCCCGGTAAAACTCCTCGAAGATCGTCTCACGCTCGCTCTCCGAGATGCCGCATCCGGTATCGGTGACCTCGATCACGCAATGCTCGCCGCGCCGCCGCACACCCACCAGGACGCCACCGTCTTGCGTGTAGCGCACGGCATTGGAGACGAGGTTCTGCAGCACCCGCAGGAGCAGCATGGGATCGCTCTCCACGAGAAGTCCGCAGTGCCGGACCTTGAGCTTCAGCCCCTTAGCGGCGGCTTGCGGGCGGAAGCTCGCCTCCAGCACCGACAGCACCTCGTCGAGGGGAAATGCCCTCACCTCCGGCTTCACCACGCCCGCGTCGAGCTTGGAGATATCGAGGAGGGTCTTGATCAGATCCTCGATGGTCTGGAGCGACTGGTCGATCTGACCCGCCAGCGAACCGGCGTCGTCCGTGGTCTGCAACTCCGACAGCACGGAGATCGACAGCCGCGCCGCGTTCAAGGGCTGCAACAAATCGTGGCTGGCGGCGGCGAGGAAACGCGTCTTGCTGAGATTGGCCCGCTCCGCCTCTTCCTTGGCGACCACCAGCTCCTCGTTCGAGCGCTCCAGGCGGCGCAGAACCGACGTCAGTTCCTCGGTGCGCGCGCGAACCTTGGCCTCGAGACCGATCGCCGTCTGGAACAGCGAGAAGGCATTGCCCTGCTGGTCCATGGACCGTTCGACTCGGTCCATGAGCACCGCGTTGATCTTGAGGACCTTTTCCAACCGCCGCTCGAGCGCTTCGGGATCGTTGCCAGGCTCTCTTTCATTCCACTGGATCGACACGGCTCAAGTCCCCTGGCAGCCGATCGCGACGCCGGTGAAGGTCTGGTTCAAGTGCATCGCATTGTACTGTTCGCCATAGGTATGAAACCCGGCCACATGATAGCGCCGGTAAAGATCGCTGATCTTGTGCTTGACCTGGCGATTCTCGGCGTCGAGCCGCCGCAGCACGCATTCGAACCCGAGCATCAGATCAACGCCGCCGATCTCGTCGTCGAGCCGCTCGAGCTCGCAGGTCATGGATGACACCATGTCGCGGGGCTCCGCCACCGTAAGCACGACCCCGTCGTCGATGGCGCAGAAGAACGACAGCGAGCCGTCGGGATTCACGCGCTGGATCGACCGGCAATAATAGTCGCCGCCGACGCGGACGATCACCGGATGCGCCGCGAAGCTCATGGGCGCCAAGGAGGACGGTTCAAGACCGACGGAACTCGCGTATTCCAAAGCCGCCGGCTCCGCATTGAGCTCGTACACGGTTCGGCTCTCCGTGTCGGAGGCGGTCACCACGAGCTTCGTCTCGGTCGGCTCGAAATGATCGTGCTTGAAGCTGCGGACCGGATGGTCGGTCTCGGCGAGAAGCAACAGAGCGGCGCCGCTATAGACCTGACCGTCATGAAGCAGGTTGGTTCCCGTTAGGGCGAGATCGTCGCCGGCGGACCCACCGACCAGCGGGATGTCGTCAAGCGCCCAGGCAATCGCGGAGACGATCACTTCCTCGCATTTGGACAGCCCGTCGATGAGGGAGACGGCGAAACGATTGGCATGCCGCCCGGCGCCAAGCCGATCGAGTTTTGCCCGCAAGGACCGTACGGTCTCCGTCCCGCGCTCCACCGTAAGGCCGCGCACGTCGGGAATGAGCGTGCTGACGAAGGTGAAGCCTGCCTTGGGGAAGGCCACTACGAGGAGACAGCCGTCGGTGAAGCCGTCGGGGGTTATTTCTCCCGACGTGGTGCAGCCGGCGACCGGTATCCCCTTGAACAAGCGAGCAAAAGCCTCGCTCAGGGCGTCGGCCGGGTACCGGTTGGAAAAGAAGACGAGGAGTTGTCCAAGATCGGAGCGGTCGAGAACTCCGGCGATCTCGGCAACAGCGATTTCGGGCAAATCCGCACCCGTCCACGCGGTTTGCACCCCGCAGACATGACGCTTCGCTTGCACTCCGTGGAGCACGGGCTTCCTCCAACGGCCCCCCTTCGCTTGGTCTCATTCTCGTTGTCGTCGGTGCGATCCGCCAAGCTGGGGCGCTCAGTCGTTTTATCGATCAAGAGTAGAGTACCACCGCCGATTTCGCGCCGATAGGCCGTCTAACGCGCGAAAAGACATGGCGAATAGGGCCTCCCGCGCGGTCCGCTGTGTGCCCCAGGCGCCGTAGGCCCAAAGTACAATTCCCACGGGCTCTGGCGGTGCATAAGCTCTGGCCCAAGCTCGACTTTTCAAGGCCCAATCGCCGCTTGACCAGCGTCGGAGACAGGGCTCTGATTGAGGGCAAATAACCATAAACACGTGTAAGGGAGGATCCCATGCTTCACCAGGTCATCGAGACCCTGAACTCGCGGGTGGCGTTGCGCTCCCGCTACGACAATTTTATCGGCGGCGATTGGGTGGCCCCAACCGACGGCCGGTATTTCGACAATGTCAGCCCCCTCACCGGCAAGCCGGTGTGCCAAATCGCCCGCTCGCAGGCGGCCGATATCGAGCTGGCGCTCGACGCCGCTCATAAGGCGAAGGATGCTTGGGGCAACCAGTCTCCGGCCCAGCGCGCCGCGATCCTCAACAAGATCGCCGACCGCATGGAGGAGAATCTCGAGCTCATCGCCGCGGTCGAGACCATCGACAACGGCAAGCCGATCCGCGAGACCCGCGCCGCCGACATCCCGCTCGCCATCGATCATTTCCGCTATTTCGCGGCCTGCGTGCGGGCACAGGAAGGCACGCTCGGCGAGCTCGACCACGACACCATCGCCTATCACTTCCACGAGCCGCTCGGCGTCGTGGGCCAGATCATCCCGTGGAACTTCCCGATCCTCATGGCCTGCTGGAAGCTGGCGCCCGCTCTTGCCGCCGGCAACTGCGTGGTGCTGAAGCCCGCCGAGCAGACCCCGATGTCGATCATGGTTCTGATGGACATCATCGGCGACCTTCTGCCTCCGGGCGTGCTCAACGTGGTCAATGGCTTCGGCGTGGAAGCCGGTAAGCCGCTCGCCCAGAACAAGCGCATCGCCAAGATCGCCTTCACCGGCGAGACGACGACCGGCCGGCTGATCATGCAGTACGCGTCTGAGAACCTGATCCCGGTGACGCTGGAGCTCGGCGGCAAGTCGCCAAACATCTTCTTCGCCGACGTGATGGCCGAGGATGACGACTATTTCGACAAGGCGCTCGAAGCTTTCGCCATGTTCGCGCTGAACCAGGGCGAGGTCTGCACCTGCCCGTCGCGCGCGCTGGTGCAGAAGTCGATCTACGACCGCTTCATCGAGAAGGCCATCGCCCGCGTCAACAAGATCAAGCAGGGCAACCCGCTCGACGCCGACACCATGATCGGCGCACAAGCCTCCAACGATCAGCTTGAGAAGATCCTCTCCTACATCGACATCGGTGAGAAGGAAGGCGCCAAGCTGCTGACCGGCGGCGAGCGGCTGAAGCTCGAGGGCGAACTCGCCGAGGGCTATTACGTGAAGCCCACGGTGTTCGAGGGTCACAACAAGATGCGCATCTTCCAGGAAGAGATCTTCGGCCCCGTGCTGTCGGTCACCACCTTCGAGGATGAAGCGGAGGCGCTCGAGATCGCCAACGACACGCTCTACGGCCTCGGCTCCGGCGTGTGGACGCGCGATATCAACTGCGCCTATCGCATGGGCCGCGGCATTCAGGCCGGCCGGGTGTGGACCAACTGCTATCACCTGTATCCGGCGCATGCGGCCTTCGGCGGCTATAAGAAGTCCGGCATCGGGCGCGAGACCCACAAGATGATGCTCGACCATTACCAGCAGACCAAGAATGTGCTGGTGAGCTATAGCCCCAAAGCGCTCGGCTTCTTCTAGAAGGCGTGACGCAGCACAAGCCCAACAGCGCTTTCGCGCTGGCCACGAGCCTTCCTGTTTGGGCTTGGCGCAATAGACCGGAACTGTGGTTGCTCGGCGGGATTTTTCTCGCCGGGCTTCTTCTTTTGGCCTTCGGACATATCGCCGAGGAGGTGCTGGAAGGCGACGCCACAAAGTTCGACCAAACCGTTCTCCTGGCCTTGCGCAACCCGGCCGATCCCGCCGACCCGCTGGGGCCGCCCTGGCTGGAGGAAGCCGCCCGGGACGTCACGGCACTGGGCAGTTATTCGGTTCTCGGCATCATCTTCATCGCCGTCCTTGCCTTCTTGTTGATGACGCAGCGCCGCGCCGCCGCGCTGTGGGTCGCGATGGCGGTCGGCGGCGGCGTGTTGCTGAGCAATGTGTTGAAGCACGCCTTCGACCGGCCCCGGCCGGATCTGGTGGCGCATGCGGCACGGGTGTTCACCCCAAGCTTTCCGAGCGGACACGCCACGCTGTCGGCCGTGACCTTCCTCACGCTCGGCGCGCTACTCGCCAGCATGCAAACGTCGCGGCGCCTCAAGGTATTTTTCCTCGGCGTCGCCATCGCCCTCACCGTGGCCGTCGGCGTCACCCGCATCTATCTCGGCGTCCATTATCCGACGGACGTGCTGGCGGGCTGGTGCGTGGGCGCTGGCTGGGCGGCCATCTGCTGGACGGTTTTCCATTGGCTGCAACAACGCGGTAGGATCGAGCCGGCGGCGAATGACGCCCTGAGCGAAGGAGATCTGACCAATGGTCGATAGAGTTCTGGCGACGGACGCAGCACTCGACTTGATCGAGGCCCTCAAGGGGCAACACGGCCCGCTGATGTTCCACCAATCCGGCGGCTGCTGCGACGGGTCGGCGCCATGTGCTATCCGCAAGGCGAATTCAGCGTCGGCGGCAGCGACGTGCAACTCGGCGAGATCGGCGGCTGCCCCTTCTATATGAGCGCCGATCAGTTCGATTATTGGAAGCATACCCAGCTGATCATCGACGTGGTGCCGGGCCGCGGCTCGGGCTTCTCGCTGGAGGCACCGGAAGGCATGCGCTTCCTGACGCGCAGCCGCGTGTTCACCGACGAAGAGGTCGACACGCTGGCGGCGGCCGGTTAGCTCCCGGTTTGGGCCGAATCGCAGTAACCTGTTAGGGTTTACAGCCTAGATTCGGGTTCCATATTCGCCTCGACGAGCTTGGTGAGCCCCATCGGGCGCAACGGGTGTACGCGAGATGCCGGCGATCAGCACAGCACTTTCCGGGCCGCAAAGCAGGCCGAGCCTCGAAGGCAAGACCGTCGTCATCGCCGACGACGATCCGATCATCCTGGATTATCTCGAACTGCGTTGCCGTCACCTCGGCCTGAAGGTGGAGACGGCCAGCGACGGGCTCCGGGCGGTCCTCAAGGTTGGCCGGGCGCGGCCCGACCTGCTCATCCTCGACCTCAACCTGCCGGACGTTGAAGGCTTCAGAGTTGTTGAGCGGCTTTCCGATCCGAAATTCGCGCCCGTGCCCGTGATTATCCTCACCGGACGATCGGATGAGGCCTCCAAGCAGCGCTGCGAGGACTTGAATGTCTTCTATGTTCACAAAAGCACGGAGACCTGGGCCGACGTCGAGCCGCTGATCTACGAGCTTCTCGCCCACAAGCCAGCAGAGGCTCAGGAGGAAGCGCCACAGCCGGAGGCCGCGCCGCTCGTGCTCGTGGTCGACAACAACCCTGCCGTCCTGACAGAGCTGACGCAGCGCCTGCAAAAGTATCACCTGAACGTCATTCAGGCCTCAGGCGGCACGCAGGGCTATCTACTTGCGCTCAGGAGCAAGCCGGATCTCATCCTCACCGAATACGACATGGACGAAGGCAGCGGTCACTATCTGCTTAGCCGGGTCAAGGGCTCGCCATCGACCCAGCATATTCCGGTGATCGTCTACACCGGCACGACCCTCAGCAAGGGCGAGGAGTTCGCCATTCAGCGCGATCTACGCGGCCGGGGCCAGGCTGCCGCGTTCATGATGCGGGGCGCCAACTCGGCCGAACTCATGGCCGAGGTCGGCAAACTGATTCCGTTACCTGGCTAGGCGGCGGGCTTTCGCTTGACCGCGCGGGCGACCCGAGACGCTTTGAGGGGATTTTCCTCAAGCCAAACCGGCGGGGGCGTCGTAGCGGCACAGTCCCGTCCTTCCAGCTTGGCGCGATAGAGCGCGAGATCGGCATTTCTAATCAGGCCGTCGACGTCATCCCCTGGCGCGAGCTGGCTGACGCCGAGACTGCATGTCAGGCTCGTCCGTCCTTGAGCGGTCTTTACGGACAGGTTGGCAATTCCTGCACGCAGCTTCTCCGCCGCCCGCAGGGCTTCGGTTTCGGTGGAGCCCTTTAGAAGAACGCAGATCTCGTCGCCGCCCAGCCGGCCGACGATAGGCTGACCCTGCCCCACCTCGCGAGCGACGACGCGGAGCGCTTCGTCGCCCGTCGAATGGCCGTAGAGGTCGTTGACCTCCTTGAAGTAGTCGATGTCGAGCAGGATAGCCGAGACGCTGCCGGTCTTGGGCGCTTGGGCGCAAATCTCGGTGGCGCGCTCGAAGAACGCCCGGCGGTTGAGCAGTCCTGTGAGCGAATCGATGGTGGCGAGGCGGATCAACTTGCGCTGCAAGGTGAGCAGACGCTCGGCCGCCCTCAGCTTGGCATGGATCTCTGCTTTCTTCGGCGGCTTTTGAATGAGTCGTCGGCGCCGACGTCGAGAGCCTCGATCGCCGTTTGTCCATCGATATTCGACGACATCACGGCGACATAGATCGGCCTGTGCTCGCCGGAAATCAGCCGGACCTCCCAGCAGAGCTCGACGCCGGTCATCGGCGTCAGTTCGGCCGCAGTGACCACCCCGTCGACGGATTCGTCCGCCTTGATCATATCCAGCGCCGCGAGCGGGTCGGCGAGCGCCGTCACCACATGGCCGGCTGGCTCCAGCATCTCCGATATGGCCGCCTGAACGACGTGGCTTGGCTCGATTAAGACAATATGCATGGCGTTCTCTCCGACTGCGCACTATGCGTCGGCGAACTTAAGCCGCTCTTAAAAGCGGCTCGTATTCCGGGGTCGTGGGACGGCGGCAGGGGGCCTTATTGGCCGGAGAAATACTTGCCCGGCGCCGAAAACAGGCGCTCGACCTCCCGGCGCAAGCTCCGGCTGCGCTTCTTCGCCGTCTTTGTTTTCACCTTGGGCTTGGGCTCGGCCGTATCCTCGACCTTGGCCGGTTTCGCCTCGGGTGGCGGCGGGGTATCGGCCGTCGCGTTTACGGCGCCCGTACTCTGGGGATCGGCCGTCGCCGTCTCGGTCGCCGTCTCTTCCTTACACCTCGGGGCTTGGCCCTCCGGCACGCCCGCCTCTAGGGCCGGCGTGCCGGGACCACAAAAGGGTTGGTTTGGACCGCTCTCTCGTTCTTCTCGACGCACCGGTCGAGACGGTCCAAGGCCGCCGTGCTGCTGTCGAGAGGCACTTTGATGGTGGCGCCAGCGGCGACGACGTTCAGCGCATTCGCCGCTTTCAGCGAGCGCTCGAACTTCGCGTCCTTGACCTCCATGGAGACGGAGCTTTCTTCCGCCGCGACCTCCCGATCCCAGCTCTGGGCGCCCAGCTTCATCGTCACCGGATATTGCTTGCCGCGCTCCAGCTTCCAGTTCGGCGAGGAGAGCAAAAGGGTCAACCCCTCGCCCGTGCGCATGAAGGTCGCGAGGATGTCGTCGTCGAGCTTTCGGCTAATGGTGCACCGATCGAACGTGTCGCCCTTGTAGGCCGCTTCGATTTCCCAAGGCCCGATCGCCTCGGTCATGCTTTCCGCAGTCTCGGCGGCGGCCGCGAATGGCAGGAGCGCCAGGCCGGGTGCCGCGAGAAGCAGGAGCCCGAAAATTCGGCCGGCTTTGTTCGGCATGGGCCTTCCTCCGCGAATATGCGTTTCTAGCGTATCAGATCCTCGGGAGCCGCGCGTGGGCGAGACGCTGTCTCTCCACTTGGCGCGTCAAATACCGCTCCAGCAGCATGGCGTTCTTGCGATTGGCCTTGAACACGAGATCGAAGAGATCGCCGATGATTCACCCTCGCCGGCGGCCGGCGGCCGCTCCGGGGAGAACACGCCGGTATCGGCCGTGAAGTTCCGGCCGGCGGCGCTACTGAACCTCGTCGGCCGCGACCACCACCACTTTGGCGTCGGGCGGTGACGGTGCGGCGTCACCGGCATCTGCTCTGGTGGGCGAGCGCACGTCGCCGACATCGCCAATCATCGCCTTGGCGATTTCGTGCTCGCCCATGACCACGAGATTGGCTCCGAGCTTGATGAGATGCTCGATCTCCGCTTCCGAATGCGCCCGGGCGATGATCGGCAGGACCGGATTGAGCGCCCGCGCCTGCTCGACCACTTGGCCGCCCTCGAAGGCGTCGGGAATGGCCACCAGAAGGCAGCGCGCTGCGCTGAGATTGGCGGCCTGAATGAGTTCCGGATCGGCGGCATTGCCGCTCACCGCCTCGATGCCCTGCTCCTTCAGCGCGGCGACGTCGTCCGCATTGTCCTCGATGATGAAGAGCGGCGTGCCGCGCTCGCGCAGCGCATTGGAAATGAACTTGCCGACCCGACCATGACCGATAAGCACCACGTGATCCTCGAGCGTGGTCGGGTGGATGGGTTCACGCGTCGGCAGTTCCTCTTCCACTTCGACTTCCGCCGGGGAGGCCGGCTCCGCCGCATCGGCGGCGGCCTTCTCGCGGCGGGCGAAATAAGCATCGAGCACGGCGAAGAGAATCGGGTTGAGCAGGATGGAGATGATGGCGCCGGCCAGGATCAGGTCGCGCCCCTCCCCGGGCAGCAGGCCGAGCCGCATGCCGAGATTGGCCAGGATGAAGGAGAACTCGCCGATCTGCGCGAGCGAAGCTGAGATGATGAGCCCGGTCGTGCGTCCGTGGCCGAACAGGCGGACGACGGCGAAGGCCGCCGCAGACTTGGCGACGATGATAATCAACACCGTGGCGATCAGGGCGAGCGGCGCATCGACGATGATCGCTGGGTGGAACAACATGCCGACCGAAACGAAGAACAGCACGGCGAACGCATCGCGCAGCGGCAAGGACTCGGTCGCGGCCTGCTGGCTCAATTGAGATTCGCTCAGCATCATGCCGGCGAAGAAGGCGCCGAGCGCCAGGGACACGCCGAACAGCTCGGCGGCGAGGAACGCGAAGCCGAGTGCGATCGACAGCACAGCCAGTCGGAATAGCTCACGGCTGCCGGTATGTGCCACATAGTGAAGGAGCATGGGGATCAGCTTCTTGCCGATCAGCAACATGCCGACGATGAAAATGGCGAGCTTGCCGAGCACTTCGGCGGTCTGCCGGGCCATCTCGGCCAGGTTCGGCGCCGCCTGCCCCTCCTGAAACAAGCCGGTCAGCCCCGGCAGCAGAACGAGGGCCAGGACCATGGCGATATCCTGAACGATCAGCCAGCCGACGGTGATCCGGCCGCGCTCGGTGTCCAGCAAGCGGCGCTCCTGGAGCATGCGCAACAGCACCACGGTACTGGCCACCGACAGGGCCAGGCCGAAGATGAAGCCGGCGCCCGGGCTCCAGCCCAGCCACCAGCCGACCGCCATGCCCAGCGGGGTCGCCACCAAGCCTTGCGCGAACGCACCCGGAATAGCGATGGCGCGCACCGACATGAGATCCTGCACCGAAAAATGCAGCCCGACGCCGAACAGAAGGAGGATGACGCCCACCTCTGCCAGCTGATTGGCGATATTCACGTCTGTGCCGAACCCGGGGGTAAAGCCGATGGCAATCCCGGCGACCAGATAGCCGACGAGCGGCGGCAGCTTGAGCCGATGCGCCAGCACGCCGAGGCTAAAGGCGAGCACGAGGCCAATCGTCAGCGTGGATACGAGTGGCGGCACATGCAGCATCGAAGGGGCCCTTGAATCGGGAGCGCCGGCCGTAAAGCCCGCGTTTCCCTAGCGTGACAACGAATTGTGGCGGCGACAATCCCTCGATTACCACAAAGCGGCCCACGCGGGGTCGTGCGACACATAAGCGCCATAAGGCGTTTACGCCGTTAGGCATCTCTCCTTGACACTATGGCACCTGGCCTCCATGTTGCAGGCACACTGATTGCTCGCGATCGCGCGTAGCTGCCGCAACAAGTGCGGCGCCTCATCCCGAGACAATTTCCCGATTTTCGTCTGCCCCCAGAAGCGCGTGGGGTGAGGCAAGCGTCCTCACGATCGCGCATGTCCGTGCGCCGTGCTTGGCGTTCAAGGAATAATTATACGTGACACCGACTTTTGACACGCTCGGCCTAGCCGAGCCGATACTGCGTGCCCTCAAGGCCGAAAGCTATCTGACGCCGACACCTATTCAGGTGCAGACGATTCCTATTCTCACCGAAGGCAAGGACCTGCTCGGCGTCGCCGAGACCGGCACCGGCAAGACGGCGGCCTTCTCGCTGCCATTGCTGCATCGCCTTTCCCTCAATTCCGAGCCGCGGACGCCTTCCGCCCCGCGCGCCCTCATCCTGGCGCCGACGCGCGAACTCGCCGGTCAGATCGCCGAGCGGGTCAACGCCTATGGGCGCCACCTCAATTTGCGCTCGGCCGTCATCTTCGGCGGCGTTGGCCAAGGAGCGCAGGTCAAGGCGCTCAAAGCCGGCGTGGATGTTCTGATCGCAACGCCGGGCCGCTTGCTCGATCTTTGCTCCCAGCGCCTCGTGCGGTTGGACAAAGTCTCGGTGCTGGTGCTCGACGAGGCCGACCGCATGCTCGACATGGGGTTCATCCACGACGTGCGGAAGATCGTCGGGTTCTGCCGCAAGGAGCGGCAGACGCTGCTGTTCTCCGCGACCATGCCGCCGACGATCGCCAAGCTCGCGCACGATATTCTCGACAATCCGGTCCGCGTGGACATCTCGCCGGTCAAGGTGAGCGTCGAGCGGATCGAGCAGAAGGTCTATTTCGTCAGCGCCAATGACAAGCGCACGGTTCTGACGGACTTAGTCAACGACAAGGCGACAGGCCAAGCCATTGTGTTCACGCGCACCAAGCGGGGCGCCGATCGGGTTTGCAAGCATCTCGAGCAGGCGGGCGTTAGCGCGGTCGCGCTGCACGGCAACAAGGCGCAGAACGCCCGCGTGCGGGCCCTCGACGGGTTCCGCTCGGGCCGCGTACGCATCCTGGTCGCCACCGATATCGCCGCGCGCGGCATCGACGTTCCCGGCATCTCCCATGTCATCAACTACGAGCTGCCGAATGAGCCCGAGAGCTATGTGCACCGTATCGGGCGCACGGCCCGGGCCGGGGCGCAAGGCATCGCTCTGTCGCTTTGCGATCCAGGTGAGCGCGCCTATCTGCGGGCCATCGAACGGCTGATGCGGACCGATGTGGACGTCGGCGACCACCGTCTCGCGGAAACGCGGGAACAGGCGGCGCAGCGTCAGCCGGCGCGTACCGCCGCGGCACGGCCCTCTGCGAGCAAACGTCGGCGCCGGCCTCGTGGCCGCCGCCCGAACGGCGCGGCCGCCACTGTCGGCAAGTCGCGCGGGGCACCCCGTCAACCGGAGGCACGCATATGACAAAGTCGACTCCACGCGTCTCGGCCGCGCGGCGCAATGCCGAGACGATCTTGAGTCAGAGCCGGAAACGGCAAGAGAGCTTCAAGCTCGATCAACAGATTGCGCATGACGCCATGATGCAGAAGACGGCGCGGCTGCGGGAGCTTCGCCTGGCGAAAGAGGCGGCGGATGCGGAAGCGGCGGCAGCCGCGCCCGCTCCCAAGGCACGGAAGGCGCGCAAAGCGAAGACCACGACGGACTAGAGGAGACTGAGACCAGAGATGGCGTTTAAACCCAACTACAACTTTCAGAAGGCCGAGCGAGCCCGGGCCAAGGCGCAGAAGAAGCAGGAAAAGCTCAAGCGCAAGGCCGAGGCACGCGGCGACGAACAAGATGGCGAGACGGGCGCGAGCGATACGGACGAGGCCGCCGAAGCCTCGGTCGAAACGAACGCCGATGCTGAAACGAGCACGGACGGCGCCTAGCCAAAGGTTGGAGTATCATGGCTAAGAAACAGCAGGCGCGCCCGAGCGGCTTCGTGTTATTCGACGTGTTCTATGAAGACGGCACGCAGACGTCCAACCGGAAGGTGCCGGCCACGGAGCTCGGCGGCCTGGACGGCGACGAGCCGGCGCGCACCTTTGTCGAGGACCAAGACCGCAAGATCGGCGAGATGTCCGGCAGCCCTCGGGCCGCCATCAAGACAATCACCCGGTCGGGCAAGGCGAAAGCCAAGGCCAAAGCTTCCTAAGGCCGACCCAAGACGCCGGCCCCAAGACGCCGCCCCCCAAGGCGCGGTCCGAATCCCGCGCAAATTCCCCAGTAACACTTTTTGGCAGACCGTCCGGACATGCGCCAGGACGGTTCCCTCACGCGCGGCGCCGCTATAGTGTGACGCCCGCCGCAAGGACGCGGCCTAAAGCCGTTTTGAAAGGCAATTCTCTGTCTGGGAGGTAGTGTTCATGCAAGTTCTCTTCGCCGCCGTGAAGGGCGTGTTGGCTGTTGGCGTCGCGATGCTCTTCATCGGCGATGCGAAAGCGCAGGTTCCCATCGAGGACGAGTCCGGAACCATCACGATGACCGGCACGGTCGAGGAAATCGAGGTGCCGGAGCGGCTGATCACGGTGATTGGGCTGGGCGGCAATACGATCGCGGCGGTCATCAGCCCCGACGTGAAGGACATCAAAGAAATCAAGCTGAAAGAGACGGTCACCATCCAGTTCACGCAGGAAGTGGCGACGGCGCTGAGACAATCGGACGAAGCACCGCAGACCAAGGAAGAAGGCCTTGTCAACGAGGAAGAGGCCGGCATGGACATGAACGCGCCGACCGTGGCCGAGCAGGATTGGGTCGAGTCGACCCCGTCAGGTGGCGAAAGCGACCTCACCACGATTGAGGTGACCGACACGATCAGCGCGATCAACCGGCAACAGCGGCTGGTCACGTTCGCCGGCACCGGCGGCAAGACCCGGACGATCTACATCGCGCCGGGCGTCCCGGGCTTCGACGGTCTCGAAGTGGGCGACGAAGTGGTTCTCGAAGTGACCCGCGCCGTGGTTGTCAATATCACGCTGAAGCGCGCCTAAGAATAAAGGCGCGGCGGCGTTACATCGTCGTCGCGCCGATCACCTCGTGATCGGTAATCACGCATTGCCATGCGCCGACGGCCGGGAACTCGGCGAGATCCTGCCGCTGCTCGAGAAACTGCATGGCAGCGAGAAATCCCGCATGCCCCATGCAGGCGTTGGGCGACATGAGGTCGGCAAGAAACTCCATAGGCACCGGCACGTCGATACATCCGAGGGCCGTCAGAGCGGCCTTCCGCTCCTCGAGGGTCTGGGCCTTCTCGTTGTCGTAGATCTTGCCTTGACCCGTGGGCTCGAGCGGCGTCTCGGCGCGATGGCACGCCTTGACGATGAGTTGCACATAAACCGGCTTCTCCTTCTCCTCACCCATGCGCGTGGGCTGGGACGGGTCGGACTCGGTCTTTGCTTCGGGCTCGGTGGCGGCGGCGGTGCCACACGCCATGACGGCCAGCGCGAGCGCGGCAATCAAAGGACGGATCATGGCGACGTCTCACTCTTTCAGAGCCGACGGCCGTGCTCTTGCGCTTTAGCCTCGTTTACGGCTGGCCGGTGCCGCGTGGGGCACGCGCCCCAAAACCCGCCGGTAAGCGGGAAGATATTCTAACGGCTCTTGCCACGAATCCCAAAGCACCTTTCCAGGGCGAAGGCCGCGCCAAGGCCCCTGTTCGGCGGGAAATCGGCGCTTCTCGGGTCACGATGTCGTGACAACCTCGTAGCCATATTCAGCGGCGCTCGCCGTCAGCCAGCGCCAGAAACTTGCCGACACGCTGCGGAAGATGGCGATGTCATAGCTGTCAGCCTCACCCTCCTGCCAGAGCTGCACACCCATATGGGAAATGGTGCTGGTCACCGCGCCGCCGGCCGGGAAGGCGCGGGGGTCGAGATCGACGGCGAGGCCCTTGGCGAGCACGTCACGGGCGCGCGGCCCGCTCACGCGCAGCACGGCCCGGCCGCCGCTCTGGTCCGAGACGGAGGCGAGGCCCTTAAGCCGCGTGGCGAGATCCTCAGCCAGCGCCTCATGGGCGAGCGTCTCCGACACCACGAGCCACTGACCTGGTCCATAGCCGATGAAATTCACGGACTTGCCCCGCGCCGTCACTGACTTGGCGGGAAGATCGACGCCATAGGCTTCGCGCACGGCCGCCGTCAAAGCCTTGTCCTGGCCCTTGCGCGCGGCCAGCGTGGCGAGGCCGAGATTGGCGCGTTCGGCGATGGTAACGCCGGGGGTATCCGCCTTGCCGACGCGGCCGGGGTTGGCGATGCCGTGGAGCGCGAAAGGGATGCGAGCTTAGGCACGGAGGCGTGCTCCTTCCGGATCGATGAAGCAGGTCGGACCGACCTCGGCGAGCAACTCGGTGCCGCGCAAGGGATCGCACACTTTGATCACTTCGCCGTGGCGCTCCGGCCCGCGGGCGAGCAGCGCCAGCGCGATCCAGCTTCCGAGCTCCGGCGAGTAGGCCATGGAGGTGACATAGCCTGATCGTTGGACGCGGTCGCATCGGCATCCTTAGGCACCAGATGGGCGCCGGCGCGGATGCGCGTGTCCTTGTCCACAGGCCGCAAGCCCACCATCGAGGCGCGCTCGATCTCGGTGAGCGCAGGCCGCTCGCCCATGAAGCGGCCGATGAAGTCCTTCTTCTTCGACACCATCTTGCCGAGACCGAGGTCGTGCGCAGTCGTCTGGCCACTCACTTCCGGCCCCGCGGCGTGGCCCTTCTCGATGCGCATCACGCCGAGCGCCTCGGTGCCGTAAGGCACAATGCCGTGCGGGGCACCGGCCTCAATGATCGCGCGGATGAGGGCGTCGCCGAAGCGCGCCGGCACGCCGATCTCATAAGCTAACTCGCCGGAGAAGGAGAGCCGGTAGAGACGCGCCTTGGTACCGCCGCAGACCGTGAAGCTGCCGGCGGCCATATAGGGGAAGGCCTCGTTGGAGATATCCTGGCCGGAATCGAGCAGCGCCGCGATGACCTCTCGCGCCTTCGGCCCGGCGACAGCGTATTGCGCCCATTGCTCGGTGGCGGAGACGGTCTGCACATCGAGCTCGGGCCACAGCACTTGCTGGCAGAATTCGAGATGCTGCATGACCTTGACCGCATTGGCGGTGGTGGTGGTCATGAAATAATGGTCCTCGGCCAGCCGCGCGGTCGTGCCGTCATCCATGGCGAAGCCGTCCTCGCGCAGCATCATGCCGTAGCGCGCCTTGCCAACGGCGAGCGTCGAGAAGGTGTTGGCATAGACGCGGTCGAGAAAGGTCCCGGCATCGGTGCCTTGCACGTCGATTTTGCCGAGGGTGGACACGTCGCACACGCCGACCTTGCTGCGCACGGTTGCCACTTCGCGATTCACGGTGTCTTGCGGCGCTTCGCCGGCTTGCGGGAAATAGAGCGCGCGCAGCCATGCCCCGGCCTCGACGAAGACGGCGTTCCGCTCCTTGGCGAAGGCATGAGACGGGGTCAGCCGCGTGGGACGGAAGTCGGGTCCGCGATGATGGCCGACGAGCGCGGCGATGGCCACCGGCGTGTAAGGGGGGCGGAACGTCGTGGTGCCCACGGCGCCGATATAGCGTCCCGTCAGCCCGGCGATCACGGCAGCGCCGTTCAGATTCGAGGTCTTGCCCTGATCGGTCGCCATGCCGAGCGTGGTGTAGCGCTTGACGTGCTCGGGCACGCGGAAACCTTCCCGGGTGGCGAGCTTCACGTCGGACACCGTGACGTCGTTCTGGAAATCGACGAAGGCCTTGCCGCGACTCTTCTCTACTTGCCAGAGCGGGCTTGCGGGCGTCGCGGCCTCCTCTTTTGCAACGGGGCGGGCGGGCGCCGAAGGAGAGTAGCCACAATTACGCGCGGCCTCGGCCCCCGCCCCCTCGCCACTTGCAAGACAGGCGTCCAAACTGAATTTGCCGGCGGCGGCGCCAGCCACGCTCATGCCTGGGGGCAAATCGCCCGGAACCAGCGCCGATAGTCCGTTGTCCCACGCCGGCTTGCCGCCCAGATGAGTGGTCAGGTTGAGCGTCGGGCTCCAGCCGCCGGACATGGCCAGCACATCGCAATCGAATTGCTGGTTCTGGCCGTTCATATCGGTGATCAGGACGGACTTGATGCCAAGCGCGCCCCGCACGCTGGTGACGGCGGCGCCGGAAAAATACGGCGCGCGGGCAGACTCGGCGGCGGCTTGCGCGGCCGGCGACGGGTCGCGGCGTGCATCGATGAGGGCGTTCACCGCGATACCGGCATCGGCGAGATCGGTTGCGGTGCGGAAGGCCGCGTCGTTGTCGGCGAAGACGACCGCATGCCGTCCGGGCGCGGCGCCGTACCGGTTGACATAGCTGCGTACGGCACCGGCAAGCATCACCCCGGGCCGGTCGTTGTCGCCGAACAGGAGCGGCCGCTCGATGGCACCGGCGCAGACGACCGATTGCTTGGCGACGATGCGCCAAAGACGCTGGCGTGGCGCATGCTCGGGCGGCACCGGCACATGATCGTTGACCCGCTCGATGGCGGCATAGGTGCCGCCGTCATAGACGCCGAACACGGTCGTACGGCGCAGGATGCGACAGTCGGGAAGACTCATCAGCTCCGCTTCAGCCGCCTTGAGCCAATCGAGCGCCGGCTGGCCGTCGATCTCGTCGCGTTCGGCCAGGAGACGGCCGCCGAGGCGGAAGTCCTCGTCGCACAGGATGACCCGCGCTCCGGCACGGCCCGCGGCCAAGGCGGCGGAGAGGCCGGCGGCGCCACCACCGATCACCAGTACGTCGCAAAACGCGTTGGTCTTCTCGTAGTGGTCCGGGTCGGCTGTATCCGCGGCGCGGCCGAGACCGGCCGAGCGGCGGATCAGCGGCTCGTAGACCTTCTCCCAGAAGGCGCCGGCCACATGAAGGTCTTGTAGTAGAAGCCCGCGCTGAAGATTGGCCCGGCCAGTTGGGTTGCCGCGCGTAGATCATATTTCAGCGACGGCCAGCGATTCTGGCTCGCGGCGTTGAGCCCATCATAGAGCTCGACAGTGGTGGCACGCGTGTTGGGCTCGCGCCGCGCGCCGCCGCGCAGCTCCACCAAGGCGTTCGGCTCCTCGGAGCCGGCGGTGAGGATGCCGCGCGGCCGATGATATTTGAACGAGCGGCCGACCAGCCTGATGCCGTTCGCCAGAAGCGCCGAGGCCAGCGTATCGCCGGGATGGCCGGTCAGTCTCGTGCCATCGAAGTCGAAGCGCAGGACTTTCTTTCGGTCGACGAGACCCTTGTCGCGCAAGCGGTTGATTTGCGGCGGCGGCATGTCAGCTCCCCTCGCGTGCGAATTCGACGGCGAGTATCTCGTGGGTGCGGGTGTCGCGCGTCACCACCAGCCAGGCATGGCAGCCGGCGCTGTGATGCCAATGTTCCTTGTGCGGGCCCGCCGGGTTGTCACGGAGGTAGACGTAATCCACCCAAGCGTCGGTGGCGGACGCATCGAGGCTTTCCGGACGCGTCACGGTGGCATCGCCGCGATAGGTGAACTCTTCCAAAGCGCGCTCACCGCAATAAGGGCATTTGATCCGCATGGTGTCCCCTCAGTGCAGGTTCGGTTGCGCGCCCATGCCCTTTTCGTCGATGACGCGCCCTTGCGCGAAACGATCGAGACGGTAGGCGGCGGCGTAAGGGTGGGATTGGCCCGTGGCGACGAGATGGGCGAAGCACCAGCCGGCGGCGGGCGTCGCCTTGAAGCCGCCATAGCACCAGCCGGCGTGAGATAGAGGCCCTCGACGGGCGTCACGTCGATGATCGGCGAGCCGTCCATGCTCATGTCGAGAAGGCCGCCCCAGGAGCGCAGCAGCCGCAGGCGCCCGATGACCGGCATCAGGGCCATGCCGCCTTCGGCGACGTCCTCGACGACCGGCAGATTGCCGCGCTGGGCGTAGGTATTGTAGCCGTCGATATCGCCGCCGAACACGAGCCCACCCTTGTCGGACTGGCTGCAATAGAAATGTCCAGCGCCGAAGGTGATGACGGTGTCGAGGAGCGGCTTGATGCCTTCGGTGACGAAGGCCTGCAAGACATGCGCCTCGATCGGCAGCCGCAGGCCCGCCATCTCGGCGACGCGAGACGAGCTACCGGCGACGGACATCGCCACCTTCTTGGCGCCGATGAACCCCTTCTCGGTTTCGACGCCGATGACCCGTCCGTTCTCGATGCGGAAGCGGTGACGGCACAGTTCTGGATGATGTCGACGCCACGGCTATCGGCGGCGCGGGCATAACCCCAAGCCACCGCATCGTGGCGCACGGTGCCCCCGCGCGGCTGAATCAAACCGCCGCGCACCGGGAAGCGGGCGTTGTCGAGATCGACGTGAGGCACGAGCTTCTTGATCTGATCGCGATCCAGGAGTTCGGCATCGATGCCGTGCAGGCGCATGGCATTGCCACGCCTTACAAATGCGTCGCGCTGTGCATCGGAGTGGAAGACATTGAGTACGCCGCGCTGGCTGACCATGGCGTTGTAGTTGAGGTCCTGCTCCAGCCCTTCCCACAGCTTCATCGACCATTCGTAGAATGGCGCATTGCCTGGCAGCATATAGTTGGAGCGGACGATGGTGGTGTTGCGCCCGACATTGCCGGATCCGAGATAGGACTTCTCCAGCACGGCGACATTGGTGATGCCGTGCTGCTTGGCGAGATAGTGGGCCGTGGCGAGACCATGGCCGCCGCCGCCGACAACGATCACATCGTATTGGGGCTTGGGCTCAGGCTCACGCCACACCGGTTTCCAGTTCCGGTTTCCGGTCAGAGCGTTCGTGAGGAGGCTGCCGAGCGAGTAGCGCATGGCCGACATGCTGGCGCTGTTTCTGCGGCGACTGTTGACATTTCACGCCGCTTATTTGACGTTTTGCGTCATGACGGCATACCCTAAGAGAGATACCAAAACGGTGGGCTTTTTGCTGGTACCGGGCTTCGCGTTGATGTCCTACGCGGCCGCCATGGAGCCGTTGCGCGCGGCTAATCTACTGTCCGGCACGACGCTCTATCGCTGGTGGCATGCGGCGCCGAGACCAGAGCCGGTGACCGCCTCGAACGGCGTGGCCATCATTCCCGACTGCGGCACCGGCACGGACCGCAAGGCGGACATGGTGTTCGTCTGCGCCGGCGGAAATCCCGCCACCTTCGCCGACAAGCCGACCTTCGCCTGGCTCAGGCGGCTGGCGCGCCGTGGCACGGTCCTCGGCGGCATCTCGGGCGGGCCATACATCTTGGCGCGCGCCGGCCTTCTCGACGAGCGCCGGGCGACGCTGCACTGGGAGCATCTACCGGCATTCCGTGAGGCGTTCCCCGATGTGGGCGTGGTCCCGTCGCTGTTCGAGATCGACGGCAACCGCATCACCTGTTCGGGCGGCATTTCGGCGCTCGACATGATGGTGGCGCTGATCGAGCGCGATCATGGACGTCAGCTGGCGGCCGCGGTCGGCGATTGGTTCCTGCATACCCATATTCGTGAAGGTTATGGCCCGCAGCGCATGGATCTGCGCTACCGGCTCGGCATCGCCGACGAGAAGCTGCTGGGCGTGCTCGGCGCCATGGAGATGAGTCTGGAGACGCCGCTGCCGCGCGCGAGCTGGCGCGCCAGGCCGGCATTTCGCTGCGGCAGCTCGAACGCCTGTTCAATGCCCATGTGGGCCACGGCATCCACCAGCATTACCGCTGGCTCAGGCTCGAGCGCGCCCGTCAGCTCTTGCGGGAAACCGCGCTGCCGGTCCTTGACGTGGCTCTGGCCACGGGTTTCGCCTCGTCAAGCCAGTTTGCCCGGGCCTATTCTCGTGCCTTCGGCGAGCCACCGAGCCGCACCCGTGCTAGCGCCTAAATAGTGGCCCACGAAATTTTTGGTGCTAGGTTCGTTGCAACGGGCCGAAATGCTCGCATTGGGAGCCTGATGGCGACGACGAGACTCTCTTCGAAAAAGCTTCGCGAGCGTACCAAGGCGCGGCAAGGTTCACGCCCAGCGCGCAGCAAGGCGGCTAAGCCCGCTGACACTGAAGCCGCGGTCAAGGACGACGACACCTACGCCACTGGCTCCAACGCCCCCACCACGGGTGAGCTCAATCTCGAAATCTCCATCGGCCGGCGCGTGAGGCACCTTCGCCAGCGCTTGCAGCTCACCGCGACGGAGCTGGCGGCGGAGGCGGGCCTGTCGCCCGGCATGTTGTCGAAGATCGAGAATGGCGGCACGTCTCCGTCCCTATCGACCCTTCGCGCTTTGGCGCGGGCGCTCAATGTGCCGATGACGAGCTTTTTCGCCGATTTCGAGGAGCGGCGTGATTGCTCCTACGTCCATGCCGGGCAAGGCGTGCTGATCGAGCGGCGGGGCACCAAGGCCGGTCACCGCTACGAGCTGCTGGGACACTCGCTGTCCGGGGATATCGTGGTCGAGCCCTATCTGATCACCCTCAGCGAGGACGCCAACCCCTATACCCAGTTCCAGCATGACGGCATGGAGTTCATTTTCATGCTGTCCGGCAGGGTCATCTACCGGCACGCCGACAAGCTCTATCCGATGGGGCCGGGCGACGCCTTGTTCTTCGACGCGGGCGCGCCACATGGGCCTGAAGAACTGATCGACCGGCCGATGACCTATCTCTCGATCATTATTTATCCCCGGCCGTAAATTCCTCGCCACACGCCTCTGGACTTTCCCCAAAGGAAACTTTATTTCATGTGGGTTGACGACACCACTCGCGCCGTAGCATGGTGAACGGCGCTTTAACTCGGAGCTTTTCTAGCCATGTGCGGCATTGTCGGATTGTTTCTCAAAGACCCAACGCTCGAGCCGGAGCTTGGCAGGCTGACCGCCGCCATGCTGGCCACCATGTCCGACCGCGGGCCGGATAGCGCCGGCTTCGCCGTCTATGGCACGGGCGAGGCGGGCCAGACCAAGCTCACCGTCCGCGGGACTTCTCCCCTCAGCATCGAGGAACGGGCGGCGGAGATCGAGGCGGCCTTTCCTGGGGCGCAAACGGCGCTGCACGACACCCATGCCGTCATCTCGGTGCCCGAGCAAGAGGTCGAGGCCCTGATCAAATGGCTCGAGCGCGAGGCGCCGGAGACGGAGATCGTCGGCCGGGGCGCGCGCATGGAGATCTTCAAGGAGGTCGGCCTGCCGGCGCAGGTGGCGGAGCGGTTCGGGCTTGCCTCCATGCGCGGTACCCACGCCATCGGCCATACCCGCATGGCGACGGAATCGGCGGTGACGACCGACGGCGCACACCCCTATTCCACCGGCAAGGACCAGTGCCTGGTGCATAACGGTTCGCTCTCGAACCACAACAATCTCCGCCGTGAGCTGCGGCGCGAGGGCCTGAAATTCGAGACCGAGAACGACACGGAGGTCGCCGCCGGCTATCTCACCTGGCGCATGCGCGAGGGGCTGTCGCTCGGCGATGCCCTGAAAGTGAGCCTCGACGATCTGGACGGCTTTTACACCTTCGTGGTCGGCACCGAGAACGGCTTCGGGGTGTTGCGCGACGGCATCGCCTGCAAGCCCGCGGTCATGGCCGAGACGGACCGCTACGTGGCCTTCGGCTCCGAATACCGGGTGCTCGCGGACTTGCCTGGGATCGACCAGGCCCGCATTTGGGAGCCCGAGCCCGCCACCGTCTATTTCTGGGAACGCTAAACATGCCGGATATCGATCTCAGCGTCACGCCGCTCAGGGAGCTCAACGCAACCCTGCATCGGCTTTCGCCCGAGACTAACGAGCGCCACTGGATCATCGAGCATCCGGCCGGCCGTCACGCGATCGCCGCGGGCCTCAAGTGCCGGTCACCGTCGAGATCAACGGCCCCGTCGGCTACTATTGCGCCGGCATGAACAGCTCGCCACGGTGCTCGTCCATGGCAGCGCTGGTGTGGGCGTCGCCGAGAACATGATGAGCGGCTTCGTCCATGTCTCGGGCAATGCCAGCCAATCGGCGGGCGCCACCGGGCGCGGCGGCCTCTTGCGGATCGACGGCAACGCCTCCTCGCGTTGCGGCATTTCCATGAAGGGCATCGACATCGTCGTGCAGGGTTCCGTCGGCCATATGAGCGCGTTCATGGCGCAGACCGGCAATCTCGTGGTGTTCGGCGACGCCGGCGACGCGCTCGGCGATTCCATCTACGAGGCTCGGTTGTTCGTGCGCGGCACGGTCAAGAGCCTCGGCGCCGACTGCATCGAGAAAGAGATGCGCGACGAGCATAAGGCCTCGGTGCATGAGGTTCTGAAGAAGGCCGGCTTCGATGGCGAGGTCGATCCCGGCGAGTTCAAGCGCTACGGCTCGGCCCGGACGCTCTATAATTTCAACGTCGATCACGCAGGAGAGTATTGATGGACGCGACGCCCAGGACCACGCCGCGCAAGTCTGCAACGTTCGACGATTACAGCCTGTCCGAGATTCGCCGCGCGGCGGCGAGCGGCATCTACGATATCCGTGGCGGCGGCGCTAAGCGGAAAGTCCCGCATTTCGACGACCTGCTGTTCCTCGGCGCCTCCATGAGCCGCTACCCGCTCGAAGGTTATCGCGAGAAATGCGCCACCGATGTGTGGCTGGGCACCCGTTTCGCCGAGAAACCGATCCACTTGAAGATTCCGATCACCATCGCCGGCATGAGCTTCGGCTCGCTGTCCGCGCAGGCCAAGGAGTCGCTTGGCCGCGGCGCCAGCCAAGTGGGCACGTCGACCACCACCGGCGACGGCGGCATGACCGAGGAAGAGCGCCAGAACTCGACGATTCTCGTCTATCAGCTCCTGCCCTCGCGCTATGGCATGAATCCCGACGATCTTCGCCGCGCCGACGCGATCGAGATCGTCATCGGTCAGGGCGCGAAGCCCGGCGGCGGCGGCATGTTGTTGGGTCAAAAGATCTCCGACCGCGTGGCCGAGATGCGCACCCTGCCTAAAGGTATCGATCAGCGATCGGCGTGCCGTCACCCCGACTGGACGGGCCCGGACGATCTAGAGATCAAGATCCAGGAGCTGCGCGAGATCACCGACTGGCAGAAGCCCATCTACATTAAGGTCGGCGCGTCGCGGCCGTATTACGACACTGCGCTGGCAATCAAATCCGGCGCCGATGTGGTGGTGCTCGACGGCATGCAAGGCGGAACGGCGGCCACGCAAGAAGTGTTCATCGAGCATGTTGGCCTGCCGATCCTGGGGGCCATTCGCCCGGCGGTGCAGGCGCTGCAGGACCTCGGCATGCATCGCAAGGTTCAGCTGATCGTCTCCGGCGGCATCCGCAACGGCGCCGACGCGGCCAAAGCCTTGGCGCTGGGCGCCGACGCGGTGTCGATCGGGACCGCGGCGCTGGTCGCCATCGGCGACAACGATCCAGTGCTCGAGGAGGACTATCAGAAGCTCGGCACCACGGCGGGCGCGTATGACGACTGGCATGAGGGCCAAGACCCGGCCGGCATCAACACGCAGAACCCGGAGCTTTCCGCGCGGCTCGACCCGCTACTCGGCGCCGCAGGCTGGCCAATTATCTTTCCGTCATGACGCTCGAGGCGCAGACCATCGCGCGCGCCTGCGGCAAGAGTCATGTGCATAATCTGGAGCCTGAGGATCTCGTCGCGCTGACGGTGGAAGCTGCGGCAATGGCCAAAGTTCCGCTCGCCGGCACCGACTGGGTACCGGGATCGAAATCGCACGAGTAAGGCGACGCAAAAAGCGCGCCTAGAGATGCAACGAAGGGGAGTAGCATGGCGGTTGATCTGGCAATCGAGGCCCGCGAGCGCGGGATCAAATATTTCCTGATTTCCTTTGTCGATCTGTTCGGGACGCTCAGGGCCAAGCTCGCCCCGGCGAGTGCCATTGCCGACATGGCCGAGGACGGCGCGGGCTTCGCGGGCTTTGCCAGCTGGCTCGACATGACGCCCGCCGACCCGGACGTGCTCGCCATTCCCGATCCTTCGAGCCTCATACAGCTTCCCTGGAAGCCTGAGGTCGGCTGGCTCGCCGCCGATCCCTACATGCACGGGAAGCTGGTCGAACAGGCGCCCCGTAACATCCTCCAGGCCATGCTCAAGAAGGCCGAGGCCGCCGGCTATACGCTGAAGACCGGCGTGGAATGCGAATTCTTCCTGGTAAGCCCGGACGGTACGTCGCTCAGCGACGCCGCCGACACGCAAGCCAAGCCCTGCTACGACCAGACCGCGCTGATGCGGCGTTACGACGTGATCAGCGAAATCTGCGACTCCATGTTGGAGCTCGGCTGGGCGCCCTATCAGAACGACCATGAGGACGCCAACGGCCAGTTCGAGATGAACTGGGCGTTCGACGACGCCCTCAAGACCGCCGACCGCATGGCCTTTTTCAAATATATGGCCAAGGCCATCGCCGAGAAGCACGGTTTGCGCGCGACCTTCATGCCGAAGCCGTTCGCCCACCTCACCGGCAATGGCTGCCACGTGCATGTGTCGCTGTGGAAGGACGGCAAGAACGTGTTCGAGGACCGCGGCGACCCCCTGGGGCTGTCGAAGGAAGCCTACAATTTCATCGGCGGCCTCATCAGCGTCGCCGACGAGATGTGCTCCATCACCAATCCGACGGTGAACTCCTATAAGCGGATCAACGCGCCGGTGACGACGTCCGGTGCCACCTGGTCGCCCAACACCGTCACTTTCGCGGGCAACAACCGCACCCATATGATCCGGGTGCCAGGCGGCGGACGCTTCGAGTTCCGTCTCGCCGACGGTGCCACCAATCCTTACCTGTTGCCCGCCGCGGTGCTGGCCGCCGGGCTCGACGGCATCGCCAAGGGCATCGATCCGGGCAAGCCCCTCGACATCAATATGTATGAGGATGGCCACAAGGCGCCTGCCGACGTGAAGAAGCTGCCGCTCAATCTGCTCGATGCCTTACGCCTGACGGCTAAATCCGAGCTGTTGCGGCGCGAGCTCGGCGACGAGTTCGTGGACTCCTACGTCAAGCTCAAGACCAAGGACTGGAACGAGTGTCAGAAGCAGCTGACACCGTGGGAGCGCGCCACCACCCTCGACTGCTAGGTGGCGGCGGGGCGTCCCGCCAAACCCTCACGCGCGATCCGACACAGCATGACGAGCGGCGTGGCACCGCCTTCGGGCGGGCCATGTCGCCTTCTATGAGGCAAAGGTCAACGACGCGGCGACGGCGGTCGGCTCCCCGCAGCTACGCCCGTTGGATGATCTTGTCCGCTACCCCGCCTCTTCCTCACCTGAGAAACATACCGGCGACTTGCTTCGTCCATCCGGGACGTGCCCTCGCCTGAAACGCAAAGAGGCGCCGGCTCGTTGAGCCGACGCCCCTCTGGAGGGTCAGACCGTCCGCTAGGTCAGACCGGATGCTCGTCGAGAGCTTTCTTGATGCCCTCCTTGCTACCGTACTTCTGAATGTCCTCGGCAAACTCCGCCTTCTCCTCGCGGAGCTGGATGATGTGCCAGAGGATCCACAAGGCGACAGCTACGATCACCATGATCAGCTCATAACCCTGCCAGGGGTAAACCGCCCCGGTATTGGCAAGGTCGACTGCCCAAGTGCTACCCATTTCGGTTCTCCTTTGTCTCGGTTATGGCGCGGATCAGACGAGAGCCTTCTCGGCCCGCCGGACCTCTTCACGTGCTTCCTCTTCCTCATGGAGCGTCTTGAAGTCGAGACCCATGAGCTCGACCTCGCGCGGCACCCGCAAGAGGCCTCCGGCATCCAACAGCTTGGACACGACCCAAGCCGGCAGGAAGCCGAGGACGAAGAACATGATGACGGCGCCGATCGTGTTACCGAGCGGGTTCACTGTGGCGTAGCCTCGAAGGGCGACGACGGATAACCCCACAAAACGAAGCCGGCGATGACCAAGCCGATGAAGCCGGCATAGCCGTGAACTGCCACGGAACCCACGGCATCATCGATCTTGAATGTGCGCTCGACCCAGTAATGCAGCTTGTAGGCAATCCAGATGCCAACACCACCGATGACGAAGGCCTGGATCGGGTGGTAGAGGTCGTTGCCGGCCGAGGCGGTAATGATTCCGGCGAGACCGCCCGAGTAGGTCCAGAACGCATCGCCCTTCGAGATGAGATAAGCGACCATCAGGCCACCCGAAAGAGACATCAAGAAGTTGACGGTGATGGCGCCCAGCGTGGTCGGCGTGAGATAGATGGTCGTTGCCGTCCACGTCTCACCGGTGATCTGGCCACCGATAGCCTCCGGAGAGATGATCGGCACGTTACACGCGGCGTAGAAGCCCCAGAAGCCGGTGTAGATCAAGAACAGACCGATCGTCACCATCCAGGGATTGTGCGGCACGAAGGCACGCGGCGTGCCGTCGGCCATGAAGCGCCCGAGCCGCGGCCCGAGCACGACGAGCACGCCAAGCGCCGTACCGCCGGCGATGGCATGGATGACGCCAGAGGCATAAGCGTCATGATAGCCGAGAAGCTTGACCATCCAACCTTCCGGATGCCAGCCCCAGGCCGCGTCGATAATCCAAGTCACCGATCCGATCATCACGGCGATGATCCAGAACGCGCCCGAGCGAATGCGCTCGATCACCGCGCCCGAGACGATCGACGCCGCCGTCCACGAGAACAGCAGGAAGGCCGCCCAGAACACGCCGGTGATACGGTCGCCGAGATTGGTGGCCATGGTCGGCGAGACGGGCGAGTTCGGCGCCGCAGCTTCACTCAGCAGCGGTCCGGTGATGAACGGCCCATTGGGGAAAGCCCAATAAATCCACCAGCCGAAAAAGAAGAACGTGATGGTGACCAACGGGATCAACATCGTGTTCTTCATCAGCGTATGCATGTGGTTCCGCTTTCGGCTGACGCCGACCTCGTACATGCAGAAGCCCACATGGATCAGAAACATAAAGACAACCGTCACCCAGTAATAAAACTCGGTGAAGACGGTTGTCAGCGCGTCTAAGTTATTGCCCATTGATGTAACCCCCCTAGGTTCATTACCGGTGGGACGCTCAGTTTCGCGACTTTTGTCCCACGGGCTCGATGGATGATTTCAGCTACGTCGTTGTCTTCCTCTCCTGCAAAACGAGAAGGCTCTTTACGGCCCTCCCGGTCCTCGCCACGTCGTCGGGCCGAGATTCACCCCATCGTAACGCGATGCTAGGCGGTGCCCCCGGCTCCGTCAACCAAGATGAAATATGTTTTCCTATGAGGAAATCTCCGTTCATAATGGCCCGTATGGTGCGCACGGCCCATTCTACAGCCAAAATCGACGAAAGGACCCCTTTTGGGGGCAGTGATTCACAGTGAGCAAATCGAAGCGCAAGAGCCTCCGGGACAGTTTTCTCACCTGGCAGTGCCACGTGCGGCAGGTGGCCATGCGCGAGAACGGCGGCCGCCCCTCCCCTGGCATGCAACCGCAGATCTTGGACGAAGCGGGCGCCCAGCTGGTGCCTGGGCTGACCGTGCTGCTGGCGCCGAAGGAGCCGAAGGAGAGCACCGCTTTCCTTCGCTTTCAGGTGCTGAAATATGCCGATCCGCGCGAGACCTACGAGAAGGCTCTGGCCTATTTGCAGGCCGATTACTTTCAGACTGGGAAGGCCTTCAGCGGCCGGTTGCTCGCGGCGTTGCCGAGCGACGCGCCGCTCGCCGAGACCCTCCTGGCGACCAAGCGCTGCGTGCTCGCATTCGCGCAAGGACGCTACGCCTTTCGCCTGCCGTGCAAAGTCAAGAGGCTGAAGGCGCACAGCGCGGACCGCGAGGCCGCGATCTGGCATAACCGAGTTTTCAACCCTGCTCTGCCCGACACGGTGCAGGTCTTGGCTTTCAAACCGGATTGGGACGCGGCCGAGACCAAAAAAATCTGATCTCGACCGCTCTGCCCAGCAAGCCACGTTGGCTTCCTCTTTCGATCGCCTAGGTCCAGAAGATGACGTAGGCGGTGGTGGCGACCAGGATGCCGCCGGCGAGCGCCAAGTAGGGCAAGAAGCCCGCCTTTGGCGCACTGATCGAGTGTCCGTCGACCGACAGGTCGGCCAGCATCTGGGGCGGGAACACGCCCTTATCCTGGATGAAGTGCCGGTAGATGAAGACCGGGATGACGAGCGCGATAGCATGGCGCCCGCGGTCAGCGTGCCCGATCCCCAGACATCCGCGCCGGCGCCAAGCAGGAACGCATTGACGAAGGCGAGCACCACGCCGGCCCCGAGAAGCACGGTCGGCGCTTTCCACGGGCGGGCCACATGCGCGTTGTCGATGCGATGGATCCAGCCCGCGTTGAGGTTGAGGAAGTTGAAGACGATGTAGCAGACATTCGAGACCGCCAGCACGAACAGGTAGTCCGACATCATCAGCAGAATGAGGTTGAACGCGAGGTCCGTCCCCATGCCGCTCGTCGGTGCGCCGTTCTTGTTGACGTGGCTCAGATAGCGCGGCAGCCAGCCGTCGACGGAGCCTGATAAAGCGTCCGCGAGCTGCCGGCCATCGCCGTGGTGATCGCCAGCATCAAGGCGAGCAAGAGCATCACCACGAGAAGATTGGTGATGAACGCACCGCCGCCGACCATGGTGGCCATGGCCTGCGCCACGCCGGAGCCGTCGACGATGCCCGGCGCCATCACGCCGGCCAGTCCGAGCGCACCCTGGAAGGAGAGCGGCACCAGGACGTAAACCGCGATGCAGAGCAGGCCGGAATAGAGGATGGCCTTATAGGTGTCCGTCGCCGGATTGCGGAACTCGCTGGTGTAGCAAATCGCCGTCTCGAAGGCGTAAGCCGACCAGGCGGCGATGAAGAGGCCGCCGAAGAAGAGCGTCCATCCAGCCTTGTCCCACGCCGCGGTGGCAACGTCGGTGCCCGGGGCGAAGGGCTCGAACGCCTTCATCGACACATCGCCGGTGATGAGCGGCACGATGCCGATGATCAGGAGCGGCAAGAGCACGGACACGGCGACAATGGTCTGCACCTTGGCGGTCGAGAGAATGCCGCGGTGCTGAATGCCGAACGAGATCAGCATGAGGACGGCGCCGATGAAGAATGTCGAGTTCAGGCGAAGTCCGAGCCCCTCCTTGAAGAAGCTGAGATCGACGAGCTGAATCTCCCAGGTCCGGACCGCGGCATCGGCCGGGAAAAAGGCAGTCAGGATGTAGCCTGCGGCGATGCCGCAACCGATGGCGAGCACTGGCGTCCAGGCCAGCCAGTTGCACCAGACCGATAGGGGCGCGATGAATTTGGAATAGCGCACCCAGGCCGCCGCGCCGTAGACCGAGGCGCCGCCCGACTTGTTGGGAAACAGGCCGGCAATCTCGGCATAGGTGAAGGCCTGGATGAAGCCGAACAGGACCGACAAGGTCCACACCAGAACCGACGGCGTACCCACCGTCGCGGCGATGCCGCCGATGGAGAACAAGACAAGAGCCGGAACACCGCTGGCCACCCAGAAGGCGTCCTTCCAGCCAATGACCCGATGCAAAGTAGATGATCCGGGCGCGCTAGCACCCGCTACGGTATCGACCATAATTCCCTCCCTCGCGGCCAGCCTCGATCGCTTAGCGTCGAGAGTTCTCGACCGCTCCGTTGCGTTTCCAAATTCCCAAAGGCTGACTTTGTTATCGTGACCGGCTCGTTGGCCGGCCATCATTAGAACTTGCGGTATGCCTTATTGAGTTGGTGGAGCGGGTGGTTTGGCGATGTCTGGAATCGGA
>NZ_LPWF01000014.1 GCF_001723305.1 Methyloceanibacter superfactus
GCGGCGAGAGGTCCGCGCTGCTCGCCGGTCAGCGCCTCGATACGGCGACGCCGGCGGCGACGGCGCTCTCGCCCGTGATCTTGAGCAGGCCGATATCGCCGGTACGACGGACATGGGTTCCGCCGCATAGCTCGATGGAATAGGCGTTGCCGGCTTTGGGACTGCCAGGTGCCACGCCCATGGAGACGACGCGCACCTCGTCGCCGTATTTCTCGCCGAACAGCGCGAGCGCGCCCTGCTCGATGGCCGCATCGGGCGTCATCAGATGGGTCTCGACCGGCGCGTTCTGCAAGATCATGGCGTTGGTGATATTTTCGACGGCGCGGATCTCGTCCTGGGTCATGGGCTTGGGATGGGAGAAGTCGAAGCGCAGGCGCCCCGGCTCGACCAGCGAGCCCTTTTGCGCCACATGGGTGCCCAGCGTTTCGCGGAGCGCCTCGTGCAGCAGATGGGTCGCCGAGTGATGGGCGCGCGTCGTGCCGCGGCGGGCATGATCGACCTCAAGCATCACCGTCTCGCCGAGCGTGAGATTGCCGGTCTCCAGTACGCCGTCATGGAGGAAGAGGCCGTGCAGCTTCTTCTGGGTGTCCTTGACGGTGAAGGCGGCCTTGCCGGCGATGGAGAGCGTGCCGCGGTCGCCCACCTGGCCACCAGATTCCGCATAGAAGGGCGTCTGATTGACGATGACGATGCCGCAGTCGCCCGCATGCAGCGCATCGACGCGCTTGCCGTCCTTGACCAGGCCGATGATCTCGCCGGAGGCGGTCTCGGTCTCGTAGCCGAGGAACTCGGTGGCGCCGAGCGCCTCTTTCAGCTCGAACCACAAGCCTTCGGTCGCCGCCTCGCCGGAGCCTGCCCAGGATTTCCGCGCCTCGGCGCGCTGACGCTCCATGGCGGCGTTAAAGCCGGCCGCATCGACGCCGATGCCCTTGGCCTTCAGCGCGTCCTCGGTGAGATCGTAGGGGAAGCCGTAGGTGTCGTAGAGCTTGAAGGCAACCTCGCCCGGCAGGGTGTCGCCGGATCTCAGCGTCTCCGACGCCTCGTCGAGCAGGCGCAAGCCGCGCTCCAGCGTCTCGCGGAACCGCGTCTCCTCCAGCTTCAGCGTTTCCTCGATCAGGCTCTGGCCGCGTTCGAGCTCATGATAGGCGTGACCCATCTCCGCGGTGAGCGTCGGCACCAGCCGGTAGAGCAGCGGGTCCTGGGCGCCGAGCAGATGAGCATGGCGCATGGCCCGGCGCATGATCCGGCGTAGCACATAGCCCCTGCCCTCGTTGGACGGCAGCACGCCGTCGGCGATGAGGAAGGACGATGCGCGCAAATGGTCGGCGATGATCCGGTGGCTCGGCGCATGAGCGCCTTGCGCCGGTACACCGGTGAGATCGACGGACGCCGCGATCAGCGTCTTGAACAGATCGATGGCATAATTGTCGTGGGTGCCCTGGAGGACCGCGGCGATGCGCTCGAGCCCCATGCCGGTGTCGATGGAAGGGTGCGGCAGCGCCTGGCGGGTGCCACCGGCAAGCTGCTCATATTGCATGAAGACGAGATTCCAGATCTCGACGAAGCGGTCGCATCGGCCTCCGGACTTCCTGGAGGACCGCCGGCAATATCAGCACCATGGTCGTAGAAGATCTCCGAGCACGGGCCGCACGGGCCGGTGTCGCCCATGGACCAAAAATTGTCCGACCCTTCGATGCGCAGGATCCTGTCGTCGGAAAGCCCGGCGATCTTCTTCCACAGCCCGGCCGCCTCGTCGTCGTCCACATAGACGGTGATCAGGAGCCGGTCTTTCGGCAGGGCGAAGTCCTTGGTGAGCAGCTCCCAAGCGAGCTCGATGGCATGCGCCTTGAAGTAGTCGCCGAAGGAGAAATTGCCGAGCATCTCGAAAAATGTGTGATGCCGCGCGGTGTAGCCCACATTGTCGAGGTCGTATGTTTGCCGCCCGCGCGCACGCATTTCTGGGACGAAGCGGCACGCAAGGCGACTGGCTTCTCCTGGCCGGTGAACACGTTCTTGAAAGGCACCATGCCAGCATTGGTGAACATCAATGTTGGGTCGTGGCGCGGCACCAAGGGCGCGGACGGCACCACCGCATGGTCGTTCTTGGCGAAGAAATCCAGAAAGGCCGTGCGGATGTCATTGGTGCGCGTGCCCGGTGCATGATGCCCGGCCGCGGCACGGCGCTTGGTCTTCGCGCTTTCGGATTTCGCGGCGCTCATGAGGGATTAAACGGGACCTTAGGTTCTCGCGGGTTCGCGCGCACGGGAGCATCACACCGTCCGAACACCCTAGCCGATTCGGCGGCCGCGATTTCCGTGATCGCGCAGCTCCCGACGATCGGGAGACGGCTGCTGGGCGTGAGACATAAGGTCTGGCGCGAACCCTGTCCAGCGATGAGAAAGCGGCAAAAAGCCTTGGCGGAAGGGCGTCCCCGCGGGTACCACCCCGGACGCGACACGGGCCCCGCCATCAGACGGAGCCCGTACGAATATAACTGTGTACGGCGGGTCTAGGCGCCGCGCTTGCCGCGCCTTCCGCGCCGGCGATCGAGGTCACGGTCGTCTCTTCCTCCGCCGCAGCCGCCACCGGCTCATCGGGGCCGTCGCCCTCGTCGGCATGGCCGATCTCTCCTTGCAGGATCTGCTCGGCGATGAGGCCCGCATTCTGGCGGATGGCCTGCTCGATCTTGGCGGCGGATGCCGGGTTTTCTTTCAGATAGGCCTTGGCGTTCTCGCGGCCCTGGCCGATGCGCTCGCTATCGAAGGAGAACCAGGAGCCGGACTTCTCGACAATGCCCGCCTTGACGCCGAGATCGATGAGCTCGCCCATCTTGGACACACCCTCGCCATACATGATGTCGAACTCGACCTGCTTGAACGGCGGGGCCACCTTGTTCTTCACCACCTTGACGCGGGTCTGGTTGCCGACGACCTCGTCGCGCTCCTTGATGGCGCCGATGCGGCGAATATCGAGACGCACCGAGGCGTAGAATTTCAAGGCGTTACCACCGCTGGTGGTTTCAGGTGAGCCGAACATCACGCCGATCTTCATGCGGATCTGGTTGATGAAAATGACCATGCAGCGGGACTTGGAGATGGAGCCGGTGAGCTTGCGCAACGCCTGGCTCATCAGCCGCGCCTGGGCGCCCATCTGCATGTCGCCCATCTCGCCTTCGAGCTCGGACTTGGGCGTCAGCGCCGCCACGGAATCGACCACCAGCACGTCGATAGCGCCGGAGCGCACCAGGGTGTCGGCGATCTCGAGCGCCTGCTCGCCGGTGTCGGGCTGGGAGATCAGTACATTCTCCAGATCGACCCCGAGCTTGCGGGCATAGATCGTGTCGAGGGCATGCTCGGCGTCGACGAAGGCGCAGATGCCGCCCTTCTTCTGGGCCTCGGCGATGACATGCAGCGCCAGCGTGGTCTTGCCCGAGGACTCGGGCCCGTAAATCTCGATGACGCGGCCGCGCGGCAGCCCGCCAATGCCGAGCGCGATATCGAGCCCGAGCGAGCCGGTGGGGATCGACTCGATCTCGACCACTTTCTCGTTCTGGCCGAGCCGCATGATCGAGCCCTTGCCGCAGCGCGCTCGATCTGGGAGATCGCCGCCTCGAGCGCCTTTTCCTTGTCCATCTCAACTCCTTCAACGAGGCGCAACGCGGCGTTCGACATGAGTCTTCTCCCTTATTTCATAGCCCCACGGGGCTCGTAAATGGCGGTGCTCGGTCTATCCCGCGCCTTCCCGTCGCCGCCCTCGACCCGGGGGCTTTGCGGAAGGCCGTGTCGGGCCACTGTACACGCTTTGTTCTCTGTTGCCAAGATGTTCTCACCGGCGAGTCAAAAAAAGGCCGCCCGAGCGGGGCGGCCAGCGTGTTGGATGCCTAGGGAGCGCCTTCGCGTCAGCAGCGCACGCACCAGCAGCGCCAGGGACGGCAGACCCTGGTGGAGCCCACCGGGCAGCTTGGCCCGTTGAAGCGGCAGGCGACCCGGTCGACCGGCGAGTAGTTCTTCGCCGCGGTCGGCAGCCCTCTGGTGGCCGATCCCACCGTCGCGTCGGCCTGGAAGCCGAGCGTGCCGGCGAGCAGCAGCGCGAAGGTAGCCGTGAGCAGAACAGCAATCTTCCGCATCGTTCCCTCCTTACCGAAAGCCCCGCCTTCCCCCAACGGAAACGCGGGGACAGGGCAGCATAGCGTAGAAGCGGGCCGCGCGCAGGGACAAGCGCGGCTTATCCTCTGTCATCGGGCAATAGGAGAGGAGCGGCGTGCTGCCTAGAGCGATACCGGCTGGGACGCGGCTACGGCGTGCCGCCGGCGCTCTCGGCGAGACGCGCGAGCATCGGCGCGGTGAGATAGACGATCTTCGACTTCCGCTGTCCGCCAAGGCTGTAGCGAAAGGTCAGAATGGCGCCGCCAGACTGGTCCACGCCGTCCGCCGCGGCACCGTCGGATGCCTGGTCCTTGTGAGCCAAGGTGAATTTCGCGCCGGGAGGAATCACGGCGGGGCCGCCGGCCGCGCCTCCCTCGACGCGAGGGTGAGTGCCAATCGGCGCCGGGTCCGGTCCGGCTTGAGAATGCCGCGGACCTCGGTCAGCGCCTGGTCCGAGACGTTGACGCCGCCAATACGGAAGCCGTCACCGGGTAACACCGGCGGCGGATCGCCCGCCGCGTCGAGCAGCCAGTGCACGGGATCCCCCGCGCTCGCCTTGAGCGCTGGGACTGCCTTGGGTGGCGGCATGGCGTCAGCGCCGGCATGACCTTCGCCGGCTCGGCCATGGGCGCGGACTTGGGCGCCGGCTCCGCCCCGAGCCAGGCCGAGCTGGAAGCGGCCTGCACGGTTTGCGGTTCGGGCGCTTCCGCCGCGCGTTGCCGCGCCCTCTCGACCAAGGCGGTGGAGACTTGCGCGATCGCCGTCGTGACCCGGTCCAGCGTCTGCCGGTCGACCACGGGTTCGAGCTGGTTGGCGAGCCACACATAGTGCTCTTGGCTCTGCGAATCCTTGGCCGTCGCCAGGAAGACGACGCCGATCAGCGCGACAACCGACAGCACCGCCGAGCCGCAGGCAAGCCAGCTATGGCGTGACGTATAGGTCGCAAAGAGAAGCGCCGTCAGAGCGACGCCGGCCGCGAAGAGCGCCATTATGGTCCCCCGCCCGTCGGTCGGGCTCGCAATGCCCTCATAGAGCCGCACAGAACCGTGGCGGCAGCACGGCGATTTGAACCGCAAATTGGTGAAGGTTTACCTATCGCGGCGCTGTCACGGGCAGCGCACACCCCTCATCGCCCCGCAAAATCCGCCGCGTGCCCAAGGTTCACGGGGCATGGCTCGGGGCATGGCTCGGGGATTGGCTCACGGGGATCGACTCCCGGTCGAGCTGTACTGCGGCAAGCCCGAGCTGGGCAGCCGATAAAGCCTGGCCGGGCAACCGATATGGACTAAGCGACGTGTCTGCTTTGGCAAAACCAGAACAAGCTTATCCTCGCCGCACGTGAAGCGTGCGGCGTTTGGCATGCTCGTGCCGGGAGCTAGGATGCTCTCTGCGATGCGAACGGGTCGTCCGTTCGGCGCGCGCGGGCATGGTCCCAAGGCTGGTCGAGCGTGGTTTCCGCCTGCATGTGACGAGGGAACTCGACTGCCGGGGCCGGGCGCCCCAGCAGAAAGCCTTGCGCCTTGTCGCATCCGATCCTGCGGACGCGGTCCAGCTGTTGCCGGGTTTCGACCCCCTCGGCGGTCACGCGCGCGCCAAGAGCATGGCCCAGCTTCGTCACCGAGTCGACGATCGCGAACGCCACGGCGCTATCGTCCGAAACAAACGAGGCATCGATCTTGATTTCGTGGAAGGGAAACTCTTTGAGATAGCCCAGCGACGCATAGCCGGTTCCGAAGTCATCGAGAGCGATCTTTACGCCCAGTGCGCGCAGCTGCTCCAAGAACCGCAGATTCTCCGCGGTACTGTGCAACAGCACCGTCTCGGTGATCTCGAGGAGAAGCCGGTCTGGCCGCAGGCCCACCTTGTTCAGTGTATCGGCAACCCTGAACGGAAGGCTGGGGCGGAACTGCGCGGGCGACAGGTTGATGGCGATCCCGACGTCGCTGGGCCAGAGGGCTGCCTCGGAGCAAGCCGCCCGCAATACCCAATCGCCGAGCGCTCCGATCAGACCGGTCTCTTCCGCAAGAGGGATGAATTCAGCGGGCGCCACAGATCCGCGTTGCGGATGATCCCAACGCAGCAGCGCTTCAAACCTGACAAGCTGCCCCGTCTGGACGTTGTAAATCGGCTGGTACACGAGATGATGCTGGTCGCGGTCGAGAGCGTCTGCCAAGTCCGCCTTGAGCTCTTGACGCAACCTCGCGTGCTCGGCCATTTGTCGCGCGAAGAAGCAATAGCTGCCGCGTTCGTTCTTGGCGGTGTAGAGCGCCGTATCCGCATTGCGTAGCAATGCATCCGTCCCGGTCCCGTCCTGCGGGGCAACGGCAATGCCGACACTCGCGCCGATCTCGACCTCGCAATCGTCGATGTTGAAAGGTGTGCTGATCGCTTCCACGATATCTCCGGCCAATTTGGGAACGCACCCGGCCATCGTCGACCGGCTCGTCGCGATCACAAACTCATCGCCGCCGAGGCGTGCCAGGATATCGCCTTCACCCGCGAGACTCTTTAGACGCGCGGTCACCTGCTTCAGCAGGCTGTCGCCGAATGGATGACCATAGGTGTCGTTGACTTCCTTGAAGTGGTCCAGGTCGACGTAGAGCAACGTCACGTCCTTCCCGCCTGCTTCCACGTCTTCCAGCACGTGCTCCAACCGTTCGCGGAAATAGGTCCGGTTGTAGATGTCGGTCAGCGTGTCGTGACGCGCAAGGTAGGTCAGTTGCTCTCGGATGCGCCGGCGCTCGGTGACGTCGCGGAAGAACAACGAGATCGCATCATGGCCGGGATAGGCATGAACCTCGAACCACGTCTCCATCGAAGCCAGGTATCTTCGAAATCGACCGGCTTCTGATGCTTCAACGCCCATTCGTAGTTCTTATGGAACGGTCCCCCGAAAGCCTCCGGGAAGGCCTCCCAAAGGCTTCTTCCCAAGCTCAGGTCGCGGCCCCTCAGCAGATCGAGCGCCTGTCTGTTGCGATAGAGAATGCGCCAATCGCGGTCGAGAACGATCACACTGTCCGTGGTGCTCTCGAGAACGAACTCGCTTCGGCTGATTTCCAGGCCATTGCGCGTCAGGCCGCTTTTAGATGCCATCGGTGAGACTCCCAACGGGTGACGCTGGCGAAGTTTTCCTGAACCATTTGCTCCATTAAAGCAGGGCTCTGATTAACAGAGTGAATGCCCGGCGCCGTAGCGTCGTTCGGGCCTGATTAACGAGGCGTTAAGCGAGCGGGGCCGGCGCCCCATGTTCGCGCTAGGACGGCTCGGTCTCGCGCACGGCGCGCCGGCGTCTCGTTCTTCAGCACCGCATCCACGGCATCGCGATAGCCGTAGCGGTCGATGAAGGGCCCGAGGCGATCGGCGATCTTCTTGGCGATCGGCTGGGGCAGGCGGTAGGACGAAACACGATGATCGGAGCGGTCGGAGAGGATCGCGCGCATCGGCCCTTCGGCCTCGTCAAACTTGGGGAGGTCGAGCCGCTGATAGATGTCGCGCATGGACGCGATCGGGTCCTTGACCAGATCCTCATAGCGGATCTCGACCAGGCGATCCTCGGCGATCAGGTGACGATCTTCCTCATAGGCTTGCGTGAAGCGCTGGAAGGTATCGAGCACGTAGTCGTCGAGCCAGGGTTCGAGGTTCGGCGGGTTGTGCAGGCCTTGGGTCGAGTAGAGCGCGCGCCACAGCTTCACCGTCGACGGGAACACGTCGAGCGGGTTCCGCGCGATGAACACGAAGCGGGCTTCCGGGAAGAGCTTGGTGAGCACTTTGAGGCGCGCTGCATTGCCTGGCGTCTTCATCACCAGCGTCTTGCCGTGCTTGAGCTTGAGCCTGCGGTAGAACCACATGAAGGCGCGCGCCCAGCTCTGCTTCTTCTTCTCGGGCAGACCCTTGAAGTCGAGATATTCGGTCTCGGCGGGACCGCGCCGCGGCCAGGCCATGGTGTTGTAGGGCGAGCCCTCGCCCAGCATGATCATGGCGAACTCTTCTTCCTGCGGCCGGTCGAAGCCCACCGGCACGTCATCTTGCGGACGGCGCTTCGGCAGCAGCACCTTGAACACATGATCGAGCGTGCCCTCGGTCAGCAGGAAATGGTGCGGGAAGAAGCACTCATAGGTCGTGGGATAAGCGAGGTTCGGGTCCTCGGAGAAGAGGTCGTGCAGCAGCGTGGTGCCGCTACGCCAATGGCCGATGACGAAGATCGGCGGCTGATCGAGCGGCAGCGCGTCCGCCTGCTTGCCGTATTTCCACTCGGAGATCCACCGCAGCGGCGTGTTCCAAGGCACCCACAAAAACAGCGCCAGAGTGTCGGGGATACAGTTGAGCGTGAAGGAGAAGCGGCCGCGCCAGAACAGGCGGATCAGCGTCGAGAAACGCATGCCGAACCAGACATAGAGCAGCCGGCCGCCATAGCGCTCGATGGTGAGCGCCGGCATTTTCGGCTTCTTCCGCCGCCGCCGCGAAGGCTGGCCGTCTTCGTCCGGCGGCAAAACCTCGTAATCGGGCACGCAGAAACTCCAGTGTCGGGATGGTTCAGGCCGGGTGTTCGATCGCCTCGCCTTAGACGCGATCAGCCCCCAAGGGAAGCCCCAAAGGGTCGCAAGGCCGGGCTAGACCGGGCGCGCTAAGCTTCCAGCGCAGACTTCACGGCTGCGGCGAGTTGCTTCAAATCGAAGGGCTTTTGCAGGAACATGAAGTCTTCCTTCTCGTCCAGATTGCGGCGGAAGGCGTCCTCGGCATAGCCCGACATGAAGATGATCTTGATCTCCGGATAGTCGCGGCGGAGCTCCTTCATCAGGGTCGGGCCGTCCATCTCCGGCATCACCACGTCGCTGACCACGAGATCGACCTCGCCGTCATGGCCCTCGAACACTTCGAGCGCCTCGGCGCCGGTCGAAGCCTCGAGCACCTGATAGCCACGCTGGCCGAGGGCGCGGGCGGCGAAGCTCCTGACCGCGTCCTCGTCCTCGACGAGGAGCACGGTGCCGCGGCCGGTGAGGTCCTTCGGCTTCTCGGGCTTGCGGTCGAGCTTGGCCGGCTCCTGATCCACCTCGGCGGCATGCTCGTGATAGCGCGGCAGGTAGACGCGCATGGTGGTGCCGGCGCCCTCCTCGCTGTCGGCGAAGATATAGCCGCCCGTCTGCTTGACGATGCCGTAGACGGTGGAGAGTCCGAGCCCGGTGCCGCGGCCGATCTCCTTGGTGGAGAAGAACGGCTCGAAGATCTTCTGCTTGACCTCCTCGCTCATGCCGCAGCCGCTATCGCGCACCTCGATCATCACATATTCGCCGGGCGGCACGTGGCTCAGGCCGAGCTCGCGCGACTGGAGCTCGCTCACATTGGCGGTGCGGATGGCGAGCTTGCCGCCGTTCGGCATGGCGTCGCGGGCATTGACGGCGAGGTTGATGATGACCTGCTCGAACTGATGCAGGTCCGCCTTGACCGTCCACAGGTCGCTCGCCTGATCGAGCGTCAGCTCGACATTCTCGCCCAGTAGACGGCCCAGCAGGATGGACAGCTCCGACAGAACATCGCCGAGCTGGAGCACTTGCGGGCGCAAGGTCTGCTGGCGCGAGAAGGCAAGCAGCTGACGCACGAGCCCGGCGGCGCGGTTGGCGTTCTGCTTGATGTTCATGATGTCTTGGAAGGCCGGGTCCGTCGGCCGGTGGTTCATCAGCAGGAAGTCGGAGAAGCCGATGATCGCCGTCAGCATGTTGTTGAAGTCGTGGGCGATGCCGCCCGCGAGCTGGCCGACCGCCTGCATCTTCTGGCTCTGAGCGATCTGCATCTCGAGCGCCCGCTGCTCGGTGGTGTCGACGGCATAGGCGATGGCCGCTTCGCGCTCGGTCTCGGCCTCCTCGATGGGGCTCAGATAGATGCGGCCGCTGCGCTCGCCGGGGCCGGCGAAGGTCACGTCGACCGGCTCGATCAGCCCTTGGCCGGCGGAGGCGGCTTCGAGCGCGCGGCGCAGCGCCTGATGGCTCGCCGGCTCGACCAGGCTTTCCAGGCTCGCCTTGCCGTCTTCAGCGTCGGCGCCGAACATGCGCACGAAGGCGGCATTGGTGGCGCTAACCACGCCGTCCGCGTCGAGCGTGGCGATGGCGATGGGCGCGGCATGGAACAGCCGGGCAAATCTCAGCTCGGCGGCGCCCGCCTCCTCTGCTTCGCCCGGTCCGCGCGTGAGTATCAGGACATGCGCCAGATCGCTGCCGCGCGGCAGCCGGTGCAGGATGCGCACGGGCAGGTTGGTGCCGTCGGCCTTGACCAGATCGATGTCGAAATGGCGCGTGGTGCCTTGCGCCTCGGTGCGGCCGGCACCGGCAATCAGGGCGGCGCTGTCATGAGACATGATCTGGCCGAGCTTCAGGGGGCGGTTGGCGACCTCCGATAGGTCGAGCCCCAGCCATTGCGCCAGCGTGGCGTTCACATAGGCGATGTCGCCTTCGGCGCCAGCGGTGAAGAAGCCGGCCGGCGCGTTGTCGAGATAGTCGATCGCCGCCTGCACCTTGGCGAAGTTCGTCTCCTCGCGGGCGCGGTCTTGGGTGATTTCATCCACTTGCCAGACGACGAGCGAGCCTTTGCGCCCCGACCGCGGATCCGGCGGCATGGGCTGAACGCCGATCCGGAACCAGCGCGGGCTGACGCCGGTCTCTTCCTGGACCTCGCCGGGCGGCGGCAGGCGAAACTCCTCTTTGAGGCTACGGCCCTGCTGCGCGGCCCGCGCGAGACGGAAGATGGCCTCGGCCAGATGCGGGTTGCCGCCGAAGGCCCGGTCGGGCGGCGGCACGGCGGCCTCGGGGTCGAGCCCCAGGAGGTCGCGATAGGACCGGTTGGCGTAAAGCACCCTGCCCGTCGTATCGGCGATCAGGGCGCCTTGCGGCAGGTTGTCGACGAAGGCCTTGGTCAGATCGTTGCGCGCGTGGCGCTGGCCGAAATAAAGAATGCCGACGGCGCCGGCGAACAGGCAGAACACGCCCACCACGGCGAGGCCGGCGAGGATCGCCAGCACGAAGGGCTCGGCCATCTCGCGTGACACCATGGCAAGCCCGACGGCGGCCATGGCGAGGGCGAGCGCGAGAAGCACCACGAGCCCGACACTGCCATCGCGCTCGGTGCGGTCGGCGGCGGGCTCGGCATAGCGCATCGGCGCATTGATATCTGTCATGGCCGAGAAAATACCCGATTCGAGTTGTCTTGACCGGAGATTGTCACGGGAGTGAGGTCGCACCAGCGCACCCTTCGACCGCCTCATACAAGGGCCGCCTTTGTGGTTAAAGGACTGTTAAGCAGGATTGCTTAGGAGCATCCCTCATGGATCTTGAGACCATCATTCTCGGCGTCGCGGCCTCCCTGTTCGTCATCGCCGTGGTGGCGCTGCTGGTTTGGGCGTCAGGACCTTCTTCCTCGGCAAGTCGAGCTCCGCCAATTTTCTCAGGCCCCGCGAGAAGCGCCTCGGGGTCGTGGAGACGGCCGCGGTCGACGGCAAGCGCAAGCTCCTTCTCGTGCGCCGCGACGATGTCGAGCATCTGCTCATCATCGGCGGCCCGGTCGACGTCGTGGTCGAGACGGGAATCAAGGGACGTCCGCATCTCGGCCCGCCGCTCGACGATGTGATCATCGCCAAGGCCGAAAGCCGCCCCGCCCCAGATTACGGAAAAACCTGATCGTTTTGAGGCGATTGGTGTTGACTGTGGCGAAAATATCACGGCCGGTTTCACTTGTGATGGGCCGCGAATTCAGCTAAATAGTGAACACGGTCTTACGGTGGCCCTCATGGGCAGCGGATGAAGCAACGCCGGTAGTTTCAATCGCAGTATCGTAAGAGCGCCGGCAGTCCCTGCTAATGGTCCGACACCGACTGGCTTTGCCAGTCATGTCAGTCCCCCAAAACTCTCCACTCCCCGCCCTCCAGCGGGGAGTTTTTTTGTCCCCGCGCATCCGGGTCATGGCTAAATATGCCGATGACCGACGAGAGGGCCGCAAGGAAACGTTGGACCGCCGCCGCGTGCGTTGCCGCCGCCGCGTTTTCCATTTCCCCACTCCGCGCCGCCGAGATGCCCGACGACTTCGTCTATCTGCGCGACGTCGATCCTTCGATCCGGCAGGACATGCGTTACGCCGGCAGCGACAACTTCACCGGCGCGGCCGTGCCCGGTTACAAGGCGGCCGAATGCATCTTGCTGCGCGAGGCGGCGGATGCGCTGAAGGCAGTCCAAGCCGACCTCAAGCCGAAGGGACTGACGCTGCGCGTCTATGATTGCTATCGCCCGACCCAAGCGGTCGCCGCTTTCGTCGCTTGGGCCAAGAAGCCGGACGACCCAGATGCCAAGGCGGTCCACTATCCCAATCTGAAGAAGACGGACCTGTTCCCCGGCTATATTGCCACGCGCTCGGGCCACTCGCGCGGCGCCACCCTCGATCTGACCTTGGAACCGACCGACGGCGCCGAGACGCACCCGCGCGGGATTAACTGCCTTGCACCCGAAAAAGACTTCGCCCCCGACGGCAGCCTCGCCATGGGGACGAGCTTCGACTGCTTCGATGTGAAGGCCAATACGCAGACACCGGGACTCACGACCAATGAGATGGAGAATCGCGCGCTGCTGCGCGACGCCATGGCGGCCCGCGGCTTCAAGAACTATCCGCTGGAATGGTGGCACTACACCTTCGAGCCCGAGCCCTACCCAAACACCTATTTCAACTTCCCCATCCTGCCACGGCCAGACGGCGGCAACGGGTGACGGGAGCCCGGCACGAGATGGTGGAGACGGCGGTGCCGGCGCGCCTCGACCGTCTGCGCTGGGGACGCTTCCACACGCTCGTGGTCGTGGCGCTCGGCATCACCTGGGTGCTGGACGGGCTGGAGGTGACGCTGGCCGGGGCGGTCGCCGGCGCGCTGAAAGAAAGCCCCGTGCTCCAGTTGACCAACGCCGAGGTGGGGCTCGCCTCGAGCTTCTATCTCGCCGGGGCGGTGCTGGGTGCGCTGCTGTTCGGCTGGCTCACCGACCGCCTCGGGCGCAAACGGCTCTTCTTCATCACGCTCGCCGTCTATCTCGTGGCCACGGCGGCGACGGCCTTCTCGTGGAACTTCGTGAGCTTCGCCCTGTTCCGCTTCCTGACAGCGGCGGGCATCGGCGGCGAATACACGGCCATCGCCTCGACCATTCAAGAGTTCGTGCCGGCGCGCTATCGCGGCCATACCGACCTCATCATCAACGGCAGCTTCTGGATCGGGGCGGCGCTCGGCGCCGGCGGGTCCATTGTCCTGCTCGACCCGGCACTCCTGCCCGCGGATTACGGCTGGCGCGCGGCGTTCTTCATCGGCTCGGTGCTGGGGCTCGGAATCCTGGTGATGCGCTCGTGGATTCCGGAATCGCCGCGCTGGCTGATGACCCATGGGCGCGCGGACGAGGCTCATGACATTCTCGACCGCATCGAGGATCACCACCGGGCCCGCGGCCATCACGTGCCCGACGAGGCCCCGGCGACGTTCCGCCTGAAGTCGCGGCGCTCGACGCCGCTGCACGAGGTCTGGCGCGCGCTGTTCCACGCCCACCGCACCCGCACCCTGGTGGGCTTGAGCCTGATGGTGGCGCAGGCCTTCTTCTACAACGCGATCTTCTTCACCTACGCGCTCGTGCTCACGGACTTCTACGGCATCGCAGCGTCGCAGGTGGGTTGGTATCTCCTCCCCTTCGCCGCCGGCAATTTTCTCGGGCCGTTGCTCCTGGGCCGGCTGTTCGACACGGTCGGCCGCAGGCCCATGATCGCCACCACCTATGTTCTATCGGGACTGCTGCTGGCGGCGACCGGCGCGCTTTTCGCAAACGGCGTGCTGTCGGCCACGGGCCAGACGATTGCCTGGACCGTCATCTTCTTCTTTGCCTCGGCGGCGGCGAGCTCGGCCTATCTCACCGTGAGCGAGACCTTCCCGCTCGAGATCGCGGCGCTGGCCATCGCCTTCTTCTACGCGGTGGGCACGGGCATCGGCGGCATCGGCGCGCCGTGGCTGTTCGGCGCGCTGATCGACACCGGCTCAAAGGGCAGCCTGTTCGGCGGCTATCTGCTGGGCGCGGGGCTGATGATCGCGGCCGGGCTCATCGCCGCGCGCTACGGCGTTGCCGCCGAGCGCAAATCGCTGGAAGACGTGGCAACCCCGCTGTCGGCCGTGGACTGACTACTCGTCGCGGTAGACGCGCTCGCGGCGCTCGTGACGTCTTGCGCCTCGACACTCAAGGTGGCGATGGGCCGGGCATCGAGCCGCTTCAGGCTGATGGGCTCGCCGGTCTCCTCGCAATAGCCGTAGGTGCCGTCTTCGATCCGCTCGAGAGCGGAATCGATCTTGGCGATCAGCTTGCGCTGCCGGTCGCGGGCCCTGAGCTCGAGCGCCCGCTCGCTCTCCGATGTCGCCCGGTCGGCGATATCGGCATGCTGCTCGGAGTCGTCTTGCAGATGCTGCAACGTCTCCTTGGTGGAGCGGAGAATCTCGTCGCGCCAGTTGAGCAGCTTGCGGCGGAAATAGGCCCGCTGCTCATCGCTCATAAACGGCTCGTCTTCCGACGGACGATAATCCTCGGGGAGTGTCTTTTTTTTCTTCGCAGTCGCCATGAGAGTCATTTTCCAGACGTATCCGTTCGTCGTTGGGCTCTTCGCCTGCTCCCCAGTCCGGCACGCTATGTCAGCGACCCCCGCCGGGCTGCCCCGTATTTACGGAAGCGAGTCGACAAGTCAAGACGGCACCTGCGCTTGACAAACGCGCGAAGCGTTTTCTGTGGCGCCATTGCAAATCCGTCATATTTTTGAGGCAACGCGGCGACTTGCAACGCTCGTTTCTTGTGCAGTGCGGTCGCCCCCGAAATTCACGGGGTTTCCGTGCCGCTCTTCCTTCCCGGCCCCGGGCGCGCTATGAGGCGGATGGCACGGGGGCCAGAGCGCAAAGGACGTCTTAAAGCGTGCCGATCTCAACCTATACGGATGCCGCCGGCGACGCCTTTCGCAATATCGGCGATTTCGCTTCCGGCCTCGTCACGCCGACGGTGAGGCTCGGGGTGACCGGGCTCGCACGTTCCGGCAAGACCGTGTTCATCACCGCGCTCGTGCATAATCTCATCGTCGGCGGCCGCCTGCCCTTCTTCGACGCGGCGGCGCAAGGGCGGCTGTTGCGCGCCTATCTCGAGCCGCAACCGGACGAACTCGTTCCGCGCTTCGAATATGAGAAGCATCTCGCCGACCTCACCGCCGACCCGCCACGCTGGCCGGAGAGCACGCGCCGCATCAGCCAGCTGCGGCTGACGCTCGAATATGCCTCAACCAAATTCTGGAAACGGCAATTGGGACGCGAGCGCTTGCACATCGACATCGTCGATTATCCCGGCGAATGGCTGCTCGATCTGCCGCTGCTGCAGCTCGACTATGCGGCGTGGTCGCGCGCGGCACTCGAGCAAGCCCGGGCGCCCGAACGCAAAGCCGCGTCCAAGGACTGGCACCGCGCCCTTGCCGTGGCGAAGCCGGCCGATCCCGCCGACGAGGCGGAGGCGGCGACGCTGTCGGATCTGTTCAAGGCGTATCTGACCGCGGCGCGCTCCGATCAATACACGCTGTCGACGCTGCCGCCGGGGCGCTTCCTCATGCCGGGCGATCTCGAAGGCTCGCCCGCCCTGACCTTCGCGCCGCTCGATGCCAAGGACGCGGCGAGCTTCCCGCGCGGCTCGCTGTGGTCGCTCATGGAACGCCGCTACGAAGCCTATAAGAGCTACGTGGTGCGGCCGTTCTTCCGCGATCACTTTTCCCGGCTCGACCGCCAGATCGTGCTCATCGACGTGCTCGCCGCGTTGAACGGCGGACACGCGGCGGTCGCCGACCTCGAACGGGCCATGACCGAGATCCTCGAATGCTACCGCACAGGCGCGAACAGCCTGTGGTCGAACCTGTTCGCCCCGCGCATTGATCGCATCGTGCTGGCCGCCACCAAGGCCGATCACCTGCATCACGAGAGCCATGACCGCCTCGAGGCGATCCTGTCTCTCCTCACCGACAAGGCGATGGACCGCGCGCGCTACGCCGGGGCCGAGGTCAAGGTGCTGGCGCTCGCCGCGGTGCGCGCCACCCGCGAGGGACAAGCGAAGCGGAACGGCGAGACGCTGCCGTGCATCGTCGGCTATCCTCTGCCCGGCGAAACCATCGGCCGGCGCACGTTCGACGGCAACGAGGCCTTCGCCATCTTCCCCGGCGACCTTCCCGCCGATCCGCAGAAAGCGCTGCAAGGCTGGCAGACAGAGGCCGGCGAGATGCGCTTCGTGCGCTTCCGCCCTCCCGATCCCGTGGCGCTCCCTTCCGGCGGCTTCGCCCCCTTCCCAAATATCCGGCTCGACCGCGCCATCCAGGCTCTGATCGGAGACCGTCTCGAATGACCAAGACTGCGCCCCGCAAGCCGGCCTCGTTCCGGGTCGAAGAAGTCGAGGTGTTCGTGCCGCCGGAGCCAACGGCTATCCCAGCGGAAGAGCGGGCACTGCCTGTGCCGCAGGTCCGCGCGCTTCCCGATCTCAGGCGGGGATTGCGCTGGGGCAGCATCTTTCTTGGCGCGCTCGGCGGGCTGGTCAGCCTCGTCGCCTCGCTGTGGCTGTATGACTGGGTGCTGTCGCTCATCGCCCGCGACGACTGGATCGGTTGGGTGGCGGTCGTCCTGCTCGGCCTCGTGCTCGTGGCGCTGCTGATGATCATCTTGCGCGAGGTGGCCGGCCTGATGCGGCTCGGCCGTCTCGGCAAGATCCGCCATGAGGCCGACAGCGCCGCACGGCAGAACGACAAGGTGCTGGCCATCGACGTCACGCGGCGCTTGAAGCGCTTCTATGCCGGACGCGAGGATCTCGCTTGGGGTTTGGATCGGCTCGCCGAGCACGAGCACGACATCATGAACGCGGAAGAGCTTCTGCGCCTTGACGAGCGCACGCTGATCGCGCCGCTCGATCCGGTCGCCCGCAGCATCGTCGCCGCCTCCGCCAAGCGCGTGTCGGTGGTGACGGCGGTCAGCCCCAACGCGATTATCGACATGATGTTCGTCGCCGCGCAGAACCTACGCATGCTGCGCAAGCTCGCCACGCTCTACGGCGCACGGCCCGGCACGCTGTCCCTGCTCAAGCTCGCGCGCATGGTGGTCACCCATATCGTGCTGACCGGCGGCATCGCGCTCGGCGACGACGTGATCCATCAGGTGGTCGGTCACGGGCTGACGGCGAAGCTGTCGGCGCGGCTCGGCGAGGGCCTGTTCAACGGCGCGCTCACCACGCGCATCGGCATCGCCGCGATCGATGTGTGCCGGCCGCTGCCTTACGTCGAGCAGCAGCGCCCCCGCTTCCGCGAGATGGTCGCCGAGGTGGCCGGGCTCGGGGGCAATGGCCGATCAGCTTAGGAGCTTGCAGCCGTCCACGGCGACGGTCTGCGACTGGCCGTCGTCGAAGGTCAGAGTCACGGTGATCTCGTCGGCGCAGGCCAAGCCGCCGGCGCTGATGCGGAAGCCGCTCGCCTGATCGCTTGAGGCCTGCGACTGCGGCCGGATGGCGGGCGTATTGAACGCGTAGGCCACGCCGACCAGACGCCGCTTCACCGCGGCGGGCGGCTCGAGCCAGACCTCGAAATGATAGAGCGGCGCGCGCGATCGGCGCCTTTGAACTCGGTGGCCTTGGCCCTCATCCAGGTCTCAACCTGCCCGCCTTGCGGCAGATCGACCGGCGGACCGAGGGCGGCGGTCCGCTTTGCCACCTTTGCTACGCCGCCGGCTTGGGCGCGATCGGCGAGAACGGCACCGGCTCGACCGCATCCCAGGGCAGCACTTCGCTGACCTTGGACAAGACCCCGACGCCTTCGGCTCCGCGTCGTCCTGCTTCGTCTTCGGCGGGCGGTTCCAGATGAGCTCTCGCGGTATCTCGCTCAAGCCTCGAGATTTGGCTCCGCGCTGCGCGGCGCCGCGACGGAGGGAACGGTCGCCAGTGCCATGGCCAACAGGCGGCTCGCCGACGTCGGCTCGGCGGTGACCATTGCGGCCGCCGTGTCCGTCCCAGCCAGAACCGAGATGGGAAACTTCGACTGTGCGAGGTTGGCGTGGGCGCGCTTCGACCAAGCAAGTTTGGAAACGACCGTTTCGCCGCCGGGCCTCTGCGCGCCGTGATTCTTTTCGGTTCCGGAGAATGTGAGAGTGTAGGCGCCGATTGCCAGCAGCGTCACCGCCGCGGCTAGTCCGGCAAGCGTTGGCGCGGACAGCCTCGCGGGCAGTCTTAAGCCGGACATGCGCGGGCGCGGAAAGCCCTCCACAAACGGCAAGATCCTGGCCGCGACACGCTGCATGGACTGCGCCACTCCCTCCTGGCGAAGCTAGCATAACCATCCCGATGGGTCAGAAAAACGGCGGCGCCAACAGCCAAGGCAGCGGCTTTCCAGCGCACCTGCCACCTTGCGGCAACGGGTCCCTGGCGGACGCAAAGCCGCTTTGCGCAACGCGCGAGTTTGCACGCTCCGGTGGATAGCGGGGATAAGCATTGGCTTGCGGATGCACGCCAGGCGCGTTGCTGTAATCTCCTAATTGTGAGTTAGCCGGTTGTGGAAGGTGCCGCCGGAGAAATCCAGAAGCACCGGGAAACGGTCGGAAGGCTCGCGAGGGCAAGGCAAGCCCGCGGTCGTCCAGTGCCATGGGCGGCTCAAGGCGGCGGAAGCGAGACGCAAAGTGCCACGGTCTGGCGACCTCGTCGCAGTACCGTGCGGCGAAATCGACAGGGTTCTTTGCGCCCCCTACTCCACCGCCAATCGGTTCCGGTCCGGCCAGGGCAGGAGCCGCGTCGTAGCAACGCGACGTTAAATAAGGGCCGTGGTCAGGTCACGGCGCCGCTTTGTGGGAGACCATGGGGCGTTGCGCCTGGCCAAGGGACCGAAAGGTCTCGCGGCGCCGTCTGATCGTCCCGAACGGGCGTGAGGCCGACATCGCAACAGGGAGGCGGGGCCGCAAAGCTCCGCCTTTCTTGTTGCGCGCCCGATTTCTTCTCCCCCCTTTAGCTCGACGCGCCCGCCCGATAAGATCGCGCGCCCATGAGAGCCCCTAGTCCGCGCATCCTGTGTTTCGCTGCCGTCGCCGCCACCTTGGCGCTCGCGCTCGGCGCGCTCGCGGCGTGCGGCACCGTGAACCGCATCAAGGGCCCCGAGGACGGCGCCTCGACCGAGGCGGCGGCGCGCAACGTGGCGCCGGACGACCCGCTGGCGAGACCAACGCAAGTCGGCTGGACCTCGGCGCGGGCGACGCGGTGCGGCTTCATCTTTAGCCCAGAGCAACTGCGCGCGAACTATCTGGGAGCGGAACAGGCGATGGGGCGCTCGCCGGCCGAGATGCGGAAGATCGAGAAGGCCTACGACTACACGCGCCAATCCGTGCTTGAGACCATCAACGACAATCCCGGCTACTGCAACAAGGAGCGGACCGACGCAATCCGGACGGACCTTAACCGCTATCTCGCCGGCGACTATTCGCCCAACGCGCGCATGGGACGCTAGCCACCGTTCTCCAGAGCGCTGTTGACCGGCGTGTAGGATTTCGACAGCGGGCGAAGCGGCAGCAAGGGCTCCAGCTTGATTTTGGTCGCAAGACGCATCAGCACGGTGTCGTCGAGCTCGCCGGCCAGCAGATAGGCCACGCCGCCTTCCGCCCAGGTGACCGTCCCCACCGCGCCATACTGCTCCGGCGTGAGGACGTCTTCCCCCTCGCCCCTCTTCGCGTAAAGCGCCACCGGCGCACCGCGCGCACCGAGATAAAGAATCTGCACCACAGGCTCGTCGCCCGAACGCAGCGATTGCGCGCGCACGAAGCGGAAGCCCTGAGGCTGCAGATTGGGGAGCTTGAGATTGACGCCGAGGATCTGGGCGAGCTGCAAGGTGACGAAATCACGATTGGCCTGACTCTCCAGACCGACCTCGAGAGTCTCGCGGCTCAGCAGTGCGTGCGCGCGCGCCATCTCCTCCTGCCAGCCAGGCGTCACGGATGCTCCTTGCGGCGACGTTGTGTCAGCCTGTGGCGGGGCCATGATGTTCGGCAGTGCCAGCGGCCAACCGTAGCCGGCTATGGCCAGCAGAAGGGCGACGACAAGACCGATGGCGGCGAGAGCCATCTTGGCGACGCGCCACTCGATCACGATGCCTTCCGGCGCCGCGCCGACACGGCGGAAACGTCCATCTCCTCGCCCGCCAAGATCGCCTCGAAGGCTGCTTCCAAGCGGGCATGCGCGTGTTTCAGCGCCTCGACACGGGCAGCGATGACATCGTCCTGGTCGAGAACCTTCTCCACCGCGCGGATTTGCTTGCGCGCGAGCTGGCCATCGACATAGGCCACGAGGAGTTCGTCGCTGAGTTCGGTCATGGTGTGCCTCTGAGCCCTTCGGGATAGAGGGTTTCGACAATGGCCGCAGCCGGCGCCGCCGGGCGGGCGCTCAACCGGTCCGCAAGTGCGGCACTGATGCGAACAAGACGCGCGGCGACGGTGTCCGCCGAGACGTCGAGCACGCGGCCCGCGTCCTCGTGGTCAAATCCTTCGCCGTAGACAAGGAGCAGCGTGAGACGTTGTTGCGCCGGCAGAGCGGCGAGAAAGGCCGCGACGGGCGCATCGAAATAACCGTCGACCTCCGGATAGAAGAGCTGCGCAAATCGAGCATCGTCGATCTTGGCTTGTGCGACGGGCGCGGCATGACCGCGAAGCTCATACAGCCATTGCCGGTAGATCTCGGCGAAGGCCCACACATCGAGCGACGTGCCGCGCTGATAGCGATGTTGCTCGTCCAGCATGCATCGCAGCGCGCGGCCGAGCAGGCTCGTCCCCTCATCGCGATCGCCGACGAGCACATCGGCGAAACGTTTGAGCTCGGCAACATGGCGATGAGGCCCGGTCGTATGGAGTCGTGAAAATCTTCTGCCTGCACGCGTCTTCCCCGCCGCTTCGCTTCGGGTCCGTGCTGGCCTTGGCGCGGGTCCCCCTCGCGAATCAATAGGATAGCACATTCAGTAGACGCCATCGCGGGAGCGGGCAGGGACATCGCCCAAAAAGCGCTTGCTTCATGAGCCAACGTGCCCAATCTTTACGCAAGAGGGGGAAATTACCCATGACGGTCGTGCCCCACGGCTCGGATCAGGCGGACTCGCAAGCCGTCCCATCACCGCGGCATGGGAATGGGATTGCAGCGACCCTGTCCAGCGTCCAAAGGACGCCGCTCCGAATGTCGTTGCGTCAAAACGCGGCGCTTGGCGCAGCCGTTTGGCCGGACGCATCGCCGAGATCGCCGACAAGACGTCGAGCCAGACCAAGCAAGCCACCAAGACGAGCCTCGCGCGCGCCACCGAATATGGGCGCGACAACGTGCTGCCCGAGATCGAGCGCACCGGCGCCAAGCTGAAGGAGCACGCGCGCCCGGAGCAGATGAAGAAGGACTATCGCGACGCCCTTCTCTGGCTGCACGAGCGCGTGCTCGATCCGCCGAAAGAGCAATTGTTCTTCGTGCCGACCAAGGATCCTGTCGCGCTTGCCGGATTGACGGTGCGCGGCGGGAACAAGGCGCATGGTCACGACTATCGCCCGTCGCCGTGCCAGCTGTTCCAATGGACATTGGCGGCCATCGACTACGATTTCTCGCGGCTTACATTCGTGGATCACGGCGCCGGACAAGGACGCGTGCTGCTGCTCGCTTCGGAGCATCCCTTCGCCGCCATCGGCGGCATCGAGTTCGCCTCGGAATTGCACGACAACGCGGTGATGAATATCGCGCAGTATCCGCGCTCGCGCATGCAGTGCCGCAACGTGGAATGCGTGCTCGAGGATGCGAGCCAGGTGGGGCCGCCGGAAGGCGAGGCCATCCACTATTTCTTCAATCCGTTCTCGCGCGAGGTCTTCGCCGAGGTGCTGCACAATCTCGTGGTGTCGTACCGCAAGAAGCCGCGGCGGCTTTATCTCATTCTCGTCGATCCGGTGGCGACCGACCTCGTCGACGACAGCGGCGTATTCCAGCGCATGGAGCTTCCCTTGCAGGAGCGCCTGAAGGTCCAGCTGCTCAGCCCTTACGAGGTCGCCATCTACCGCTCGCTCGCTTGAGCGATCACTTCACGCCGAGCTTCTTCTGCAGGTTCGACGACGAGGTGGTGTACTGGAAGATCAGCTTCTTATCCGGATAGACGTATTTGTGGACCTGCTGCGCCATGAGCGCACCCTCGTGGAACCCCGACAGGATGAGCTTCAGCTTGCCCGGATAGGTATTGATGTCGCCGATGGCGAAGATGCCCTTCTCGCTCGTCTCGAATTTCTCCGTGTCGACGGGGATCAAATTCTCCTCAAGCTGAAGACCCCAATCGGCGACCGGACCGAGTTTCATGGTGAGACCGAAGAACGGCAGCATCACCTCGAGCGGCTGCTCGAAGGTCGTGCCGTCGGGCGCCTTGACCGTGGCTCCGGTGAGTTGCCCGTCGGCGCCGTGCAACTCCGTCACCTGACCGAGCTTGAAGGCAATGTTGCCGCTCTCCACCAGGGCGAGCATTTTTTGCACCGAGGCGGGCGCGGCGCGGAACTCCGAGCGCCGGTGCAGCAGCGTCAAAGACTTGGCCACGGGCTGCAGGTTCAAGGTCCAGTCGAGCGCGGAATCGCCGCCGCCGACGATGAGCACGTCGCGGTCCTTGAAGGCATCCATCTTGCGCACGGAGTAGAAGACGGACTTGCCCTCATACTGCTCAATGCCGGGCAGCGGCGGACGCTTCGGGGTGAAGGACCCGCCGCCCGCGGCGATCACCACCACCTTACTCTCGAACACGGTGCCGTCGTCGGTGGTGAGACGGAATCCGCCATCGATACGCTCGAGCGCATCCACCCTTTCGTTGAAATGAAACTCGGCGCCGAACGGCTTGATCTGCTCCATGAGCTTGTCGGTCAGTTCCTGGCCCGTGACCACGGGGATCGCCGGCACATCGTAGATGGGCTTCTCGGGATAGAGCTCGGCGCACTGGCCGCCCGGCCGGTCGAGAATGTCGATGACATGGGCTTTGACATCGAGCAGCCCGAGCTCGAACACGGCAAACAGGCCGACGGGCCCTGCCCCAATGATAACCGCATCGGTCTTGATCACATCCGCTGACATGGCGCCTCAGAACTGCTTTTCCGGAATTCGAACCTTGAGGCCATCGAGCGCCTCGGTCACCCTGATCTGACAACTCAGCCGGCTCTCCGGGCGGATGTCGAAGGCGAAATCGAGCATATCCTCTTCCATCTGTTCCGGCTGCCCCGTCGCTTCGCGCCAAGCCTTGTCGACATAGACATGACATGTCGCGCAAGCGCAGGCACCGCCGCATTCCGCCGCAATACCAGGGATGGAGTTCTTTACGGCGGCCTCCATCACCGTCATGCCGGGTTCGGCGTCGACAGTGTTCTCGGTGCCGTCGTGCTGGATAAAGGTGATCCTGGCCATAACGTTTGGCGGACTCTCAGCGTGATCCAATCTCGGGAGCCGGGCGGCGGCGGCAAGCGCATGCGCCCGAAGGATAGAGCGCGGATGGGGGCCGACCCGCCCGCAGCCCGTGCTCTATAGGGCAATTGAATGTGAGACTCCAGCGCTTGCGGTGCTTTGTCCCGGGGGCGCCGTCAGATGGTCTTGAGCAGGGAGGTGATATAGGCCTCCGCCTCGCGCAGCGAGGTTTCGATCTCCGCTGATCGGCGCGGTGCGGAGTTGCGTGAGGCCGTCGCCGTGCAGCGCCTCGGCCCGCTCGGCGGCCTGAGCCGTGCGCCACGCCCCGATCGCGCGCGCCGAGCCTTTGAGCGAATGGGCGGCCTGTTTCCAGTCCTTGTCCGACATGGCTGCCCGAAGCTGCTCCAGATAGAGCACGGACTGGGTGCAGAAGAGTTCCAGCACCTCGCGCTCGAGCGCCCGCTCGCCGAGGGTGTAACGGGACAGATGGACGAGATCGACGGGCCGCGAGGCCGGCGGCTCTTCGCCCAGGGTCTCCGTGGGCGGCGCAATGCTTGCTGCCTGCTCGCTTGCCATGCGGTTGTCTCCCTCAGTTCCTGCCCCTCAGCGCCGCTTGCGGGGCTCAATCATGGTCGACGCGGCGCAAAAACGTCCAAGGCAGTACGCGCAGACGCATATAGGCGTCCCCACAGCGGGAAACCGCCTAGAGGCGGCAACCGGACCGCCTCACCTCTAGCCGATTCGCGGGGTGCACGCAGCAATTAGCGCTGCGGTTCTAATGGCTTATGGCGCGTTAACCCAAGTACTCGATTCAGCTTTTTTTAGCCCTAAAAATTCGTTAACGATGTTGGGAGAGGGGGAAAAGCGTTGGGGGCTCTTCCGGTTAGTGTTCTTACCGGAGGGTGATGCGGGGGCCCCGCGAGGCGCGATGCGCCGCCAGTTGGCGGGTTTCGGTCTGACGGCGCAGATTTCTCCCATTTTTGATTAGAGTCTAGTGGTGCGAGGAACGCGTTATGGCGCAGGAACAAGCAAAGTCGCCTCCTGGGAAATCGACGCCGGAAGCCAAGGACGAAGTCAAGGGCCCTCTGGAAGCGATGATGCAGGGTAAGGGCAAGTCGGACGACGCCCCGATCCTGGAGCGAGGCTCCGACCTCCCGAGACGCTCTACCCTCGCCGACCGGCTCAAGGCCGAGCAGCGCAAGCGCGAAGAACCTAAGCGCGAAGACCCGAAACCACAGAATTTCAGACGCGAAGAGCGGCGCGAGGAAGAGCCCAAGTCGGCCGACTTCTCCGAGACCACGGCAGGCGCCCCCTCGCCCAAGCACCTCACCCGGACCCGCCGGCCCGCCGGCCCGCCGCCGCAGCGCCGTCTCTCCGCGCCGGCGAATGACGACGTTCCGTCCATTGGCGGATTGATCTTCGCTCTCCAGCAGAGGCCTTCGCGCACGCCGTTCCTCGTGGCGCTGGCGGCCTCCGTCGCCTGGTTCCTCATCGGCGGCATCTTCGCTTACGGCGTGATCTCGAACCAAGCCGCGGGCGATGGTCTCCTCAGCGCCGCGGCGCTGTCGGCCGCGGCCGCCCTTCTCGTTCCGATCGTCGTCTTCTGGTTCCTCGCGCTGCTCGTGTGGCGCGCCCAGGAGTTGCGCCTCATGGCCTCGGCGATGACCGAGGTCGCCGTCCGGCTCGCCGAGCCCGACAGGCTGGCCGAGCAGTCGGTGGCGTCGGTCGGACAGACCATCCGGCGCCAGGTGGCGGCGATGAACGACGCGATTTCCCGCGCCATCGGCCGGGCGAGCGAGCTCGAAGCCATGGTGCATAGCGAGGTCGCCGCGCTCGAACGCTCATACGGCGAAAACGAGCTTCGTGTCAGGAGCTTGATCAACGAGCTTGCCACCGAGCGCGAGGCCCTCACCAATAACAGCCAGCGGGTCAGCGAGGCCCTCAAGGGCGTCGGCGCGCAGGTCGCGCGCGACATCTCCAACGCCAGCGGCTCGATCGACAAGAAGCTCTCCGAGCGCGGCACGCAGCTCACCGAGCTTCTCGTGGCGCGGTCCAGCGAGGCGGCCGAGCAGGTGCACAAGGCGCAAGCCAAGGTCGCCGAGCAGGTGCCGGGCTTGCTCGAGCGCCTGACCAAGGAACAGGGCCGACTGACCAAGGTCATCGACGGGGCCACGCAGAACCTCACCGCGCTCGAAACGGTGGTGGCGCAGCGGACAACGGCCCTCGACAAGACCATGAAGGAGCGGACCGAGGCCCTGCAAGGCTCGCTGGCCGAGCGCATCAAGGGTCTGGAGAATTCCGTCGCGCAGGGCGCCATCGTCCTCGACAAGACGCTCAAGGACCGCACCGACGCATTCACCACGGCGATCACCCAGAATGCCGGCGCTCTGGACCAGACCATGAAGGAGCGCGCCGAAACCTTCGTCGCCGAGATCGGCAGGAGCACGGAAGTGCTCGACAAGGCCCTGAAGGACCGCACCGATACCTTCACCGGCCTCGTCGCCGAGGGCGCCGTCACGCTCGACAAGACCCTGGAAGACCGCACGACGGCCTTCACCAATGTGGTGGCCGAGAGCGCCGTGACGCTCGACAAGACGCTGACCGACCGCACCGCGGCCCTCACCAGCGTGGTGGCCGAGGGTGCGTTACGCTCGAAAAGACGCTCACCG
>NZ_LPWF01000015.1 GCF_001723305.1 Methyloceanibacter superfactus
CAGCTCTCTGCGGTCTATGCGAACGATGACGAGCGCATAAAGAAGATTGAAGCTGATCGTTGGGACGACGACCAAGTCCATGGCAGCAATGTCAGGTGCGTGATTTTGCAGAAAGGTGCGCCATCCCTGGCTTGGCGGTCTGCGTCGCTTGACCATGTACTTAGCGACGGAGGACTGAGCGACTTCAAACCCAAGCTTGAGCAGTTCACCGTGGATGCGCGGCGCGCCCCAGAGCGGGTTCTCAATGCTCATCTTCTTGATCAACGCACGGAGGTCCGACTCGATCTTCGGCCGCCCTCCCCGCGAACCGGACTTCCAACGCCAATAGCAGCGAAAGCCAGCCCGATGCCAACGCACCAGCGTCTCGGGGCGGATAACTGTAAGAGCCTGCAGAACAGACGGAAATAACCGGTACAGCTGGACAAGAAACCAGCGGTCGCCATTGGTGAGCCGCACCTGGGCTAGCACCTTACGCCGCAAAATGATCAGCTGATGCCTGAGAACCGCATTCTCGGCTTCAAGCCGACGCCTCGACTTGAATGGCGCGGCGAAGAGCGCCAGAACGAAGCAGAGCAGTTCCAACATGGTGCCCTGACGTTAGGCGATTCCTTCAACTAGACAAACCGGATGAGGTTTTCGGTACACACAGGTGAAGAAAACCGGAATTTGCTTTTGGTGCGCGCAAGAAATCAATTTTTTGCAGGATTCGACCACGCGATCCAGGTCGCCACTCAGAGGGCAAGTAGGATCGGTAAATCCTAGTTGCAGGTCGATCACGATAACGGCCGGCTTCTTGCCGAACCCTATTCGGCCTCCTAATCCATGCTCTTGATAAAACTTTCGATCTCTTTCAAAGGCGACTTTGCTCATACCTACCTCCACTTACTAGCGCCGACTCTGCGAGGCTACCAAGGGTCGCGACCACGAAAAGCATCTCGCCCTGATCTCAATGCCGCCTTCACAGACCGAGCAGTACGAGTGCTGTGCAGGCAACGTGCTCGGATTGCCAAGCGCCAGTGGCAGGAACAGACGATAGGATTCCACGCGGCCCTTCACGACCGCGTTTCGTTTGAGCGAGAGGCCGCATAGGGTCAAGAGCGCACCCTGCACCGCGGATCACGGATATGGGCTCTTATTCCCGAAAGCGGTAGACCAGCGCGGGGTCGGAATCTGCAAGACGCGGGAATAGAGAAGGCGCTTTATGACAGATATCTGGGCTGCGAAAGCACAGCCGAACTGCTGTTGTCCGGGGATGAACGTCGGCCTCACTCACCGCTTCACCGGCACGCGTGCCTTCTCCTCAGTCTTGCGGCGCTTTGCCCTCTTCGATAACAAATTCAGCGCTTCGATGAAGGCTGAGAACAGCATCGCCGCATAGACGTAGCCCTTGGGCACCTTCGCACCGAAGCCTTCGGCGATGAGAGTCATTCCGATCATCAAAAGAAATCCCAGGGCCAGCATGACCACGCTGGGGTTCGCGTTTATGAAATTCGCAAGCGGTCCAGCAGCGAGCAGCATCACTGCCACCGTTACCACAACGGCGATGACCATGATGGCGATATGATCGGTCATGCCCACGGCAGTGATGATGCTGTCGATCGAGAACACGGCGTCCAGGAGGAGGATCTGTCCAATTGCTGCGGCGAAGCTCATACTCGCCCTACTGGAGAACATGTCGGGCCCGGGGTCAGGATCGACGTTGTGATGGATCTCCCTGGTCGCCTTCCACACGAGGAAGAGCCCGCCTGCAATTAGAATGATGTCGCGCCACGAAAGCCCAAGCCCGAAAGCGGTAAAGACCGGCTCTGTTAGCTGGACGATTACGAACACCAGGCTCAAGAAGACCAATCTAAGTACCAGTGCTGCACCTATGCCCACCAACCGAGCTTTAGGGCGCTGATGTTCCGGGAGCTTATTCGTCAGGATCGAAATGAAGATGAGATTGTCAATCCCAAGCACGATCTCCATTACGATAAGCGTTGCAAGCGCAACTAGATTGGCGGGGTCCGAGAAAATCGCGACAAGATCGAACATTAGACGTCTCTTCTCTTCGGCGGCTTGCGCGGGATTGCCGTCAGCTGCCAGCTTCAGCCGGCGGTAAGTACCAAGTTGGCTAACGCGCGTCTACGCGCTGCCAACTTACGGTCTTGCCTTTCTGAGCTACCCCATCCAGCGGGGAAGCTCCTACCGCGCTATTGCCGGGGTCTATGGGCCTTCATCGGAGCTTTCTTTTGTCGCGGTTGACGTCGAAGAAGGTCTGGCCGAGGCTGTCTCTAGAAAGGGGACATCATGACTACGCCACGCAACGTTGACACGGTTCAGGTGACGCCCACCCCCAGGGGGCCGAACAAGGACATGACGGTAAACTTCGTCTGTGGCGACGAGCACTTCACGTTCCAGCTTTCGGAATACGTCGCCTCACAGCTTTTGGAAAAACTCCAGGGGGCAGGTCCACGCCCCGTTTCCCCGGTGACCAAGCTGAGCTGACACCGGCAGCCGTGTTTGCTTGCCTTGTTGTCCGAGATACCTGCCGCGACCAGGCTTAAGAAAGCCCGTTGTCCTCTCTCCGATCCTTTGAATTCGAGTTTGGTTTCTCCACCTGGGCCATGGCCACCATGTTCATCGCTGTCAGGAAAGCTGCTCCACTGCCGATGACCGAAGCGATGGCCAACCCACGCAATGCTGCCCTGAGCTTTTCTCTCCGCCCCGGTTGCTCCAGCTTGATGGTTCGATTGATGTAGGCCAAAAACGCGCTTAGCAAAGCGAAGATTGACCCAACGCTGAAGAACAACATAGCTGCAGCAATCTTTCCGTCCACGGTCGCTGCAGATGCCTGCACCACGACCGCGAGTAGGATGAATGCGCCTGCACCGTTCAGAAGAACGAGGAGCGATAAGGCCCGGCTGGCGAAACGATTGCGCTCGCGCTCGATTAAAGCGCGGTCGACCACCGGCTCGTTGGCCTGCGTAGCGTTTGATTGAACCATGGCCATCCTTAGATGAGCAAATTACTAGACGGTCCTAGCGGTAACGATCAGCCGCGAGCAGGCAAGCAACTCCAAGAATCAGCGCGACTGGCGGTCGGTCACGTCCGTCGCGTCAGCAAGCGTCAATCGACAAGGCCCTTTTGGGCCAAGGCGCTGCGCCAAAGAGGTGGTTCACCCTGCATTCGCTGTACGGTGGTGCGGGTGTCGAGCTCTCGTAGAGCTTTACGAGCCTCGTTGGCATCCTTGGTGGTCATGGGCTCACGTGTCGATAACGGCAGGTCTAGCCAGCCCGAATAGTAGGGCTCCTCATCATCTCTCGTCTCTGTTGCGCTTACCATTCGAACGGTCTCCAAAGCTGCTTGCATTGCTCTGGATACACTCCGCCTCCCTTGGTTAACGAAGCCTTAGGGTGATATCGTCGTCTTGCGGGGGAGCCAAAGAGGGAGGCTCCCAATGTCACGTCGCTTTCCGCCCTGTCCTTTCCGAAAATCAGATCCGGACGTATTGATGGTGTAGTCCAGCCAAGATCGGAATGCCGACAATGGCGCCAGATCGTTGGGTCATTAGCTGACGTCGGCGGCCAGATCTGGGATGTCCGCTTTACCCCTAGAGCCGACATCCTGAGCGCCGAAATCGATGTCCGCTAAGGTCCAGAAGCAGACATGCTCACGGCTCCGACATAGGTCATCAGCACATCAGCGCCGCTCCAGGCCGCAGATTACGGCCTGTTTCCGGCATTCTGCCCATGATGAACCCTTGTTCGGTATAGGGGCTTCGAGCCCCCGCAACCAACCTAGGCCGATCGCCTCAGCGTCCACTTGGTACGTTCTTGAGCAAATCCAGCCCCCGCAACCACCTTTACCGAACGGGCCATCCTCTCATTGAGGACGGGCTCATTCTTTTTGCCTTTTCCCAAGCCGATCTTGATCATCTGGGCAATCTCGCCGACGATCTCCACTTCGAAACCGCCCTCGACGGGCGCGACGACGATGCTTTCGAGGAGGCTACGCAGGATTTGAATGGCCTCATCCCGGATTTCAGGGTCTTCGAGTGCCTCCTGCAACTGCTCAACTTTTCTTCGACCTAAAAGTCCAACTTCGGAAGACTTCACTCATGATCGAGCGCAAAGGCCCTGGGGACAAATCCAGACTACCCCCCTGGTGGCTCCCCTCTTTCACCGGGCTCTTTCTAGGCTTTACTTTTTTCGTCCTGACTTTCACGCCTTCATTAGTGCCGCGCCCTCCGATTTTTCAGGGTCTCGTCGGCGGCTTGGCCTTCTTCATCGGTTACGCCATCGGCCATGGCGGCTTGGTGCTGTGGCGTTATCTTGAACTGCCGGAAGTGCCACGGCCCTGGTGGCAAGCGGCAAATATCGTGCTTGCACTGGCCTGCGCGATTGCCGCCGCCGTCTACATTCCGCAAGCTGCCACCTGGCAGGACGAAGTCCGCGCCCGCATGAGCATGCCGCCGGCAGAGCCCGCCAACCTGCTGCTGGTGATCCTGATCGCGGGGGTCGTTGCGGTTCTGTTGATGCTGATCGGACGTCTATTGATTGTCGGGTTCCGCGCAGCATCGGCAATTGTCTACCGCTGGGTGCCAAGAAGGATCGCCGCGCTGCTCGGGGCTGTGGTCTTCGCTGTGCTGTTGGTGACCTTAGTGAACGGCACGTTGGTCAGCGCCACGATCAGCGCGATCGACCGCGCCCAGGCGCTGACGGATGTCACCAATCCGCCTGGCGCATCCGTGCCGGCCGAAGAGACGCGATCGGGTGGTCCCGGCTCTCAAATCGCGTGGCAAGATCTTGGCCGCGCCGGCAAGCGTTTCGTGACGGAGGGACCGAGAGGGGCTGAGATTGAGGCGTTCACCGGCCGCCCGGCGCTTGAGCCGATCCGGGTCTACGCAGGACTACGCACGGCTGACTCACCCGAGGAGCAGGCGGAAGCGGCACTCGACGATCTGATCCGCATGGGCGCATTCTCGCGCTCGATCTTGGTGATCGCCACGCCAACGGGCACCGGCTGGGTCGACAACAACGGCATCGCGCCGCTGGAAGTTATGCAGGGTGGCGACGTCGCGACCGTTGCCGTTCAGTATTCCTATCTGCAGAGCCCGTTGTCATTGATCCTTGAACCCGGCCGCTCGCAAAAATCCGCTGCCGCCGTATTCAGGGTTATTTATCGCTACTGGAAGAGCCTGCCGGAGGACAAGCGGCCGAAGCTCTATCTTTTCGGCCTCAGTCTCGGCTCGCTCGGATCGGAGGACTCACCCCCGATACACGCCTGGCTCGGGGCCTCGTTCGACGGTGCCGTCTGGGCAGGACCGCCCTTTCGCAACCGCATCTGGCGCGCGATCCAGCGCGACCGGGACGAAAAATCGCCACCTTGGCGGCCGGTCTTCGAGGATGGTTCAAACTTTCGCGTAATCGGTAACGGCGACAGCGCCACCGAATCCCGCGACGATTGGGGGCAGGTGCGGATCGTCTATATCGTCCATCCCAGCGATGCGATCGTCTTCTTCGAAGAGAGCATGTTCTACCGGCAGCCCCAATGGATGATCCCTCCCCGCGGTGAGGATGTCTCTCCCCTGCTGCAATGGTTCCCGATCGTCACCGCGTTGCAAGTGGGGATCGACATGATGCTTGCCGCGGCCGTGCCGCCGGGACACGGACACAACTACGCGGTGGCGGACTATATCGAGGCATGGACGGCAGTTACTGCCCCCCACGACTGGAACGACGAAGACGCAGAGCAGCTCGCCATGGAACTCGATACCGAAGCGGCCATGCACAGTGGATCCTGGTAACGGCCCGACTCATCTCTGCCGCGAAAATCTCTGATCACTTTGGGGTCAAGCGGCGCGCCAATTCGCGATAGGTCAACGCGTGATCGAAATGCCCAGTTTGCAGGAAGATCATCGCCTGCGCGATAACCAGCGGATTGTTCATCATCAAGGTGTGGGTGACCGGAAGGACGACGTGATCAGCCATCCCTTCGACCTTTGTGCTTTTGACCGAAACAGCCCCGTCGTCCTCGCCGGGGATCATGGCGGAGAACACCGGGTTCAGCGATCGGTCTCCGGCGATCACGCCGAGGTCGAAATCGACTGGGCCGAACCGCGCCGGGCCGCCCTCCTCGTCGGTGCCGAGTTGCTGGCCGGCGGGGCCAGTGATGAAGCGGTAAAGGGCGAGATCGGCCATCGCGTCGACCAGTTCGGAGCCTTGATTTGGAGGCGCCAACATGACGACACGCCCGAGGTTGCCCCTATCGTTCATGCCGATCCAGCCGCGTACAAGGATTCCGCCGAGAGAATGGGTGATGAAGTTCACGGTCCGGTCGTCGCAAGCAGCGACCGCATCGGCCAGGTAGCCGACGAGTTTGTCGATGGTCGCGCTGCGTGAGGGATAGTCGAGATTCACGACCTGATAGCCCGCCGCGGAAAGCAGCCGCTCCATCAGAAAAAGCGACCCATCCCCGCGGTTGAGACCGTGGACCAGGACCACACACTCATTCTCGACCGGCGGGATGCGGTCCGACAGGCCTTGTGTCCACGCAACACCTGGGGTCAGGAGTACAAAGCAAAGCAAGAGTATCGTGCGCATGACCTGGCCTCCGGGTCTTGGGCGCGACGCGCCTGAGCGCGTCGGCCACATTTTGATGCGATCGGATCGCTGTGTTTGGTCTGCGTTCCTACCACCGATATGTCGTCATTCCAGCGCAGCAAATGTCCGCTTTGGGTCATTCAGCGACATAGGAATTCAGCAATCTCGCCTTGCATGGTCCGCTTTGGTCGGAAAGCGGACGTAGGACAAGCCTCTAGAGCAAGCTCGCGCAAGGGTGCTCCTCCCAACAGAGAAGGTGGAGCCCAAATGGACACGCATGTTCACAGTGAACCTGACAGCCCAGTCTTTACACCTTGGAACAAGGGCAAGCTCACCGGAGCCAAGCCGCCTCTTCGCCCTAAACATGTCTGGGCGGTGAGAACCCGGCTCCAACTATTGAAACGTTTCAGGGACCTCGCGCTGTTTAACCTGGCCATCGATAGCAAACTACGTGGATGTGACGTCGTTGCCCTGAGGATCGCTGACGTAGCACCCAATGGTTATGCCGTCGATCGAGCCTCCGTTCGCCAGAGAAAAACAAGAAGGCCCGTTCGCTTTGAGATCACGGAGCAAACCCGCCAGGCGATTGACGACCATCTCGCGCAACGGAGTGACGCTCTTAGTCCATATCTCTTCCCTGGACGCGGCCCGGCAGGCCATCTGACTACGCGGCAATACGCAAGACTGTTGGCGGGGTGGCTCACAATGATCGGCCTTGATGCATGCTTCTATGGCACGCATTCCCTCCGCAGGACCAAGGCAACGCTGATCTACAAGAAGACGGGAAATCTTCGAGCCGTTCAGCTTCTGCTGGGCCACACAAAGATCGAGAGCAAAGTTCGTTATCTCGGAATCGAGGTTGACGACGCGCTCGCCGTAGCCGAGCAGATCGACGTCTGAAAAGTGAGGCAGAGCAGACATGCTCTGCCTCAAGACCTACGTCCGCTAAGTGCCACTAACAGACATCTGGTTCCAACTCGATCTCCGAAAACCCAATCTGTGCCTCTTTGACGAAACGCCTTGTCAAATCGTAGCGCTTGCGCCCGTCGCGGCCCTCGATCCCCGTGTGCACGTCAACCCCTGCCGGCCGCACTGTACGGATGGCCTGGCGTACGTTCCCGGCGTTCAGGCCGCCGGCAAGGATGAGAGGTCTGGCTGATGACGCCACTAGCCTCCGGCTGATCTCCCAATCGTGAACTCTTCCGGTCGCGCCAGAGGCCCCCGTCACAGGATCAAATGTGTCGGTGATGAACGAGTCTACGCTCGCTTCATAGCACCGAACCTCGTCGATCAAAGTGCCCATGTTGCTGCCGCGAACAATAAGGCTCTTGACGATCTTTAGTTGTGGATCCTCTTGCTTCAAAAGTTGAATTTGTTCGAGGTCCGTCTCGCCGTGGAGCTGAACCATATTGACCGATAAGGTTCGACAAAGCTCGAGTATGGCTCCCGCTCTGTTCAAATAGGTAATTAAAAAGAACGTCGCCTGGCTTCCGAGTTCAGAGACGATCGCCGCTGCGGCATCCGTTGTCAGATCCTCCTTGTGACAGTCGAGGACAAGGGGAAATCCCAGATATCTGACACCGCACTCGATCAATAGCCTCGCCTCGGCGATATCGATCACACCAGCAACATGAATGGACCCTGAGGCCATTATCCATAGTCTCTCAACATAGACGCCAATAGCGCTAAGGCACTTTTGAGGAAACGTGACAATATGGGGACAACGGAGACCATCCGGGGATAAATCCGACAAGTAAAGTTCGCCCATCGGGGTTCACATAGGAGCGGGGATGCAGGAGTACGATGCAATTGTCGTTGGTGCCGGCCACAACGGATTGACCTGCGCCTGCTATCTCGCGCGCGCTGGGCTGCGGGCACTTGTCCTCGATCAATATCATACGGTCGGCGGCATGGCGAGACCGAGGAGCTAACGCTACCCGGCTTCCGATCGGACGTGCACGCATTTGGCTTTCAATTCGCCAACCTGTCCCCCGTCCCGGCCGAGTTGGGATTGGCGGACTTTGGCCTCGAGCTGATTCGCCCCAAAGTCAATTACTCTCACGTGTTTCCCGGCGGCGGACACATTTCGATGCACCGTGATCTGGAGGATACCGTTACCAGCATCGGCCAGTACTCGAAATCCGACGCGGAAACGTGGCGCCGACTTGCAGGCGATTTCGTTGAAGCGAAGGACGACATCGCACGCTGGATGAACTCTCCGCCTACCCCGCTCGCGGACGAAGTCGACAATTTGGTGCTCCGCCCCGGCGGGATGGATGAGTATCGCGCCGGACTGCAGAGCGTTCGCTCTTGGAGCGAGGAACACTTCGAGCGTGAGGAGACGCGCTTATTTATCGGAGCGTGGGCCTGTCATGTCGGTCTTTCGCCGGACGACGTCGGCGGTGGCCATATGGCTTGGCTGTTCGCATCGCTCCTTCAGGATCTAGGCAACCGAGCGGTGAAGGGTGGAATGCATCATTTACCGCTGGCGCTCGCGGGCTATCTCCGATCTCAAGGTGGCGAGATTCGCACCGACGCCCGCGTCGCCAAGATCCAAGTCGAGAACGGCCGGGCAACCGGGGTGCGGCTGACCAGTGGTGATGACATCCATCTCACGCCCCGGGGCGTCATTGCCTCAAGTGTCGACCCGCGCCAACTCATCGTCGACTTTCTGGGCGAGGAGCACGTCGGCCGCAATCTTGTCGCCAAGATGCGGCGTTACGAATGGGGCGATGCATATATGGTCATCTATCTGGCGCTTGACGCCCCTGTAACATACGAGGCTATCGCTACTGCGGAGGCCGGTGGCTATGTTCACGCAACGCCGCCGTCGCTGGAGTACTTGTCGCGCATCTACACGGAATGCCGGAGCGGACAATTGCCCGCTCATCCTTTCGTTGTGATGATGAATGACTCGACGATCGATCCGAGCAGAGCGCCAGCGGGCAAGGCCGTCATGAAGCTCCTCGTGCACAACGTGCCCTACGCGGTTTGCGGTGACGCAACAGGCAAGATTGATGGCCGCAATTGGAGTGATGTGAAGGAGCCTTACGCCGACTATCTTATCGACTATCTCACGAAAACATATGCACCGGATTTGAAGAGCAAGATTCTCAAGCGCGTCGTGCATTCGCCTGTCGACATCGAGCGGCTGATGGTGAGCGCCGTGCATGGCACGGTAACCCATGGCGCGATGCTGCCCTATCAGACCGGCTCCATGCGGCCACTGCCGGAGCTCGCGCAGTATCGTGCGCCGATCCCGAACGTCTACTTATGTGGTTCGGGCAGTCATCCAGGCCCGGGCATCACCATGGCGCCAGGCCGCAACGCCGCGCAGGTCATGCTGAGAGACTTGTCTGCTTAGGGTCAGAAGCGGACATCGGAGCAAGCAACAGGAATGTCCGCTTACCCCCTAAATGCCGACATTCCTCGGGGTCGGCCTCATGCCTGCAGGTGCCTCCGCTGGCATTGTCGAACCACTGGGCTGAAACCGGGACGTTGAACCGCGGACACGGCCAGAGTCCTAGTACAAGCCCATCACTGCTCCACAGCGAATTTCCCCATAATAGGTGAAGGCTCGATCCAGAGCCTGAGACAAAGCATCGACCTGGTCGTCATACTTTGAGGCCGGGAACGCCATGAGTTCCCGGCGAAACTCATCTAACCAGGGGGCTCTACAGGGAAGATGCACACAACCCGCTTCGATCCGGGCTGTGTGAGGGTACATGCGCATAACCTTGTCCGTGGTTGGTTTTACCCCGATGGCGTGAATGCCCTCTCCCCTGAGATCTTGGATCAGGCTCATGCCGGAACCCTTGTCCTCGATGAGCAGGGCGTAGCTGCCGGCGACATGGCGCCAGCGACCATGGAGTTCGAGGATCTTGCGTCGGAGATCCGGATAGTCGAGCCGTTCACGGACAACGTCCAAGATATACGCGGTTTCCCCTCGAACCTGCACGATGACGCAGGCCGAATAGTCGGCAAGTTCGCCTGCGCTCATCGCGGTATCCCAGCTGACAATCAGTTTGTCACCGGCCTCCCAGGTCGGAGGTTCGTCATAGGACATGAACCAAGACCAATTGATCATGTTTCCGCTGGCCGGGACCGGTTGCTGTTGGTACTGCGCGGAGAAATCCATGGAACCCATGGAGCGCCTGAGTTCGTTCAAGGCTGATTGCGGCTCCCGCTCTGGATGCAACACATCGCCGGGCCTACGGTGATGGAAACAACTAGGCCCGACCTGCACGACTTCTTCCGTTTCGGCGATGGCGGGCAGGTTCAGCACCGTCCATCCACCCTGCTCCAACAAATGTCCGACCAGGTCATCGACATGCAGACGTTGCATCACGACGACGATTGCGTCATCTGCCTTGCTGTCCAGGCGTGGCAAGAGCGTGTTGGCATACCACTGTTTCAGGCTTTCTCGAGCCGAGTCTGAATGAGCATCCTGGGGTTTAATTGGGTCGTCGATGATAATCAGATTCCCACCCCGTCCAGTTAGCGTGCCGCCGACTGACGTGGCGTACCGAAAGCCCCGTGCCGTGGTCATGACTTCCAGCTCTGTGTCCTTGGCCGCACTAATCCGCGCCCCCCTGAACAGGCGCAAGTAAAACGGGGATCGCATCACGGCCCGAAAGTCGTTGGCATGCTTGCGCGCCAGCACCTCGGAGTAGCTCACACAGATGATACGCTTCGTGGGATTGTGCCCCAGCGCGAACGCCGGGAGCGCAACCGAGGCGCAGATCGACTTAAGACCCCGCGGAGGCACGGTGATGATCAGACGCTTGATCTCGCCATTAAGAACCCGGGTGAGCGCATATGCGATCGCCTCAATGTGCCAGTTAGGCTGGAACGCAGTGCCACCCGCCACAATCGGAAAGGTCTTTTGTACAAAGGAATACAGGTCTGAGCGTAGAACCGCATCGAGAACGTCACAGCGTGAGCCGATGTGCATCGTGGTCATGCCTTCTCCTCCGGCTCGGCTTCGGGCACGGTTCCGACAACTTCCGCTTCAGTAGACGGCCCTTCTCCATCGAGCGTGTTAGACATGCCCTGGAGGCGCTCGATGAACGTCGCCAGGATGGCCTCGTCTTCGGCACTTATGGATTGTGTAGAGGACGGCTCCGGCTCCTCGTCCAAGAGACCGGTGGGGCGTACAAGTTGAAGAAAGGCAGCAAAATACTTGGGATCGCCTTGGAGAGCGTTGTTGACGCACCTTCGGACGATCGCCACCATTATGGGTACCTTGCGCGTCCGATCTCCTTCTCGAATGGTGACCTTTTCATCCAGTGTCGATCTGATCAGGGTTCTGAGATTGGGCAGTCCGCGTGGGCGCCCTCTTGGGTTGCCGGAACGCCCAGGCTTGAACCGTGTGTGCTTCGGCGGCTTGCCGTAGCCAATCTCGTAGGCCGCGTCTTTATCCCCGGCGGGACGAGATGGCGGTGGAGGGTTGCGTTTCATGCGGGCCTCCCTTGTCTACGTTCGGATTTGCTAGCGACCGGCTGCGCAACGTTACGCTCGCCTGCGAGCTCCTCGAAGGTCTGGCCCGATGCCGCGTGAACCGCATCACGCTTGGTGAATACCTGCCACCGCCTAATGGCAACATCCACGTAGTTCGGATCAAGTTCGATCGTATAGGCGCGGCGCCCTACCCGTTCGGCCGCCAAGATCGTGGTGCCGGCACCCGCGAAGGTATCGAGAACGATGTCACCGCGACGGGTGCAGTCCTTCATCGCGTCGGCCACCATGGCGACCGGCTTCGCCGTGGGATCAGCCTTAAGCTCGTCCATTCGACCGGCCCGGAAGGTGTTCACGCCGGCGTAGCGCCAGACATTCGAGCGTGACCGTCCGTGCCGGCCGAGTTCGACGTTGTTGAGGTGCCGAGCCTTGCCAACACGGAAGACGCCGATCAGTTCGTGCTGGCTTCGGTAGAAGCCACCCTGACCAGCGTTGGTTTTGACCCAGATGACAAGGTTCAGCATCTCGTCATAGACCTCGTGGCCGGCGGCGATCAGTTCGCCGATATGGCGCCAGTCCATGCACACGAAATGGACCGCCCCGTCGCGGGAGACGCGGGCGGCGGTGCCTAACCCCTCCTTGAGAAAGGCGGTGAAGTCGGCGGTCGACATTTCGCCTGAGGCCATGGCGAACTCGCCATGCTTGATCCGTCCACGACCGACGATGCTCTTGATCCGGACGTTGTAAGGCGGATCGAGAAAGGCCATCGCCGCACGTTCCCGGCCCATGAGAAGATCGAGATGGCCGCTGTTGCGCGCGTCGCCACAGAGGAGCCTATGGTTGCCGAGTTGCCAAAGGTCTCCCTCCCTACTGACTACTTGAGAAGATCGCCAGGCGCTGTCCATGTCGTCCGCCGGGTCCGAGCTGTTCTCCTCGAAGTCACTAAGGATTTGGTCGATTTCGACGGGCTCGAAGCCGGTGATCGAAATGTCTAGGTCCTCTTCGATGAGGAATTCGGCCAGTTCGGGTAGCTCCACGGCAAGCAGTTCGCGGTTCCAGCCCGCGTTCTCGGCAATCTTATTGTCGGCCAGAAGCAGTGCGCGCTTTCTTGTTTCGCTCAGTCCGTCGAGCGTGATCGCGGGCACCTCCTCACGAGCGAGCAGCTTGGCGGCCTCAAGACGACCGTGGCCAGCGATGATCATCCCCGCGTCGTCAATCAAGAGAGGATTTGTGAAGCCGTAGGCCAGTATGCTGTCCGCGATCTGACGGATCTGCTTCTTCGAGTGAGTCCGCGCGTCTTCGGGTTGGGCTTGAGCGTGTCGACGGACACCAGTCGGATCTGTGGCATGAGAATCTCCATCTGCGCTCAAGCTGGTGGCGCAAAAAAAGCGCGACCGCGCCGAGCGGTTGAACAATCAAATTTTTGAGAAACTCAGGCTTTGACTACGGGTAACCAGTCGCACCGCGGACCCGGTTTCCACTTCCGTCGCCATCGGCGACGAAGAGCCGTCCAGACGTAGGCACCGCCTCACGACTGTCTTGGCGGGCTCCGCCCGCCGGCCTGATGAAAGATTCGGACGACCTCGAGAAGCACCGCTCTCCTAAGGCTGGGAGGACACCGTCCAAACCCAAAACTCCGAATCAATCTGAGCAAAAGAAGATTCTGAGTCGAGCCGTGACGTCAAGCTCCTATAACCGGCGTTGGCCATAAGCAGGTTTGCGCCTTGAACTTTCCCTCAACCGCTCCCCCTGCCCTCCGTCTTCCTGTGCGGGTCCTCGGCTGATTTCACTAAGCCGTTCAGCCAAGTCCTCGACATCAATATCGGAGGCTACAGCCGAGCTCCGGGCAAACCCCAGGCAGAGCCTATCCTAGGCCTTGTCGCCAATTCCACTGGACTTCCCTGTTGAAGAGAGCGTGCATACTGTCAATGCCACGACGGGCATTCACCTCCATTACCTCCCTCCCCTGGCCTCTCGGCGGGGCCTTGGGCGGTGGGAGCACCGGCATCGGGCCGATGCGCCATGATGGAGGCACGCATGCCTAAGACCAAATCGCCCATGCCCAAACTCACCGAGACGCAGCTCACCGCGCGCCCCAGTCGCAAGCCTAAGAAAGCGTCGTCGAGTGCTTCTACGCGGCGGCCCGGTTCCGCGCAGAGCAAACAGGATCTGGTGATCCAGATGTTGCGGCGGCAGTCAGGCGTCACCATTGACGACGTTGTCGCCAAGACCGGCTGGCAGACCCATTCCGTGCGCGGGTTCTTCAGCGGGCTAGTGCGCAAGAAGCTCAACCTGCCCCTCGTCTCCGAAGTGGGCAAGGACGGCATGCGCCGCTACCACATCGCCTCAGTCGCGTCGTCGAAGGCGTGACTACCATGGCGCGGCCCTTAGCCCGTCGCCCGCGCCCCAGACGGCGCGGGCGCTCCTCCGCCATATCAGAGCGAGAGGGCATAATGGGGAATGCGGAACCAGCGCAACTGCCTGCCCCGGAATGCACCAGCCTCGATGAGGTCCGTCATGAATGGCGGCGCTTTTATCATTGCAATCCACCAAGGGTCAGCCGCGATCTTTTGATGCGCGGGATAGCCTATCGGCGCCAGGAGCTGAAGCACGGTGGGCTCGGTAAGACGACCCGCCGCAAGCTCAAGACACTGGCAAAGATGTTCCGGACCACGGGCCGAGTAGCTCCAGATCCCGGCCTCGCTTTGAAGCCGGGTGCTCGGCTCGTGCGCGAATGGCATGGCCGCACGCATACCGTCACGGTGACGGAGGATGGCTTCGAATACGCCGGGACGAGCTACTCGTCCCTCACAAAAGTCGCCAAGAAGATCACGGGAGCCCATTGGTCGGGTCCCCGCTTCTTCGGTCTCGTGCGAGCCGGTACAAACTCTGAGAAGGGGACCGACGATGGCTAAGCCGCAAGAGCCGGTGCGTAGCCCCTCAAGACGGCTGCGTTGCGCCATCTACACCCGCAAATCCTCGGACGAGGGTCTGGACCAGGCGTTCAACTCGCTCGATGCACAGCGCGAAGCCTGCGCTGCCTTCGTGCTCTCGCAGAAGCACGAAGGGTGGTCGGTCTTGCCGACCTTGTATGACGACGGTGGCTATTCCGGCGGGACGCTGGACCGCCCTGCCCTTCAAAAGCTTCTCGCCGACATCGCAGATAGAAGAGTCGATGTGGTTGTCGTCTATAAAATCGACCGTTTGACACGCTCGCTGTTCGACTTCGCCAAAATCGTGGAGGTTTTCGAGGCGCGCGGCGTCTCGTTCGTCTCCATCACGCAGCAGTTCAACACCACCACGAGCATGGGGCGGCTGACCCTCAACGTCCTTCTCTCCTTTGCGCAGTTTGAACGGGAGGTGGCCGGCGAACGGATTCGCGACAAGATCGCCGCCTCGAAGAAGAAGGGCATGTGGATGGGTGGCCTGCCGCCGCTCGGCTACAATGTCCGGGACCGGAAGCTCGCCGTCAACGAGGAAGAGGCGCAGACCGTCCTCCACATCTATGGACGGTATGCCGAACTCCGGTCGGTACGGGCCCTTAAGGCGGAACTCGATGCTGCGGGAATCCGGAGCAAACGCCGCACCTTCGCAGACGGAACTGTTTATGGCGGTCACAAGCTCTCCCGCGGTGCCCTCTATCTCATGCTGCAGAACCGCATCTATCGCGGCGACATAACCCACAAAGGCGACGCCTATCCGGGGGAACATAAGGCCATCGTGGACCAAGCCCTGTGGGACAAGGTTCAGGCTGTGCTCGCCAAGAACCGGGTCGATCGGACGACAGGCGCCGATGCAAAGTATCCGAGTCTCCTCGCCGGATTGGCCTTCGACGACAGCGGCGAACGGTTGACACCCACGCACGCCGTCAAGCGGGGCACGCGCTATCGGTACTACGTCTCGAAGTCACTCATCACGGAGGCTGCCAAGGACCATTCGCAGGGGCGGCGGATCCCTGCCGGCAATCTGGAGACTCTGGTCATTGACAGACTCCGCGCCTTCCTTGCCGATGAAGGAGCGGTGCTGACTGTTATCACCGATTTGGAGCCGAATGGAGCCCAGCAAAAGCGGCTGATCGCGCGCGGCCGTCAGATCTCCGAAGAACTCCCCACGGTCGCCCCCGACATGCTCCGATCCATCCTCATGACGCTCGTCAACCGAGTCGACATTAGAACCGAGCATGTCGAGATCAGAGTGTATCGGCAGCGGCTTCACAACCTGCTCCAGGCACAGTCGATAGAGCCGCCTTTGTCTGCGCCGGCTCCCGCGGGCACTGGCGACATCTTGAAACTCAAGGTCAAAGCACGACTCCAGCGCGTCGGCCGCGAGATGAAGCTCATCGTGCACAACGCCGCCGACCAAGCGGTAGCCGATCCAGGTTTGCTCCGGATCGTTGCTCGCGCGCACGACTTTCAGCAGCGGTTGATGCAGAACACCGATCTGACCGTGCCCGCCATAGCCAACCAGGAGCGGCTTACCATCGGCTATCTGTCTCGGCTGCTGCGTCTTCCTTCGCTGGCACCCGATATCGTCACGGCCATCATCAACGGCAAGCACCCGCCTGAGCTCAGCGCGAAGCGGTTGACGCGACTGGCCCTGAAACTCCCCACCGACTGGGCCGAACAGCGGAAGCTGCTCGGGTTTCAGCGGCAATAGTGCGAGTTTTGCGCACGTTGCTGCGCGATGCTGTCTGATGCACTCGTACGAAAATGTTGACCCCCAAATGCCCCCCGAGAGACTTCCGCGTCGGCAGCGGCCCCTGTTCCGCGCAAAGACGTCTCTGCCGCTCGCTTGGCGTGGCGAGGGTGGGCAAATGCGCCGGAAACGGCCCGAAAAAGCTAGGGTCCGTGAAATACGGTTTTTCGTTCTATAACAATGACTTAGACTGGCTGGGGCGCCAGGATTCGAACCTGGGATCACGGGATCAAAACCCGGTGCCTTACCGCTTGGCTACGCCCCAATATCGCGAGCATCTAATATAAAGAGAGAGCCGCCTGCCTCACTATACATATGGCGAGCGGCTGCCCTCCTACCAGTATCGGGGCCGCGGAGCAACGCCGCGCGCGCCGCCAGAAGCCCCTCACCCAGCCCTCATCCCTGATCCGGCCCAGGCGTAGCATGGGAAATCGCCTGCTCCACGGACTTGGCATAGCGCACCAGCGGCTTCTTCAGCCCAACCTGCAACAGCTCGCGGCGCACGGCCGGCGTGGCGCCGGCGAGGTAGACCATAGCGCCTGCCTTGGCGAGCTTTTCGGCGAATCGCAGCAGCGTCTTGGCCGCTGTGCTGTCGACCATCGGCACCTCGGAGAAATCGAGCACGAGCACGCGGGGGCGCTCCCCGATTCGCTCGAGGACCCCGCTGACGGCGGCGACCGCGCCAAAGAAAAACGCGCCGCTGATGCGGTAGACGACCACGTCCCGGCCGGCCGCCTCCGCCGGGTCGTAGGCGGTGCGGCCCGCATAGTCGTCGGCCTGGTCCTCGGCGATCAGGGGCGCCTCGCCCGCGACCTCGACGCTCTCGGCCATGCGGTGAAGGAAGATGAAGGCGCCGAGCACCACGCCCACGCCGATGCCGGTGGTGAGATCGACGAACACGGTGAGCAGGAACGTGGCGAGCAGGATGATGCGGTCGCCGCCCGACGCCCGCAGCAGAGCGATGAAGTCGTCGCGCTCGGCCATGTTCCAGGCGACGACCGCGAGCACCGCGCCTAGAGCCGCGAGCGGGATGTAGCCGGCAAGGGGCGCCGCCACCAGCATGAACAGGAGGAGATAGCCGGCATGCAGGATGCCTGAGACCGGCCCCTTGGCGCCGGCGCGGACATTGGTGGCGGTGCGGGCGATGGTGCCGGTCACCGGAATGCCGCCGAACACGGTCGCGCCGACATTGGCCACGCCTTGCGCCACGAGCTCGCAATTGGAGCGGTGCCGGCGGCCGGACATGCCGTCGGCGACCACGGCAGACAATAGCGACTCGATGGCGCCGAGCAGCGCAATGGTCACCGCGTCGGGGAGCACCGCTTGCAGCTTGGCCAGGCTGAAGGGCGGCAGCGACGGATCGGGGAGGCTGCGCGGCCAGCGCGCCGAGCGCGACGAGATGGTGGCGACGTCCAGATTGAGAGCCCAGGCGAGGCCGCCGGCGGCAATCACCGCCAGCAGAAAGCCCGGCCAGGTCGGCCGCCAGCGACGCAAGCCGACGATGATGGCGAGCGCCACGGCGCCGATCGCCAAGGCTTGCGCATTGACCGTGGCGCGTGCGGCCCACAGGGCCTCGAGCTTGGGCACGAAGGCCGCGGGCTCGCTTGTGAGGTCGAGGCCGAGCAGCTCTTTCAGCTGGCTGGCGAAGATGATGACGGCGATGCCGGCGGTGAAGCCGACCGTCACCGGAAAGGGAATGTATTTGATGTAGGTGCCGAGCCGGAAGAATCCGGCGGCGATGAGAATCAGTCCCGCCACCAGCGTGGCGAGCACCAGCCCGTCATAGCCGTGCCGCTCGACGATTGCCGCGATGATGACGATGAAGGCGCCGGCCGGGCCGCCGATCTGGAAGCGGCTGCCGCCGAGCGCGGAGACGAGAAAGCCGCCGACGATGGCCGTGAACAGCCCCCGTTCGGGCCCCACGCCGGAGGCGATGGCGATGGCCATGGACAGCGGCAGCGCGACGATGGCGACGGTCAGACCGGCGATGGCGTCGGCGCGGAAATCGCCCAGACCGTAGCCTTCGCGCAGCACCGTGAAGAGCTTCGGCGTGTAAAGCTCGGCAAAACTCGGGCCGTGCCGTGGTTTGGACCTCAACGAGGCCTCCCTCGATCGTGGGGACACATCTGAAACGTCAAAGAGACCAGGCACGCGGGCTCCCGGGGGCGCGGGCATGAGCCGCGGCGGGCGTCCGTGGTGGCGACAAGACGAAGCCTGGCGGATTGACCTCGGGAAATACAGGCTCGGGCAAATTGCCACAATGCGCCCTAGTGGCGCGGGGTTTCCGGCGCCCCGCCCGCTTCTCCCCGCGCCTCTTCACAGGCTTTCTTGCGGGCCAGCACCTTGCTTGCGGGCTGGCGGCTTGCCGTCTATATACGTCCGTCTTCAGCCAAGCGGAGTGTGGCGCAGCCTGGTAGCGCACCTCGTTCGGGACGAGGGGGTCGCAGGTTCAAATCCTGCCACTCCGACCACCATCTCGCATGGCGGTGCTCGGCTGGGGAGCGCGCGCGAAGCCCCCGCAAAACGCGGCAAAATGCGGCGTTTGCCCCGTCCCGGCAGACATATTTTGCGCAAAAAGCCATGGGATTTTAACGCTGCCAATCCGGTAGCGCTGCTGCCCGCCCGCCGCTCCGCTATGATGCCGCGCGGGTTCACCAGAAGACCAACAACACTTCGAGACCATGTCGGCGGAGCTTGCATTCAATCGTAGCGTGGACGTCGACTACGGCGTCGCCGAGGAGGTCGCGCCCGACGTCCGGCGCATCGTCGCCAACAATCCGGGCCCTTACACCTTTCTCGGCACCAACACCTATATCGTCGGCTCCGGCGAGGTCGCGGTGATCGATCCGGGCCCCGGCGACGCGGCCCATCTTTCGGCCATCGCCGAGGCGACCCGCGGCGAGCGCGTCACCCACATCCTCATCACCCACAGCCACCGCGATCATTGCGACGGCGCGGTGCCGTTGCAGGCAATGCTCGGCGGCGAGATCGTTGCCTTCGGGCCGACGGGCAAGCCGCGCGGCGCGGCGCGCGGGCGTCGGGCGACAGCTTCGTCAATTCAAGCTTTCACGCCGGACCGCCCGGTCGAGGATGGCGACACCATCAAGGGCCGCGGCTTCGCGCTGGATGTGCTGCATATGCCGGGACATGCGCCGGATCATCTGTGCTTCGCCCATGTGGGCAAGCGCACGGTGTTCACCGGCGACCATGTGATGGGCTGGAACACCACGGTGATCGCGCCGCCGGAAGGCAACATGGCCGACTTCATCGCCTCGCTCGAACGGCTGATGCAGCGTCACGACAAGACGTTCCTGCCAGGCCATGGCGGACGGATTCAGACGCCGCAGCGCGTGGTGCGCGCCTACATGACCCATCGCAAATGGCGGGAGCAGACCATCCTCGCCTGTCTCGACGAGGGCATCAGCACGATCCCGCGCATCGTGGCCAAGCTCTATGGCGGGCTCGACGCCGATCTGAAGGAGGCGGCCGCGCTGTCGGTGCTCGCCCATCTCGAGCATCTGATCGCCCGCGACATGGTGGCGGCCGAAGGCGCTCACGACCGGCTTAGCGCCTTTTACGTGCGCCCCGCTTCCGATTCTTCTTCTTGATCTCTTTGGCCGGCGCGGCGATGGGCTCCTCCTCCTCTTTGGGGGCCGCCTGCTCCAGCACCGTCTTCTCGCCCTTCTCGAGCGCCGCCGTCACCTCGGCATAGAGCGCCCGGATGCGATCGGCATTGGCGCCGAAATCGTGCATGCCGTAGCGCGAGGCCGAGCGGACATCGATCAGCGTGTGCGCGTCATCGCCCTTCACCCTGACGATCACGTCGTCGGTGAAGCCCATGATCATGCTCCGGTCGGTCGCCTCGATGCGGCCGATGCCGCTCTCGCCCGGGGTCTCGTTGACGACGACGGTCCAGCCGAGCCGCCCGACCGCCTCGTTGACCAGGACGAACACTTCCGGCGCCGAGCGCTCGAGGAACATGGGACCGATATCGCCATAGGCCTCGGCCTGGAGCTTCGCCTTCTCGGCGTCCGGGTTGGTCAGGGGATTGCATCCTTGGGCCGCTCGCCCGCCAGCACGGTGAATTGGAGCGGATCGGCCGGCGTCGTCTGCACGTCGGTGAGCGCGGGCAGCATCACGGCCTTCGCCAGAAAATAGACCGGCAGGGCCAGCCCCATCAGGCTGAGCACGATGGCGCCGAAATCCTGCGCCGCGCCGGTTTGACCGCCGAACCAAATGCGAATGAGCGAGCCCACGGCGATGAGCAGAGCGATCAGCATGCCCACCATGGAGACGCCGATCAGATTGATGGCGGCCGGCGTGCCGAGCCCGAAGAAGCGGTGCAGGACGACGGTCAGGACAAGCAGCTGGAGGAAGAACAGCGCCATGCGCCGCGCCCATTTGGCCTCGCGCGCCTCGCGCACCTCGTAGCGCGCGGTCGAATACCGGTCCATGGAGTAGCTCGCCGTCACGTCAGCCGATCCTCATGCTGCAATCCGTCTTCGACACCAGTCTAATCGCTAAACGTAAGCCGTGGCAGGTTTGTGATCGGCCGGATCACACATGCTGGCCGCCATTGATATGGAGCTCCGCGCCGTTGATGTAGCTCGATTGGTCGGTGCAGAGGAAATAGATGACCTTGGCCACCTCCTCCGGCAGCCCGATGCGGCGCATGGGGATGTCGGCGACAAGCGCCTCGGTGCCGGGCGACAGGATGGCGGTGTCGATCTCGCCGGGCGAGATGGCGTTCACCCGGATGCCGAGAGGGGCGAAGTCGGCGGCCATCTCGCGGGTGAGCGCGGCGAGTGCTGCTTTCGAGGTCGCGTAGGCGGAGCCGGCAAAGGGATGGACGCGCCCGCCGGCGATCGAGCTCACATTGACCACGGCGCCGGACGCGCCTCGGCTCATCGAGCCGCGGGCGAGCATGATGGCGGCGAAGAAATTGACCTGGAACACGGCGCTCCAGTCCTCGATGCGCGTGTCGAGGGAAGAGAGCCGGCTGCCGCCCTGCCCTTTCGGCGAGATGGCGGCGTTGTTGACCAGCGCATTCAGCCTGGAGCCTTGCGCCGTCAGACGGTCCTTGATCTCGGCGACGGCCTCGATGGTGCTGTCCGGATCGGCGAGATCGACCTGGATGTGATCCTCAGGCCCGGCTTCCCACGGGCAGTCCTCCGGAAAGGGCTGGCGCGAGCAGGAGATCACCCGCCAGCCGGCCGACGAGAAGCGCTTCACCGTGGCATGGCCGATGCCGCGCGAGGCGCCGGTCAGCACCAGGGTCTTCCGCTCTTCGTTGGGCATGAGGGTCATGGCGGCGAAGACTAAGGACTCACGCGGCTCACGGATAGAGGCGCGTCTTGGTCCATGCGCCTTCGGGGCCGGCGCGGCGGAAGACGATTCGGTCGTGCAGGCGGTAGGCGCCGCTTTGCCAAAACTCGATCTCGAGCGGCCTCACGCGGTAGCCGTGCCAATAGTCGGGCCGCAACACATCGCCGCCGGCGAATTTTTCCGTCAGGCGCCGGACGCCCTCTTCCAGCGCGGCGCGGCTCTCGAGCGGCCGTGATTGGCTCGACGCCCAGGCGCCGATCCGGCTTTCGCGGTGGCGCGTGGCGAAATAGGTATCCGCCTCGGCCTCGGTGACAGGCTCGATGGGACCGCGAACGCGAATCTGGCGCCCCAGGCTCTTCCAATAGAACAGGAGCGCCGCTTGCGGATTGGCGGCGAGCTCCAGACCCTTGGCGCTGCCGCAATTGGTATAGAAGACGAAACCGCGGCTATCGGCGCCCTTCAAGAGAATCATCCGCACATTCGGCAGGCCGTCGGCGTCGGCGGTGGCGACCGCCATGGCCTCCGGATCGGCGGGCTCGGACTTTTCCGCCTCTCCCAGCCATTGCCGGAACAGGGCAAAGGGCTCCTCGGCGGCGGTGAAATCCGCGGTTTTCTGTGTCTGACCGTCCATCTCAATCGTCTCGCTCGAACTCGAAGAAAAAAAATCCCGTCCGGATACGGGCATTTACGTTTTGCTCACTCTGATAGGCCACCATGAGGTCAGTTGATAGTGGGCGTGGGGGAATACAGTATCCGCGTCAGAGTTTGGGGACGAGTTGTTATGCGTACGTTCCATTGGAACGCCCCTATCATTGGGGTGGGTGCTCTAGTGTTGTCAGTATTGTTGCCCACCCCATCTCCTCTCATGGCCGAGGAGAGCGGGGCAGAGGAAGTCGCGGCGGTGACCACCGGTCATGAGCCGCAAGGCCTCAATGCACTAAAATCCAGCCTCGAGCAAAGCGACCGCGCTGTCGCGCTTCAGGCGTTGCAGATGGCCCTCACCGAGCTCGGCGACGGGGTGACGCTGGTGTGGCGCCGGCCGGCCAGCAAGCTCGCGGGGCGAATCAAGCCGGTATCGGCCTTCCGCGACGATCAGGGGCGCATTTGCCGTCACGTGCTCTATTCGCTCGCGCTGGGCACTTACGAGAAGAAGATCGAGGGCGTCGCCTGCCGTGAAGAAAACGGCCACTGGGCGATCGCGGGCTAAAGGGGTTCCCATGTCCGGATCCGAGACGACGAGGGTTGCGGCTTCTCTCTCCAAGGAGAGCAAGGACCGCGACCTCCAGGGGCGAAGCCTGCGTTTCACGCCGCTGCGCAGCCACGTTCTGCGGGCGCGGGCGCTGACCCAGGACGCCCGCAGCGAAACGGCGCTGTCGCGGCTGATTCCGATGCCGCGCCTCGAGACCTGAGACTTAAGTCTTAGCGCCCGCGCCGATCCGTCCCGGTTTTCCGGGGCGAAAGTCCTTCCGGCCCGCCTCCCCAGCCATGTATAAAGCCCCGAATTCAGGCTCGAAGGAGGGGTAATGGGCGAGCGCGGAAATCTCATGGCAGGCAAGCGCGGGATCGTGTTTGGCGTTGCCAACAACCGCTCCATCGCTTGGGGTATCACCAAAGCCATCACCGAGCAGGGCGGCGAGGTGGCGCTCACCTATCAGGGCGAGGCGCTGAAGAAGCGGGTCGAGCCGCTCGCCAAGGAGATCGGCTCGAAGCTCATTTTGCCATGCGACGTGACCGACAAGGCTTCCGTCGATGCGGTGTTCGACGCGCTTAAAAATGAATGGGGCACGATCGACTTTCTCGTGCATGCGGTCGCCTTCTCCGACAAGGAGCAGCTGGACGGGCGCTATGTGGACACGACGGAAGAAAACTTCGTCCAGACGCTGCTGATCTCCTGCTACTCGTTCACCGCGCTCGCCAAGCGGGCCGAGGCGCTGATGCCGAATGGCGGGTCGCTGCTGACGCTGACCTATTACGGAGCCGAGAAGGTCATGCCCCATTACAACGTAATGGGCGTGGCCAAGGCGGCGCTCGAAACGAGCGTGCAATATATGGCGATGGATCTCGGCAAGGCAGGCATCCGGGTCAACGCCATCTCCGCCGGCCCCATCAAGACGCTGGCCGCGAGCGGCATCGCCGACTTCCGCTATATCCTCAAATGGAACGAGCTCAACTCGCCACTGCGGCGCACGGTGACCATCGAGGATGTCGGCGGCGGCGGGCTCTATCTCCTGTCGGACCTGTCGCAAGGGGTCACCGGCGAGGTCCTGCATATCGATGCGGGCTACCACGTGGTCGGCATGAAGGCCGAGGACGCGCCGGACATCTCCGTGGTGAAGGAATAGCGGGACGCGAGACCAAGTCCCGCGCCCCTTCTTGTCGCTAGCCGACGCGGAACACGGCACCGGCGACCGAACGCGGCTGCTCACGGACGCGGCCGTCGTCATTGCCCGATTTCACGATCCACTGCCCGTCCTTCGTGCGGCCGGTGATCATGCCCACATGATGCGACCACACCACCACGGCGCCGACACGCGGTCCGCCGGCGGGGCGTCCCCACTTGGCCCAGTTGCGCGCCAGGTTCAGCTCGGGCCCACCGCCCTTCTGAGTGCGCATCCACCAGCCGCACCAGCGCGCCGGACGCGGGCCGACATTGAAGTGGGCGGGCTTGGCGGCTTTTGCCGACTTCTGCGAGGACCCCTCCGCAAAGGGAGACGGGAAGGCTTGCGCCGGGACCGGGGCGAGCGCACTCGCCAGAACCAGAACAGTGAACATCATGAAAAACGCCGCGCAGTACGGCATCGGCTACTCCATTACTGATTTCAGGGGGGTTGAAGACCGGCGAAGACTCGGCCGGCCCGCGCCTTGGCGCGTGCGCGCAAGCTACGGAAAAATAAGACGAAAACCCGCCCCGCAAGGGGCCGCCACACGTCGGGAACAGGGCCCGGTGGCGACCGGAGAGGATTCAACCGGCAAAATGCCCGGAACAGAAGGCGCGAGCCCCATGGCGCGCCTGCGACCGCACGCCGCCACAGGGACGCCATGTCGCAGCACCGAGGGCACCACTTTATCCCCGCCTGCCAAACCTCGCTTACAATGTGATCACCTCGTCCAATGAAGGGGCGCGCTCTAGAGGCGTCTTGATCGCGGGACGGGGGACGGCGCCCGAGGACGGCGTGCGGACAGATGGGCTCATCGCGGACGGACATTCCCGCCCGGCCCGGACCCCGCCGCCAGGAAGACGCGTTCCGGCCTCGGGGGTCCC